>JAZRIO010000011.1:0-48881 GCA_045645305.1 Christensenellaceae bacterium
AAATTTTTTTCATTTAGAACTTGAAAAAAAGCACAATATATAGTATACTATTAGATGTTTAGTACAACAATATGTTGACTTAGGGAGAGTAATATGGCAAAAAATACTTACAAGGCAGAGGACATAAAAATACTCGAAGGGCTTGACGCGGTAAGGCTTCGCCCCGGTATGTATATCGGCACGACTTCGGTTAAAGGACTTCACCACATACTTTGGGAAATCGTTGATAATGCGGTTGACGAAGTGGCAAACGGATATGCTGATAAGATAGAAATAAAATTATATAAAGACGGAAGTGCGTCTGTTGAAGATAACGGCAGAGGCATACCTACCGACATACACTCAAAAGCAGGTGTTTCGGGTGTAGAAGTCGTGTTTACTCAACTTCACGCAGGTGGTAAATTCGGCTCTGATAACTATAACTATTCAGGCGGTTTGCACGGCGTAGGTGCATCGGTAACCAATGCGCTTTCAGAGTGGCTTGAAGTAAAGATTTTTAAAGATGTTGTTTACCAAATGAGTTTCCATAGTTATTTGGATAAAGAAAGTGGTAAAATCAAATCTGGTGTTCCCGTAGCACCCCTTAAAAAGACTACTGAAAAGACCAAGAAAAAAGGTACTTTCGTAAGATTTTTGCCTGATAAAAGGGTGTTTGAAACAACCGAGTTTTCAGTTGAAACCATACTTAAAAGACTTCGCGAACTTGCTTTTTTAAACAAAGGCTTAGAGATAAAGTTCTATGATGAAAACACAGATTATAGCCGTACTTATAAGTTTGACGGCGGTGTTATCGACTTCATTAAATACCTAAACCAAGGTAAAACCGCACTTTATCCCGACCCCATTTACGCATCGGCAACCAAAGATAACATCTATGTAGAGTTTGCAATTCAACACACCGATGCTTATGTTGATAGCGTTTATTCTTATGTAAACAATATTCCCACAAGCGAAGGCGGTATGCACGAAACGGGATTTAGGTCAGGTTTAACAAGGACCTTAAACGATTATGCAAGGCAAAAAAATATATTAAAAGATAAAGATGATAACCTTTTGGGTGATGACTTTAAGGAAGGTTTAACTGCAATTCTTTCAATAAAGATGCAAAACGTTCAGTTTGAAGGTCAAACCAAAGGAAAACTCGGCAACCCCGAAGCGCGCGTTGCGGTAGAGAGTGTAACGGTTAGCGAACTTGAAGCGCTTATGAACAACAAAAAACTTGGCAAAGTGTTCGATACCGTTATTGCAAAGGCGATGAACGCGGCAAAAGCAAGGCTTGCTGCAAGAAAGGCGAAAGAGATTGCAAGGGCATCAAAGAGTATTGAAGCGCAAAATCTCGTTGGCAAACTTGCCGCTTGTTCAGGCAGAAAACCCGAACTTAACGAATTGTTTATCGTAGAGGGTGACTCTGCGGGCGGAAGTGCAAAGCAAGCGCGCGTGCGCCAATATCAAGCAATACTCCCACTTCGCGGAAAGCCATTAAACGTTGAAAAGAAAAAGATAGACCAAATACTTCAAAATGAAGAAATTAGAACGATAATAAGTGCGCTCGGCACGGGTATCGGTTCGGAATTTGATTTAGAGAGTCTAAAGTATCACAAAGTTATAATTCTTTCCGATGCCGACCAAGATGGTGCGCATATTAGAGCAATACTTTTAACCTTCTTCTTTAGGTATATGAAAGAACTTGTTACCGCCGGTCACGTTTATATCGGTATGCCACCGCTTTATAAAGTGCATAAGGGCAACACCGAAGAATATGCTTATGATGACAAGGAACTTCAAGAAAAGATTGCAAAGGTTGGCAGAGGCTATTCTTTGCAAAGATATAAAGGTCTTGGCGAAATGAACCCCTCTCAATTATGGGATACAACGCTTAACCCCGAAACCCGCTCGCTTATGCAAGTAACCATTGAAGATGCTGCTGAAGCGGATAGACTTATCACCGTGCTTATGGGTGATGAAGTTGGGGAAAGAAAGAAATACATTTTTGAACACGCAAACTTCAATAAAGAAGATAAGTTTGCAAGAATCAAGCGTTCATAAGAGTGGGGTAGATTATGGAAAACCAAAAAGGAATAATTTTTTCATCTATTGATGAAGTTTTGAAAAACTCAATGATACCCTATGCGGAAAACGTTATTTTAGACCGTGCGCTCCCAAGGGTAGAAGACGGATTGAAACCCGTTCAAAGAAGAATTTTATATGCAATGTACGAAATGGGTTTAACTCAAGATAAACCCCATAAAAAGTGTGCAAAAATCGTCGGTGAAGTTTTGGGTAAATACCACCCCCACGGCGATAGTTCGGTGTATGGTGCGCTCGTTCACTTGGCGCAAGACTTTAATATGCGTATGCCACTCGTTGACGGACAAGGTAACTTCGGTACTGTCGACGGCGACTCGGCGGCGGCATATAGGTATACCGAAGCAAGACTTGAGGCATTGACGCTTGAACTTCTTAAAGATATAGAAAAAGATACTGTTAACTTTAGCCTTAACTTCTCTGATGAACTTGAAGAGCCTGATACCTTACCGGGAAGATTCCCAAACCTTTTGGTAAACGGCGCAACAGGTATCGCGGTTGGTCTTGCAACCAATATTCCACCGCACAATATCGTTGAAGTTATAAACGGCACAATTGCTTATATCGAAAATCCAAAAATATCCTTAAAGGATATGATGAAATATATTCCCGCGCCCGACTTCCCAACCGGTGGATACATTATTGCTGGGGAAGAACTTGAAGAAGCGTATAAAACGGGTAGGGGTAAGATTAAAATTCGCGCAAGGGTAAACATCGAAAAGGAAAGTGGAGACAAGCAAAGCCTTATAATAAGCGAACTTCCCTACCAAGTAAACAAGGCAAACTTACTTAAAAAGATTGCCGATATGCGCGAAGAGAGAAAGGAATATTTATCAGGTATTGCAGATGTTGTTGATGAATCTGATAGAAACGGTATGCGCGCAGTTATTAAACTCCGCAAAGATGCCGATGCAAAAGCAATTTTAGCATACCTTTATAAGAATACCGAACTTGAAACTTCGTTTGGTATCAATATGGTTGCAATTGCAAACGGCAAACCCTGTCAATTAGGTCTCTTAGAGATAATTTCTTATTATGTTAACTACCAAAGAGAAGTTGTTTTAAGAAGAAGCAAGTTCGACTTAGAAAGGGCAAAAGAGCGCGCGCATATTTTAGACGGGCTTATTATTGCCGTTAAGAATATTGATGAAGTTATAAAGATAATAAAGAGTGCGGAAAACACCGCTGATGCAAGGGCAAAACTCCGCGAAAGATTTTCTCTTTCAGAAGCGCAAGCAAACGCGATTTTGGATTTAAGACTTGCTCGCCTTACCAAACTTGAGATTTATAAACTTGAAGAAGAACTTAAAGCATTAAAGAAAACCATTGCCGAACTCACCGAAATTATCGGTAGCAAAGCCCGCCAAATGAGCGTTGTTAAGAGCGAACTTAACGCAGTTAAAAAGCGTTATGCTGATGACCGCCGTTCAAATATTATGATTGGCGGAAAGGAAATGGATATCCAAAGTGTAGAGAAAGAACTTAAACAAGTAGATGACTTTGTTGTTGCTTTCACTCACGGTAAATCTTTCAAAAAGATGACCGAAAAGAACTTTAAGATGAGCGACAAAACGGTTAAGGAAAACTCTTTGGCTGATGACTTTATAACGGTTATGACAAAGGCTAAGAGCGATAAGACCTTGCTTGCCTTTACCAACCTTGGCAACTGTTGTAAGATAGACTTAGAAGTTGCACCCGAGTGTAGATATAGGGATAAGGGCGCTAAATTTAATGCCGTTTGCAAAGAGTGTGCTAAGAACGAATACCCTGTTGCTTTCTTTGAAGTTGATGAACAAAAATTGCCTGAAGGACACTTGTTATTCTTCACCAAAGACGGACTTATCAAAAAGACCGAGTGGGCGGAATACAACTTACTTAAACCCTATTATCAAGCAATAAAACTTAAAGATGGCGATGAACTTATGCGCGTTGAACAAGACCTTAAAGATACCACCATTGCATATGTTACCGAAGAAGGACTTGCCTTAAATGCACTAAAAGATGATATTCCCGTTCAAGGTAGAGTAGCGGGTGGTGTTAAGGGAATCAATCTTAACAAGGGCGATAAAATCAAATTCGTTTCACAAGTAGATGAAGAAGGCGAGTTTGTTATCATAACCGACTGTGGCTTCTACAAGAGGGTTATCGTTTCTGAAATAGAGCCTATGGCAAGGTATAGAAAGGGCATAAAGGCTGTTGAACTCGGCAAAGAGGCAAAGGTTGTTTACGCAGGCTATGTTAAAGAGCCATTTGACCTAGCAGTTATCGATACCTTTGGCGTTGCGTTTACTG
This sequence comes from Christensenellaceae bacterium, assembly GCA_045645305.1. Classification (GTDB taxonomy): domain Bacteria; phylum Bacillota; class Clostridia; order Christensenellales; family Borkfalkiaceae; genus UBA1259. The sequence continues at coordinate 4,378 of JAZRIO010000011.1, forward strand.
TTAACACCGAAGACCTATCTATCGAAGGCAGAACGACAAAAGGAAAAACCTTAAAGAACGAAAACAAAAAGCGTTCACCCGAAAAAGTGTTTAAGGTTGCAGAGTAAAAATAAATACCCCCACCAAGCGGTGGGGGTTATTTTTATGCTATGATAAGGCTTTAGGTTGCTTTTTATAAATTCTAACGGCAAGCGCGGTCATATCATCGTTTTTTCTTCCGCCGTTTAACTCTATTGCCCGCGATAGCAACGCGTCTGCAAGAGTTTGGGGGTTCTTCGCGGGGATAGAGCGTAGAAAATCAATAACATCGCCCGAACTACCAAAGGCATCGGAAATGCCGTCGGTAAGAAGTACAATCATATCATCACAATTAAGTTGGGTGTGGCAAACCGAAGGGGAGAGTTGCTCTAATATGCCGAGCGGTAGGGAATTCCCTTCCACAATCTTAACACCCTTGTCGCCAACGATAAAGCCGTATGGCGAGCCATATTTAATAAAGTCCGCCGAACAGTCAAATAGGTTTACAACACAAATGTCAAGCGCGGTAAAACTCTCTTCGGCACTTATGGATAAAAGCTTGTTCACAGTGTTTAATATCAGTGGACTAGATAGGTGCGCCTTATAAAAACTTTCAATCAGTGAAAGCGAAGTTGAAGATATGTTTCTTGCATCATCTCCGCTACCCATACCATCGGAGAGCGCAAGCAAAAAACCGTTTTTTCCAATCCGCGTTACAGCGTGCGTGTCGCCACTACTTTCAGAGTTATCCTTAACCGCCCTAGCAACACCGTAAACGGCATCAAAGGGGGTAGACACTGAGAAAGAAAGGTAACACTTGCCATCGGTTATTTCCGCCCTTTCGGTTAAACACATTTCCTTGCTCAGCGCTTTAGATATAACGGTGGTTATGTAATCAATCGAAAACTCTTTCATAACCACTATTAAACTCACGCTTAAATGTTCTTCTTCGCCGTAAATTAGCAGTTCGCTTATCAAAATACCGCTCTTAAACAAGGTATCGGAAAGGGCGCGTTCAGTTCGCGAGTGGAATTTTAACTGTGTGCCCGATTCGAGCGCAAGCCCCCGTAATATTTCGGCAACGCCAAGCGCTTCAGCCGATATAAGTTCTCTACCGCTTTTTAAGTTTTCTAAATCGATAAGCCTAGTGCGGTGGTCGATGAGTAGTTTATTTAGCGCGAATAAAATGCTGTTTGGCTTTAAGCAAATTGCCCCCACTTCTTTAGATAGGTCTATTAGTGATAGTTTGCCTTTTGCAAAGCCTATGTCAATCATTTTGTCTATTCCGTGCTTTAAGTTTTGTTCAAATTCTTGGCAACGCGTAAAGTTCTCACACTCCTTGCACACCGAACAATAAACTTGTTCTCGCATAGTCAACTTAATTTGTTCATCACTAGGTTGGCTTTTGTTAAAGGCGGTAAAAGCGTTTGCCATTTCACAAAACACACCAGAAAGGTCGTATAGTCTCCCCGCAAGCATAATGCGGTTGCGGTTTATCGATTGGCGCACCAACTGTTTTTCTCTAAACGAATAGAGTTTTTCTTTTAAGTTCTTAAGCGGTGCGGTGGGGATAATGCAAAATAAAACCACCCCAAGAACGAGCGACAAAAAATTTGTCGTAGTGTAAACGGGGTAAATACCGAAAAGCAATTGTACGGCATAATCTATTACTATCACTGACAGTGCTGAAACAATTCGTGATAGGGGCATAAGACACTCTATAATTACCGCATACAACAAAAACACCGAAACAACCCCAATATTTTTATAATAAATTGCAATGCCTATTCCTAAAACGGCTGAAATTAGCGTGCCAGTTCCCGTGCGGTAAAGATAGCACACGAGAAGAATTGATAGCACGCAAAAACTTTTCCAAAAATACGGGGATATTAGGTTGCAAGCGCCAATACCTATTACAGATATTAAAAGGGCAAGGCTAGCGTATTCTTCAAAGGACGGCTTAAACTTTAACCCCTTTTCCACAAGCACCCTTGATGAAAGCAAACAAAAAAAGGAAAGCGCGGTGATAAGTAAAGATACAAATATGCGTTTTTCTATATTGGACGCGGTTTTTGTGTCGCCCAAAAAAATATAGCCGAGCAAGGATAGGGCAACAAACGCGCAAATTTCCACCCTAACTTTTAAATTTAACTTTCTGTAAATGCAAACGAAAAGAGATAAGGTTAAACAAGCGATACCGCCCGCACCTAAAAGCCCCACCTTTCCAACAAAAAGAAAAGATGCTAAAAAAAGCAAGGGCGAAAAGATGATTGAGCCACCCTCAAACAAAAAAGTGGATAAAAGGGCGATGGAATAGGGGTAAATCTCCTTTTCGATATTATTAAGCACTAAACACAGTGCAAAAAAACAAATGTATTTAATAACTAAAAAATAATCTAAAGACTTAAAAAAACCTTTCAAAATTATACTCCTTAAAGAAATTATAAAAGTAAAAAAATTATAACCGCTATATAGTAAAAAACTTTGTAAAATTTGCGCCTTAATTGGCAAAAAATCACTCTTAATAAAATTTAATAAGCAATATAAAAAAAACTTTTGGTAAAACCATTGAAAAAGTTTCAACTTTGTCTTAAAATATAAATAGAATATTAAACGAGGTAACAAAAATGATTAAAGTAGGTATAGTCGGATACGGCAATCTCGGCAGGGGCGTAACCCTTGCGGTAAACAGCGCGCCTGATATGGAGTGTGTGGGTATCTTTACGAGAAGGGATCCTTCATCAATAACCCCCGCGGTAGATTTCCCCGTATACTCGATGGAAAAACTCGGTGAGTTTAAGGGGCAAATAGATGTGTTGTTGCTCTGTGGCGGAAGTGCAACTGACCTTCCCAAGAACACCGCAACCTTACTTAAAGATTTTAATACAGTGGACTCTTTTGACACACACGCAAAAATTCCCGAATATTATAGCGCGCTTGAAAAGGTTGCAAAAGAAAACAACACTTTGTCAGCAATCAGTATCGGTTGGGACCCCGGTGTGTTCTCTATCGCAAGAATGCTCTTTGGCGCAGTTTTGCCAAACGGCAACGATTACACCTTTTGGGGCAAGGGCGTTTCACAAGGCCATAGCGACGCGATTAGAAGAATAGAGGGCGTAAAGAACGCAATTCAATACACTATTCCAAAAGAAGAAGCATTAGATAGCGTTAGAAATGGCTTAAACCCCACTTTAACGGCAAGAGAAAAGCATTTAAGAGAGTGCTTTGTTTCAATTTGTGAGGGTGCGGATAAAGAGAAGATTGAAAATGAAATAAAGACAATGCCCAACTACTTTGCCGATTACGATACGGTTGTAAACTTCGTAAGTGAAGAAGAAGTTAAAAAAAAGCAACAAAAACTATCTCACGGTGGCTTTGTGTTTAGGTCGGGAAATACTACTGAAGAAAATTCTCATCTTCTCGAACTATCATTAAAACTTGATTCTAACCCCGAATTTACGGGCAGTGTTTTAACGGCATACGGCAGAGCGGTTGCAAGGCTTTCAAAAGAAGGTAAATGCGGTGTGGTAACCGTGTTTGACGTTCCGCTTAAATATCTCTCTCCAATGAGTGAAGAGCAGTTAAGAGAACATTTATTATAATAAAAAAGCGCGCCAAAAAGACGCGCTTTTCTAAAAGGGATTATTATGGCAACAAAAAGAAAATCAAACAAGAAAGTATCGGTAACAATGGCGATAATCTTTGCCGTTTTAGCGGTGATTGGTTATTTTGTTTATAACAAATTCATTAAACCGCAAGATGAGTTCATTGAAGCAAAGGGGGATATATCCTTCCACTTTATGACGCTTGGAAACGGCGCATCGGGCGATAGCATATATGTAAAAGCGGGCGAAAACGATATACTTATCGATGCGGGTAGCCAAAAGAACAGTATTTCTACCATACAAAACTATCTTGATAAATATGTAACCGATAACACTTTGGAATACGTTATTGTAACCCACGCGGATGCTGACCATATCGCAGGCTTTTCTAAACGCGACGGGAGTATTTTTGACCTTTACGAGTGTGAAATGATTATAGACTTTCCGCTCACCAATAAGGAAACCCAAACTTACAAAGACTATCTTTTAGAACGCGCTGATGAAGTGGAAAAGGGTGCAAAGCATTACACCGCGCTTGAGTGTTATAAAGAGCAAAATGGTGCAAAGCGCGAATATAATCTCTCTGATGACGGAAGCCTTAAGTTTGAAGTTTTGTATAACTATTACTATGAGAATAAAACCTATGATGAAAACGATTATTCGGTGTGCGTTCAGTTTTCTCACGGTAGCGAAAACAAGTTTTTGTTCACGGGCGATTTAGAAAAGAGTGGTGAAGAATATCTCGTTCAATATAACGACCTTTCTAAAGTAAAACTCTTTAAGGCGGGGCATCACGGCTCAAAAACTTCGTCAACTGCCACCTTGTTAAGTGTTATCCAACCTGAGATATGTGTTATTACTTGTGCAATCGGTGATAGTTATGATTTCCCCAAGCAAGATTCTATTAACCGCATAGCCGTTTACACTTCTAAAGTATACGTAACCACTATGGCAAACCCCGATTACACAAACGGTGCAAGTTATACCGATATGAACGGCAATGTGGTTGTGATATCAACAGATGGCGAAGTTTCGGTTGAGTGCTCGAATAATAATACCATACTAAAGGAAAGTAAGTGGTTTAAGGAAAACAGAACTTGGCCGGGAAATGGAAAATAATTGAATAAATTATAAAAAGTATCGGCATACTACTTCTAAAACGGAGGAAATTATGCAAGATACAGGAATTGTTAGAAGAATAGACGAACTAGGAAGGGTTGTTATTCCCAAAGAATTGCGTAGAACTTTGCGCATTAGGGAAGGCGACCCTTTAGAAATTTATACACAAAACGACCAACTTGTTTTTAAGAAGTATTCGCCCCTTGCAGGGCTTACTGAAAACGCAAGCGCGGTTGCCGACGGCATAAAAGAAATAACCGAATGCGCGTGCTTAATCACAGATACGGACAAGGTTTTATACGTTTCGGACGGCAGAATAAAAGACCTTTTAGATAAGCCAATATCCGCCGATGTAGATAGAATACTAAAAGAGAGAAGATGTGTTGTTATTGAGGGCGGCGGTTATAAAAAAATCACTTTGACTCAAGGTGGCGAAGCGCAAACTTCAAGTGTTATCATTGCGCCCGTGGTTGCAAACGGTGATTGCTATGGCGCGGTTATTATGATTGATTCAGGGGCAAGAGAGTTTGCCTTTTCAAACGGCAAAAAGTTTGTTGAACTTGGCGCAAGTTTTTTGTCTAAACAGTTTGAATAAAAACTATGGCTGAAGATAAAAAGGTTGTTCGCGGTGCGGTAGCGCTTGGGCTTGGCGCACTTATGGCAAAAATTTTGGGCGCTATTTACCGCATACCTTTAACCAATTATTTAGGTAGTTATGGGCTTGGACTTTATCAAATGGTCTTTCCCGTGTACACCTTGCTTTTAGATTTTTCGGGTGCGGGTGTGCCGAGTGCCATTTCAAAACTCATCGCATCGGAAAGGGCGGAAGTTAGAGAGCAAAAAGCGCACGAATTTTTAGGCAGTAGCATAAGACTTTTGTCACTTTTGGGCGGTGTGGCAATGCTTTTAATGGTGTTTTTATCAAAACCGCTCTCGCTTGCACAAGGGGATGGCAACGCCTATTTAGGCTATATTTTCTTGTCACCCGCGGTAATACTTTTTGCCTTTATATCCTGTTATAGGGGATACTTTCAAGGTCTTATGGATATGAAACCCACCGCCGTATCCCAAGTGCTAGAACAAGTGGTAAAACTGTTTTTGGGTCTATTTTTCGTTCGCCTTTTAATGATGAATAAAAGGTTTGCCGTTGCGGGTGCAACCTTTGCAATAACTATATCCGAAGTGGTTGCTCTTTTATATTTGTATAGCCTTTATAGAAAGAGAAAAAAGGCTAACGGCATAGTTTATAACTTTAACGCGTTTGAACATAAACTCCGCCTAAAACGGATAATGAAAACAACACTCCCAATAACACTAATCGGTGTTATGCTTCCGCTTTCGCACGTTATCGATAGTTTTATCGTTGTCAATATTTTAAGCGCGTATAGAAGTGATGCAACAAGCCTATACGGACTTATATCAGGGGTTGCTCACACTGTTGTAAGTCTGCCCGTTGCAATTTGCTATGGTGTGGCATCGGTGGCTATTCCCGCGGTGTCATCATCACTAACACATAACGAAAAACAAAAAAACGCCACAAAAACATTAGGGTTAACCTTTGTTGTGGCAGTGCTTGGCGCGGTGGCTTGCTATATTTTTGCACCACTTTTAATCAGGGTGCTATTTTCTAAACTCTCATCAAGTGAAAAGAGCACTTCCTTAAACCTTATAAGGCTACTTTCGGTTACTGTAGTTTTGCTATCTATCGTGCAAACATCTAACGCTGTGTTAATCGGTATGGGTAAATTATATTTTCCGGTTATAAGTCTAGCGATGGGTGTGCTATTAAAAACGATACTCAACTTAATCTTACTAAAAATACCCGCCTTAAACGTTTATGGCTCGGCAATTGCTACAATCGCTTGCTATTTTTTCGTTTGTTTGGTAAACTTATTATTGATATTTACTAAAAGGGCGAGTTATGAAAGTTCAAACGCTAAACTTAGGAGAAGTGTCGGTTAAAAATAACATATTTTTAGCACCTATGGCAGGCTATACCGACTACTCTATTAGGAAACTTCAAATCAAAAACGGCATCGGCCTTGCGTTCACTGAATTGGTGAGCGCTAAAGGTCTTTATTATGGTGGAGATGGAAGTAAAGAACTTTTATATTCTAACGGCGATGAAAACAATACGGCGGTGCAAATTTTTGGCTCTGACCCTTATTTTATGCGATGGGCGTGTGAAAGCGAATATTTAAAGCCCTTTCAAATAGTGGATATAAATATGGGTTGTCCCGTACCAAAAGTTTTTAAAAATGGCGAAGGCAGTGCATTGCTTACCGATATTAAAAAGGCGGAGAGCATTGTTAAAGAGTGTGTTAAAAGCGGTAAAATCATAACCATAAAGATTAGAACGGGGCAAAAGCAAGGCGATGATATTGCCACCGAATATGCGCAAATGGCAGAATATTCCGGTGCAAAACTTATCACTATTCACGGTAGGGTAAGGGAAGCCTATTACTCGGGTGAAGTGGACTATAAGGCTATCGAAAAGGCAAAGAACAAGGTTAAAATTCCCGTCATTGCAAACGGTGGAATTTTTAATGAAACCGATGCTGATATTATGATAAAAAACACGGGTGCTGACGGAATTATGCTCGCCCGCGGTGCGATAGCAGACCCCTTTTTAGCACAAAAACTTTTGTGCGAAAAAAGTGAAAAAAACTTAAAAGAATATATATTAGCGCACTTAGACCTTTTATCTTCAAGAATAGGAAAAGAGCGCTCTGCAATCGAGTTTAGAAAGTTCGTGCCTTATTATTTTAAGGGTATGGTAGGTTTTAAGAATATTAAACTTGAAATCTATTCGGCAACCAATGCGGAAAAAATAAAAGAAATAATATCTAAAAGCCTTTAACAAAACCCACTTGTCCGTTAATATTATAGTATAACGGCATTTTTAGGGGTGGGTATGGAAGTTTGCTTTGTGACTGACGGAACGCTAAATAAGGTTTGGCAAGATAAACTAAATTTACTTTGTGAAAAAGATGTTGTCGTGTTCGGTTTTAACGGAATAGGGCTTGTCAGTTATAAAAAAGAACTCTCGGGCGAGACTGAGTATTTTCAAGACCTTGCGAAAATGAGCAAGCAAACTTCATCGGTAGTTATCTGCGGTTGCGATACCGATACTTACGGTGTGTTTAGGCACTCGGCAGTTGTTGCCGATAAGGGTAGAATATTGGGCGTAACCGATATGGCGCACTCCATTGACGAGGGTGAGTTTGTTGCCGGCGGTAGTTTTAGAGTGTACGATACAAGCGCGGGTAAAATAGGTGTTATTATTGCCGAAGACTTGTTCTTTCCTGAAACGGCAAGGGTTTTAACACTTTGCGATGCCGACTTTATCGTTTGCATTTTTAGAAAGGTGGAAAGTTTTATGCCACAAATTATGCTTCGCGCAGGTGCGTTTGCAAACGGAGTTGCAATGTCGCTTATTGCAAACCATTACGTAACGGTTGCGGATATTAAGGGAAACGTTGCACTCTCTTCAACAAACGAAATAGTAAATGCAAAAATAAAAATAGAAAAAGATTTTCACCTTGTAAGTTCAAGAAGGCGCGGACTTTACAGGGAATTCAATTCAGGATACTAAAGGAGAAATTATGGCACTTAACGTTGTGTTAGTAGAACCGGAAATTCCGCAAAATGCGGGCAATATTGCAAGAACTTGCGCTGTAACGGGCAGTAAACTTCACTTGGTTCGTCCGCTCGGCTTTGAAGTTAGCGATAAATACTTAAAAAGAGCAGGGCTTGACTATTGGCATTTGGTTGACATTACATATTACGATAGTATCGAAGAAGTTATGGACAAGTTCTATAACGGCAACAATTTTTGGTTTTTCTCAACCAAGAGCAAAAAGACGCACTCTGACGTGCAAATAAAAGACGGGGACTTTTTGGTGTTCGGCAAAGAAACTAAAGGCTTGCCCGAACCCCTTTTAGAAGCGCATTATGGCGAGTGTGTTAGAATTCCTATGATGAACGATACTCGCTCTCTTAACCTTTCAAATTCGGTGTGCGTAGGGGTGTATGAGGGGCTTCGCCAACTAGGATACCCAAATATGAAATTTGAAGGCGAGATACCGAATAAATAATAAAAAAGAAGTTCGTTACGGATAAAAATTTTTCTATCCGCATTGCGAACTTTTTATTTTTTAGATAAAAAATATTTGACAGCGCGTGCGAAAATCTTGTATCATTATTATGGGTAAGGTTGGATTTGTATTGCCCACTAACTAAGCGTATAAAACATTTTTACATATAGGAGAAAGACAACTATGGATATGGTTTGGAACATATTCTTTATGTTCGGTGGTGTTGCCGCAATGATGTTCGGTATGAAAATCATGGGTGGCGCACTTGAAAAGGTTGCCGGTGGCGGAATGAAAAAGATGCTCGGTAAAGTAACCTCAAATCGTTTTGCAGGCGTTGGCGTAGGTCTTGCCGTAACCAGCGTAATTCAAAGCTCAACTGCAACAACGGTAATGCTAGTCGGTTTTGTTAACATAGGGCTTATGACCCTTTCACAAGCAGCAAACGTTATTATGGGTGCGAATATCGGAACAACGGTTACCGCACACATCGTTTCGCTTTCAAATTATGCAGACGTTGGTGCAATCGCAGCAATGATAGGTTGTATCGGTGTGCTTATGGCAATGCTTGTTAAGAACGAAAAGGCAATAAACATCGGCAACATCTTGGGCGGTTTAGGTCTTTTGTTTGTTGGCTTGGAATTTATTTCTACATACGCAAAGGCTGTAATGTTTGACGATGGTGTGCCACGCGCTTGGGCGATGGCAATTTTTAGAGGCGACCACTTCCCGTTGCTTCTCGTTTTAATAGGTATCGTTATCACCGCACTTGTTCACAGCTCTTCAACAATAACCAGTTTGATGGTTGTGCTTGCAGGTCTTAACGTTTTATCTTTCGACAACGCACTTTTCTTGGCACTTGGTTCAAATATAGGAACGTGCGTAACCTCAATTATGTCGTCAGCAGGCACGCACGTTAATGCAAAAAGAACGGCAATCGTTCACCTTTTGTTCAACTTGTTTGGCTGTTTAATCTTTATAGCGCCGATATGGATATGGAGGGTGGAAGTTACAAATTTATTTGCAAGCATGTCTAATAATGTTGGTCAACAAATTGCAATCTTCCATACCCTATTTAATGTTTGCACAACGCTAATATTGATTCCGTTTACAAAACAAATTGTAAAACTTTCTTGTTGGCTTGTAAGGGATAAGAAAGGTGAAACTGAAGATAAATACAAATTTGCGTATCTCGATACTCGTATGCTTGAAACACCGCCTATCGCAGCAAGTAACGTTAAGCGCGAAATCATAAGAATGTCTAACCTTGCAAAAGATAATATCAACTACTCAATGGAAATGCTTCTTGAGGGCAAGGACGACAAGGAAGAATTGATTCGCGAAAATGAAGACGTAATCAACCACTTAAACAAAAATATCGTGGCATTCCTTACCAAACTTATGGGTAAAGATTTGAACGAACAAAACGATAAGAAAATCGGTTCATACTATCACGTGGTATCCGATATTGAAAGGGTTGGTGACTATGCTGAAAACATTATGGAATACTCTCAACGCTTAAAAGAAGAGGAATCAGGGTTTTCAGGCGATGCTAAAAAGGAACTTTACGACCTCGTTGAAAAGTTTAACAATCTCCACGATAAAACAATTTTAGCGTTTGACAATCGTGACCTTTCAGTTATCCCTGAAATCGTTGATATTGAGGACAAGATTGACGAACTTAGCGTAGAACTAGAAGCAAGACATATTGACAGATTGAGAAAAGGTCTTTGCACCGCTCAACTCGGTTCAATCTTCTTGCAAACCGTGTCCAACTTAGAAAGAGTTTGCGACCACATGACAAACGTTGCGTTTAGTATCAAACAATACACAAAATAAAACATATAAAACCATAACCGCCGTTAAACGTTTGACATCGGCGGTTATATTTTATATAATAATGGGGAAAATAAATATAATAGGGTAGTTTAGGGTGTTTTTCCCTTATCGCCCGACATAAGGAGATTAGATTATGAACAAAAAATCTATCAAAGACGTAAACGTAAAAGGCAAGAAGTGTCTTGTTAGAGTGGACTTTAACGTTCCTATGAAAGACGGCAAGATTACCGATGAAACCCGTATCAACGGTGCACTTCCCACTATTAAATACCTTGTTGAACAAGGCGCAAAAGTTATTCTTTGTTCACACATGGGCAAACCCCACAACATTTTCACCGAAGGCTTTTCTTTAACCAAAAAGGAAAAGAAGGCTGTTGAAGCACTTCCCGTAGAAGAACAAGCAGCAGCAAAGGCTGAATATCTTAAAAAGGCAATCAAGGATAAGGAAAAATTCACTCTCCGTCCGGTTGCTGAAAAACTTGCTGAAAAACTCGGTCAACCTGTAGTATTCGCTGAAGACGTTGTTGGCGAAAGTGCTGACAAGGCAGTTGCAAACATTAAGGACGGCGAAGTTGTTCTTCTCGAAAACACCCGTTTTGAACAAGGCGAAGAAAAGAGAGACGAAGCACTTTGCAAAAAACTCTCTACCTACTGCGATATTTACGTAAATGACGCGTTTGGTACTGCACACCGTTCACACGCAACCACCGCAGCAATCGCTGAATATGGTTTTGTTGACACTGCAGTTTGCGGTTTCCTTATCGAAAAGGAACTCTCAGTTATGGCAGATGCGCTCGAAAACCCTGTTAGACCTTTCGTTGCTATACTTGGCGGTGCAAAGGTTGCAGATAAGTTAAAAGTTATTTCAAACCTTCTCGAAAAGTGCGACACACTTATCATCGGTGGTGGTATGGCATACACCTTCTTAAAAGCAAAGGGATATGAAGTTGGCACTTCACTCGTTGATGATGAGCAAATCGGTTACTGCACCGATATGATGAGAAAGGCTGAAGAACTTGGCAAAAAACTTCTTCTCCCTGTAGACGTACACGCAACTAAAGAATTCCCCAATCCTATCGACGCTGAAGTTGATATGGCTGCTTACGATATTGAAAATATCCCTGCTGACTTGCAAGGACTTGATATTGGCGACAAGACTGCTGAACTCTATGCAAACGAAGTTAAGAGTGCTAAGACTGTTATTTGGAACGGACCTATGGGCGTATTTGAAAACCCCATCTTTGCAAAGGGTACTATCGCAGTAGCAAAAGCACTTGCTGAAACCGAAGCAACCACTATTATCGGTGGTGGTGACTCTGCAGCAGCAGTAACTCAACTCGGCTTTGCTGATAAAATGAGCCACATTTCAACCGGTGGCGGTGCATCACTTGAACTCTTCGAAGGCAAGAAACTCCCCGGTATTGAATGCCTTAACAACAAATAATCACCAAAAGGAATATACTTAAAATGAGAAAACCTATTATTGCTGGAAACTGGAAGATGAACAAAACTGCTGCTCAAGCAGAAGCACTTATTAACGAACTTAAACCGTTAGTTAAAAAGTCAAAACCCGAAGTGGTTATTTGCGTACCTTACACTGATTTGTGGGTAGCAAAAAAGGCTATTGAAGGAAGCAAGATTAAACTCGGCGCTGAAAACGTTGCTTGGGCTGATAGCGGTGCTTTCACAGGTGAAATTTCTGCTGAAATGCTTAAAGAAATCGGTGTTGAATACGTTATTATCGGTCACAGTGAACGCCGTCAATACTTTGGCGAAACCGACCAAACTGTTAATATGAGATTAAAACAAGCGTTGAAAAACGACTTAAAACCCATTGTTTGTGTTGGTGAAACTCTTACCGAAAGAGAAAAGAACAAGACCAAAAAGGTTTTGAAAAAGCAAATTTTGGAAGGATTTGAAGGCGTAACTGATTTTGCAAACATCGTTATCGCGTACGAACCCGTTTGGGCAATCGGCACTGGCAAAACTGCAACTGCTGAAGATGCAAACAAAACAATCGGCTACATTAGAAGCCTTATTAGAAAGACCTTTGGCGCAGAAGTTGCTAAAAATCTCCGTATCCAATACGGCGGAAGTATGAAACCTTCTAACGCAAAAGAACTTATGGCAATGAGAAATATCGACGGTGGTCTTATCGGCGGTGCTGCTCTTAAAGCCGAAGACTTTGCAGGTATCGTAAACTACAAAGGCTAATTAAAATAAAACGGAAAAGGCACAACTCGTATTGTGCCTTTTTGTGAGGATAAGGATATGAAAAATAGACCTAATTGTATTATTATAATGGATGGTTACGGCAACAGTTGTGAATCAAAGGGCAACGCAATCAAGTGCGCTAACTCTATTAATGTTGATGCGCTTATTGAAAAATACCCCTCAACTTTAATCGGTGCAAGTGGTATGGATGTTGGCCTCCCCGAAGGACAAATGGGCAACAGTGAAGTTGGACATCTTAATATGGGCGCAGGAAGAATAGTTTATCAAGAACTTACCAGGATTACAAAGTCCATTATGGATGGCGATTTTTTCGCTAATGAAGAATTCTTACGCGCTATCAAAAACGCAAAGGAAAACGGCAAAAAACTCCACCTTTACGGACTTTTGTCAGACGGCGGTGTTCATAGCCACATAACCCACCTTTACGCGCTTATTGAACTTGCTAAAAAAGAAGGACTTGAAGATGTTTATGTTCACTGTTTCTTAGATGGTCGTGACGTTTCACCTACAAGCGGTGCGGACTTCATTAAAGGCTTAAAGGACAAAATGGCAGAACTTTCTTTCGGTAGTATCGCATCGGTTGGCGGTAGATATTACGTTATGGATAGAGACAACCGTTGGGAAAGAGTGGAAAAGGCATATGATATGATGACCGCTGGCATCGGTGAACTTACCGAAGATGCGGAAAAATACGTTCGTGATTCTTATGAAAACGGCGTTACTGATGAATTTGTTATCCCCGCACATGTTGTTAAAGACGGCAAAATGGTTGGTCTTATCGAAGAAGGGGATAGCATCATTTTCTTCAACTTCCGCCCTGACCGCGCTCGCCAAATCACAAGAGCGATGAGCGAAAAGGAATTCGATGGCTTTGAAAGAAAGACCGGCTTTATCAACCCCACTTACGTTTGCTTTACTAGATACGATGCAAGTTTCACAAACGTTTCAATCGCATTTAAGCCCCAAGTTTTAACCAACACTTTGGGCGAATATATCGCATCACTCGGCTTAAAGCAATTAAGAATTGCTGAAACTGAAAAGTATGCACATGTAACCTTCTTCTTTAACGGTGGTGTAGAAGCCCCCAATAAAAACGAAGATAGAGAACTTATTCCGTCACCCAAGGTAGCAACTTACGACTTGCAACCGGAAATGAGCGCGTATGAAGTTACTGAAAAGGTTATCGAAAAGATTGATAGCGATGAATACGATGTTGTTATTTTGAACTTTGCAAACTGCGATATGGTAGGGCACACAGGTGTATTCGGTGCGGCTGTTAAGGCTGTTAAGACTGTTGATGAGTGTGTTAAAAAAGTTGTTGACAAGATTTTGGAAAAGGGCGGTAATGCAATCATAACCGCTGACCACGGCAACGCTGATAAAATGGAAGAAGCAGATGGCTCTCCCTTTACCGCACACACTACTAACAAAGTGCCTTTAATCGTTGTCGGCAAAGACTTTGTTGGCAAAAAACTTCGCGACGGCGGAATTTTAGCAGACATTGCACCCACCTTGCTTGATGTTATGGGTGTACCTGTTCCCGAAGAAATGAGCGGTAAAACTTTAATAATCAAATAAATTGGCTATAAAAGTGTTAAAAAATAGTTGAAAAAAACAGTTTAGTGTGATACAATGTATCAAGAGTGTTTAATTTAAACGATTAAGGAGATAATTATGGATATTATGAACATGCTTATGGCAGGTGGTAAATTTTGGACTACTTGGCACAACTGGTTAAAGTTCATCCCGTTAGTAATAATGGCAATCTGTGCAATTTTTATTATATTGGTAGTTATGTTTCAGCCCGGCAACTCATCAGGTGTTGGCGCGCTCGGCGGACAAACCGAAACTTTTTTGGGCAAGAATAAGAACAAGACTTTCGAAAGTAAAATGAAGAAACTTACTGTTGTAAGTGCAATCGTTTTTGCTGTACTCTGTATTGCTTTCGTTATCGTTGCTTATATCGGTGCAAATAAGTAAAAAGAGTATTTACTCGGCGGTTCTGCTAAAGAACCGCCTTTTTTATTTGAAAAATAAGGCTTAAAACAAAAAGAATATATGGCAAAAAGAGAAATTATACAAGGCAAATTACAAGGCAACGAGCGCGGATACGCGTTCTTAATACCGACCGATAATCGTGGGGAAGACTATTTTATTCCGCACTCTGATTTAAGGGGCGCAATGCACGGCGACACAGTGCTTGCCGAAACCACTTGTGGGGGCGGGGCGAGAACAACCGCACGCGTTCTTAAAATTGTAGAACGTGGTATAAGTGAACTTGTTGGCACATATTTTTCTTGTAAAAGTGGTGGGTTTGTAACTCCCGATGAGAGAAAGTATTATTCGGATATTTTTATTCCGTTTGGAAAAGGTATAAGAGCAAAGGCTGGGCAAAAGGTTGTTTGTAAGATTTTATCATACCCAAAAAAGCAAAACCCCGAAGGAATAGTGACTAAAATTCTCGGTAGACAGTTTGATAAACAAGCCGAATTGAAGTCAATTTTGTTTAACTATAAACTCCCCGAAGAATTCCCAAAAGCCGTTATTGATAGCGCAAACGCGCTCAAACCGCCAAAAGATGGTCAGGTTTTAGAAGGCAGAAAAGATTTTAGAAAGGATATAACTTTTACCATTGATGGAGAAGATGCAAAAGATTTCGATGATGCAATTTCCATAAAGAAACTCCGCGGTGGCAAATACCTTTTGGGTGTGCATATTGCCGATGTTAGCCATTATGTTAAGCAAAACGGCGCGATAGATAACGAAGCGTTTAGTAGGGCAACAAGCGTATATTTCCCCGAACAAGTTATTCCAATGCTTCCCGAAAAACTCTGCAACGACCTTTGTTCGTTAAAAGAAGGGGTGGATAGACTAACACTCTCTTGTGTTATGACCATAAATAAGGACGGCAAGGTTACCGATTACGAGATAACCCCGTCGGTTATAAAAAGTAGGGCAAGGCTAACCTACACAGCAGTTCAGCGTTTTTTAGATGGCGATTGCAGTGCGATAAAAGGGGATAGCGCGCTGTTAGAGAGTTTATTGCTCACTAACGAACTCGCTAAAATCCTAATCGCAAAAAGAGATGAAGAAGGCTCTGTTGATTTAGATGTTAAAGAAAGCACCATTATCGTAAACAATGGCGAGATAGAAGTTAAGGCAACCGAACGGGATATGGCGCATAGAATTATAGAAGAATTTATGATTCTTGCAAATGTTACGGTGGCTGAATATATGTATTATCTAGAAAAGCCGTTCGTTTACCGCGTGCACGAAAAGCCGAGCGAAGAAAAATTACAAAATTTCTATGCCTTTTTGCAAGGTGTGGGTATAAACGCGCGTCGCAACCGCGAAGGCATTTTCCCCAAAGATTTTCAGTTGATACTAAAAAATGCCGAGGGAAAACCCACTTACACTTTAGTAAATAGGGTAATGCTCCGCTCAATGCAAAAGGCAAAATATAGCGCGACTGACGTTGGTCACTTTGGTCTGTCTAAACGGCACTACTGTCACTTTACATCACCTATAAGGCGTTATCCCGACCTTCAAATTCATAGAATAATTAAAGATTTCTTAAAGGGTAGGGAAGATTTAGAGCAACTTTATGAAGAGAGAGTTTTAGCCGTTGCCAAACAGTCTTCCGACAAAGAGAAAAACGCAACCGAAGCCGAAAGAGCGGTTGATGATTACTATAAGATTTTGTTTATAAGCAACTATGTTGGCGAATCTTTTAGCGGGGTGGTTAGCGGAGTCACTTCGTTTGGAATATTCGTTGAACTTTCTAACGGGGTAGAAGGCATTGTTAAAATAGACACCTTTAAGGGTAAGAGAAGATTTAATTACGATGAAAAAACTTACACTTTAACCGATGGCGTTCAAACCTATAAACTCGGTCAACAAGTGAAAATCAAGGTGGTTGGCGTAAATCTTGGCGAAAGAAGAGCAGAATTTGTTTTAGAAAATGAGAAAACTCTTGCAAAGCAAGAGAAAATATAGTACAATAAACTTTAGGGTATAAAAATGCAAGAAAAAACGATATGTACAAACAGAATAGCCTCTCACGAATATTTTATTCTTGAGCGCATTGAAGCAGGCATTGTTTTAGAGGGTAGCGAAGTTAAGTCACTAAGGCTTAACAATGTGAACTTAAAAGACAGTTTTTGCGTGCATTATAACGGCGAATTGTACATAAAGAATATGCACATTGCCCTATACGATAAAGCGGGCGCGTTCAACACTCGCGATTCTCGTAGGGATAGAAAACTTCTTTTGCACACCGATGAGATTATCAAACTAAAATCAAAGGTAGAGCAAAAGGGGCTTACACTCGTTCCGTTAAGGCTTTATTTTAAGCAAGCGCTAATTAAAGTTGAACTTGGGCTTTGCCAAGGTAAACATACTTACGATAAAAAGCGTTCGCTTATGGAAAAGGATATTAAGCGCGAAAAAGAGCGCGAAATAAAAAATTATAGATAGATTTAACTTGCAAGGAGAAAAGATATGGCAAACAAAAAAAGGATTGAAACCATTTGTATTCAAGGCGGATACACCCCTAAAAACGGTGAACCCAGACAAATTCCCATTTATCAAAGCACCACGTTTAAGTACGATACGAGCGAAGATATGGGTAAACTCTTCGACCTTGAAGCAAGCGGATATTTTTACACAAGACTTCAAAACCCCACCAACGACCTTGTTGCTGCAAAACTTACCGAATTAGAAGGCGGTGTGGCAGGTATGCTCACTTCATCAGGCCAAGCGGCAAACTTCTATTCGATATTCAACATTGCAAACGCGGGCGACCATGTTATTTCAAGTTCGGCAATCTATGGCGGAACATTCAACCTTTTTGCAGTTACTATGAAAAAGATGGGTATTGACTTTACCTTTATCTCACCCGACTGCACTGAAGAAGAACTCCACGCAGCGTTTAAGCCCAACACTAAAGCAGTGTTTGGTGAAACCATTGCTAATCCCGCTTGTTCAGTTTTGGACATTGAAATGTTTGCAAGAATCGCGCACGAACACGGCGTTCCTTTCATTATCGACAACACCTTTGCAACACCTATAAATTGTAGACCTATTGAGTGGGGTGCAGACATCGTAACTCACTCTACCACAAAGTATATCGATGGCCACGGCGTATCAGTTGGCGGTGCAATTATCGATGCTGGTAAATTCGATTGGAAAGCACACGCGGATAAATTCCCCGGTCTTACCACTCCCGATGATAGTTATCACGGAATAGTTTATGCAGATAAGTTTGGCAAGGAAGGTGCGTTTATCACCAAAGCAACCGCTCAACTTATGAGAGACTTTGGTTCAATCCAATCACCCCAACACGCTTTCTATATTAACCTTGGTTTAGAAAGTTTGCATGTTAGAATGAAGCGCCACTGCGAAAACGGACAAGCAGTTGCAGAATTCTTAAACAACCACGAAAAAATCGAGTGGGTTAGATACTGCGGTTTGGAAACCGATAAGTATTATGAACTCGGCAAAAAATATCTTCCCAACGGCTCTTGCGGTGTATTGAGTTTCTCTGTTAAGGGCGGTAGAGCGCAAGCAGAAGCATTTATGAAGGCATTAAAAGTTGCTTCTATCGAAACACATGTAGCCGATGCGAGAACTTGTTGCTTGCACCCTGCAAACGCAACCCACCGTCAAATGACCGATGCGCAATTAGAAGCAGCAGGAATCCCGCCGACACTTATTCGTTATTCTTGCGGTCTTGAAAATGCGCAAGACTTGATTGAAGATATTGCACAAGCATTAGAAAAAATTTAACAAAAAAGGGGGATAGACTATGCCTATCATAGTACCCAAAGATATACCGGCAACTAAAATATTGCAAGCGGAAAACATTTTCGTTATGAACGACCAAAGGGCGATGCAACAAGATATTCGCCCGCTTGAGATTGCAATCGTTAACCTTATGCCTACAAAAATGGTTACCGAAACACAACTTATGCGCTTGCTTTCAAATTCACCCTTGCAAGTTAACGTAACACTCGTTAGCACGGAAACATATGTTAGTAAAAACACTCCGCTTGAACACTTAGAAAGGTTTTATAAAAACTTTTCGGAAATTAAACATAGAAAGTTTGACGGTATGATTATAACGGGCGCACCCGTTGAAGAGAAAGAGTTTAGCGAAGTTACCTATTGGGATGAACTTAAAGAAATTTTAGAGTTCGCAAAAACCAATGTAACAAGCACCTTGTTTATATGCTGGGGCGCACAAGCGGCACTTCACTACTATTACGGTATTGAAAAACATATCCTTCCCAAAAAACTTTTTGGTGTTTATAAGCACAAAAAACTTATTGACTACGATAGATTGTTAAAGGGAACTGACGATAGGTTTTATATGCCACACTCTCGCCATACCACAGTGTATGAAGAAGATATTAAAAAGTGCAAAGATATCGTTATCGTTGCTTCTTCAAAGCAAGCGGGGGCGGCTATTATTCGTTCAAAAGATAACAAGTTTATATTTATAACCGGTCACGCGGAATACGATAGGGACACCTTGGAAATCGAATACAAGCGCGACCTTGCAAAAGGTATGGATATAGACCCACCCGAAAATTATTACGTAGAAGGTGACCACGGCGAAATCAAGATGACTTGGGTTTCAACTGCAAATCTTATCTATATGAACTGGCTTAACCACTACGTTTACCAATTAACACCTTACGAAATTGACGACATAAAATAATAAATAGCACCGTATAAACATACGGCGCTAAAACGGGGGCGATTCAGTTTCGATTGGGCGACCGAATAAGGACGTAAGCATACCGAAGGCTCGACTTCGTTAAAACGGAACTTAAATTTAAATGCTAACAGAAATGAATTAGCATACGCAGCGTAATTTTGCGTACGGTCTTAATCTCCTCGCCCGTTGGGAGATTAACGGCTGTCAAAATGACGGGGTACTGCAAGGTTGTTTGATTTTGTCAACCTTGCCGAACTTAAAAAATCAAAGGGCTCATATTGGTTGCCAATGACCGAGTGCGCCACTAAAATTAATCGTTGGATAAGTATGTAGAAGGTTTTTATAAAGCGTTCAAGACCGGAGTGCAAATCTCCGCGTCTCCACCAATAAAGGACACTGCAAGTGTCCTTTTTTGCTTTTTAAAATAAAAAACGGCTTAAAAAAATTAAGCCGAATTTTTCAAAAAAACCGTGCGTCTATTCTCGACAATCGTCGCCGAAGTGGAAACGAGGCAGGTGACTCCTTCAAAGCAACCTTATATCACACGAGCTTTACCGTTTAGTGCTGCTACATTCCTGTCCTGACACGGTTCGCGGGAGCGCGTTGCATAAGACCTTGATATCAACATTCCTTACCGCGCGCAACCTTCCACGAAGAAAGCCTAAAATAGCATTCTGCTCCGCTAAGCGAATTGCGGATAACAGGGCATCGCTAACTCCCCACATAGCACGGCTATATTATTTTAACTTAAAAAAAGCAATTTAGCAAGTATTTTTTTACTAAATTAATAAATTTGACAAAATTGACTTTACAAAACCGACAATAATAGATATAATTTATAAGTAAAAATATATTAAGAGCAAAAACTTGGAGCAAAATTATGTACAAGAAAGTTGACACAACCTTAAACTTTTTAGACAGAGAAAAAGAAGTCTTGGCATTCTGGAAAGAAAACAAGATTTTTGAACAAAATATCGAAGCAAATGCTGGTAGCCGTGAGTTTACCTTTTATGACGGTCCGCCCACAGCAAACGGCAAACCGCACATTGGCCATATTTTGACCCGTGTAATCAAGGATATTATTCCGCGTTTCCACGTTATGAAGGGCGACCACTGTTTGAGAAAGGCAGGTTGGGATACACACGGCCTTCCCGTAGAACTTGAAGTTGAAAAACTTTTGGGTATCGATGGAAAGCAAGAAATCGAAAAATATGGTATCGAACCGTTCATCAAAAAGTGTAAGGAATCGGTTTGGAAATATAAGTCAGAGTGGGAGAAGATGAGTGACCGTGTTGGCTATTGGGCTGATATGGAAAACCCGTATGTTACCTATGATGATAACTATATCGAATCAGTTTGGTGGGCAATTAAGACTATCGCTGAAAAAGGACTTTTGTATAAAGGTCATAAAATCGTGCCTTACTGCCCGCGTTGTGGAACAGCACTTTCTTCACACGAAGTAGCGCAAGGCTATAAGGATGTTAAGGATGTTTCAGTTTTCGTTCGCTTCAAGATGAAGAATAGGGAAAACGCATACTTCCTTGCGTGGACAACCACTCCCTGGACGCTTCCTTCAAACGTTGCACTTTGTGTTAACCCCAAAGAAGACTATGCGGAAATTATCGCTGAAGACGGCGCAACTTACGTTTTAGCAGAGGCGCTTGTTCCCACACTTTTTGAAAACTATCAAACTGTTAGTGTTAAAAAGGGTATTGAATACGAAGGTCAAGAATATATTCCTTTGTTTGACTATGCGCTTAATACTTTCAAAGAAAAGGCTTACTACATTGTTTGCGATGGCTATGTAACGCTTACCGATGGTAGTGGTATAGTTCACATTGCACCCGCATTTGGTGAAGATGATGCCAATGTTGGTAGAAAATATAATCTTCCTTTCGTAAAACTTGTTGACGATAGGGGAAATATGGCTGAAAGCACTGGCATTTTGGCTGGAAAGTTTGTTAAAGATGCCGATAAGATTATTATCAAAATGCTCAAAGAAAACGGATTGCTCTTTAAGGAACTTCCCTTTGAACACAGCTATCCTTTCTGCTGGCGTTGTGATACACCGCTCCTTTACTATGCAAGAAGCAGTTGGTTCATTAAGATGACCGCTGTCAAAGATAGACTTATTGAAGCAAACAACTCTGTTAACTGGATGCCCGAAACCATTAAACACGGTAGAATGGGTAACTTCCTCGAAAATGTTATTGACTGGGGCTTATCCAGAGAACGTTATTGGGGTACACCGCTTCCCGTTTGGGTTTGCGAAAAGTGTGGCAAAATCCACGTTATCGGTAGCAAAAAGGAACTCAAAGACCTTTGCGGTATTGAAGGCGATATAGAACTTCACCGCCCGTATATTGACGATTGCACTTTTGATTGCGATTGCGGTGGCAAGTTCATTAGAGAAAAAGAAGTAATCGACTGTTGGTTTGACTCTGGCTCAATGCCTTTTGCTCAATACCACTATCCCTTTGAAAACAAGGAATTGTTTGAAAGTCATTTCCCTGCAGACTTTATTAGTGAAGCAATCGACCAAACTCGTGGTTGGTTCTACACCTTGCTTGCAATCTCAACCTTGCTTTTCGATAAAGCACCGTTTAAGAACTGTATCGTTTTAGGTCACGTTAACGATAAAAACGGTATCAAGATGAGTAAGCATAAAGGCAATGTTGTTGACCCGTGGACAATTCTTGATAAACAAGGCGCTGATGCGGTTAGATGGTATTTCTATACCGGTTCTGCACCGTGGTTGCCCTCAAGATTCTATGAAGAAGCCGTTTCCGAAGCACAAAGAAAGTTTATGGGTACACTTTGGAATACCTACGCGTTCTTTGTTCTCTATGCGGAAATTGACAAATATAACCCTGCAGACTATAAGTTAGAAGATTGCAAACTTACCCTTATGGATAAGTGGGTGCTCTCTAAACTTAACACATTGATTAAAACCGTTGACCAAGGTTTAGAAAATTACAATATTTTTGACAGTGCGCGTGCACTTCAAAGTTTCACCGATGACCTTTCTAACTGGTACGTTCGCCGTGGTAGAGAAAGATATTGGGGACACGATATGGATGACGACAAGATTGCCGCTTATACCACGCTTTACACCGTGCTTGTAACAATGGCAAAACTTTCCGCTCCGTTCACTCCCTTTATGGCTGAATCAATTTACCAAAACCTTGTGCCCAACTTCTATAAAGATGCTCCTAAATCAGTTCACCTTTGTGCTTTTCCCAAGGCTGATGAAGGCGCTATTGATAAGGCATTGGAAGAAGGTATGCAAAACGTTTTAGACATCGTTGTGCTTGGTCGTGCTTGTAGAAATACAGCAAACATCAAAAACCGCCAACCCTTGTCAAAGATTTTCGTTTGCTCTGAAAGAAGGGGGGAACTTACCGAAGGGCTCTTGGAAATTGCAAAAGATGAACTTAATGTTAAAGAAGTGGAATATCTCCGCGATGCAACTAAGTTCGTAACTTATAAGATTAAACCCCAACTCAAAACTCTCGGACCTAAATACGGCGCGCTTTTGGGCAAGGTTAGGAACTTCCTTGACACTTGCGATGCTAACGCGGTTGTTACAACTGTTAAGAGTGGCGAAGTTTATAAGACCGAATTTGAAGGTGCAACCTTTGAATTTACCCTTGATGACTTGCTTATTTCAACCGAAAGTGCTGAAGGCTTTATCGCATCAAGCGATATGGGTATAACGGTTGTTATGGATACCACCGTTACCGAAGAACTTAAAGCCGAGGGTATTGAAAGAGAACTTATCTCTAAAATTCAAACAATGCGTAAGGAAGCAGGTTTTGAAGTAGTTGATAGAATTACTGTGAACTACCTTACTGCTGACGAAGGATTAAAGAAAGCATTTGTAGACGGCAAGGAACTTAAGAGTGTTGTTCTTGCAGATGCTATCACCGAAGGTGAAGTAGAAGGCTTCAAGAAGGAACTTGACGTAAACGGTGCGGTTTGCACGGTAATTATTAACAAGGTAAAATAATGAGAAGCGCTGATTGGAAAGACTATTCGGTCATTGCCACAGGCAACGGCTATAAACTTGAAAGGTGGGCGGACGTAATTTTGCTCCGTCCCGACCCACAAGTTATCTGGAAAAGTCAAACGGATATGGATGTCTATAAGGGTTTATCCGCAAAGTATATCCGTAGCGAAACGGGCGGCGGTAGATGGCTTATAAAAGGTAAAATGCCGGCTGAATGGACAGTTTCGTATAAAGACTTAAAGTTTAAGATTAAACCTATGGGCTTTAAGCATACCGGACTTTTTCCCGAACAAGCGGTCAATTGGGATTTGATGACTGACCTAATTAAAAATGCAGGTCGCGAAATCAATGTTCTAAACCTATTTGCATACACGGGTGGGGCAACGGTAGCGTGCGCTAAAGCGGGCGCAAATGTATGCCACGTGGATGCGGCAAAGGGTATGGTTGAACGCGCTGGCGAGAATGTGCGCTTGAGCGGAGTGGAGAACGGAAAGGTTAGATATATTATCGATGACTGCAAAAAGTTTGTCGAAAGGGAAATCCGTAGGGGAAGAAAGTATGATGCAATCATAATGGACCCCCCGAGTTACGGCAGAGGCCCCAACGGCGAAATGTGGAAGTTGGAAGCCGAACTTTATCCGTTTGTAGAACTTTGTGAAAAGGTTTTGTCTGACAACCCCTTATTTGTTCTCATAAACAGTTACACAACGGGGCTTCAACCACAAGTACTTAAAAACATACTTGAACTTACTATCGGCAAAGGTAGACAAGGTAGGGTAGAAGCGTATGAAGTGGGCTTAAACACACAAGAAAAAGGTGTCATTCTCCCTTGCGGAAATAGCGGAATTTGGATAAATGGAAAGTAATATGGAAGATTTGATAATTTTACACGAAGACAATCACATAATAGTGGTATTAAAACCCCAAAATGTTCCCTCGTGCGAAGATGAAAGTAAAGACCAAGATATGCTCTCGATAATCAAAGAGTATATTAGGGTAACATACAACAAAACGGGCAATGTTTATCTCGGTCTTGTGCACCGTTTAGACCGCCCAACAGGTGGCGTAATGGTGTTCGCAAAGAGTTCAAAGGCTGCGTCAAGACTTTCAGAGCAACTCCGTGATGGGGACTTTGAAAAGAGATATTTTGCCGTACTTGTGGGAACTCCTAGAGAAGAAAAGGCAACCCTTACTCACTATATGAAAAAGAATGCGGTAAACAATATGGTTTATGTTTGTCCCCCATCAGTTCAAGGCGCTAAGTTTGCTGAACTTGAATATAATGTACAAGAGAGTAATAGTGAACTTTCACTTGTTGATGTGAGATTGCACACGGGTAGAAGCCACCAAATTAGAGTTCAAATGAACGCGATTGGCACACCCGTTTACGGCGATATGAGATATGGTGGGGAAAAAGCAAAGAAAGGTTATCTTGCGCTTTGGGCATACTACTTATCGTTTACCCACCCCGTAAGTAAAGAACGAATGGTATTCCGCGTTCAACCGCCAAAGGACAACACTCCTTGGAACCAGTTTGAAACGGAACGGGCAATTAAAATTATAAAACCAAGCATATAGAAAAAGCGACGGATTTCCGTCGCTTTTGGCTTATAATAAGCCTATATAAATAAACCGAGCAATTTGTATCCGCCAAGAGCAATTAAAATTAAGGGCGGAACGAACCCGATTTTTGCAAATTTACTAAATATTTTTGCCTTTGAAAGTAAAATTCCACTACTTATCATAAGGGCGTGCGTAATGGTTATTAGAAGTGGTACGAAAAATGCGTTGATACCCATAAGCGACAGGGAAAGGTTCGCAAACGCGCCGTCAAGTCCAACCCCGAAGCCCATAATTAAGGACTGCTTAAACACGCCGTAGCGGTTGCTATCCTTGTCGTTTGACCTTTCTTTGATTAGGTTATAAACGCCAACCGCCACCAAAATTAAACCGCCTAGCGCAACTGTCTTTTCGCTAATTTTTCCCGATAGGAAAACTGCTAGATAGTTGGTGAATAAGCACAGCACAAATACTACCGAAGTAATCCCTAAAACGATAGGGATTTTTTTCTTTGCAGACATTGCAAGGGAAAACCCGCAAACAAAAGAATCAATGCTGACCGTTAGGGAAGTTAACAGTAAAAACCATATCATAAGTAAGCGCCTCGATTTAATCGTATAACTCAATATATGCGCCAAAGCGATTAATGGTGTATAATTGAATTGCGCTCGCGCCCGTTATTAATAAATAATTATTATATTATTTTTAAAAAAGGGCAAAACTGTATTGACAAAGTTTTGTTTTTTGTGTAAAATATAGCAGTATAGTTGTAAATTACAAGGAGTATTGTGCTTATATGAGAAACGCTAAAGTGCATAAAATATTTCTTACGATTGCGGTAAGCCTTTTGGTATTGGTGCTTGCCCTTATCCCCGTGACCATTAAAACTCAACCTGCAAAGGCTGACACATTGGATAGAGCAAGTGATTACTTTACCGGAATTAAAAACGAAATGCTTTCTTTCGAATGCGAAAAAAAGCCAAATACCGACCAAAAAGAATATAAAATGGTTGCTAGAATCGTAGAAGATTCTATTTCTAATGCGGAAGAAGATAAAGGGGTTTTGGCTTTTGAAAATCACCTTATTGTGAATAATTTTCAAATGGTATTAGAAATCCCCGCAACAGGATTAAACACACTTACTATCGTGTTTGAAAATGAAGCGTATTATTCAGCAGGCAATCCTATGGCTAGAAAAACTGTTGTAGGAGATAAAGTTCAGTTTGAACAAGATAAAGACGGCAATTATGTTTACACTGCTGAAAAGCAAATTATAAACGAATTGAAGTATGATTTTTCTACAGGAAAGGCAGTGTTTAACGGCGAAGAATCAAAGGCTTTTGATTTTGAACTTAACAATGGTAAACTTACTGTAAACGCAGGAGTAGATGATTATAATTACCTTTATGTTCGTGATAAGAACGGCGATCCTGTAAATGCCGCTGATGTTGTGGTTGATGGCAAAACGGTTGAATATCGCAAAATTAAAGCAATTGCAGACAAGTCAATCACCGCTATCAAGTTTATGTTTGACGTTGATGAAGATATTGTAACGGCAGAAACTCCTTTGCTTTTCGGTATCGTTAGCGTAAACCAAAAAGCAGGCGATAGTGATTATGAACAAACCTTTGAGTTTAATGATGAAGGCGCTCTTGTTAAAAAGGCACGCCCCATCGTTGCAATTAGCGAAGATTTCTATAAGAAAAATGCAGACGGAAGTTATTCAATCATCAAAGATATTATGAAGAAATATACTTTGACTGTTGAAACCTTTAGTGTTTTAGATGACGTTGATGCTTCATCAATTTACGTAAAATCAACTGCTGACAAGGTTTGGTTTGACCCATCAACTAAAGAACCCACTACTTTTGCTTTCCTTGATAAAGGTAGTTACACCTTTGAGTTGATAGGGGATGAAGAAGTTGTTTTAGATGATTTCACCGTAAGCGTTGTAGACTTCTCAAAAGATAATGTCGCACCTGATTACGTGTTTAACGAAGATGCTTACTTTGCATTTACCGTAGCACTCCGCGATGCTTACTATGATTATGAAAAGGGCGAACACATCGCACTCGGTTCTAACTTAGAAATACCTTCACTTAAAGATTTAGTGTTTGATGATATTTCAACCTATGAAAAACTTGCCACAATGGTTTACTATGCAACCGCATCAAAGGCAGAATCAATGTCTGGTAGTTATAGTGTAGACCTTGATGAAGCGGGTAATTATTATTTCTACGTTGTTCTTGCTGATGAAAACAGGAACGAAATGGATAAAGAATTTATCCCTAATGAAGATAATGCTAATCCAAAGTACGAACAATTCGTATTCACCTTCCATATGGTAGATGATGCAGTTATCGTTATTGCACCTGCAAAAACACAGGGCGAAGGATACGTTGGTATTGAATATACCGCATCGGCATTTACTATCGAAGCCGTGGCTGCTAAAACAACCTATAAACTTTTCTACAATGAAGATGCTAATGCAACTGTAGATAGCGATGGCTGGAAGGAAATTCAAAAGGCTTTATCGGTAAAAGATGAAAACTATTACGACGGATATTATACTTACGAAGAAATTCAATCAATCGCATACGACGGAAACTTGTCTTTCACACCCGATAGAAAGGGCGCGTATATGATAGTTTGTACCACAACTTCAACCATTACTTCAAGAGAAAGTAGTGATGCAACCATTATTCGTGTAGAAAAGGATGCAGAAGAAGTTAAGGTTTATACCGAGTGGTTTAAGAACAACGTTTGGACAGTTGTGTTCCTTGGCGTTGGCACACTTTGCCTTATCGGAATAGTTGCACTTCTCTTTGTAAAACCCAAGGATGAAATTGTCGAATAATCGGTTAGATAATTAAAAATGCGCAGGACTTCGGTTTTACCGAGGTCCTGTTTGATTAAAAAAGATGAAAAGTTTTATAGCGCAAAAAACGGGCAAATTAAGTAGACTTGCCCTTCAAAACATTGAAGATCTTTCTTACTCTTTACTGTTAAAGTCTATTAGAAAAAAAGACGTTAAAGTTAACGGAAAGAGAGTAGGGCAAGACGTGACCTTAAAGGTTGGTGACCTTGTTGAGGTCTATTTTGCGTGCGTAAAACAAGATAAGTACACCACTATTTATAAAGATGAAAACGTGCTTATCGTATACAAAAAAAGCGGATATTTGTCAGAGAGTGTTTTTGCTGACATTAGCGAAAAATATTCTTCGGCAAAGTTTATCCATAGGCTTGATAGAAACACCGATGGAATTATGGTTTTTGCCCTTAATAGTGATGCGGAGAGTGAACTCTTAAAAGGCTTTAAGGCGCGCACCATTGATAAGAAATATCACGCGCAAGTTATGGGCGTTCCAAAGCAAAAAGAAGCCATTTTAACCGCTTATTTGTTAAAGGATAAAGATGCTTCTCTCGTTAAAATTTATGCTCAAAAATGTGATGGGGCGGTAGAGATAAAAACGGGATATAAAGTATTGGAAGAGCGTGGGGATAGCGCGCTATTAGAAGTGGTTTTATATACGGGCAAAACCCACCAAATTAGGGCGCATTTAGCCTTTATTGGGCACCCAATAATTGGTGACGGAAAGTACGGTGATTTTGAGTTTAACAAATTAAAAAATCAAACTCGCCAAATGCTTACGGCAACCGAACTTACTTTCCATTTTTCTAAGGATAGTTGTTTAAGTTATTTAGATGGAAAAACATTTAATTTGGCTAAAGGACAAGGGGTGTAATTATGCCACAAGACGCGTTTACTCTACGCTACCTTTGCAAAGAGTTAGATAAACTCTTCACGGGTGGCAAAATAAATAGAATAATTGAGCCGTCTAACGATGAAGTGGTGTTTATCGTTTACACGGGTGGGTGCACAAAAAAACTGTTGCTTGACGTCAACCCCGCTTGCCCGCGCATTGCGGTAATTGAAAGGGAAAAGGAAAGCCCTTTGACCGCGCCAAACTTTTGTATGTTGCTCCGTAAACATCTTTTATCTTCAACTATAACGGGTATTGAACTCATTGGCTTTGATAGAATTGTTAAAATAGATTTCTTAACTTCAGATGAGTTCAAAGACTCCGTAAAGAAAACTTTATACGTAGAACTTATGGGGCGATACAGCAACGTAATTCTAACTGAAGACGGCAAAATACTTGGTGGCAACCGCGGTATAAATATGTTTGATAACGGCGTTAGACCGCTTATCGTTTCCCACCCCTATGTATTTCCGCCTGTGGGGGATAAAAAGTTGCCCACTGACGAATCATTGATAGATATATTTAGCGGTGCGGATAAAAATAGTCTTTTGGAAGTTATAACCGCAAACGTTCAAGGCATTGCAACGTCAACCGCAAATGAAATAGTTTGCTCTTTTAACGGCAGTGCTACCGACGGATTTGGAGAGCAGTTTTTTAAGCATCTTAACAACTGCCTATATAACGCTCAAATCAAGCCGTGCGTGCTTTTTGACGGCGACCAAGTAAAAGACGTTATGGTGTATCCTTACGCGTCGCTAGGCGGACTTGTTAAAATTTTCCCGACCTTGTATGAAGCCGAAGAATTTTATTTTAATGAAAAGGAAAAAATCAAGAAATTTAAAAGCAAAAAAGAGCGATTAACATCGGTTTTATCTTCAGCGATAAAGAAGGTTAAAAAGCGCATAACGGCAATATCTTCAAAGCAAAAAGATGCCGAAGGCGCGGAAGAAAATAGAGTAAAAGGCGAACTCATTTTATCTAATATTTACCGCATAAAGCAAGGCGATAAAGCGTGTGTTTTAGATAATTATTACGACGGAAGCAAGGTTAAAATCGAGTTGGATGAAAGGCTAACCCCCGCTAAAAATGCTGAAAATTTTTATAAAAAATATAACAAGCAAAAGCGCACGTTGGTTGCTCTTCAACCACAACGCGAACAAGCGCAAACCGAACTTGATTATCTTATCAGTGCAATGGATGAAGTTGACCTTGCTGAAAGCATTGATGAGTTAACTTTGGTGCAAGCAGAACTTGCTAGTTCGGGCATAATAACCGAAAAACAAATGCCGACAAAAAAGAAGAAAGAAGCAGAGAGTTTGTTTAGGGTATACGATGTGCTTGGGTTTACAGTACGCGCGGGAAGAAACAACCAAGAGAACGATAAACTGACGTTCACGTCAAAGCCAAGCGATATTTGGGTGCACGTTAAAGATCACCACTCATCGCACGTTTTGATTGAGAGCGCGGGAACGGAAGTGCCCGAAAAGGTTATACGGATTGCAGGTGAGATTTCCGCGTATTATTCAAAGGCAAGAGAGGGCGGAAAAACTGAGATTGTTTATACAGAAAAAAGGCAGGTTAAAAAACCGCCTAAATCAAAACCGGGATTTTGCATTTACGATAACTATAAGTCAATGATAGTTCAGCCCGAAAAACACGCGGAATTTTTAAAATACGATTAAAAAGCCGTTAAAAAACGTTGCCTTTTTGGGCGCGTTATGTTAGAATATTAAAACGAAATAAGTAATAATACTTAAAGTATAGGAGAATATTATGAAGTACACTTTTGAAAAAGGCAAAAAGAGTACGGTGAAAGTTACTATGAAACTCACCGCCGAAGAATGGAGCACCGCTATCAACGGAGCATACGAAAAGACCAAGGGTAGATATTCAGTTCCCGGATTTAGAAAGGGCAAAGTACCCAAAAAGGTTTTGGAATCTGCTTATGGCGTAGGTGTATTCTATGAGGAAGCAATCAACCAAGCGTTCCCCAAATACTACGGCGAAGTGTTGGATAAAGAACCCACTATCAAAGCAGTTGCTGCACCTGAAATCGATGTAAAGAACATCAGCGAAAAAGGAATTACCCTTATCGCGATCGTTCCTGTTAGACCTGATGTAACTCTTGGTGAATACAAAGGTATAAACTACAAGAAACCTGTGTATAATGTAAAGGATGAAGATGTTGAAGATGATATCAAGCGTTTGCAAGAAAGAAACTCTCGTATGGTAGAAGTTACCGATAGAGAAGTTAAAGATGGCGACACCGTTATTATCGACTACTCTGGCAGTGTTGACGGAGTTAAGTTCGAAGGTGGCACTGCTGAAAAGCAACCGCTCGTTATCGGTAGCAAAACCTTTATCCCCGGTTTTGAAGAAAAAGTTATCGGTATGAAACTTGGCGAAGAAAGAGATATCAACGTTAAGTTCCCCGAAGAATACCACGCAGAAAACCTTAAGGGTAAAGATGCTGTATTCGCTATCAAACTTCACGAAATCAAGGTTAAAGAACTCCCCGAAGTTAACGATGAGTTCATTAAAGATGCTGTTGGTGTAGAAAGCGTTGAAGCATACAAGGCTGAAACCAAAGCAAGACTTGAAAAACAAAACTCTGATAGAGCAGAACGCGAACTTGAAGATGAAATCATTAAAAAGATAACTGAAGCAAGCGATATCGAAATCCCTGATGCTCTTATCGAAAATCAAATCGACCACATGGTTCAAGAAATGGAATACAGAATGTCTTACCAAGGACTTCGTTTAGAAGACTACTTGAAGTATACTGGCAAGACCATGGCTGATTTTAGAAAGGATTATGAGGCTCAAGCAACTGAACTCGTTAAATCTCAACTCGTAATTGAAGAAATTATCGAAAGAGAAGAAATCGTTGCTACTGAAGAAGACGTTGAAAAGCGCGTTGCTGATATGGCTGCAGCACAAGGCAAGGAAGCGCCCGACATTAAGAAGAATATGAACGCTCGTCAACTTGACTACATCAAGAACGAAATCGTTATCAAAAAGTTCTTTGACTTCTTAAAGAGCGCAAACACTATCGAATAAATTTTAGTTAATCATTAGAGGTTGTATATGCAAATTAAAAACACTGTTGTTCCTTACGTTGTTGAACAAACGGGTAAGGGCGAAAGAAGTTACGATATATATTCTAGACTTTTAGAAGATAGAATTATCTTTTTGACTGGTGAAATTACCGACGCGGTTGCAGATGCTGTGGTTGCGCAACTTATCTATTTAGAAGGTAAAGATCCCAATAAGGATATATGTCTTTATATCAATAGCCCTGGCGGAAGTGTTACCGCAGGTCTTGCTATATACGACACTATGAACTATATTAAGTGTGACGTAAGCACCATTTGTATTGGTCTTGCGGCAAGTATGGGTGCATTTTTGTTGTCAAGCGGTGCTATTGGTAAGGGATATGCTCTTCCCAACAGTGAAATTATGATTCACCAACCTTTGGGCGGTGCACAAGGTCAAGCGAGCGATATTAAAATTCAAGCAGACCATATCATTAAAACAAAATACCGCTTAAACAAAATACTTGCTAAAAATAGCGGTAAACCGTTTGAGCAAGTGGAAAAAGACACCGACAGAGATAATTATTTGTCGGCAGAAGATGCTAAAGAATACGGACTAATCGACGAAATTTTCTTTAAGCGTCCGTAGGCGACGGAGATTTATGAAAGACAACAATGAACAAATAATGTGTTCTTTTTGCGGAAAGCCGAAAGAACTTGTGGAAAGGCTTATTGCTGGACCGAGCGGAATATTTATCTGTAACGAGTGTATTGATTCGTGCGCGGATATCTTAAAAGAGAGTAATAAAGCAACAACAAGCGCGCCTGTTAAACTCTTAAAGCCCGTTGAAATTAAAGAAAGACTTGATGAGTATATCATTGGTCAAGATGAGGCGAAAAAGGTTTTATCAGTTGCCGTTTATAATCACTACAAGAGAATAAACGTTGCAAACGACAAGAGTGCGGAAGTTGAACTCGACAAGAGTAATATTCTTCTTTTAGGACCTACCGGAAGCGGAAAGACTTTGCTTGCAAGAACACTTGCTAAAATATTAGACGTTCCCTTTGCGGTTGCTGATGCAACAACGCTTACCGAAGCGGGTTACGTAGGGGAAGACGTAGAGAATATTTTGCTTAAACTTATCCAAAATGCTGATTACGATATTGAAAAGGCGCAAAAGGGTATAGTTTATATCGATGAAATAGATAAGATTGCAAGAAAGAGTGAAAATGTTTCAATCACGCGTGATGTTTCGGGTGAAGGTGTTCAACAAGCGCTTTTGAAAATTATTGAAAGCACGGTTGCATCAGTTCCACCGCAAGGCGGAAGAAAACACCCCCAACAAGAGTGCATTAGAATTGATACAACAAACATATTGTTTATTTGCGGTGGCGCGTTTGTAGGGCTTGATGAGATTGTTTCTAAGAGAAAGGAAAAGGCTTCGTTAGGCTTTGGCGGAAATGTGCAAAAGGCAAAGGATAAATCAACAGAGTTTATTCGTGACGTTCAACCCCAGGATTTAATTAAGTACGGCCTTATCCCAGAGTTTGTGGGAAGAATTCCTATTACTGTAGGACTTCACGCGCTTGATGAGAAAGCGCTTGTAAACATTTTGACCGAACCCAAGAACGCATTGGTAAAACAATATAAACGTTTGATTGGACTTGATAACGTTGAGCTTGAAATTACCGATGATGCGGTAAGTGCGGTTGCAAGGCGTGCGATTGAACTTAAAACAGGGGCAAGAGGACTTCGTACAATTTTAGAAAATCTTATGATTGACACTATGTACGACTTGCCGTCTGATAAAGATGCGGTAAAGGTAATCGTTGATGAACAAGTTGTCAACGGTATTAAAAAACCCACCGTTATCAAATCGCAAATAGCGTAAAAGAAATAAATTTGTCGGGAAATCGTTAGTGTTTTCCCGACGATTTTTGTTCTTATAAAAAATTAAAAAAATATTAAAAAACCTATAAAAAATGTTTGACAACCTATAAAATTTTGGTTATAATGTATAGGCTGTGTAAACTGGGATGATACGGGAAGTTACTTAATTCGTGCCAAACGAAAGATAATTTCCGTTGACAAGTGTGGGGGCTAGACCCCTGCGACTAACTTCAAATCGAATTAGTGAGTCATTCGCAGCGACTTAAAAAATTGTAAGTATCGGCGAATGATTTTTTTATTAAGCAAAATTGACACACACGGCAAAGTTTACAGCACACACAGTAAAGTTAGGTAAAAAAGGAGAAAAAACAAAATGGCAAGTCAAAAAATCAGAATTAAACTTATGTCTTATGACACAGAAATGCTCGACCAAGCAGCAGCAAGAATCGTTGAAACGATGAAAAAGTCGGGCGCAAAGATCAGCGGACCTATTCCGCTTCCTACAGAGAAGGAAATCGTAACTATTCTTCGTTCTCCCCATAAATATAAGGATTCGAGAGAACAGTTCGAAATTAGAACCCACAAAAGACTTATTGACATCTACTCACCCAACGTTAAACTTCTTGACAGCATTCATTTGCCCGCTGGTGTAGATATCAAAATTAAATTGTAATCAATAAACATTATATATTATATCGGAGGTGAACT
The DNA here is from genome assembly GCA_045645305.1 of Christensenellaceae bacterium. Classification (GTDB taxonomy): domain Bacteria; phylum Bacillota; class Clostridia; order Christensenellales; family Borkfalkiaceae; genus UBA1259. Next base: position 38,976 of record JAZRIO010000011.1, read on the forward strand.
TTATCTATGAATAAAGCAATCATTGGTAGAAAGTTGGGTATGACACAACTTTTCTCAGCAGACGGCAAAGTTATTCCGGTAACGGTTATCGAGGCAGGTCCTTGTCCCGTTGTTCAGGTTAAAACTTTGGAAAGAGACGGATATTCCGCAGTTAAACTCGGTTTTTCCGAAACAGACGAAAAGAACTTGAATAAGCCCCAAGCAGGTTTGTTCAAAAAAGCAGGTGTTCCTTGCCAAAAAGTTTTGAAGGAATTCAAACTTGATGGTGCAGACCAAATGACCGTTGGCTCGGTTGTAACTTGCGACGTATTTAGCGCAGGCGACAAAATCGACGTATCTGGCGTATCAAAAGGTCACGGATTTACCGGCGTAATCAAAAGATGGAATCATCACAGATTGAAAGAAACTCACGGTGTTGGCCCTGTACACAGAGAAGTAGGTTCTATGGGTGCAATCAGTAATCCGTCAAGAGTATTCAAAGGCAAGAAAATGTCAGGTCAATGGGGTGTTGAAAACGTAACCATTTTGAACCTCGAAGTTGTAAAAGTCGATAAAGAAAGGAACGCAATCCTTGTTAAGGGCGCAGTTCCCGGTCCCGTAAAAGGAATCGTAACTTTAAGAAACAGCGTTAAAGCGTAAGGAGAAATACAATGGCTAGCGTAAAATTATATAATATGGATGCCAAGGAAGTTGGCACACTTGAATTGTCCGACGCATTGTTTAACGTTGAATACAAGGAAGCAGTTATCCACCAAGCAGTGGTAACCAGACTTGCAAACGAAAGACAAGGAACCAAGAGCACTCTTACCCGTAGCGAAGTACGTGGTGGTGGCGCAAAACCTTGGAGACAAAAAGGAACTGGTAGAGCAAGACAAGGCTCAATCCGCAGCCCGCAATGGGTTAAGGGTGGCGTAGTTTTCGCTCCGAAGTCAAGAGACTTCTCAAAGAAGATGAATGCAAAAGCAAAAGAAGTTGCGCTTTTCTCTGCACTTTCACAAAAGATTAGAGATGACGAAGTTATTTTTGTTGATGCAATCGCAGTTAAAGAAGCAAAGACCAAGGAAATGGCAGCATTCCTTAAAGCGTTCAACTTAGAAAAGAGTGTATTGCTCGTTATGGATAACAACGACGAAGCAGTAGTAAGAGCAAGCGCAAACATCGCAAGCATCTCAACTCTCCCTGTTGAACAAATCAACACCTATGATGTTGTTAAGAATGCAAAAATCGTTATTTCCAAGAAGGCAGTAGAACAAATCGAGGAGGTCTACGGAGAATAATGGCAGCACATGACATCATTATTAGACCGCTTCTCTCTGAAAAGAGTTATGCGGGCATACAAGATAAGAAATATAGTTTTGTAGTTGCAAAGAGTGCAAACAAAACTCAAATCAAACTCGCTATCGAAGAAATTTTCGGCGTAAGCGTTGAAAAAGTTAACACAGCAATCGTTGGCGGTAAGTTGAAAAGACAAGGCAGAAGCGAAGGATATACTCCTGACTACAAGAAAGCCATCGTTCAACTTAAGAAAGACAGTAAGACTATTGAATTCTTCGATTCGTTGTCCTAATTTAGTGGGAGGAAAGAATAATGGCTATTAAAAGATATAAACCGACTTCGTCTGCACGTCGTTTTATGACAGTAAGTGCGTTTGACGAAATTACGGCAAAGAAACCCGAAAGGTCACTTATTGAAGACCAAAGAAAGAGCGGTGGTAGAAACTCACAAGGTAAAATCACTGTTCGTCATATCGGTGGTGGAAACAGAAGAAAATACCGTATCATCGACTTCAAGAGAATGAAAGACGGTGTTCCTGCAACTGTAAAGAGCATTGAATACGATCCCAACCGTAGCGCAAACATCGCACTTCTTTACTATGCTGACGGCGCAAAGACTTATATCCTTGCTCCCGTAGGCTTGAAAGTAGGCGATAAGGTTATGAGCGGTCCTAACGCAGATATTAAAGCAGGTAACTCACTTATGCTTAAAGATATCCCCGTAGGTACAATTGTTCATAACATTGAAATGCAACCCGGTAAAGGTGGTCAAATTGCAAGAGCAGCTGGTATGAGCGCTCAAATCATGGCAAGAGACGAAAAATATGTAACCATTAAGATGCCTAGTGGCGAAATGAGATATATTCTCGCAACCTGCAAGGCAACTATTGGACAAGTTGGTAACGTAGAACACGAAATTATTAGAATCGGTAAAGCCGGTAAGACCAGATATATGGGTATCCGCCCTTCAGTTCGCGGTGTTGTAATGAACCCGTGTGATCACCCCCACGGTGGTGGTGAAGGTAAATCACCTGTTGGTATGCCGGGGCCTGTTACTCCTTGGGGTAAACCTGCTCTCGGTTATAAGACCAGAAAGCATAAGAAGGCTTCCAATAAACTTATCATTACCAGGATAAATTAAGGAGAACAACATGAGTAGAAGTGTTAAAAAAGGTCCTTATGTAGAACCTAAACTCTTAAAGAGAATAGAAGAATTAAACGAAAAGAACGAAAAGAAAGTCTTAAAGACTTGGTCAAGATCGTCAACAATTTTCCCGCAAATGGTAGGACATACCATCGCGGTATATGACGGCAGAAAACACGTACCCGTATACGTTACCGAAGATATGGTAGGATGCAAACTCGGTGAGTTCTCTCCGACCAGAACCTTTAAAGGTCACGGTGGCACTGAAAAATCTACGGGTGGCAGATAATAGGAGGCGTAAAAATGGCTAAAAATATGAGAGAAAAAACCGCAAGAATCGCGGAAAATAAAGACAGACGCCCCAGAGCAGTTGCTAAGCACGTAAGAATTTCTCCTTATAAGGTAAGAGTTGTGCTCGACATTATTAGAGGAAAGAGTTATGCACAAGCAGTTGCTATTTTGGAAAACACTCCGAAGTCGGCATCTGACCCCATTAGAAAGGTTTTGATGTCTGCTGCGGCTAACGCGGAAAACAACCTCGGTATGAGCAAGGACAACTTGTTTGTCGCTGCTTGCTATGCAGACCAAGGCCCCACGCTCAAAAGGGTTATGCCCAGAGCACAAGGTAGAGCGTTCAGAATTTTGAAGCGCACCAGCCATATCACTATCGTGCTGGACGCAAAGGCATAGGAGGTACGGTATGGGACAAAAAGTTAATCCGCACGGTTTAAGAGTCGGCGTTATTAAAGATTGGGATTCACATTGGTTTGTAGACAAGAAAGATTTCGCTGCAAACATTAAAGAAGACAATGAAATCCGTAACGTATTAAAGAAAAAATACTACCAAGCAGCAATCAGCAAGATTGCTATCGAAAAGGCTGCAACAAAAATCACTATCACGATTTTCACTGCACGCCCTGGTGTTCTTATCGGTAAGCAAGGTAGCGAAATTGAAATCATTAAGAAAACGGTTGCAAAGATTTGCGCAGGCAAACAAATTTCTATCAATATTTCAGAAGTTAAAAAGCCCGACGCAGATGCTCAACTCGTAGCAGAAGGTATCGCAAACCAAATCGAAAAGCGTGTATCTTTCAGAAGAGCAATGAAGCAAGCAATCGGTAGATGTATGAGAAGCGGTATCAAGGGTGTTAAGGTAACCGTTGGTGGTAGACTTGACGGTGCAGAAATTGCACGTAGCGAAAGTTATCACGAAGGTTCAATTCCTCTTCAAACCTTGAGAGCAGACATCGAATACGGCTTTGCGGAAGCGCACACCACCTATGGTGTAATCGGTATCAAATGCTGGATTTACAAGGGTGAAGTTATCGGCGCTCCCAAGAAGAAGACTGAAGGAGGCGAAGCTTAATTATGTTAATGCCTAAGAGAGTTAAAAGAAGAAGAGTGCATCGCGGGAGAATGACCGGTAAATGCACTAAAGGTAATAAGATTGCTTACGGTGATTACGGTTTAGTGTCTATGGAGCCCGGTTGGATCAAGTCTAACCAAATCGAAGCAGCCCGTGTTGCAATGACCAGATTTATCAAGCGTGGTGGTAAAGTTTGGATTGACATCTTCCCCCACAAACCTGTAACAAAGAAACCTGCCGATAGCCGTATGGGTAGCGGTAAAGGTTCAGTAGAATTCTGGGTAGCAGTAGTTAAACCCGGTAGAGTACTTTTCGAAATGTCAGGCGTTTCTGAAGAAGTAGCAAAAGAGGCTATGCGCCTTGCAGGACACAAACTTCCCGTAAAGACCAAGTTCGTTAAGAAGGAAGTTGTCGTTGCAGAAGAAATTAAAGAAGAAGGCGGTGAAGGTTAATGAAAACGAAAGAACTTCATCAATTAACGGTAGACGAATTAAATACTAAAATTAAAGAACTCACCGAAGAGTTGTTTAACCTTCGTTTCCGTCACGCAATAGGTCAGTTGGAAAATCCCGCATCTCTTAAAAATGTTAAGAAAGACATTGCAAAGATCAAAACGATCTTGAGAGAAAGAGAACTTGAGGCTAAGGCGTAGGAGTAGAGAATATGGAAAGAAATTTAAGAAAAGAAAGAGTCGGTATAGTTGTTTCCGATAAGATGGATAAGACTGTTGTAGTATCTATCGAAGAAAGGGCAAAACACCCCTTGTATAAGAAAACTATTAAGAAAACTCACAAATTCAAAGCACACGATGAAGCAAATACTTGCGGAATCGGCGATAAGGTTCTTATTGCTGAAACCAGAAAGTTGTCAAAGGACAAGAACTGGCGCGTAGTAGAAATCATCGAAAAGGCTAAGTAAGGAGGCGCACTATGATACAACCACTATCTAGATTAAAGGCTGCGGACAACTCCGGAGCAAAAGAATTGATGTGCATCAGGGTATTAGGCGGCTCATTTAGAAGAACCGGTAATATCGGTGACGTAATCGTTGCAAGCGTTAAGACTGCTACCCCTGGTGGCGCAGTTAAGAAAGGCGACGTAGTTAAGGCAGTTATCGTTAGATCAACCAACGGCGTTAGAAGAAAGAACGGTACTTACGTTCGTTTCGATGAAAACGCAGCAGTTATTATTGATAACCAAAAACAGCCGAGAGGCACGCGTATCTTTGGGCCGATTGCAAGAGAACTTAGAGATAAAGACTATATGCGTATTATCTCACTTGCACCCGAAGTGTTATAAGGAGACGTACTATGAAAGTTAAAAAGAACGACACAGTTTTAGTTTTAACAGGTAAAGACGCGGGCAAAACGGGTAGCGTTGTGGCAGCATTGCCCAAGGCAAACAAGGTTATTGTTGATGGCGTTAATATCCAAAAGAAACATAAAAAAGCAAGAAGCGCTCAGGATGTAAGTGAAATCCAAAGCAAACCCGGTGCAATCGATGCTTCTAACGTAATGGTAGTTTGCCCCACTTGTGGCAAAGCAACCAGAGTTGCTTATATGGTAGAAGGTGATAAGAAAGTTCGTACTTGCAAAAAGTGCGGTGCTATTCTTGACACAACCAAGGAAGCAAAAGAAGTAAAGAAAGCAACCAAGAAAAAGACAAAGAAAGAAACTGCGGCTCCCGCAGAAGAAAACTAATCGGAGGTAAAAGGTAATGGAAGCGAACAGAATCAAAGCGTTATATGACCAAACGGTTATCCCCGCAATGATTAAAAAGTTTAACTACAAAAACGTAAACCAAGTACCGAAACTCGTAAAGATTACGATCAACTCCGGTTTAGGTGACGTTAAAGACAACTCCAAGAGCATTCAACTTGCTCAAGAAGAATTGAAGCAAATCGCTGGTCAAAAACCCATCTTAACGATGGCTAAAAAATCAGTAGCAAACTTCAAGGTAAGAGAAGGCCAAAGCGTTGGTATGAAGGTTACTCTCCGTGGAACAAGAATGTATGAATTCTTTGATAAATTCATTTCAATCGCACTTCCCAGAGTTAGAGACTTTAGAGGCGTATCTAAAAAGTCTTTCGACGGTAGAGGAAACTATTCAATGGGCGTTAAAGAACAATTGATTTTCCCCGAAATTTCATACGATCAAGTAGAAAAAGTAAGAGGATTTGACATTTGTATCACCACAACGGCTAACACCGATGAAGAAGCAAGAGAATTGCTTGCTTTACTCGGAATGCCTTTCCAAAACAAGTAAGGTTAAGGAGTTAATAAAATGGCTAAAAAAGCAATGATAAACAAGCAGCAAAAGCCTGCTAAATTTTCCACCAGAGCCTATACGAGATGCAGCATTTGCGGTCGTCCGCACGCTGTACTCAAAAAGTACGGAATTTGTCGTATCTGCTTCAGAAATCTTGCCTACAAAGGTCAGATTCCTGGGGTTAAGAAGGCTAGTTGGTAAAGGAGGATAAAACAATGACAGACGTTATAGCAGATATGCTTACCAGAATAAGAAATGCTCTTATGGCTAAGCACGAAACTGTTGAAATTCCCGCTTCAAACACCAAAAAGGCAATCGCTGACATTCTTTTGAAAGAAGGTTATATCTCTGGTGTTGAACTTATCGAAGGCGGTCAAGGTACTATCAAAATCACTCTCAAATACAACGGCAACCAAAAGGTTATCAGCGGACTCAAGAGAGTAAGCAAACCCGGTCTTAGAGTATACGTTGGAACTGAAGAAGTTCCCCAAGTTCTCGGCGGACTCGGAATTGCAATTCTTTCTACCTCAAAGGGCATTATGACCGGCAAGGAAGCAAAGAAGTTGCACCAAGGTGGCGAAGTTCTCGCTTACGTATGGTAGGAGGTTAATTATGTCAAGAATAGGTAATGCAATTATTAACATCCCCGCAGGCGTAACTGTAGAAGTAGCAAACAACGTAATGACCGTTAAAGGACCTAAAGGAACTTTAACCCAAGGTTACGATCCCATCATCACACCCGTAATCGAAGGCAACGTAATTAAATTCGTTAGAGCCAACGACCAAGGCCCCACCAAAGCAAAGCACGGTCTTTATAGAGCACTTTGCGCTAACATGGTTAAGGGCGTAACCGAAGGCTTCAAGAAGACCCTCGTTGTTAACGGTGTAGGTTGGAAGGTTGCTAAACAAGGCAAGAAAGTAGTTCTCAACATTGGTTTCTCTCACCCCGTAGAAGTTGAAGAAATCGGCGGAATTACTCTTGATTGCCCATCACAAACCGAAATTACCGTTGCAGGTATTGACAAAGAAAAAGTTGGTCAATATGCGGCAATGATAAGAGCGCTTCGTGAACCCGAACCTTATCACGGATACGGAATTCGTTATAGTGACGAAGTTATCGAAAGAAAAGTTGGTAAGGCAGCAGGCGGTAAAGGTAAATAAATTTAAAGGGCTTTTAGTGGGCGCGCTTAAGGTTTTAGCGCGTCTGCTGAGTGCGCAACGTATAAACAGCGCGAAAAGTTATTAAATAGGAGTAAAAACTATGATTACTAAAATCAATAAAAATCAAGATAGACTTAAAAGACATAAGAGAGTCAGAGCAAAAGTTAAGGGCACTGCAAAAGCACCCAGACTTTCAGTTTATAGAAGTTTGACTCACATTTATGCACAACTCATAGACGACGTTAAGGGAAACACCTTGGTTACGGCGTCTACCCTTAGCAAAGAACTCAAAGGTACTTTCGAGGGCAAAGACAAGAAAGCGCAGGCGTTCGCTGTTGGTGAACTTCTCGCAAAGAAGGCAAAGTCGAAAAAGATTAAAGCAGTTGTATTTGACAGAGGCGGATATCTTTACACCGGTCGTGTTGCAAGTTTAGCAGACGGCGCAAGAAAGGGCGGCTTGGAATTCTAAGAAAATCAAGGAGAAAACTAAAATGGCAAGAGAAAATAATAGAGCGCCCAGAAAGGCGGAAGAAAACGACGGATTGATTAAAAAGCTTATTTGTGTCAACCGTGTTACCAAAACCGTTAAGGGTGGTAGAAATATGAGATTTGCCGCACTTGTAGTCGTTGGAGACGGTGCAGGTAAAGTTGGTTGCGCAATGGGTAAAGCAAAAGAAGTTCCCGAAGCAATCGATAAGGCAACTGCAAGAGCAAAGAAAAATATGTTCCCTGTAGCACTTTTGGGCACAAGTATTCCTCACGAAGTTCTTGGTCAATTCGGAAGCGGTAAGGTTCTTATGATGCCTGCTGAAGAAGGTACTGGTGTTATCGCTGGTGGCCCTGTTCGTGCGGTAATGGAAGCAGTTGGTATCACCAACATCAGAACCAAATCACACGGAACTAACAACAAAATCAACTGTGTTAAGGCTGCTCTCGCAGGCTTGAAAGCACTTAGAACTGCAGAACAAATCGCAGCTGTTCGCGGCAAGACCGTGGAAGAAATTAACGGTTAAGGAGGGTTACTTTTATGGCTAAAAAGAAAGAAGCAGCAAAAATAAAAGTTACGCTTGTAAAGAGCACGATAGCAATTTTGCCCCAACACAAGAAAGTTGTTGCGGCATTGGGACTTAAGAAAGTAAATTCTTTCCGTATTCACGAAGAAAACCCCTGCATACTTGGTATGATCAACAAGGTAAGTTATCTTTTGAAAGTGGAAAAGATTTAAGTCTTAAAAGCGATTACAAATTTTAAGGAGTAACAAAATGAGATTAGGAGATTTAAGTCCCGCTGCTGGCGCAGTGACCGCAAGCAAGAGACTCGGTAGAGGTATTGGTTCAGGTCTTGGTAAAACCAGTGGTAAAGGACATAAAGGACAATGGGCAAGAAGCGGTGGCGGAGTTCGTCCCGGATTTGAAGGCGGTCAAATGCCTTTGATTAGAAGAATTCCTAAACGTGGCTTCAACAACCATTTTAGAAAAGTATACAGCATCGTAAATCTTTCAGTATTGGAAAGTTTTGAAGCAAACTCCGTAGTGGATATGGAAGTTCTTTGCGAAAAAGGACTTATCAAAGTTATGAAGGACTGTATCGGTCTTAAAGTTCTCGGCAACGGAACTTTATCAAAAGCATTAACCGTTAAAGCAAAGGCTTTCTCTGCATCAGCAAAAGAAGCCATCGAAAAAGCTGGCGGTAAGGTAGAACAAATCTAAACCCACTAAATTAATAGGGAGGGCAAAATGTTTCAAACAATAGTAAAGGCGTTCAAACTTCCGGACGTAAGAAGAAAGATTTTGATTACAATCGCGCTTTTATTCGTTTATAGAATCGGTTGTTATATTCCGGTTCCAGGCGTTAACCAATTCACTCAAATGGGCGAGGCAACGTTCTTGCAACTTATGAGCGCGGTTTCTGGTGGCGCATTGCAAGCAGGTACTTTCTTTGCAATGGGTATCGGGCCTTATATTTACGCTTCGATTATTATGCAACTTTTGGCAGTAGGTATTCCTGCTCTTGAAAGATTAAGCAGACAAGGCGAAGAAGGTAAGAAAAAAATCAACGCTTACACTAGAATGTTAACGCTTGTTCTTGCGATTGCGCAAGCAATAGGTATTCTCGTTGCGTTTGGTGGTGACCAAGGCGCTATTGATTTCAGTGCGCTTTTCGGAGCAAACCCCACTGACTCAAGTTTTTGGAGTTATGCATTCCTCGTAATAGTATATACTGCTGGTGCAGCACTTACTATGTGGCTTGGAGAGAGAATTACCGATTACGGCGTTTCTAACGGCGTATCACTCCTCATTTTTGCAGGTATTTTATCTACTGCAGGTATGTCTATGCTCGCTGTTATTAAGAGTATTAGTGTAGACTCAACTGCAATTTGGCAACTTCTCGGCTTTATCTTGGTAGCAGTGCTTATCTTTGGCGCTATCGTTACCGTTCATAATGCTGAAAGAAAGATTCCCGTTCAATATGCAAAACAAGTTAAGGGAAGAAAAATGTACGGTGGTCAATCAACCGTAATCCCCATTAAAGTTAATGCAAACGGCGTTATGCCCCTTATCTTTGCATTCTCTATTCTTTCTTTCCCCGAACTTATCATGACCATGTTCTGGCCCAAGAGTAACGCTCTTATGTGGTGGCAACAATACATGGGAACTTCAAGTGTTTTATACATGGTAGTTCTTTGCTTGCTTA
>JAZRIO010000012.1:0-26271 GCA_045645305.1 Christensenellaceae bacterium
GAAACCTTGTGTATATACCATTGCGGTGACGTTAGCGGTGAGGTCCCACCTGTTCTCATACCGAACACAGAAGTTAAGCTCACTAGCGCCGACAATACTTGACTGGCGACGGTCCGGGAAGATAGGTTGTTGCTGCATCCAAACAAAAAGCCACTCTTTTGAGTGGTTTTTTTGTTTGTGATAGTAAGTAACAACCTATAAAAAACCCACAAAAATTGTCGCAGAAATTTTTGTGGAGAGGAAAAGTCAACGGGAAATCAAACAAACACAAGAGTTTGTGTTTGTTGATATAAAGTTGCACTTTGACGAGTTGCTGCATCCAAAAAGAAAGCATCCATCTTTTGATGGGTGCTTTTCTTTTGCAACAACCGTTCCCGTCCCGACAACCGCTTGCGCTATTGTGTCCGTGAAGAAGTCGCAGTCAGTTTCGCGTTCAATTTTCACAAACTACACTTTTGTGCTTTGTAGTTAACAGAATATAACAAGTTGCGACATATGCCTAAGGCAAATGAATGCTTGTTGATGCATCCAAAAAATAAAGTTAATAAAAACTGCAAAACAAAAAGCGAACATAAAATTGTTCGCTTTTAGTCATTTTTAACACCTAAAATATAATTTGCATCCAAATCAAGTTCTTTGCACAACTTTGCAAAAGTATCAAGTTTGGGCAATTTTTTTGTTGTTTTATATTGAGTTACCATTTCGGGGGAAACGTTGATTCGTTTTGCAATCTCAATAGTTGTAAGCCCACTACTCTTTATTTCTTCCCCTAGTCTTTTTTTGATAATAGATTCTTCCATAACATTATTATATAACTATTAGTTAGAAAAATACTTGACAACTAACCAATAGTTAGTTTATAATTAAACAAAAACAAAGGAGAAGTTAAGATGAAAGAGTATAAGATTTTAACACAAAAAGACAAATGGTTTAGTGGTAAGTTTGACCCTGCATTATTAGAAATTGCTCTTAATGCCTATGCAAAGCAAGGGTGGCAAGTTACTGCATGTTTTTCTGCAGATATTCCTGCGCTTTTTGGTGGTGCTAGGCAAGAAGCAATAGTTGTTTTAGAAAGGGAAGTTTAATATGGCATATACAACAACGTATGAAGGGATTTTATTTGTTGAAGGATATTGTGATTTTATAGAGTTTAAGTGCAAGGTAGAATATAAAAAAGACTCTTTTTTTAATCAACAATTTAGGAATTTAGATGATATTAAACATCAACTTGCAGAAAAAGCCAAAAATGTAGGGGCAAATGCAATTATCAATTTTAAATACGGACAAAAAACGATTTCTTTTTTTAAATCTATTTTACTAGGTACGGACGACAACGTCAACTGGTTTGCTTTTGGGGAAGCGGTGCTTGTTTCACCAGAGAAAAAACAAGAGTTATTAGAAAAAGCAAAAAACAACGTTTAAAATTAAAGGCATTGGAATAATACCAATGCCTTTAATTATGTATTTAATATTTTATCTTTTTGTGCAATTATGTTTTCGTGCCCGAGAAGAAGTTGAGGGGTTCTATCATAAAACAACAGTACTTGCTTGACTATTTTAAGTAAAAAATATATAATAACACTATCAACATTTGAGAGGGGAATATGTATATACCTTTTACTTTACTCGGTGTGAGTTTGCTGTTTTTTGGGCTGTTTTGCATAAAAATGTCCAATGATTCGGAATACACGGGCGTGTGCATTTTGTTTGGTGTTCTATCTATTCTTGCGGGTTTGATATTGCCCGTGGTGGTTACAATAAATTCCTTTAATGAAGGATATAACTTTTCCGCAATAGCAAGCATAGTCACCTTTGCGCTTTCATTTGTTGGCCTATACTTTTTTGCAAAATGGCTTTGGTAAAATAAAATTCGCTCCCAAAACGGGGGCGATTATTTTTTGCTAAATTCGGTAAGGATAGGTAAGTATTCGCCCCACCGCTCTTGTCTAATAGGCATAACGGGGTGGGTTAAATCGTTAAAAATCAAAACGAGCGCAGGGGAAATGCGATTATATTTTTCGGCAAAGTAAAAGTGGACAAGTTTGCCTTCTCTTATCAGCCGTTTTGCAGTCGCGTGGTAGTTAAAGTAAGCCATAAAATTAGGGTGTGGATAACTAAACAAAAAATACAACAAATCCCTTGTTTATTCATAAAAGTTAGCCATTAATATATTGCAATTAGGCGGTTAATGTGGTAATATATAAAGCAAGTTATAAAGGAGTTCAAAAAATGAAAATAACATTTTTAGGCACAAGTCACGGTGCCCCTTGTGACAATAGAGCGTGTTCTTCAACAATGATAGAAACAAATGGCAAACTTTATTTTGTGGATATGGGCGCGCACGTTGGCAAAAAACTTATCGATATGGGTAAAAATTTTGAGAATATAAAAGCCATTTTTATCACTCACCCCGACTGTGACCACGTTGACGGCATGCCCAATGTTTTGAATATGACCAACCATAGATTTACCAAGGCAAGTTACGATATTTTTATGGCGAGAGAAAAGGCAAGGAACGCCATGCAAACTTATGTTGAAGCAATCTCTAATCGCCCAATGGCAACGGATAGAATGAGATTTCACGACGTGAAGGAAGGCGTGATTTTCGAAGACGAGAACGTTAAGGTTACCTATTATCTAACCAAGCATCTCCCCAACAACGAAAGTTATGCTATGCTTATCGAAGCAGAGGGCAAAAAACTTATTTTCACGGGCGATATGTCGAACTTAATGGTGGCGGATGACTTCCCAAAATACGCGCTTGAAAACCCCACTGATTTTATCCTTTGCGAACTCGCGCACATGGAACTTTACCATATAGAGCCGTATATGGATAGGGTAAACACCAAATATTTCTGCTTTAACCATATGAATAGACCGATAGAAAAACACGCGCACGTTAAAGCGCTTATTGATAGCAAAAAATACCACTTTGAAATTATTGATACGCTTGACGATATGCAAATTGAGATTTAGAAAATGAAAAAGATTTGTTTTGTTTGTTATGGAAATATATGCCGTTCGCCAATGGCAGAGTTTATTATGAAAGACTATGTCAAAAAGATGGGGGATGAGCATAATTTTGAAATTGTTTCGAGAGCCACGCACAATGACGGGCTTGGTTGCAGAGTTCATAGAGGCACGCGCCAAATTCTAGATAGGCTAAATATTGATTATAGCGGAAAGGTTGGGCAAAAACTTTCCATTTCTGAGTATGATGAGTATGATTATTTTATCGGTATGGATGAAGAAAACCGTTATAATATGAAAAGGATGCTCGGAGGCGACCCTAAAAACAAGGTGTCTTTGATTTTGGACTACGCCAAAAACCCAAGAGATGTTGCCGATCCTTACTGGACAGGCGATTTTGAAGCGACCTATCGCGATATCGTGGAAGGAACGAAGGCGCTTTACGAGTTTATCAAGGGGCTAAATCGCTAAACAAATACTGACAAAAAATTTTTTAGAGAAATTTAGAAAAAGGCTTGACAAGGCAAAACACAAATTGTAATATAATAGCGAAAGGAGGCTATAACGATAAAGTTATAGCCTTTATTTTATAAGTAGAGGTGGATTATGGAACAGGCGGAAAAACCCAAGCGAAGTTCACTTACAAACAAAGTTATCCCTGATTACGACCACATTTTTGAGCCTTCAAAAAAAGGAGAGCAAAAGGGCAAAAAAGAGCCGAAACTTTTTAGAAAATTGCTTAAGGCAAACTCGCGCCCACTTGTTACTTCAACTCTTATATATTTTATTCAAGCATTGCCCGTTTGGTTTATACCGATTATAACGGCAAACATAATCAACATTGTTACCGAAGCGGTTTCAACGAAAGTTATCACAAATGCACTTTTGTGGGAACTTGGTATAAACGCGGCCATTATGGTTGTTGTCATCGCGCAAAATGTGCCTAGTACGGTTTGGCGAAGTATGGTTGTAAGCAAAATGCTTCGTCGCAACAGTGCCGGTATGAAAAGTTCGGTTGTAAGAAAGTTGCAAAGCCTTATGATAACCTATCACAAGGATATGCAAACGGGTAAAATTCAGTCCAAATTTCTTCGCGATACAGAACTTGTAGACCAAATGATGGGGGTTACGGTCAACACCCTTATTCCGCAAATATTCAACGTTATTTTTGCAGTCGGTATATCCATTTATAGGAATTGGGTGGTTGCAATTTTCTTCCTTTTGATAATTCCACTAAACCTTTTAATAACCCGTGCGTTTAGGAAAAAGGTTAGAAAAAATTATCACGATTTCCGTGTGGATAACGAAAATATGAGCAGTAAATTATCCACAATGCTCACCATGATGCAGGTTACCAAATCGCACGGTCTAGAACAAAAGGAAATTTCTACGCTTGAAAACTCTATCGAACGCGTTGCTGGCTCTGGTATAAGAGTTGATAAAACGCATGCCTTCTTTGGTGCAAGCGCATATGTTGTTTCGCACACAATGTCGTTAATAAATCTTTTGTTCTGCTCGGTTATGGCAATGTTTGGACATATTAGTGTGGGGGATATCGTGCTTTATCAAAGCATGTATTCTCAAATAAATGCGGGTGTTTCTGCACTTATAAACTCTATGCACCCGATGTCCGCTGGGTTTGACTCGCTCTCTTCACTCTCCGAAGTTATGAACGCGACCGAAGTTGAAATGAATATTGGAAAGGCAAAAGTTCAAAAAATCAAGGGCGATATCACCTTTGAAAATGTTTCTTATAAATACCCCAACACCGATGCCTTCGTTGTAAAGGGGCTTAACCTTGACGTTAAGGCGGGCGAGTGCGTTGCTTTCGTTGGCCCATCGGGGTCGGGTAAGTCAACCATTATGAACCTTATTATCGGCTTTTTAATCGCCAACGAAGGGGATATAAAGATTGACGGCAAGTCTATTAAGGATTGCAACCTAACAGAGTACCGCCACCATATATCAGTCGTTCCGCAAAACAGTATTCTCTTTTCCGGCTCTATTCGTGAAAACATTACTTACGGACTTTCTCACTATACCGAAGAGCAACTTGCAAAGGTTGTGGAGATGGCAAACTTGAAAGAGTTTGTTGATGAACTCCCCAACGGACTTGACACCATTATCGGTGAGCACGGCGATAAACTTTCGGGCGGACAAAAACAAAGGGTTACCATAGCGCGTGCGCTAATTAGAAACCCACAAATCTTGATTTTAGATGAAGCGACAAGCGCGCTCGATAATATCTCTGAATTCCACGTTCAAAAGGCGATATCATCTTCAATCAAGGGCAGAACAACCTTTATTGTTGCGCACCGCCTATCCACGATAAGAAACGCGGATAGAATAGTGGTAATGGATAACGGCGTTGCCGTGGAAACGGGCACTTATGATGAACTTATGGAAAGAAAGGGCAAGTTCTATGAACTTAAATGCCTAAACGATATGAACCAAAAAACCGCTGATGAAGCCTTGGCGTAAATAAAACAAAAAACGGGTGAATTTTCGCCCGTTTTTAATTTTTTTAATTATTGTTATATCTTAAAGAAATCATTTTTATTGTTCCTTTAAGGATGATTAATAGCCCTGCAATCGATAGAACAAAACCAAAGCCAAATTTAATAATAGAGCCTAACTCCATAATGTTATATGATGATTTTGTTATGCTTTCAAGTATTTTTGAATAATTTCCTCCACTTGGAAAGGAATAATACCAAGGGTCCAAGACAAACATAATTGCAGCACAAATTAATGATATTATTCCAATAATCAATAGGCAAATAGCATTGGCTTTTTTAAGTTGTTTTTCTTCCATAAGTACACCTCTAAATAATTATATTTTAATTATAATAGGGATTTTCCCTAATGTCAAGTAATTTTAGGAATTTTCCCTATAATTATAGGTATGAGTGCGATAAGTCAAAGATTAAAAGAGTTGCGAAACGAAAAGGGGCTTTCTCAAAAAGAACTTGCAAATATTTTAGGTACAAATAATAGTAGTGTTTGTGATTGGGAAAGGGGAAGAACTGAGCCAAGCGTGGAAATGATAATAAAGACATGTAAGTATTTTGATGTGTCGGCTGATTATTTTTTAGGAATAGAAGATTAAAAAGGTTATAAAAGGTCTAAGACCTTTTATTTTTTATAAACAAGTGGTGTAGGTGGAAAACTCCACGAAGGTGTGTTTATGAATTTAAATGATGCAATAATTAAAAGAATTGAAGAAATTTGTGACGAGAAGAAAATAAATATATGCGGAACGGCATTAAACGGCGGAAAGTCGCCATCAGCGATATATGATTTGATAAAGGGAAGAACAAAATGCTCAAAGGTGTCAACAATAAAAGCCTTTTGCCAAGGCGCAGGGATAACTTTGGCGGAATTTTTTGACAAAGATTATTTTAATGATTTTGAAGATTAAGAAAAAGGTGTAGTGAAAAGCACTACACCTTTTTCTTTTTAGTTAAAACTATTTTTCAATGATAAATTGCTCATCTTCCTTAAGGTCAACAACAGTGCAGTCGTTGATATAGCAACACTCGGGAAGAATTATAAGCGCGGTAAGTTGGTCTGCATTTGCAGGTAAGGGTGCTAAATGCCATACGCACGCGTTCATTTTAATCATAGTGTTTTTGGGCACAAGGAAAGCCTTGGTAAATTCGGGGATAGGTTTGCCGGCAGAAGGCTGTGCAACGTGAACAATCATATCATCGTTTAAGGGCATAATGAGTTCGGCCGTGGTGGTGTGATATTCTACTTGGGTAATCTTCATTTGGTCGGGTTTTTTAACAACGATGGGTGAAAAACCAACTTGTGCTTGGTGATAAGCGGTAAGTCTATCGGGGTAGAATTTATGAATTTCACCACACAATGCATATCCATCGGGATTAGCGTAGTCATAATACTCACCAAAAGGTGCAAATGCTTCTTTAGTTAACTTTTCAACTTTTATAGTTCTCATAATTTTCTCCTAAAATCTATTTTTTATCAGTGCTTCCGATTCCGCCCGTACGCGTGGTAGAGCAGTCATC
Source organism: Christensenellaceae bacterium (assembly GCA_045645305.1). Lineage (GTDB taxonomy): Bacteria > Bacillota > Clostridia > Christensenellales > Borkfalkiaceae > UBA1259. The sequence goes on from JAZRIO010000012.1 coordinate 7,002, forward strand.
ATCGACAGTAATGCCGTATTCAACAAAAATTCCTTGTGCAAAAGCCTTGCCCTTTTCAACGGTAAGGGGGGTGTTGCCACAGTTGGTAATTTTAATAAAGATATGTCCTTCGTTATCCGCATTAAAGTAATCGCTATCAATAATGCCAACAGTGTTATCTAAACGCAAGCGATACTTAAAGCCGAGCGAACTTCTGGGATACACTTTAAGCACCCAACCCTCATCAATCTTAACGCGAAGACCGGTGGGGACTTTTATTGTTTCACTAGGGGCAAGGGTAAACTCTTCAGGCGCAAAAAAATCATAGCCCGCACTACCACTCGTTGCCCTTTTTGGTAGAAGAATATCATCATAAACGCTTTCCTTTGCGCTCTTTATAAATTCTTCTTTACTAACCTTAAAAAACTGTGCAATTTTTCTCATAAATTTTTCCAATAAGTGTTTTAGTATATATATTGTAACACAACCTTACCCATAGGGCAAGTGAAATTTTAGATTTTAATGGCTATATCCTTTTTTGATTGCCTTATATACAAAATGGTGGATAGCGCCATTAAGATAAAGCAAGCGGATAAGAAGTATGGGAATATAGTTGCCGAAATCTCTGTCAAAAGCCCAAAGAGTGGGGGCATAAGCATTATGCCAAGGTTACAGCAAGCAAGTTGTGTGCCAACTATTGATGCCGAAACGCGCTTGCCAAAGAACACAGGGGTTAGGTATATCATATTGGGGAAGGTCGGGCCGTTTCCAAAACCTATCATAAAGAGCGCAACGCCCTTAAACGCAGGGGGGATAGGCAAGAAAAGAGTTGCAATTGCTATTGCCGTTATCGAGTAGCCAATGCTTACAATTCGTTTTTGGCTTAACTTGTTTGCAATAAGCCCCGAAACAAACCTACCCATTGTCATACCGAGATAATAGAAGGTGATAAATTTGGCTGCCGATGCTTCGCTTAAACCTTCGGCTTTTACAAGGAAGGTTGCGCCCCACCAACCGCAAGTGAACTCTAACGCGCAAGTGGAAAAGAAAAGTAACCAAGACAACCTTACCGCCCTTGATTTTGCCATTTTCTTAATAGATAGTGTAATGGGCGATTCAAGTTGTTCGCTATCGGCATTTTGCGGTTCGTTTTTCTTCCATAGCGGAAGAGCGATTAGCGCGGTTATGATAATGACAAGCATTAGGTAGAACATTATTCTAAAACCTAACCGCCAATCGTTATTGTCTGATAGAGCAAAGGACATAAGCAAGGGGCTTAAAGATACGCCTACACCGTAAAAGCAGTGCAAGAAACTCATATGGCGGGGTTTATAGTGGGTTGCCACGTAGTTATTTAATGCCGAGTCTATCGCTCCCGCGCCTATACCCATAGGTATAGAAAGAACAATCATAAACCAAAACGACGGCGAAAATGCAAAGCCAAGCAATGCAAAACCGCTTAAAATGGTGCTTAATGTTACAACCAAACCCGTGCCTAACTTGTTGATAATCTTTGCCGAGAAAAAACTTGCGGTAATAGTGCCGAGAGACACTGTCATTTCCACAAAGTTCGCAAAACTAACGGGCACATTAAAATCGGGGAAAATGGCAGGCCAAGCAGGGCCAAAGGAAGAATCAGGTATCCCAAGCCCAATAAACACAGCGTATATGATTAGTAATAAAATGGTTGCCATAAAAACTCCTAAACTAAAGGACCAAAAGCAACACCCCAGCCGAAGACAAAAGGGTGGGTATTGCTATTGCGCTTCCGTATAAAACAAACTTAATAAAGGGGAATTTTACCCCATAATCGCCCAAAATCTTGCTCCACATAATACCTGCAAGTGCACCGACGGGCGAAATAAACGCGCCTATATTAGAGCCGATTATCGCACCGTAAACTGCTGGCATTGAGCCAGTTGTTATGCTTTCAAACATAACGCTCATAGGTATATTGTTCAATAGGTTTGCAGAGAAGGCGGACATTATAGAAAAGGTAAAGCCGTCAAAGTTTTTGCCAGTTACTAAAATGCTGTTTAGTAGTTCAATAAAACCGCACTCTTTAAGGGCGAGAACGATTATAAACATTGATAGAACAAAGGGGATTAAGTCGTAAGGCTCTTTTTTTATAGAGCGCCAAATGGGGCGTAAAGACTTAACCACGGCTATATCGTATATTAAGTCAAAAAGCGTTAAACTTAGGGCAAGGAAAAGGCAAATAAGCCACATTTCAAGCCCGATAAAATCGGAAACGGCAAGTAAAATTATGCAAACCAATAAGTGCGCAATGGCAACAAACATGGGTGTTTTAATAATTTTGACATGCTCTTCTGGGGAAGAAACTAAAAGGTTATGCGGAACGGTGGTTGTTTTAGAGAATAAATCTTTTCTAAAAATCAACAAAATCATTGCAAGCCCAACCACGCCCGCGGTGATTGCGGGCAACACCATAACCGAAAAATACTGGGCAAATGATATGCCAGCCGATTGGGCAAGGTAAACATTTGTGGGGTTACCGACAATAAGCGTCATGCTCCACGTGTTTGCGGCAACAAATTCCCCTAAAAGAAAGGGTAAGGGGGAGATTTTTGCCTTTCTTGCGAATATGCAAATGGTGGGGGTAAAGGTCAAAATTATAACATCGTTTGAAGTGAACACGGTAAGGATAGAAACAACAAGGTATAAACACAAAAACAGTTTAATTTTCCCACCCTTTGTGCGAAGGAAAATATAATCTGCAATATAATCGAAAAACCCTGCGTCGCCAAGGTAAACGGAAAGCAAGGTCATAGATAAAAACAAGGTTAAAATCTTTAAGGGGTTAACTGAACTTTTGGCGGTTATGCCCTTAATAGCCGATAAAAATGATATTTCACCCGTTAGAATAAGCGTGATTGCGCCAACTAAACAAACAACCCAATAAAGACCGACCTTATGCGAGCCGATTTTTACAAAGGGTTTTATTAACACGGTTAAAACCATTAAAAGAACGGTTATACCGGAAATTATTAAAGAAAGCGCCATAAATTGCCTCAAAAACAACAAAATTTAACAAAAAGATTATACCACTATTAATGAAAATATGCAAAAGAAAGAACGGGGAAAAACCCCGCGAAAAAGAAAAAACAAAAAAATAGTTGCTATCTATTGAAAAAAGTTGTATAATCAACAAGTAGGGCAAAAGAAAATGAAAAAGAACAAAACGAAAAAATGGATAAGACCAAGGCATAAGATATATTTTTTCTTTATCCGCGTTGTCTTTTATCCAATACTTAAAATAAGATATAGATGCAAGTTCAAAAGGGAAGATAAACTCGTTCCTAAAAAGTGCATTATAATGTGCAACCACCAAGCCACTTTAGACCCTGCCTTTTTAGTTTTGACCTTGCGTAGACCAATCTACTTTATTATGAGTGAAGATTTGTTTACATTAGGGTTTGCATCAAAAATTATCAAGCATGTTATTGCCCCCATTTCTAAATCTAAATCAAAGAGTGATATAAACACTATTAGGCAAACGCTTAAAGTGTTGGGCGAGGGGGGAACGGTTGCCGTTTACCCATCTGGCAACAGGTCGCTATCAGGTAAAGAGTGGGATATTGATATATCGGCAGCAAAACTTGTTAAAATGGCAAAAGTGCCTCTGGCACTCTATAACATTTGCGGTTGTTACGGCTCTGACCCGCGTTGGGGGAAGGGCGTTAGAAAGGGTAAGGTTGTAACAAGCCTTAAAAAGGTTTTAACCCCCGAACAAATAAATCAAATGAGTGTGGAAGAAATCCACGCGGAAATCGTTAAAACTTTGGATGTGGATGATAGTGCGCTTAACGTTAACTTTAAGTCAAAGCACCGCGCTGAATATTTGGAAAGGGCGCTTTATTATTGCCCGCAATGTAAATCGTTTAACACTCTCACTTCAAACGGCGCGGAGTTCGGCTGTACTAACTGTGATTTTAAGGTGGAATACGGCGAAGATTTGACCTTTAAGCCGATAAGTGGGGAACTCCCGTATGGAACGGTTAGAGAGTGGTTTGATGAACAAAAACAAGCGCTGTTTAGCGAAGTTAAGAAAGCGGAAGCAGACTTATTTAGTGACCAAAAAGTTTTAGCAAGAACTATTGTCAATTTCAAGAGAGATAAAAAGCAAACGGCAAGCATCACGGCAAATAGAGACGGCGTGGTCGTGCTTACTGAAAACGGAAATAGATACGACGCAAAGTTTAGTGAAATTTACGGCGCAACTATTTTAGGAAAGAAAAAAATCAATTTTTATTTGCCGAACGATATTGTTTTGCAAATAAAGGGAGATGAACGTTTCTGTTCGGTAAAATACTTGCATTTATACGAAGCGTACAAAACGGAGGATAAAAATGATTGATTTTAGCGAAATTGCAAATTGGGGCGGTATATTTTTAATCGCCGTGCTTCTTGCGGGTATGCTTTTAGCAAACATACTCAAAAACAACATTAAATTCTTAAAAAAATCACTTATACCCACTTCAGTTTTGGGTGGTATAATAATTCTTTTAATATCCGAACTTTGCGGTCTTATCTTTGGTGAAAACCTTTTCGATATGGTAATGTTCGGCGGAAACGGTTATGCAAACCTTGAAGTTATAACCTATCACTGCTTGGCTTTAGGCTTTATCGGTTCATCGTTTAAGATTTCCGAAAAGAAAATAACCAAAGAGAGAGCGGGCGAAGTGTTTAACACGGGTGTTACAACCGTTTCTACCTATCTTATCCAAGCCGTGCTTGGACTTACCGTAACGATTATTGCGGCTTCAGTGGTCACCGGCATTTTTGCACCCAGTGGTGTAATCTTGTGCTTAGGCTTTGGTCAAGGCACAGGCCAAGCGATGACTTGGGGCTCGAACTACGAAAAGTTGGGCTTTACAAACGGCACGAACTTTGGTTTAACCATTGCCGCATTAGGTTTCCTTTGCGCAAGCATTGGCGGTGTTATTCACCTTAACATATTAAAGAGAAAGGGCAGATTGCCTTTAAGAAAAACGGGTGACGGCTTAAATCTTGAAAAAGTTGAAACGGAAAACGAAATCCCGATGCAAGGTAGCATTGATAAACTCACTATCCAAATCGGTTTAATCGTAATCGCGTATGCAATGACCTTTGGTGCTATGTACCTTTTAGGTTTACTTATCCCCGGTATGAAACCCACCATTTTTGGTTTCAACTTCCTTATCGGCGTGCTTATGGCAAGCCTTATCAAAGGAATTTTGCAATTCCTTTACAACAAAAAAGTTGTTAAGAAAAAATACATAAACAACTTCCTTATGACAAGGGTAGGCAACTTCTTTTACGATATAATGGTTGTTGCGGGTATCTCTGCAATTAGGCTTGATCTTCTCACCGATTATTGGGGTGTTGTTGCAATTCTTGCAGTGGTTGGATTGGTTGCTACTTATATTTACAACAGAATCGTTGCAAAAACTCTTTTCAAGAGTTACAAGGAAGAACAATTCCTTGCGATGTATGGAATGCTTACGGGAACTGCAAGCACGGGCGTAATACTCCTTCGTGAAATCGACGCGGATTTTATAACTCCCGTTGCGGATAATCTTGTATACCAAAACTTCCCTGCAATCGTGTTCGGCCTTCCCATTATGTTGTTGCTCCCTTATGCAGCAAAAGAACCGCTCAACACTGTGTTTATCTTGACCGCGTTCTTGCTTGTTATGAATATAATTCTATTTAGAAAACAAATATTTAGAAAGCGCAAAAAAGCGCAATAAAAATTATAAAAAAATAAAATCGGCAATCAAACGATTGCCGATTTTTTAATTTTAAATTTCTTTATTTTATAACTTCTTGTCCGCCCATAAAAGGTCTCAATACTTCGGGAACGGTTATAGAGCCGTCAGCATTTTGATATTGCTCGATAAGCGCGGGGAACACACGGCTTGTTGCAAGACCTGAACCGTTAAGGGTGTGTAGGAAAGCGGGCTTACCAGTTTTTGAATCGCGGAATCTGGTGTTGTTTCTTCTTGCTTGGTAATCGTTTGCATTAGAAACTGAACTTACTTCCTTATAAATACCCATTGAAGGAATCCAAACTTCAATATCATAAGTTCTTGCCATTGAAGCAGAGCAGTCGCCCGCGGCAAGTTTGCTAACTCTAAAGTGGAGACCTAACTTTTCAATAAGGCTCGCTGCCTTGTTAACAAGTTCTTCAAACGCTTGCATAGAACGTTCGGGGTGTGCGTATTGAACCATTTCCACTTTATTGAATTGGTGTCCTCTAATCATACCGCGTTCTTCCGCTCTATAAGAGCCTGCTTCTTTACGATAGCAAGGTGTGTAAGCAAAAAACTTCATCGGGAGTTTGCTTTCATCGATAATTTCACCAGCATACATATTAACAAGAGCAGTTTCAGCGGTGGGAAGCATAAAGCGGTTCTTTTGTCTATCCTCATCACAGTCAAGCCAATAAACTTCATCAGCAAATTTGGGGAATTGACCTGCGCCGAAACCACAGTTATATCCAAGTTGGTGGGGGGGAAGGATAAATTCATATCCATCTTTTAAGTGTTCGCTGATAAAGAAGTTAAGTAGTGCCCACTCAAGTTTTGCGCCGTCGCCACGGTATAACCAATATCCACCGCCAGAAAGTTTAGTTCCGCGTGTGTAGTCTATAATGCCAAGTTTGGTGCAAAGGTCAACGTGGTTTTGCATGGGGAAAGAAAATTCAGGTTGCTTTCCAACCACTCTAAAAACTTCATTATTTTCTTTTTCGCCAGAGAGAAGGTCTTCATCAGGGATATTGGGAAGGCGAGCGATAAGGTCAAACACCTTGTCATCAAGTTCTTTTGCCTTTTTATCGCACTCGTCAATCTTTTCGCCAAGCACTCTCATTTCCTTAAAAATCTCGTCAACGGGTTGACCAGCCTTTTTAAGTGCGGGGATTTGTGCGGAAACCTTGTTCTTTTCCGCTTTATATTGTTCAACTTCGCCGATAGCCGCTCTGCGTTCCTTGTCAAGTTCAATAATTGTGTCAAGGTCGGCATTATAGCCCTTTCTTGATAAAAGTTCGGCAATTTTTTCTTTTTCGTTAATAATTCTCTTTAAGTCAAGCATTTATTTTTCTCCGTAAAAATAATGGTATATTAATTATACTTATATTCTTAATTAAAATCAATGATTTTGACCTAAATTAGTAAAATTAAATACTTTTTTATATTTTTGTGTGAGAATTATTAACACCACGCGTGTTAATTTTTATCTTTTAAGTGTTTTTCTTGTTGCAAAATGAACAATTTGATGTTAAAATATAACCAACAAGGAGAACGAGATGAAAGATAGACTTTTTCACTTAAAAGAATTTATTGATAAAAACGGCAAAGTTACACTTCACGAATTGGAGTGTACCTTTACAAATGTGTCTTCAATGACCTTGCGCCGTGACCTAGCAAGGCTTGAAGAACAAAACGCGGTTTTAAGAATCCCTGGGGGTGCGCTTTCGGTTAACAGCGTGTTAAGGGCGAAGGAAGCGGATTTTTCTGAAAGAATAAACTTTAACACCGCGGAAAAGATTGAGATTGCCGAAAAGGCGGTTGCGCTTGTAGAACCGCAAAGTTGCGTGTTTATTGACGGCGGTTCAACCACCACCTATTTTGCGCGCGCACTTCCCGATGATAACTTTTATGTTTTGACAAACGCGTTAGTTATTGCCGAAACAATTTTGAGAAAGGAAAAGCCAACGGTTGCGCTTTTAGGTGGCGACTTAAGAAAGAACAACTTTATCACGGTTGGTCAAACCTGTGCAGATTATATTGATAAAATCAATATACAAACCGCGGTTATGACGGCGACGGGCTTTATTAAAGATGTTGGTGGCTTTACTTGTGGCAACCAAGCCGAAGCAGAAGTTAAAAGGCACGTTATTAAAAAGGCTGATTTTGTTATAATGCTACTCGATAGTTCAAAGGTTAACAAAAAGACCCCGTACACATTTGCTAACCTTTCGGATATAAACTGTATGGTGGTTGACAAGAACTTTTCTAAAGAACTAAAAACTTCTATTGAAGAAAGCGGAATTAAAGTTTATTAAAGAGCGCCCTTTTGCTTGCAAAGGCAAGTAAAATAGTGGTATTATTAAGGTGTATATGTTTAAGAGATTACGCGCCGACATAAGAGCGGCAAAAGCAAACGACCCTGCTGCAAGAAGCAAGTTTGAAATTTGGCTTACATACTCGGGTGTAAAAGCCCTTGCTTGGCATAGATGGGCAAACTTTTTATATAGAATTAGATTAAAACTTTTAGCGCGTTGGACCAGTCAGTTCGCAAAGTTTTTAACGGGCATTGAAATACACCCCGCGGCAAAGATTGCGGGCGGTGTGTTTATTGACCACGGCACGGGCGTTGTTATCGGTGAAACTGCGGAAATTGAAGAGGGCGTTGTTATTTATCAAGGTGTAACCTTGGGCGGTACTGGTAAGCAAACAGGTAAGCGCCACCCCACCATTAAAAAGGGCGCTATGATAAGTGCGGGTGCAAAGGTTTTGGGCGGATTTACCGTTGGCGAATATGCAAAAATCGGTGCGGGCGCGGTCGTGCTTAAAGAAGTGCCACCTTATGCAACGGTTGTTGGTGTTCCGGGGATTGTCGTTAGAATAAACGGTGAAAAGGTGAGCGACCTTGAACAAGAAAAACGCGACCCCTTGCACGAGGAGATTTGTCACTTGCGCGAAAGGGTTTTTGAACTTGAAAAACTAATCAATGAAATAAAAGACAAAAATTAATAGGTAAGATTATGAAAATATACAATACGCTTACGGGCAAAAAACAAGAATTTACCCCTATTGAAGAGGGAAAGGTAAAAATGTACGCTTGCGGTATAACCGTTTCTGGCGAGGCGCATATTGGCCACGCTTATCAAGCGCTCATTTACGATATTATTAGAAAATATCTCGAAAAAGAAGGTTATGATGTAACCTATGCGAGAAACTATACCGATGTCGATGATAAAATCATTGCCAAATCTAACGAAACGGGTATCCCTGCCGATGAGTATGCTGAAATGATGATTAAAAACATTGATGAGCAAATGGCAAGGCTAAAGGTTGATGACCCTTCACTTTGGCTTAAAGCAACACAAAGCATTGATGATATCATCGCTTTCGTTCAAACTCTTATCGAAAAAGGCCACGCATATCCCACCGAAAAGGGCGATGTATACTTCTCGGTTGAAAGTTTCCCGTCATACGGCAAACTCTCACACAGAAATTTAGAAGATGCTATGAACGGCGTTCGCGTGGATAACGATGAAATGAAGAAAAATCCTCTTGACTTTGCCCTTTGGAAATCGGCAAAAGAGGGCGAACCTAGTTGGTCTTCTCCTTGGGGCGAAGGTAGACCGGGTTGGCATATTGAGTGCTCTACTATGAATAGGAAAGCCTTTGGTGACGAGATTGATATTCACGGTGGCGGAAGGGATTTGATTTTCCCACACCACGAAAACGAAATCGCACAAACCGAAGCGCTCACCGGCAAGCAATTTGCTAAATATTGGATACACAACGGACTTATTAAAGTTAACGGTCAAAAAATGAGTAAGTCTTTGGGCAACAGTTTGTTTTTAAAAGATTTGCTTGATAAATACTCACCCGAAACAATCAAGTTTGCGCTTTTGCAAACCAACTATAGGGGAGATATCAATGTAACCGACAACCTTTTCCCCGATGCAGAAAAGCACCTTTACGAATTCTATAAGGTTATCCTTGCGGTAGAAAACGCGTTCGGCAAAGTTGATGGCGAAAATAAAGAAATCGATGAGCAATTTAATAAGGCGATGAGTGATGACTTTAACACCGCGCTTGCAATATCAAATCTTTTCGGGCTCTTTAAGGCAGTTAAGCAAAAACTTAACGCAGGTGATAAGAGTGCGGCGGCGGACGTTAGCCAAATTAGAAAAACCTATTCTTTAATCGGTATGTTTACCGAAGATGCTAAAGCCGTTGTCGATGCGTTTGAAAGCAAAACGGCAGAAGAAATCCCCGCCGAAGTTAAGGCTATCGCTGATGAAAGGTTTGTTGCAAGACAAAGTAAGGATTGGGCAAAATCTGATGAACTCCGCGATAAACTTTTAAGCCTTGGCTATGCGGTAAAAGATGCAAAAGACGGATATAATTTAACTAAAAATTAATTAGGTGATAAAAATGATTACTTCTAAAGAATTAAGAGATAAATGGATAAAATTTTATGAAGAACGCGGTCACGTAAACATCGGCGCTGTGTCCTTGATTGGCGACGGTACTACGGGCGTTATGTTCAACGTTGCAGGTATGCAACCGCTTATGCCTTATCTTCTCGGCAAAAAGCACCCTATGGGCACAAAACTTTGCAACGTGCAAGGCTGTGTTCGTACGGTTGATATTGAATCGGTTGGCGATGCAACTCACTTTACCTTTTTTGAAATGATGGGTAACTGGAGTTTGGGCGACTATTTTAAAAAGGAAAAAACCAAATGGTCTTTTGAACTCTTGACCGAAGTTTTTGGCTTCGATAAGGATAAGATTTGTTCAACCGTGTTTGAAGGTAACGACTCAGTTCCAAGAGATGAAGAAACTGCTTCATGCTTAAAAGAACTCGGTATTAGGCCCGAAAACATTTTCTATCTTGATAAATCAAACAACTGGTGGGAATTGGAAGGCACTGTTGGCACGCCTTGCGGACCTGATAACGAGTGGTTCTATCCAAGACACGATAACCCCTGCTGTGATAAGTGCGACGTTAACTGTGACTGCGGTAGATACGTAGAAATCGGCAACGACGTTTATATGCAATACAAAAAACTCGAAGGTGGCAAATACGCTGAACTTGAAAACAAAAATGTTGACACGGGCTTTGGTTTGGATAGACTTTTGCTCTTCCTTAACGGGCTTGACGATGGTTATAAAACCGACCTATTTAAAAGCACTATTGAACATTTAGAAAAGGCTTCTAATATCCAATACGGCAGTGATGAAAAGAGCACTAAAGCAATGAGAATTATTGCCGACCACACAAGAACAGCAGTTATGCTTATCGGCGATAGAAACGGAATTTTGCCTTCTAACACGGGTGCTGGCTATATTTTGAGAAGACTACTTCGCCGTGCTATTAGATACTGCAAAAATCTTGGTATCGAAGCAACCGAAATGTGCGAAGTTGCAAAAATCTTTATCGAAAAAATCTATGATGAAGCATATCCGCTTCTCGTTGAAAAAGAAGATTATATCCTTGATGAAATCACCAAGGAAATCAAAAAGTTTGAAGCGACTTTGGCTGCAGGCTTAAAAGAGTTTGAAAAATGCGTTATCGGTATGGAAAGAAAGAACGCGTTTATGAGCCAAAAAGATCCCGCATACGTGCCCGAAACGGAAATTTCAGGCAAGCAAGCATTTAGGCTTTACGATACCTTTGGCTATCCGTTAGAACTCACTGTAGAACTTGCCGAAGAAAAGGGGCTTACTGTTGATGTAAACGGCTTTAACGAAGCGTTTAAGGCACACCAAGAACTCTCTAAAGCGCAAGCACAAGCAGCAAAGGGCGGACTTACCGAACAAAGCGAAACAACCATTAAATACCACACCGCAACACACATTATGCTTGCAGGTCTTCGCAAAATGTTTGGCACGGGAACCGAACAAAAAGGCTCTAACATTACCGAAGAAAGACTTCGTTTTGACTTTAACTGCGACCATAAAATGACCGCTGAAGAACTCAGTGAGTTAGAAAAGTTTGTTAACGATGTTATCAATAAAGAAATCGATGTTGTTAAAACCGAACTTCCTTATAGCAAGGCGGTTGAACAAGGTGCATACGGCGTGTTCACGGCTGAATCCGATGACCAAATCGTTTCAGTTTACACTATCGAAGGTGTAGATAAACAAATTTGTGGTGGCCCGCATGTTAAGAATACCAAAGAACTTGGCACCTTTGTTATCAAAAAGGAAGAAAGTTCTTCAGGCGGAGTAAGAAGAATTAAAGCAATCTTGAAATAAGGTGCTAAATTTATTTGACAAAACAAAAGAATTTTTATACAATGTATAGGCTATCAAAAAAAGCCTATATATGCGCCGTTAGCTCAGCTGTAAACTGAGGGCTTGGGCAGGGAAGAGCGTCATCGTATTTCCTCGCAAAGCTCGGGCACAGAGCGTTTGCAACGCTCCATCCAGCAACGGCAAACAAAAACAATTAAATATCAAGGGTAAAGATTTTACCCTTTAATATGCGCCGTTAGCTCAGCTGGATAGAGCGTTGGTCTACGGAACCAAAGGCCAGGAGTTCGAATCTCTTACGGCGCGCCAACGAAAAAAGGATTACCAATAGGTAGCCTTTTTTTGTTTTAGGCTGTACCTGCAAAAAGTTGACAAAAGATGTGGTAAAAAGTATAATATCTTTTGTTTATTAAAGGAAAGGGAAGTTATGCAAAAGAAATTACGTGCAAACTTAATGCTATTAGTTGCTGCGCTTATTTGGGGCAGTACTTTTGTTGCGCAAACTACGGCAAGTGATACCGTAGAGCCTTTTACTTTTCTTTTTTCAAGAAGTTTTATCGGTTTTTTATTTTTGATACCCGTAATTGCTGTATTTAATTTTCAGAACAATAAAAGACTAACCATAGGTGAGCAAAAGCAAACCTTAAAGCCATCAAACTTGACAATTATAGCAGGGGTATTGTGTGGTGTAGCACTAACAATTGCAAGTTATTGCCAACAAAAAGGTATAACCTTAATGACTGATAACGCATCAGGTAAAGCAGGGTTTATAACTGCGCTTTACATAGTGTTTACGCCTATTTTTGGCATAATTTTGAAAAGAAGAATACCAAAAATCATTGCTATTTGTGTGCCGATTGCAACTTTAGGTTTTTATCTTCTTTGCATTAAGAGTGATTTTTCTATTGAACTTGGCGACCTTTTGACCTTGGTTAGTGCGTTTTTCTTTACTTTCCATATTTTAATTATAGATTATTTTATGGAAAAGGGAGCAAACCCAATAAAGACTTCATGCATTCAGTTTTTAGTCGTTGGTATAATTTCACTAATATTAGCATTAATTTTTGAAAAGCCAGACCTTTCAATTATTTGGAATTCAAAATTAGAAATTATGTATGCAGGCTTTTTATCAAGTGGTATAGCATACACCTTGCAAATAATGGCACAAAAAGATGCCGACCCAACGAGTGCAACTTTAATTATGAGTTTAGAATCGGTATTTGCCGTGCTTTCTGGGTGGATAGTTTTGGGCGAATCTTTATCAGTAAAAGAACTATTAGGTTGTTTATTAGTATTTATTGCAGTAATTCTTGCGCAAATTCAATTTCCAACCAAAGACAAGAAAAAAGATTGTTCGTTAAATTAATAAATTAGAAAAAATTACAAATAAAAAAGAGCGACCACTCGCTCTTTTTTTGTTTTGCGTTTATTTTTCGGTTTGGTTTTGCTTTAAGTCAATTCCAAGTTCTAAACCTTCATACATATAGTCGTTCCACTTAAAGTTTTTGTAGAAATTTACGTGATAACGGTGCATTTCTTCTACGAGTAATGTTATCTTACCAACAGTTTGGTGTTTAGGGAAAATATCAAAATACTCGCCTTTTAGATAAAAGTTAAAAAAGCTTGAATCAACTTCAGTTATTAAGGTGTATAAATTTTTATAATCTACAGAAAACTCATAAGGTTCGCCATTTCTAACACCCTTAAAATGCATTCCTTTATGGTCTATTCGAAGTTTACCTTCACCAACGATAAAACTCGTTTGGTTGTTGCCTACAAGTTTATACTCGTCTAAATTACCGATTTTGCAATCATCTTCAAAATAGTAATCCGGGTTTTGGCGTATTTCTTTTATAATATCCATACGTTCTTGTTCTACCCAGTCGTGAGGCGATGCAGGAATAACTGCGTTTTCAAATGGGTGAAATTGATAATAATCATCCATAGTTGCGCCGTTGCCACAATTTGAACAGGTAATCTTATCGCCTTCGCCTTTCATAGTAAACTCTTTTCCACATTTAGGGCATTTATAACAAAAGTCTTCTAAACGGTGGCATATTCTACCATGAGTTTCCCACTTAATCTTTTTTTCTGCGTTCCAAGCATATTCGTTGCGCTTAAACTTTTCATTAATAATATCATCCATTTCTTCAACAGATAATCTTTCAATATCATCTTTAGAGAATAGCAAAGACATGGTCGCGTGGGTTTCGCCATAACGCTCATCTAAACATACTTTAGTGTTTTGTAAATATTGACCTTCTAGATAGCATAGGTATACAGGCACTTTAAAGTGCTTAAACATTTTGCTAGTTCCAGGAACGATAGGTTTGTTTCCACCGTAATCACTTGCTAGACCTTCGGGAGCAAAGGTTACACATCCACCCTTTTTTATTACCTTGCTTACTGCCGCGATGGCAAGTCTATCAGGCGAATAGTTCTTTTTCGGAATAACCTTGTTTAACCCAAATATAAAAGAGAACTTTTTGCGATAAAATTCACTGCAAGCTGCCATCATGTTGGTAACTCTTGGATAAGTAGCCCCACAAACGTATACGTGGTCTATTCTTGATAAGTGGTTGAAGATTACAAAGCATGGTCCGTCACAATCGTTAACGTCATCTATAATATGGAAGTTAGGTTTATATTTTCTACCAACTATGTCTACCATTATCGTTTTATATATCCATGCAATAAGTCTAGGTGCAGGGCGATATTTACGTTTTGCAAGTTTTTGTGATATGCTTAATTTGTTTTTCATAACGTTTTCCTTTGTAAAAAATATAGATACATTTTATTATATAACAATAAAAAAGTCAATATATTTATAGAATTTCAGTTATGTTTGTTTTTTAACATTTGGTAAATACTAATGGATATTCATTAAAAAGTGGCTAAAAAATGCTCTAAAACAAGCGTTGCAAATGATTTACCTATAACTGTAAACGACAGAAGTACCGAGCTTGAACTTCTTTACGTAGACGATTTAGTAGATGAAATGCTTAATTGTTTACAAGGCTCGCCTACAAGATGCGATTATGATGGCTTAATTGCTATTCAAAAACAAGATGGTAAATACTGCTATCAACCTATAACGCACAAGATTACGCTAGGTCAAATTGTTGACCTTTTGAAAAAATTCAAAGCCCAACCCTCAAGTTTAGTTATGCCTGAAATACCAAAGGGCAGTTTTGAAAAGAAGTTGTATTCAACTTTTCTATCATACTTGCCAAAAGAAAAGGTGGCGTTTCCGTTAAAAATGAACGTAGATGCGCGTGGTAGTTTTACCGAACTATTAAAGACCGAAAAGTGTGGTCAGTTCAGTGTAAACGTTTCATTGCCAGGCATTACAAAAGGCGAGCATTGGCATAACACCAAATGGGAATTTTTCATAGTGGTAAGTGGCAAGGGCATGATTAGGCAAAGAAAAATTGGCAGTGATGAAATTTTAGATTTTGAAGTTAGTGGTGATGAAATTAAGGCTGTGCACATGTTGCCGGGCTATACCCATAATATAATAAATCTTTCTGAAACCGAAAATTTAGTAACGCTTATGTGGGCAAACGAAAATTTTGATAGTAACCACCCAGATACTTTTTTTGAAAAAGTGGAAAATTAAAAAGGAAAAATGAATATGATTAAATTAGACTATAGCGACGTAAAATTTAAGGATAACGGCAAGTTGAAGCTACTTATCATAGTTGGCACGCGCCCTGAAATTATTAGGCTTTCAGCAGTAATTACAAAGTGCAGAAAATATTTTGACTGCATATTGGCACACACTGGTCAAAACTATGATTATAATCTTAACGGCGTGTTCTTTAAGGACTTAAAGATAGATGCGCCTGAAGTATATATGGATGCTGTAGGCGATGATTTAGGTGCAACGGTTGGCAACATCGTTAATTGTTCTTATAAATTAATGAGCCAAATAAAGCCTGATGCATTACTTGTTTTAGGGGATACAAACTCATGCTTATCAGCAATTTCTGCTAAAAGATTGCATATTCCTATTTTTCATATGGAAGCAGGCAATCGTTGTAAAGACGAGTGCTTGCCTGAAGAAACTAATCGCCGTATCGTAGATATTATCTCTGACGTTAACCTAGCTTATTCTGAACACGCAAGAAGATATTTGGCTGAATGTGGTCTTCCAAAAGAAAGAACTTTCGTTACGCGTAGCCCTATGGCTGAAGTATTGAAAAACAATATAGAAGATATAGAAAAGAGCGATATTTTACAAAAGTTAAACCTAACTGCTAAAAAATATATTCTTTTATCAGCGCATAGAGAAGAAAATATTGATACTGAAAAGAACTTTATTTCACTATTTACAGCAATCAATCAAATTGCTGTAAAGTACGATATGCCTATTTTATATAGTTGCCACCCAAGAAGTAAAAAGAGATTAGAACAAAGTGGTTTTGAGCTTGATAAAAGGGTTGTTCGCCATGAGCCTTTAGGTTTCCATGACTATAATAACTTACAAATGAACGCGTTTGCGGTTATATCTGATAGTGGTACTTTGCCTGAAGAAAGCAGTTTCTTTACAAGCATAGGAAAGCCCTTCCCAGCAGTTTGTATTAGAACTAGCATAGAGCGCCCTGAAGCGCTTGATAAGGCTTGCTTTACGATTGCAGGCATTGATGAAAAGAACTTAATACAAGCAGTTGAAACGGCACTTGCTATGGATTGTAACGGGGATTACGGCGTGCCTGTGCCTGATTACGTGGAAGAAAACGTTTCTACTAAAGTTGTTAAGATAATACAAAGTTATACAAGCATTGTGGATAAAATGGTTTGGAGAAAATTCTAATTTACTTTTAAAGGGGCTATATAAGGTCTATTGGTGATTAAGGAATTGAAAAGAACCTGGGCGTATATAGACCTAGATAATGCAGAACATAATTTTAAGTTGATAAAGAGCTTTACCGATAAAAAGGTTTGCGCAGTTGTAAAGGCAAACGGCTACGGGCACGGAGCAGTTCAACTTGGTAAGCTGTATCAACATTTGGGTGCTGACTTTTTTGCAGTTTCTAATATTGAAGAAGCTATTCAGTTAAGAAATAATCAAATAACTTTGCCTATTTTAGTGCTTGGCTATACACCTATTGAATGTGCTAAAGTTCTTGTTAAATATGATATTCATCAAGCAGTGTTCTCGCTTGAATATGCAATCGCGTTAGTAAATAAGTGTAAAGAACAAAACATAAAGGTGAATGTGCACCTAAAGTTTGATACGGGTATGGGTAGAATAGGCTTTGCTACCGATAATAAAACTTTAGATAAGTTGTCCCAAATTTTATCTACCGATGCCATTTATGTGCAAGGTGCATTCACTCACTTTGCCGTTGCTGATGAAGCGCAAGACGGAAAAGATTATACCGAAGCCCAAGCGCAAAAGTTTGATTATGCAGTTAAATGTTTAGAACAAAAGGGGATTAAAACACCTATTAAGCATTGTTCAAATAGTGCAGGCATAATTGATTATAAACATTACCATTTTGATATGGTTAGGGCAGGTATCGTATTGTACGGCTTAACCCCTTCAGATAAGGTCGGTGGCGATATAGGTCTAAAAAAGGTTATGCAATTAACTTCAGTTATTTCGCATATTAAAACCATTGAAAAAGGTCAGTCAGTGTCTTATGGTAGAACTTTTACTGCAACAGATACAATGAAAGTTGCAACCGTACCTATAGGGTATGCTGATGGATTTTGGCGCACTAACGGAAACGGCAAGTACTCATTAAAGGTTAACGGCAAATATGCTACTATTATAGGTAGGATTTGTATGGATCAACTTATGCTCGATGTAACGGACATAGATTGTAAGGTTGGCGATGAAGTGTTTGTGTTTGGGCAAGATGAACTTTGTTCAGCCGAACAAATTGCAAAAATAAATCAAACAATTAATTAT
The DNA here is from genome assembly GCA_045645305.1 of Christensenellaceae bacterium. Classification (GTDB taxonomy): domain Bacteria; phylum Bacillota; class Clostridia; order Christensenellales; family Borkfalkiaceae; genus UBA1259. The sequence continues at coordinate 24,900 of JAZRIO010000012.1, forward strand.
GAAGTTGTTTGTGCAGTAGGTGAGAGAGTGCCAAGAGTATACATAAAAGGTGGCAAGGTTGTAGAATACCAAGACAACCTTATTGATACCAACAAAGAATTTAATTAAAATAAAACCCCTTGCAAGACTGCAAGGGGTTGTTTTTTATTTTTAAATTGGCGCTTATTTATTGTTTAAGTTTTAAGTCGTCAAGTTTTAGCAGGTCGGTTACCAATAAACTTAAAAAAGCTTCTCTATCAACGTCTGTAATAAATAATACGTTTCCACCATTGTTGAAGTCGATAATGGTTTTTCCAGGCGTCGTATCTAATTCAACCTTTACGTCGACCTTTTTAAAGGTAAACATTTTTGGGTAAACCAAAGCAAAAGTTGCAAGCGTATCATTGGTTGCCACTCTCTTATCAGGGTAGTCAGGTTCCCAATATTTAGAATACATTTTTTCTAAAAGTTTGCCTGCATCGTTTAGTGTGCCTAGGTAAGTAACAAATTTTTCATCTAAATGCGCTTTTCTTCTGCCAACGTCTGATGGCACCATTAGGAGTGGGATTTTGCTTTCTAGTACGATTTTAAAGGCTTCAGGGTCAGAAGAAATGTTAAAAGAAATGTGGTCAGGATAGTCGGGGTGTCCAAACGGAGAACCACCCATAAATACAATTTGTGGTATTTTAGGTATAACGTCTGGATGAGTAGTTAAAAGATATCCAAGATTGGTTTGTGGCCCTAAAATTATAGGCACAATATCGCCGTCGCCATCCATAATTACCCTATACATTGCTTCAACGGCATCTTCACATAAAAGCTTACCATTGCAGGTTGTAGGGGGAATGTAGCCACCTAAACCTTCTGCCTGATGAATGAATTCAGCATTTATGCGTTCCCTAGTCATAGGCTTATGCGCACCACGTGCAACGGGGATATCAACGCCAAATAATTCTGTTAAGTGCAAAAGATTTCTAGTGGTTTTATCAAGCGAAGTATTGCCTGAAACAGCAGTTAATAAGCGAATATCAATATTCTCATCAAAAAATGCATAAATTAGGCAAGCAGCATCATCAACACCCGGATCGGTATCAATAATTACTTTATATATTTTATCGGTGTTTTTGTATGCGTTTTTGTTAAAATTTTGTTCCATATATTTATTATATATTGTTTATGTAAAAAATTGCAAGTGTTTTTGCAAAATCTTTAGTTTAATAAATTTATTTAATCAAAAAAGGTCGTTTAGAAATGAACTGCACCCCAAAAAGTGCACGGATAAAAAAAGGCTAAACAGGAAGGAATTAAGATTTCTTCCTGTTTTTTAATCTTTTAGTGTTGTAAAATTCTAACCAATCTTCAACAATTGCTATGTATTCTTCTAAACTTGTGA
>JAZRIO010000013.1:0-46025 GCA_045645305.1 Christensenellaceae bacterium
GGATGCGACATCATATAGCCCAAGAATGCTCTTACGCCCGCGAACTTTTCCTCGTACGAGCCAGGCATCTTGCCGATCAGCGAGCATTTGCCGTGAACGACTTCGTCGTGGGAAATCGGTAAAACGTAATTTTCCGAAAACGCATACATCAATGAGAACGTAAGCTTGTTGTGTTCGTACTGACGGTAGAGCGGATCCGTCTTGATATAGGAAAGAAGATCGTTCATCCAACCCATATTCCACTTAAAATTAAAACCAAGTCCGCCCATATAGGTGGGCTTTGTTATCATTGGGAAAGATGTTGATTCTTCGGCAATCATCATAACGTTACTAAACTTGCCAAACACCGCACTGTTGAGTTTTTTGAAAAAGGCAATGGCCTCAAGGTTATGATTTCCGCCGTCTTTATTTGGTATCCACTCCCCATCTTTTTTATCGTAATCAAGATAAAGCATTGATGCAACGGCATCTACGCGAAGTCCGTCGATGTGGAATTTATCGAGCAAAAAGGTTGCGTTTGAGATTAAAAAACTTTGAACTTCTTCTCTACCCCAATCAAAAACGCGCGTTCCCCAGCCCTTATTTTCCTTTCTATCCCAGCCTTGATTTTCATAGCAACAAGTTCCATCGAACTCGTATAGGCCATGCTCATCTTTTGGGAAATGAGCAGGCACCCAATCAACGATAACGCCAATCCCGTTCTTATGAAAGGCATTTACGAGCGACATAAACTCTTTTGGCGTGCCAAACCTTGCGGAAATTGAATAATAACCGGTTACTTGATACCCCCAAGAGCCATCAAAAGGATATTCGGATACGGGCATAAACTCAACGTGGGTATATCCCATATCCTTCACATATTTTACAAGTTCGCTTTTAAGTTCCTTATAGGTGTAATAACTGCCGTCTTGGTGGCGCTTCCACGAAGCAAGGTTAAGTTCATAGATATTAACGGGCTCGGAGTATGGCGCTTTTCTATTTTTAAGATATTCGCTATCTCCCCACCTATATCCGTTTAACTTGTAAAGTTTAGAGGCAGTACCCCCTAATCCTTCACTATAAAAAGCATAAGGGTCTGCCTTAAAAACTGTTTTTCCGCCGTTTGTTACGGCAAACTTATAATTATCAAATTCTTTTAGATTATAGATATAACTTTCAAAAACACCGCCGTCACTTATGCGCACCATAGGGTTAACATTTGTGTCCCAGCCGTTAAAATCGCCAACGACTGACACGCGTTCGGCATTAGGCGCCCAAACGCGAAACACAACACACTCTTTCCCGTTTTTCACAGTAAAGTGCGCACCCATATATTTATACGCATTATAGTTTGTGCCTTGGTGGAACAAATATAACGGCAAGTTGTTTTTTATGGTTTTATCTTTCTTCATAAAAATTAGCAAATAAAATCTTCTTTCTTTTTGCGAGCCGAATTCATCTCTTCTTTGGTTGATTCGTAACCCTTTCTACCAAACAACGCGTATGTTGCATTTTTACCGCCCTCAACACCCGGTTGGTTAAAAGTATCAATACCAAGCATTGCTCCAGTAAACGCAGTTTGCATTTCAAACAAATACAAAAGTTCACCAACAGTGAACGCGTTCACTTCAGGAAGCATAATGGTATAATTTAAGCGATTAGCCGTTGTTAAAGCATATTCGGTTGCCTTTCTTTCGGTATTGATAAGTTCACTCATAGTGTGATTGCACAAGAAGTTAACGTCGGGAATATCTTCACAGCCGTTGCTAATGGTAACATCAGAACGGAACTTTTCTACACCGATAATGGTGATAACCTTATCAAAAGGTCCTTCTCTATAGAGTTGAACTTGTGAGTGTTGGTCAGTAACGCCAAGTGCTTTAACGGGAGTTTGACCTGCAAACACTTCTTTACCCTTTTTGTTTACCGCTTTACCAAGGCTTTCACCCCAAAGTTGGCAATACCAATCGGCAATATATTTCAAACTGTCTGCATAAGGCATCATAACTGAAATATTCTTACCGCGGTTCATTGACAAATATTGCAAAAGCGCACTGATAAGCGCAGGGTTTTTCTTAAAGTCAGGGTTTTTGCAAAGTTCATCCATATACTTTGCACCTGCAAGAAGTTCTTTAATATCCACACCAACAACAGCTGCGGGAAGCAAACCAACAGGACAAAGTTCAGAAAATCTTCCACCAACGCCATCGGGAATATAGAAGGTTTTAAGTCCTTCTTGTCTTGCAATCTTAATAAGGTTGCCTTTGCTTTCAGAAGTGGTTGCAATCATATGGTCTTTAGCCTTATCGCCAAACTTTGCCTTCAAAATATCCATAATGATAAGATATTGCGACATCGTTTCACTTGTAGAACCACTCTTTGTTACAACATTAAACATTGTCTTTTCTAAATCAAGCACATCAAGAAGAGCGTTCATTCTTTCAGGATCAACATTGTCTTCAACATAGAGTTTAGGTGCTTTTCTAACTTCTTTGGGAAGTTCGTTATGTCTTAAGTGGCAGAGTGCTTGAAAAACTGCAATCGGGCCGAGTGCCGAGCCACCAATACCCAAAACAACAAAGTTATCGAACTTATTTTTAATATCTTCTGCTGTTTCAATAACATCTTCAACAATCTCATCTTGATTAAAGGGAAGTTCGGTCCAACCCATCATTCCTGTACCGCGTTCGGATTGAACTTGCTCAAATGCGTTTTTCGCTATAATTTCACTGTCTAAAATGTCTTTTTCAGTAAACCCTTCCTTTTCGCCAACATACTCGCTCATCATATTGTTGTAATCGGTAGTTAGTTGCATTGATTTTTGCCATTTCAAATCGTTAAATCTCATAATTGCCTCACTATAATATTATTATATAATTTATATTAACACTATTTATCTAAAAAGTCAATAATGTTATGGAAATTTTTACCTTATTTTCGCCATTTTTCTTATAAATAAATTAGTTTTTACCATTTATTTGACAATTCCCTCTATAATCGGCTATTATATTTATCGAAAAACTTTTAGGCGGATTGTTATGCTAAAAAATGTTATATTCGATATAGGCGGAGTTTTGCTATTTTTTAATAGAGATTTTCTTGTGGACACATACTATCACGGCAACGAAAAAGCACTCTTAATGGAAAAACTTTTTAAGGACTGGGAACTCCTTGATGAAGATGCGATTTCAATAGAAGAATATAATAAAAACGTGCTATCTTCCCTTCCGGAAAGATTGCACGCCCCTGCACTTACTGTGTTAAACTATTGGGAATACGCAATGTCTTATAAAAAAGGCATTGTTGACCTTGTGAGATTTTTAAAAGAAAAAGGATATAAACTTTATATCCTTTCAAATATGACCTATCACTTTATCGAACGCGATTATAAATTCCCCTTACTTAAAGAATTCGATGGAATCGTGTATTCTGCGCCGATAAAACTCGTTAAACCAGACCCCGAAATTTATAAGTATATCCTTAATAAATTTGACCTTGTTGGCGAAGAGTGTTTGTTTATAGACGATTTAAAACCGAACCTTGTTGAAGCACAAAGGTTCGGTATTAAAACGTATCAATTTAACGATGATATTGACTCCTTAAAGGAATATATTTTATCCCTTTAATCCTTTAATTTGCTCGATAAGTTTATCGCGCATATCAATATATTTGTCAAGTTTCGCCCTTTCGCTGTCAACCAACGATTTGGGCGCTTTTTCTAAGAAACCGCTGTTAGAAAGTTTGCCACTTGCTCTCTTGATTTCGCTCTCAACAGTGTTAAGTTCGCCTTCAAGCCTTGCAATTTCCTTGGTTAAATCAACCAATTCCCCAAGCGGAACGAAAAGTTCAAACCCGTCGATAACTTGTGAAACAACCTTATCGCCTAAAACGTTCTTATCTTCAATAATTTGAATGTCCGAAACCCCTGCGAGTTTTTGGATGTATATAGAGCCGGTTTTTATCGGCTTTTTATTTTGTGTTTTTACGTAAAGTGTTACTCTCTTTGACGGAGCAGCCCCAACTTGCACCTTAACATTTCTTACGCACTTGATTATTTCCTTAATAGGCTCAATTTCTTTTACACTTGCAGAGTAGTTAAGTTTTGCATTATATCTCGGGAAGTCAGCAAGCATAAGCGGACCTTTTGCCAAAGGAATACTCTTATAAATCTTTTCAGTAACGAAAGGAATAAAGGGATGCAAGAGTTTCATAATCTCACCGAGAACGAATGTAAGAACACTAACCGTATCGTTACGCTTATTCTCATCTTCCCCATAAAGCACGGGTTTGGTAAGTTCAATGTACCAATCGCAGAAATCTGTCCATACAAAGTCGTAAAGGTTTGCGAGAGCAACACCCATTTCGTACTTTTCCATATTTAAGGTTACTTCTTTAACAGTTTTATTAAGTTTGGTGATTATCCACTTATCAGCAGCAGAGAGTTTGCACTCACTAATGGGTTTAATTACCTTATCTTCAGCATTTAGAAGCACAAATCTTGATGCGTTCCAAATCTTGTTCATAAAGTTTCTTGCGCCTTCAATCTTCTCATCAGAGAATCTCATATCGCTACCAGCAGCAACGCCATTGATGAGCGAGAATCTCAATGTATCAGCACCGAATTTAGAAATAATTTCAGTCGGGTCAATACCATTACCGAGTGATTTACTCATTTTTCTACCTTGTGAGTCACGAACTAAACCGTGAATAAGAACATCCTTAAACGGAATTCTCTTCATGTGTTCAAGTCCAGAGAAAATCATTCTTGCAACCCAGAAGAAAATAATATCGTAACCAGTAACCAAAACATCGGTCGGATAGAAATATTCAAGATCTTCGGTCTTATCGGGATAACCTAATGTTGAGAACGGCCACAATGCTGATGAGAACCAAGTATCTAAAACATCTTCATCTTGCTTAATGTTTGTACTACCACACTTTGAGCAAACCTTAACATCTTCTTTGCTTATCATCATCTCGCCACAGTCTTGGCAGTAATATGCGGGAATTCTGTGTCCCCACCAAAGTTGGCGTGAAATACACCAGTCTCTAACGTTTTCCATCCAGTTGAAGTAAATTTTAGAAAATCTTTCGGGCGTAAATTTAACGCTCTTTTTTCTTACTACGTCAATCGCAGGTTCAGCAAGCGGTTCCATCTTAACAAACCATTGCTTACTTACTATAGGTTCAACAGTATGGTTACATCTATAACAATGCCCTACATTGTGGTGTAATGGTTCAATTTTTTCTAACACGCCAAGTGCTTTAAGTTCTTCAACGATTTGCGCTCTGCAATCCATAGCGCTCATACCTTGGTATTTGCCTGCAAACTCGTTCATAGTGCCATCATCAGCGATAACCTTGACAACGGGGAGTTTGTGGCGGAGACCAACTTCAAAGTCGTTGGGGTCGTGCGCGGGAGTAATCTTAACTGCGCCCGTACCGAACTCTAACTCTACATATTCATCATAAACAATAGGAATTTCCTTATTAACGATAGGAAGAACAAGAGTTTTACCTTCCATACCAGCATATCTTTTATCTTTGGGATTAACTGCAACTGCAGTATCGCCAAGCATAGTTTCCGGTCTTGAAGTTGCAACGGTAACAAATTTATCAGTTCCTTTTACGGGGTACTTTATATACCAAAGATTGCTATCTTCTTCAACATATTCTACTTCGGCATCTGAAAGCGCAGTTTTACAGTCGGGACACCAGTTTATAATTCTATCCCCACGGTAAATAAGACCTTTTTCATAAAGATTTACAAACACTTCCTTTACCGCTTTAGAGCATTTTTCATCCATTGTGAACGCCAAACGCGACCAGTCGCAAGAAGAACCGAGTGTTTTTAATTGTTCAATAATTCTTCCGCCATACTTTTCCTTCCAAGCCCAAGCACGTTCCAAAAAGCCGTCTCTACCAACATCTTTTTTGGTAAGACCTTCTTTTGCCATTTGTTCAACGATTTTAACTTCGGTTGCAATAGAAGCGTGGTCAGTTCCGGGAAGCCATAATGCAGAATAGCCTTGCATTCTCTTAAATCTAATAAGAGTGTCTTGCAAGGTTTCATCTAATGCGTGACCCATGTGAAGTTGACCGGTAATATTGGGCGGAGGTATAACGATGGTGAAAGGTAGTTTATTAGCATCTACCTTTGCCCTAAAATATCCTTCTTTTTCCCATTCTTCGTAAATTTCTTTTTCAAATTCCGAAGGGTTGTAAGTTTTTGCCATATCCATATCAGGCACATCTCCTTTTGTCAATACGAAGACTATTATACTTTATTAAAAATTAAATGTCAAATATTATATGACAGCATTGTCAAATATAAGTTTAATTTCATAAAATGAATTATCAAAACTTAAATTGGAGATGTGATTATGAAAAAAATTCTACTAATCTTGCTCTCCGTTTGCCTTTTTGCCTTCCCAATCGCGGGTTGCAAAGATAATGACGGAAACAAAACAATTCGGTTAAACGAAGTTACTCACTCGGTTTTCTATGCCCCGCTATATGTTGCTATTGAAAATGGGTATTTTGCCGAAGAAGGCATAACCATTGAACTTACCAACGGCGGTGGTGCTGACGCTTCTATGACAGCCGTGCTTTCAAAAACCGCAGATATTGGTTTAATGGGTCCTGAAACTGTTATTTATGTGCAAAATCAAGGCAAAGCAGATAGCCCTAAAGTTTTTGGACAATTAACACAAAAAGATGGCTCGTTTTTAGTAAGCAAAACACCTTACCCTAATTTTAGTTGGAACGATTTAAGGGGTAAAGAAATTCTTGCAGGTCGAAAAGGCGGTGTTCCCGCAATGACTTTCGAATACATCTTAAACCAACTAGGTATGCAAAATGAACGCGATTTTAGGCTTAATTTTGACGTACAATTTAACCTTATGACAAGCGCGTTTTTGGGCGGAACTGGTGATTTTTGCACAGTTTTTGAGCCTACTGCATCCGAATATCAAGCAAACGGACAGTGGTATATCGTTGCAAGTGTTGGCGAACAAGCGGGCGAAATTCCCTACACATCTTTTATCGCTCTTGAGAGTTATATAAGCGAAAATAGAGATACACTTAAAGGCTTTTTATCGGCAATTAAAAAAGCGCACGAATTTATGGACACCCACACTGATACTGAAATCGCTGAAACTATTGTTAAACAATTCCCCTCTACTTCTATAACTTCAATCGCAACCTCTATTGCAAGTTACAAGAACATAGATGCGTGGCGAAAAGATTTACACGGCACTGAAGACGCTTTTTCAAGATTGCAAGATGTTATGATAAATGCAGGCGAACTTGAAAGTAAGGTTGAATTTAGCAATATAGTTGATAATTCTATCGCTAACGAGGTGTTTAGATAAAATTTTAATTTTACGGCGGAAAAAACTATGAAAAAACTTTTGGAAATGATAAATGTCAGTCTAAAATACCAAACTTTAACTGATGAAATCACGGCTATTCAAAATTTGAGTTTTAATTGCAACGAAGGGGAATTTTTATCCATAATTGGGCCTTCTGGTTGCGGTAAAACAACGATTTTGTCTTTAATAGCGGGATTGATTCAACCGAGTTCTGGAATTATAGAAATTGACGGAAAAAAACTAAATAACAACAAAGCAAACCTTGGTTATATGCTCCAAAAGGACCAACTATTTCCTTGGCGCACGATAGAAAAAAATGTTTTTCTCCCCTTGGAAATTAAAAAAATAAACACCAAGGAGAACAAAGAATACGCCATTTCATTGCTCGATAAATACGGCTTAAAAGACTTTAAGAAAATGTATCCCGAGCAACTCTCTGGCGGTATGCGACAACGCGCTGCACTAATTAGAACACTTGCGCCAAAACCTAAACTTTTACTTTTAGACGAACCTTTTTCCGCCCTAGATTACCAGACTCGACTAGCCGTTTGCGACGATGTATATAAAATAATAAAAGCCGAGAAAAAAACTGCTGTTTTAGTCACTCACGACATATTAGAAGCAATCACTATGTCAGACAAAATCATAGTGCTTTCCGATAGACCTGCACAAGTGAAATCTATTTTGCGACCAAGGATAGATGGCGACACTCCCTTGCGTAGGCGCGAGAACAAAGATTCGGGTATTTGGTTTGAAAAAGTTTGGAAGGAGTTACACTAATGAAGAATAAAAACACCTTTTCAAAAGAACATTTATTTTATATTAAAAAAATAAAACGCGAAACTCGCCTTGTATACTTTTCGCGCTTTGTCCTATTGCTTTTATTGGTTGGCCTTTGGGAAGTTTTAGCACGATTAAATATAATTGATTCTTTTATATCAAGCAGTCCGTCAAGGATAGTTAAAACCATAAAAGAACTATTTATTGAAAACGATCTAATGCGCCATATCGGTGTTACTATGTATGAAACCACTCTAGGCTTTTTTATAGCCGTTGGCGTTGGATACCTTGTTGCCCTACTTCTTTGGTGGTCTGAAAGAACGAGAAGAATACTAGAGCCATATATTGTTGTACTTAATAGTTTGCCGAAAATCGCATTAGGCCCCATCATCATCGTTTGGTTCGGTAGCGGAAGCAAAGCAATAATCTTTATGGCTGTTTTAATTGGTATTATCGTTGCCATTATGACAATGCTAAACGGATTTTTATCAACAGACAAGAATAAGATTTTGCTTCTAAAATCTATGGGCGCAAACAAAATGCAAGTTTTAGTTAAACTTGTTATCCCTGGTAGTTTACCCACCTTAATAAGTATGCTAAAAATAAGCGTTGGCATGGCTTGGGTCGGCTCTATTATGGGCGAATATTTAGTATCGCGCGCAGGTCTTGGCTATCTTATCGTTTACGGCGGTCAAGTGTTTAAGTTGGATTTAGTTATGGCATCAACCGTTGTTTTATGCGTGCTTGCAACCTTTATGTACGGCTTGGTTGCCCTACTTGAAAAGTGTATAATTAAGTTCAAAGGAAAATAGCAAAACAGCCTGATTTTATCAGGCTGTTTTAATATTTAAAATTATAGCAAAATACAGATAAGTCCGCCCTTATTTTCGTTAACAATTCGTGTCAAGGTCTTTCTCATTTTGCCTTGTGCTTCTTTGGGCATTGCGGTAAGTTTACCCGTCAAACCTTCGTTAACAAGGTCGTGAAGAGACTTGCCAAACATATTTGTTTCCCATATGCCTGCGGGATTATCTTCAAACCTAGTCATAATATAATTGATAAGATCTTCGCCTTGCTTTTCAGTACCCACTATTGGCGCAACTTCGGTGCAAACGTCAACCTTCATAATATGTAAACTAGGTGCGGAAGCCTTTAATTTTACCCCATATCTTCCCCCTTGCTTAACCAAAACGGGCTCTTCAAGGTTCATTTCATCAACCGTTGGGAAAACAACACCATAGCCATTTTCTTGTGCTTCTAAAAGGGCATTTTTTAGTTTAAGGTAATTCTTTTTATCGTTAGCAAATGATTTAATGTAAGACATAAGGTCTAAATCACTATTAATTTCTTCGCCACACTCTTTAGACAAAACCTTAAAATACAAATCTTCTTTTACATCTAATTTATATTCGGCAACACCTTCGCCAAGTTTTAATTCACTTGGAGAAATACATTCAAAATATTCGCTATCATCAGTTGCGCCGTTAAGATTAACATAATCGCGCATTTTAGATAGACAAGCGGAAGATTTTTTAACTCTATCAATAAGTTCTTCGATAACGGGGTCATTAGAGGGAAGTGCTTGCATCCACCTTGGAATATTAACATTAAAACTACCCATCGGGAATTCAAGCAACACCTTTTCTAAAATATTGCCAATATCTTCAGCGCCCATTTGATTTGCATTGACCAAAACTACCGAAACGCCGTGTTTTTCTTCCAATTCTTCGGCAAGTTTAATGGCGCTTTGCGACTGCGGTTTACTACTATTAAGCAAAATAACAAAAGGTTTTTTTAATGATTTTAACTCTTTAATCACCCTATCTTCCGCGGGGATATAACTCTCTCTTGAAATCTCACTAAAACTGCCGTCGGTTGTAACAACTATACCGATGGTAGAGTATTCTTCAATAACCTTTTTAGTACCAATGTCAGCAGCATTTTCGAAAGGGATTTCTTCATTACTCCACGGTGTTTTAACAAGCCTTGGCTTATTATCTTCCATATGCCCTACCGCGCCGTCAACTAAATACCCAACACAATCTACGAGTTTTACGTTTACTGATGAATTGTTTTTTAATTTAACCTTAACCCCGTTTGCAGGCACGACTTTTAATTGGGTTGTCATTATAGTTTTTCCGTCTGCCGACTGAGGCATTTCATCAGTTGCAATTTGTTTTTGCAATCTATTACTGATGTTAGGAATAACCAATTCTTCCATAAATTTGGTTATAAAAGTGGATTTGCCCGTTCTTACAGGTCCAACAACGCCAATATATACGTCGCCGTTTGTTCTCGTTGCAATATCCTTATAGATATCGTATTTCTCCATAAAAAAACCTCCCATACATTACACAAATAATCTATGAAAGGTTTTCTCTTATTATGAAATTTTATCAAAATTTTCAAAACTAATTGTTTTTATTTTGTGCTTGAGCGCGCGCCTCCGCCTTTTTAGCCTTCATTTTAACAACCATTTGCTTGATTGAAGTGGGATGTTCTTCCCCCGCAAGCATTCTTTTAATATTGTTTCTATGCGCAAACCAAGTAAATAAACATATCGCAAATATCATCATATTTGACAATACATAATATAAAATAGTTATTTTATTAAGTGAAGTATTATAAGCGATAAAAAGCCTTATACTTGCACCGATTGCTGGCGGTGTTATCGCAATAAAAGAGCCCATTGCACCAAACTCGGTGAGTAAAATAAACACGAGTGCAGCAACAAGCGCCATTATCATAAGCACAATCCAACCCCACTCAAAAACACAAGAGCAAACGAAGAATACACCAATGGTTGATGCGATACCCTTTCCGCCCTTAAATTTTAACACAACGGGGAAAATATGCCCTAAAACGGTAGACAAACCACAAAGATATATAGCAAAGTCACTTAAAAAATATTGCGAATTAACAAAAGTTCTATCCCCAACCGCAAAAAATGCTACAAGCGTTGGGATAACACCTTTCATAATATCTAAGAAAAAGGTCAAAAGTCCAAGTTTAAGCCCCATATTTCTACTCATATTGAGAGTTCCGGGGTTTCCGCTTCCCATTTTTCTAATGTCGGTCTTTTTAAGTTTGCAAATTATAATTGCCCAGTTTATATTGCCGAAAAAATAACTTCCCAAAGCCAATATAAAAAGTAGCCAAAAATTATTCATCATCATCCCTCTCTCTTGCGATAAGTTTTATAGGTGTGCCCGAAAAATCATATGCTTTACGCAAGTTGTTTTCCAAATAACGCCTATAAGAGAAGTGCAAAAGTGCTGTTTCATTAACAAAGAACAAGAAAGTGGGCGGATTTACACCCATTTGAGTAACGTATTTAATTTTAAGCCTTTTTCCGTTAACTGACGGCGGTTCGTTTGCGCGAACACAGTCCAAAATTAAGTCGTTTAATTGACCAGTAGAAATCTTTCTATTGTTGTTTTCCAAAACGCGCATTGCAAGGTCTAAAATTTTATCCGTTCTCTGTCCTGTCTTTGCTGAAACATAAATTGGCAAAATATAATCCATAAACTTAAGTTGTTCGTTTAAGTCATAGTTAAACTTATTTATGGTGTTGGTGTCCTTTTCAACCAAATCCCATTTATTCATAACGATAACAGAAGGTTTACCTTGTTCGTGAATATAACCGCAAATCTTAACGTCTTGCTCAGTTACGCCTTCGTTTGCATCAATCATCATAATACAAACGTCAGCCCTTCTAATCGCGCCAAGCGCCCTTAAAACACTATAATATTCTATATCTTCATCAACACTCTTTTTCTTTCTAATACCAGCGGTGTCGATAAGAGTAAATTGTTGGTCTTTATAGATAAACGGTGTATCGATTGCATCACGCGTTGTGCCCGCAATGTCGGAAACTATTGTTCTATCAAAGCCTAAGAGTTTATTGCAAAGGCTTGATTTACCCGCATTAGGCTTACCAACAACGGCAAGTTTGATAGAATTATCATCATCTTTATCGCCAAAATGGTCAATATGGCTTGCAACTTCATCAAGAAGTTCGCCAATTCCGTTTCCGTGTTCTGCGGATATACCAAAAGGCTCACCAAGTCCTAAATTATAGAACTCATAGAGTTTTTCGGGTTCGTAATTATCAAGTTTATTTACAGCCAAAACAACCGGTTTTCCCGACTTGCGAAGTTTCATCGCAACGTCTTGGTCGGAAGCATTAAGTCCTGATTTAGCATCGGTAAATAAAATGATAACATCTGCCGTTTCAATAGCAATTTCCGCTTGTTTTTGAATATGCTTCCACATTTGGTCGGTAGATTTAAGTTCCAAACCGCCCGTATCAACAAGCGTAAAATACCTTCCGCACCACTCAGCATCGGCATAAAGCCTATCCCTTGTAACACCGGGGAAGTTTTCAACTATTGAAAGTTTTTTACCAACAACTTTATTAAAAAAGGTAGATTTACCAACATTAGGTCTACCAACGATTGCAACTAAAGGTTTAGCCACGTTTATTACCTCGCTTTAATTAAAATTTAACCCAAACAAACACTGTTCCTATAATTAAAACAACTATCGAAACAGCATATACGATTTTTATCCAAGTGGGTTTTCCAACAATAAATTTATAAGCACATACGCCAACCACTAATAAAATTAGCGCGTTTCTAACCGTTTCTAAAATTTGACCGAGCAAACTACCGGTAAGCAAGCCACCGATAAGCATAAGCACGGCAATCAATGAAAGCGCAACAAATGAAACAAAGTAAAATACTTTTGCGTCAGGTTTTTTCATAATTTTCTCCTTATTTTCCGTTTTTTGATAAAATTACGGCACTGTTACCGTCTTTTTTATCAAATTTAACTAAAACAACTTCATCACGCGAAGTGGGAACGTTTTTACCAACGTAATCAGCACGAATAGGAAGTTCTCTATGGCCCCTATCAATAAGCACTGCAAGTTGAATAGTTTTTGGTCTACCAAGTTTAATCACCGCTTCAATACCAGCGCGCACTGTTCTACCAGTAAACAACACATCGTCACAAAGCACAACATCCTTTCCTTCTAGAGAGAAGTTTATCTCAGTGCCGTTAACAGTCGCGTCTTTATTTTGCGATTTTAAGTCATCACGATATAGGGTTATATCAAGTTTTCCAACTGGAATATCAACATTTTCAATAATCTTAATATTTTCGGCAAGTTTTTCACAAACGGGTATGCCACCACGCGCAATGCCGAGTAGCACAACATTTGATACGCCCCTATTTTTCTCGGTAATCTCGTGTGAAATTCTTCTAATCGCTCTATCGATAGCCATCGAATCGAGCAAAACTGTTTTTATTTGCATATTATCCTAAACTCTTTATAATTTTTTCAAAATATTTTGGCAAGGGGCTTTCAAACGACATTTGTTTGCCCGTTGTGGGGTGAACAAACTCTAATTTTTTCGCGTGTAAAAGTTGACCTTCCAAATTAAATTTTTGGTTTTTAAATCCGTATTCTTTATCGCCTACAACAGGGTGACCTAAATGTTTTGCGTGCACTCTAATTTGATGAGTTCTACCCGTCTTTAAGGAAAATTCGCAAAGTGTGTGGTTAGTAAACCTTTTAAGCACCTTAAATTCGGTTATTGCAAGCCTACCATAAGAAACAACCGCCATTTTTGTTCTATCTTTGGGATTTCTGCCGATATGCGTTTGAATTACGCCGTTATCTTCTTTCAAAACACCTTCTAAAAGCGCAACATAAATTCTTCTACACGTTTTTTCTTCTATTTGCTTTGCAAGGCAAACGTGTGATTTATCGTTTTTTGCAACCACTAAAAGCCCCGAAGTGTTTTTATCAATTCTATGCACGATACCCGGTCTAATTACACCATTTATACCAGATAGATTATCCAAGTGATATAAAAGCGCGTTAACTAAGGTTGAACCGTTTGTACCGTTACCCGCGTGCACTGTCATACCTTGCGGTTTATCAATAATTGCAAGGTCATCATCTTGATAAACGATGTTTATCGGTATATCTTCAGGCTCAATATCAAGGTTTTTGTTTTCGGGCAAAGTTATTTCTATTTTATCGCCTAGTTTTAACACCTTGTTTGATCTAGCCACATTGCCATTAACCGATAGATAGCCTTGGTCACAAAGTTTTTTAACGTGTGAGCGAGTTAACGATAGTTCTTCAGATAAATAAACATCTGCACGGCATTGAGTTTGAAGGTCAAAATTAAAGGTTTTAATCTGCATTTTCGCCCTCATCGTCTTTCTTTTCTAATTTTTTCTTACTTTTTTTGAATATCGCATCGTCATCTAAAAAGAAAAACTGAATCAAAATCATAATCGTGCCAACAACCAAAAAGCAATCGGCAAAATTAAACACAGGGAAATCGTAACCGAAAATATTGAAACTTAAAAAGTCGATTACACCGCCCAAAAACAGCCTATCAATAAAGTTACCAATAGTTCCGCCGATGATAAACACGAGCGAATATATAAGCCACTTTTTGCTTTTTCTTACCGCCATAACGTAAACGGCAATAAAACCACAGAGAGCAAGAACGGTTAGAACTTTCAAAAATATTTGCCCCCACGATGCGCCCGATAAAAAACTCCAAGCAGCGCCCGTGTTTTTAACACAAGTTAAGGTAAAGAAACCGCGAATAACAATTATATCACCGCGCGCTCCGTGTAAACTTTCAAACAAAAGTTTAAAAACTTGGTCAAACGCAACTAGAAAAATTGCAAGCACAACGGGAAAAATATAATGAAAAATTATTCTTCTGCATCTATTAGTCCCAATTCTTTGCATAATTCCTCCAATTCTAGTTCCCCAGGGTTTAACACTTCTTCTAAACTAAATCCATTGTCGCTTGTTAAACTTGTTTCATCGTTTGTTTTAACAGCAAAATCGCCAAGCATTTTATCAAGTTTTTCAACTGCTTTTTTAGAGTCGGAAAGTTTTAGTAACGACTGTAATTTTGCCTTGATATCCACAGCGTTTTGCAAGGGTGCATACATAGGATATTTTTCTTTTAATGCCGAAAAATAGTCATCCCATTTGCCGTTAAAATTTCTTAACTTTTCCATTTCTAAAGCATATTGAAGTTCGGCTTTTTTCTTGATTTTTTCAGCCGTTTTTTCCGCACTTACTATAGCGCTTGCAAGGTAATTTTCCTTTTCCTTGTACTTTTGAAGATGTGTGCTTAAACTTGCAACTTCTTCGGTAAGTTCGAATATTCTATTTTTTTGTTCGGCAAGTTTTGCCTCGTATTCGATTTGATAAGCAGTAAGAATATCTTTCACTTCTTGTTGCTTATACTTTTTCTTATCGAGTTGCAAAGTTGTTCCCTCCAAATTACTTTATTTGTTTGCCCCTAATTTCATCAAGCATATCTCTTTTTAACTGATAAAGCCCGTCAGACAAGTCCACTTTATACACGTGCGGTCTATCAAGTCTTTTATATTCGTCCCAAAAACTTTCGAGTTCGTTTTGTGCATACTCTTTAATCTCGTTAAGCGTAGGCAACTTATAAACGAGTTCCCCACCCTTAATAACGTCCACTTGCAATGAGCGCAAGGTGTAATCGGTAAAGGTTGTCTTTTTCCAACGCTCGGTCGGATGCACGAGTTCCAAAGGCTTTGAAGTGTCGATTGTGCCTTCTTCATCGCGCAAGTAGATAAAGTCTGCTTCCGCTTTGCCAGTTTGGTTATCGTATACCCTATAAATATTCTTAAATCCAGGGTTGGTAATTTTTGCGGTATTGTTTGAAAGTTTAATTTTTGGTGTAACCTTTCCGTCTTTATCAATAACTGCAGAAAGTTTATATACACCGCCAAGAGCAGGCATATCGGCACTTGTTATAAGTTTTGTGCCAACACCCCAAAGGTCAATTCTCGCGCCTTGGTTTTTAAGCGAGTTGATAGAATACTCATCAAGGTCGCCCGAAGCACAAATAATAGTTTCGGTATGCCCTGCATCATCAAGCATTTTTCTAGCCTTTTTTGATAAGTAAGCAAGGTCGCCAGAGTCTAATCTAATACCCTTTGGCTTATGACCGTTTTCTTTAAGATAATCAAACACCTTAATCGCGTTGGGTACACCTTGGTTTAAGGTGTCGTAGGTATCAACGAGAAGCAACGCGTTGTCAGGATAAGTTTTAGCATATTCCATAAACGCGGTATATTCATCAGCAAAATTCATTACCCAACTGTGCGCATGCGTTCCTGCAACGGGAATACCAAACATTTTACCCGCAAGCACGTTTGAAGTAACCTTGCAACCACCAATAACAGCAGCGCGAGCACCGTAAATACCCGCATCGGGTGCTTGAGCACGGCGCAAACCAAATTCCATAACTGTATCACCCTTTGCAGAATAACAAATCTTTGCCGATTTTGTTGCAATAAGGGTTTGGAAGTTCATTATATTCAGGATTGCCGTTTCCACAAGTTGCGCTTGCAAAATGGGTGCTTTTACAGTTAAAATTGGCTCACCAGGGAAAACAACCGTTCCTTCGGGCACTGCATAAACATCTCCAGTGAACTTAAAGGTTTTTAAGTATTCGATAAAGTCCGCATCGAAAATTTTAAGACTTTCTAAATACTCAATTTCTTCATCACCGAAGTGAAGATTTAAGATATATTCAACAACTTGTTCAAGCCCGCAAGCGAGCGAATAAGTTATCATATCGTTTTGCCTAAAAAATACGTCGAATACAGCAACTTCATCAAGGTTGCCTTTCTTTAAGTATCCGTTCATCATAGTCAATTGATATAAGTCAGTAAGTAGGGTTAAATTTCTTTGAGCAACTTTTTCCATTTGAACCATAATTTCCTTTTGTATTAACTTGGCAAAAGCAAAACTTTCACCTGTAATTGTAAGTATAACACAAATTATATTTTTTGTAAATATAATTTAGGGCTATCTTATGGCATAAAAAAGCGAATTTTTTAATTTTAACTAAAAATTAAACCGCGCCGTAAAAATACAGCGCGGTTTAAAAGTAACCTTAAAACATATTTTTGTGTTTTTAATAAACCTAAAAAGTATACTTTTTTTAATCTCAAAAGTCGTTTTACGCAACAGTACCGCGACTTAATTAGATTTTCGTGTCGATTTTTTTGATTAGATTTACAAGAATTGAAGCGATTTTTTCGTTCAATTCGTTATCCTTGCTTTCAACCATTACCCTAATCTTAGGTTCTGTTCCCGATGCTCTTATCATTAAACGGCCTTTTCCATCAAGTTCAGCGGTATATTTTGCAATGGTTGTCATAAGTTCTTCACTATTCATTATACGAAGTTTATCTTCAACGATAACGTTTTTATTTGTTTGCGGATACAGTTCAAAGTTTATCGCCTTTGACAAGGTGGTGTTTTCATTTATTATCATATTTGCAACAAAAATAGCCGTTAAAATGCCGTCACCCGTGGTTGCATAATCTTTTAAGATTACGTGTCCGCTTTGCTCCCCACCGATAGAAAGACCTTTTTCTATAAGTTTTGCAAGAACGTATTTATCGCCAATATCCGTTCTTATGAAATCAATACCGCTATTTTTAAGTTCTTCTTCTATAGCCATATTGGTGTGACTTGTTCCAACCGCAGTGTTTTTATTGAGTTTACCAAGTTTTTTTAGATATTTTGCAATACCGCAAATGATTTTATCACCATCAATAATATTGCCCTTTTCATCAACAGCAATAAGCCTATCTGAGTCGCCGTCAAAAGCAAAACCCATGTCGGCTTTATACCTAAAAACTCTCTTTTTTAAGGTTTCGGGATATAAAGCACCACAGTTTTCGTTGATTTTTAAGCCGTTATTCACACAGTTTGCCGCGATAACATTTGCGCCGAGCCTACGGAAAACTTCGGGCGCTACCCTATGCGCCGCACCAAAAGCACCGTCAAGCACGATAGTTTTGCCTTTAAGCGAGTTTTCGCTTGCCCTTATAAGATAATCTCTATAAAGTTTAATGAGCGTAAAATCTTGCTTGTATGTACCAATATTTGGAAAATCATTGATTTTATTTTTAATAAAACAACGCTCTATGTGTTCTTCTTCCTTATCAGAAAGTTTATAACCATCGCTATTAAACACTTTTATTCCGTTATACTCGCCACTATTGTGCGATGCGCTTATAACAACGCCATAATCGGCTTTTAACGATTTAGTAAGGTAAGCAACGCCTGCAGTAGGCACAACGCCCGCATCAATAATGTTAGCGCCACCACTCATAGCACCGCTCGCTAAAGAAAGAGCCAAATATGAATTTGAAATTCTTGTATCTGCACCGATAATAATCGTTGGGTTTTCCTTTAAAATTGAAAGTGCGTTACCAATTTTATAAGCAATATCTTGCGTCAAATCTTTATTAACTTTACCGCGAATCCCGTCCGTTCCAAAAAAGATACCCATTTTTTATTCTCCCTTTTTCTCTTTAAGATAATTGTGCGCCCTATTTTCCTTAACTTCTTGCCTTACCCTACCAATAACAAAATCATCGGTATGCACGTCGTTAGTTATGGTTGTTCCCGCACAAATATAAGACCTACTTTCAATTTTAACTGGCGCAATAATATTGCAGTTGCTTCCTATAAAGCACTCGTCACCCACAGCAGTTCTACTCTTAGTTCTGCCGTTATAATTAACAAAAATCGCACCACAACCAATATTACAATCACAGCCAAGATCAGCATCACCAACATATGCCAAGTGGTTAACCTTACTACCTTCGCCAACAGTTGCATTTTTAATTTCAACAAAGTTGCCGATTTTAGCCTTGTCACAAACAACCGCTTTTGGACGCAACCTTGCAAATGGGCCAACATAACAATCTTTTCCAACAACCGAACTTTCAGTTTGCGAATTGTTTATAACACTATTTTCGCCAATTATTGTATCGGTTATAAAACACCCCGGCATAATCACCGCACCGTCTTTAATTTCGGTGTTGCCTTCGATTCTATTATTCTCATAAATGGTAACGTTATCACCGATAATAACAGTTGGCGCAATAAAAATTGAGCGCTTGTCTTTAAGAACAAGATTTTTACCTTTTTTGAACTTCATTTCCCTCTCCTAACAAGTTTTTATTTTTTACTTATCACGATTTTAATTTTAAGACATAATTTTTCACTTGTCAAGTAATTTTTTAATTTAATTTTAGTGTAAATATGCGTTTTTTGGCGGTTTTTTGCGATTTTTTCTCGATTTTTGATTAAACACGATTTCATTTTAAGGGGGTTAAAATGGGGGTTTTTAGCGGTTTTTTAGCCTTTTAACCCCTCAAAAACAAAAAAATATAACCCAAGTCAGGTAAATTACTAGTAAAATATTATATTGACATTTTTTAATATTTGTGCTATAATTTTCTTCGTGAGGATATTATGGTAGGAATTGTTGTTGCACTTAAATCAGAAACAAATGCACTTATAAATGAAATCGAACAATTACAAGAGTTCAAAATTGCCGATAAGCCTGCTTATTCTGGCAAAATTGAGAATAAAGATATTGTACTTATCATCAGCGGTATCGGTAAGGTTAGCGCAGGGCTTTCCACCCAACTTTTGATAGACAAATATTCGCCCGAATATATCTTAAACTTCGGCACTTGTGGAGGCATGAATAATAGCGTTAAAATTCTTTCCTATTACGCGGTTGAAAAATGTTGCCAGTTCGACTTTGATTTGAGAGAACTCGACGGCGTTCCCCTAGGTTATATTCAAGAATATGACAGGGCTTTTTTCGATACCCACACAAACGGGCTTGACTTTTTAGATAAAAGCGTGCTTGCAACTGCTGATAGATTTACCAATGACGTTAACGATATCAACAGCATCAACCAAATCGGCGCAAGTCTTCGCGATATGGAAGGCGGTGCTATTGCACAAGTTTGCACATCAAACAACGTGCCCGTTGTTATGATTAAAGGTATAAGCGACGTTACGGGTAGCGGAACAGCACAAGAACAATTCTTCAAAAATCTTAAAGCGGTTGGGCAAGGCTTCCCCGCCGTGATTAAAAAAGTTATCAATTCAGTTAAAATATAAACAAATTAAATTTGGAGAAACACTATGGCAGAAATTGTTAAAGAAGGCAAACCTGCAAGCAAGCGCTACCAAAGAAATGTTTGGGTAAAGCAATGTTTTGTGACAATAATCGTTTCATTAATTGCACTGTGCGTGCTTTTTATTCCATTGAGTTTTAACGGTGGTCCTACTGCACTTTCCACCATGCCAATTATTGGTGACGGAAGTTATCTTGAACTTCAAAAATACATAGCGGGTGGTCTTTCAGCACTTGCAGGACTTGATTCTACTATGACCGACCTTATTGGTATGATATTGAATTACTCCATTTATGCTTTTATTGGAATTTTAGCATTAGATATTGTGTTTGCACTTTTCTTAATACTCACAAAATCAGTAATAGCAAGAGTTTTCTTTAAGATTTTAAGCATAATTTTTGCAATTGCTTTTGTTGGAATTGCACTCGCACAATTGGTTCAAATTTTAGGTTACGTTGGTTGGACCTTGCACGATATAAGTTCAGAAGTTAAAATGTGCCCACAAATTGATGCTTTCGTGTTTGCAATTTCCGTGCTTATCGTTTCTATCGTTATGGTTAACAGACAAAAAAACTGGTTTGCAAGATGGTATTAATTAAATAAACAAATTGAAAACCCCACGAAAAATCGTGGGGTTTATTTTTATCTTATAAAGTTAGTTTTTATATGTTTTTCTACTTCGGGCGGTTCAATTCCTGCCTTTTTACCCGCTTCTATGCATTTAAGAAGCCAAGCCATATTTTTACCTAAAATGCGCATTGTTTGCATACCTTCAATATCCTGTTCGGCTTGTTCGCCATTGCTTCCAAACGCCATATTCCAATATTGAGAAGATACGACGGGCATATTATTTATGGTAAAATATTTATTAATATCGTCCACCGTTGCGATTGTTCCCGCCCTTCTTGCCACCGCAATAGCACAAGCAGGTTTATGTGCAAAGCACGATTTACCAAAGAACACTCTATCTAATAAACTTTTTAGCGAGCCGTTCATAGATGCGTAATAAACTGGGCTACCAACAACCAAACCATCGGCTTCTTTTAACTTATCGATAATCTCATTTACAATATCGTTTTTGAAGCATTTCCCCGTATTTACGCAAGCACAACAAGCAATACAACCGGTAATTTCCTTGTCACCAACAGTGATGATTTCCGTTTCGATACCATTCAAGTTTAGTTCTTTTTTAATCTCGCTCAACGCGCGAAAGGTCGTTCCGTTTTTGTGCGGACTGCCGTTTAACATTAAAACCTTCATATCTCTCCTTAATCAAAAAGAAGTTGATATTTTTCAACCCCTTTTTTAATTTTATTCAATTATCATTATGAAATCATAAACTTCTTGCCCGCCGTCGATAGCATAAACTTCAACGTTCGGCGCTTTTTCGTTTACGTAGTTTTCAACAAATGCCTTTTGTTCTTCGGTGCAATCTTGTCCGCAAACGAGAATAAGGAAGTTTTTGCTTTCAATTTCAAGTTTATCAAGCAAAGCACAAGCCGTTTCTGTGCTTGTTTTCTTTGAAACGTGCATAGTGTGGTCAGTAAAGCCGATGTAATTATCTTTTTCAATTTCAACACCATTTACAGTAGTTGACCTAACCGCAACGCTTACCATACCCGTGATAACACCTTGTATGTCTTCACGCATTTGCTCTTCGATAGCATCCGGATCATCGCAACTAAAATCAAGCATAGAAAGTGCCGAATAGCCTTGACCTATATTCTTGCTTTCAATTACCCTAATGTCTGAATCTTTATACATTTGTGCCGCTTGTTTTGCGGTTAAAACAATGTTTCCGTTATTGGGAAGAACAAATATGTAATCAGCATTAACATTATCAAACGCATTGATAAAATCTTCAGAAGAGGGGTTGTTTGTTTGACCGCCAGAGATAACTTCATCAGCGCCAAGTTCCTTAAACACATCGATTAAACCTTGACCAGAAGCGACAGTAACAAGCGCAAATTTTCTTCTTGCGCGCTTAACCTTAATGTTAAGACCCTCATCTTCTTCTTTTTCTTTGGTAGTTTCATTGTGTTGCAAGGTCATATTTTCAATTTTAACTGACAAATATTCGCCGTATTGTTGACAAAACTCTAAAACTTTATAAGGTGTTAAAGTATGAACATGCATTTTAATTACAGTACCAATCTTAAATGCAACGATAGAATCGCCTATGCTTTCAAGGAAAGATATAATTGTATCTACCGAGAAATTTTCAACATCAGTTTTACTCTTTTGAAGTTGAAGAAGAAGTTCTGTGCAATATCCATATTCCATAACGCTTTCTTCGTTAAACTTAGAAAAATCAGTTGCGCTACTATCAGTGGAAGTTATTGCAAGTTCGTTAGAAACATCTTCACCCTTAACGGCCTTATAAAAACCTTCAATAATATAAACAAGCCCTGCTCCACCGCTATCGATAACACCCGCTTCTTTTAAGGTTGCAAGAAGTTCGGGAGTGTGTTCAAGCGATTTTTTCATCTCATCTAAAAATCCTGAGAAGAAATCTACCCAATCTGTATTTTTACTAATGTTATCACAAGTATTTTCAACCGCTTCTCTAGCAACAGTTAAAATTGTGCCTTCAACGGGTTTAGCAACAGAAGAATATGCCCTTTTTACACCTTGAGCAAGTGCTTTTTCAAACTGAACCATATCAGCAGTTTCAAGACCTTCCAAACCTTCTGCTAGGCCGAAGAACAACTGTGACAAAATTACCCCAGAGTTACCCCTTGCATTGAGCAACATACCAGTAGATAATGCATTTGCTTTTTTTGAAAGAGTGGTGTCCTTTTCAGCAACCATACTGTCAACACCGCCCTTGATAGTTAAAAACATATTTTCACCGGTATCGCCGTCAGGAATTGGAAAAACATTAAGGTCGTTAACTTCTTTGACTTTTGATTGCAATCTTCCCGCCCCGCTTAAAACCAAGCGTTCAAAAAGCGCACCGTTTATTTCTTTTTTGATTTGTTCCATCATTTCTCCTATGTAAACAAGTTATGAGATATTCATTTTAATATAGCGAAAATAAACATTTCGCCCAAACAGTTGCTTAAAGAAATTTTTATTTAATCCTTTTAGCATACTAATACATAATAACATTTTTAAGCACTTTTTGCAAGCAAAATTACCCCTTTACGCAATTATGACTTGTAAGGTAAATTATGTTAAAATTTATTTTTTTACTTGACAATATTTTTTTGGTGTTATATAATAAATACAAGAATTTTGCATGACTGACGGATTTCGCGGATAAACGCGGTGAAGTGCAAAATATCATTAGCCGACCGTCTGGGCAATCCGATTTAGTATTGGATTGCCTTTTTTGTTTTTTATGGAGGTAAAATATGGAACACGTTAATTGGAAAGGATTTAAAAACGGCAACTGGAACAACAGTATTGACGTGAGAGATTTTATACAAAACAACTATACCCCCTATTTGGGCGATGAGAAGTTTTTATCTTCCGCCACAAAAAGAACCAACTCTTTAATGGATAAGGTTAATGCTTTATTCAAACTTGAAAGAGAACGCGGTGGTGTTTTAGATGTGGACACAAACACCGTTTCATCACTTAAAAACTTTGCCCCCGGCTATATAGATAAAGAAAACGAATTGATTGTTGGTATGCAAACCGACAGCCCATTAAAAAGAAGCGTAAACCCATTTGGCGGTATGCGTATGGTAAAGCAGGCTTGCGAATCTTACGGCTATACTTTAAGCAAAAAAGTTCAAGATGAATTCCGCTTTAGAACAACGCATAACGATGGTGTTTTCCGCGCGTACACCGATGAAATGCGCCTTGCAAGAAAATGCCATGTTATTACTGGGCTTCCCGACGCTTATGGCAGAGGCAGAATTATTGGCGATTATCGTAGAGTTGCTCTTTATGGTATAGACAAACTTATTGAAGAAAAGAAAAAAGATAAGGAAAACCTTGCAAATAACGATTTTAATGCCGACCAAATTCGCCTTGATGAAGAACTTTTTCAACAAATAACTTTCTTAACTTATCTTAAAGAAATGGCTCAAATGTACGGCTATGATATAAGCGCGCCCGCAAAAGACACCAAAGAAGCAATTCAATGGACTTATTTTGCTTACCTTGGTGCTATTAAAGAACAAAACGGTGCAGCAATGTCACTCGGTAGAGTTAGCACTTTCTTTGATATTTATATTGAGCGCGATATCAAAAACGGTGTTTTAACCGAAGAGCAAGCACAAGAATTGATTGATGACTTTGTTATCAAACTCCGCATTGCAAGGCATCTTCGCACTCCCGAATACAACGAACTTTTTGGTGGAGACCCGATGTGGATAACCGAAGCAATTGGCGGTATGGGTGAAGATGGAAGAACACTCGTTACAAAGAGTAGTTTTAGAATTTTACAAACTCTTTACAACCTTAACTCTTCCCCCGAACCCAACCTTACTGTTTTATGGTCTAACGCGCTCCCAGAA
Organism: Christensenellaceae bacterium; assembly: GCA_045645305.1. GTDB lineage: Bacteria > Bacillota > Clostridia > Christensenellales > Borkfalkiaceae > UBA1259. Next base: position 24,644 of record JAZRIO010000013.1, read on the forward strand.
GGCTTTAAGAAATACTGCGCAAAGGTTTCTATTGATACTGACTCTATTCAATATGAAAATGATGACGTTATGCGCCCCTTATACGGCGATGATTATGCAATCGCTTGCTGTGTTTCGGCAATGAAAGTTGGTAAACAAATGCAATTTTTCGGTGCGCGTTGTAACCTTGCAAAACTTCTTTTAATCGCAATAAACGGCGGTTACGACACATCAAGCAATATTCATATCGGCCCTAAAATGCCCGTTATGGACAGTGAAAAACTTGATTATGATGAAGTTATTAAGCGTTTTGACGTGTATATTGATTGGCTTTCAAAGTTATATGTTAACACGATGAATATAATTCACTATATGCACGATAAGTACGCTTACGAAAAAACACAAATGGCACTTCACGATACTTCTGTTCATAGATTTATGGCGTTTGGTATTGCAGGCTTGTCGGTTACTGCCGACTCTTTGAGCGCTATTAAATATGCGGGTGTTAAACCTAAAAAAGATGAAAAAGGCTTTATAGTTGGTTTTGAAAGAGAAGGCGACTTCCCCAAATTCGGCAACGATGATGACCGTGTTGACTTGATTGCAAAAGAACTTTCACATAAGTTTATTTGCTCTTTGAGAAAAACCCCTGCATACCGCAATGCTGAACACACTCTTTCGATATTAACCATTACTTCTAATGTTATGTACGGCAAAAACACGGCTGAAACGCCCGATGGCAGAGAGGCTTGCTCTCCCTTCGCCCCCGGCGCTAACCCAATGCACAACAGAGAAGAAAACGGCGCATTGGCATCGCTTAACTCAGTTGCAAAACTTTCTTATGACGACTGCCGTGACGGAATTTCTAACACCTTCTCTATCACCCCCGATGCGCTCGGCAAAGATGATGAAGAAAGAAAGACCAATTTAGTTGGTATTTTGGATGGATATTTTAAGAAAAAAGCACACCACATAAACGTTAACGTGTTAAATAGAGAAACGCTCATGAAGGCTTACGAAAATCCCGAAGATTACCCCAACCTTACCATAAGAGTTTCGGGCTATGCGGTAAACTTCAACAAACTCTCTCGCGAGCAACAAAAAGAAGTTATTTCAAGAACTTTCCACCAAACTTTCTAATATGCAAGTAAAAGGTAAAATCAATTCAATACAAAGCCTTGGCACTGTTGACGGACCAGGAATTAGATTTGTGGTGTTTTTTCAAGGCTGTAATCTTCGTTGCAAATGTTGTCACAACCCCGACACATGGAATTTGTCGGGCGGACAAGAAATTTTAGCAAGCGATGTGGTTAAAAAAGCAAAAAAATACAAGGAATACTTTGGTGATAAAGGTGGTATCACCCTATCTGGTGGCGAACCGTTATTACAAAGTGAGTTTGCGACCGAAATATTTGCTCTTTCCCACAAAATTGGCATAAACACTTGTCTTGACACTTCAGGTTCTATTCTAAACGATAAGGTTAAAGAACTATTAAACCACACGGATAGAGTTTTACTCGACATTAAGTTTACTACCGAAGAACTTTATCAGGAAAATGTTGGTTGTTCAATGAACGCGCCCTTAATGTTTTTAGAATATCTAAATGAAAAAGAGATACCAACCACTATTAGGCAAGTTATTATCCCCACAATTAACGATAACGAGCAAAGTGTTTTATCACTTAAAGAACTAATTAAAAATTATTCTTGTGTAGATAAGGTTGAACTTCTTCCCTTTAGAAAGATTTGCAAAGTTAAATATGATAACCTAAAAATTCCTTTCCCCTTTAACAATCTACCAGAAGCGGACGGAGAAAAGGTAAAAAAACTAAATGAATTTTTAAAATAAAAAAGACCGTTAAACGCGGTCCTTTTTGTTTATAAAAAGAAAAAGTCCTTTAGTTAAAGGACTTTTTTTGGAGCTGATAACCGGAATCGAACCGGTGACCTCATCCTTACCAAGGATGTGCTCTACCATCTGAGCCATATCAGCATAATGATTAGGCGTTTTCTCTCAAACGCTTAACCATTATATAAAATTTATTTTTATTTGTCAAACCAAAATTGATGTTTTGCAACAAATTTTTTAAATTTTTATTCTTCAGTTTGTTGTTCGCCGACAATTTCGCCTTCTTCACCTTCATCGTCTTCGTTCTTAGGTGTGATTGCGATTTTAGAAACGGTTGAATCGTCAATTCTCATTATTCTTACGCCCTGAGTATCTCTGCCGATCTTACTAATATCCGCAACAGCAACACGAATAATCGTTCCGTTACTTGTGATAATCATAATATCTTCCGTTTCAGAGATTAGTTTAAGGCTAACGAGTTTACCCGTTTTATCGTTAAATACGCCCGCTTTTACACCCTTACCGCCACGGGTTTGTAAACGGTAATCTTCTATATCAGAACGCTTACCAAAGCCGTTTTCGGTCATAGTGATAACTTCACAATTTTCGTGGATAACAGACATATCAACAACATAATCATCGCCATCAAGAGTTATACTCTTAACGCCTTGAGTATCTCTACCCATCGGGCGAACATCTTCTTCACTAAATCTAATACACTTACCTTCGTGTGAAGCAATGATAATTTGGTCATTACCAGTCGTTAATTGAACGGAGATAAGTTCATCACCTTCAACAATGCTGATCGCAATCTTACCGACCTTTCTAATGCTTGCAAACTCTGTGAGCGCCGTCTTTTTGATAAGACCGTTCTTAGTTGCAAGAGCGATATAACCTTCCGTACCTTCTTTTAACGGGATCATTGCACGCACTTTTTCATTTTCAGCAAGTTGTAAAAGATTTACAATCGCCCTGCCCCTTGCAGTTCTTTGACCTTCGGGAATCATAAAGCCTTTCATACTGTAAACCCTACCCTTATCGGTAAAGAACAATACGTCATCGTGAGTTGAGGTTACAAACATATTGCTTACAAAGTCTTCTTCTTTAGGTTTATGAGCCGTTACACCCTTACCGCCACGGCGTTGAGTTCTATATTCCGCAACGGGAACGCGTTTAACATATCCAAAGTGTGTTAAACTGATAACAACATCTTCTCTAGGAATAAGGTCAGCATCTTCAATGTTAGCATAATCGTAAGAAATTTCAGTTTTTCTCGGTGAGGGATATTTTTCCTTAATATCTTCCATATCCTTTCTAATTATTGCTTTAACCCTTTGTTCGTTAGAAAGAATATCGTTAAGGTCAGCAATGATGTTGCCGAGTTGAACAAGTTCTTCTTTAAGTTTTTCAACTTCCATACTCGTTAAGCGTTGCAATCTCATTTCCAAAATTGCATTTGCTTGCTTATCTGAAAGTTCAAATTCGTTTTCTAATGCTTCACATGCCGAGTTTTTATCAGCAGAATTACGAATAATCTCGATAACTCTATCAATATTTGCAAGGGCAATAACCAAGCCTTTAACGATATGTTCGCGCTCTTCAGTTTTTGCCAAGTCGTATTTGGTTCTACGGATAATAACCGATTCTTGGTGGGCAATGTAATGGGTTAAAATCTCTTTCAATCCCAATACTTTAGGTTCGCCGTCAACAAGCGCAAGCAAGATTATACCATCTTTAACTTGCAAGTTAGTGTGCTTATACAATGTGTTTAGAACAACTTGGGCATTTGCGTCTTTTTTAAGGTCGATAACCATACGCATACCGTGTCTATCAGACTCATCTTTAATGTCGCTTATGCCTTCGATTCTCTTGTCCTTAACCATATCGGCAATGTTTTTAATGAGCATTGCCTTATTTACTTGATAAGGAAGTTCGGTTACAACGATTCTTTCTCTCGTGCCGTTGTTAAACTCTTCAATTTCACACTTTGCTCTTAAAACAAAGCCACCTTTACCCGTGCGATATGCTTGCTTAATACCTGCCCTGCCCATCAAAACACCACCGGTTGGATAATCGGGCGCTGGGATAAGTTCCATAAGTTCTTCAATGGTGATATCGGGGTTATCCATAACCGCCATACAAGCATCTAAACACTCTGACAAGTTGTGGGGCGGAATATTTGTTGCCATACCAACGGCAATACCATCTGCACCATTAACCAAAATGTTAGGTATTCTTGAGGGCAAAACAACAGGTTGCATTTCAGTATCATCAAAGTTAGGATAAAAATCAACCGTGTCTTTATCGATTTCGCGAAGCATTTCATTAGCAAGTTTTGAAAGCCTTGCTTCGGTATATCTATATGCAGCGGCGGGGTCACCATCGACCGAGCCAAAGTTACCATGTCCATCAACCAATGGGAAGTTGATTGAGAAGTTTTGCGCAAGACGAACAAGCGCGTCGTATACAGAACTGTCACCGTGCGGGTGGTATTTACCTAAAACTTCACCGACGATTTTAGCGCATTTCTTAAACGCCTTATCCGAAGTTAAGCCCATATCGTGCATAGCGTACAAAATACGCCTATGTACAGGCTTCATACCGTCGCGAACATCAGGAATTGCACGCGAAACATTAACCGCCATTGCGTATGCAATAAAGGACTTTTTAACTTCGTTATTAACTTCTATATTGATAAGTTTTGTTTTTTCAAGTGTGGACTTAAATTCAGCGGAAAGTTCCGCGCTCATATCTTTTTTAGCCATTACTTTTCTCCTTGTTTTCCTTAAATATCAAGGTCGGTTACGAGTTTTGCGTTTTGTTCAATAAACTCGCGACGAAGTTCAGGGTCATCACCCATAAGTTTTGTAAATGTTTCGTTTGCTTCAACCGCATCTTCCATCGAAACGCGAAGCATAGTTCTCGTTTCAGGGTTCATTGTGGTTTCCCAAAGTTGGTCAGGGTCCATTTCACCAAGACCTTTATATCTTTGAATATCACACTTGCCTACTTCAGCAAGGTAATCATTCAACTCTTTATCCGAATAAAGGTATTTATCAACCTTATTCTTTGTCGCTTTATAAAGTGGCGGTTGCGCGATGTATACGTGCCCTTTTTCAATAAGCGGGCGCATAAATCTAAAGAAGAAAGTAAGAAGAAGTATTCTAATATGGCTACCGTCAACATCCGCGTCGGTCATACAAATAATTCTATCGTAACGGAGTTTACTTTCATCAAAATCATCGTGGATACCACCGCCAAACGCGGTAATCATACTTCTAATTTCTTCGTTTTCTAACACCCTATTAAGCCTTGCTTTTTCTACGTTAAGTATCTTACCGCGGAGTGGCAATATTGCTTGGAATCTTCTATCTCTTCCTTGCTTTGCGCTACCGCCTGCGGAGTCACCTTCGACTATAAAAATTTCGCAGAATTCTGGGTTTTTATCAGAGCAATCGGCAAGTTTTCCGGGGAGAGTTGTTGATTCTAGAGCACCCTTTCTTCTGGTGCTTTCCCTTGCAAGTCTTGCTGCTTCACGCGCGCGTTGTGCGGTGATGCATTTCATCAAAACTTCTCTTGCCTTTGCAGGGTTTTCTTCTAAATACGTTCCAAAGTATTCGTTCATTGCCTTGGTAACGTAATTTCTCATTTCACTGTTGCCGAGCTTGGTTTTGGTTTGACCTTCAAATTGCGGTTCGGTAAGTTTAACTGATACAACAGCAACAATACCTTCCCTACAGTCATCGGAAGAAACCTTTTCTTCACCCTTAAACACGTTGAGTTTCTTACCAAAGTCGTTAATCAAACGAGTAAGCGAACTCTTAAATCCTTCAAGGTGAGTACCGCCTTCTTCAGTGTTTATGTTGTTTGCAAAAGCATAAACCACTTCGTTATAAGTTTCGGTATATTGAATTGCAACTTCCACTTCGGTATCGCCATAGAACACGTCAAAATAAATAGGCTTTTCAAAAAGCGGTTTTTTGTTTTTACTTAAATCATCAACAAAGTGTGCGATACCACCTTCGTAATAGAAAGTATCTTCTTGCTCTCTTTCGGCGCGCTTATCGATAAGTTTAATGGTAAGCCCCTTGTTGAGATATGCAAGTTCTCTCAAGCGTTTTTTAATGGTATCATAATGGAAATCAACCGTTTCAAAAATCTCATCATCAGGCATAAAGGTTACCCAAGTGCCCGTAAAGTCAGCATCGCCAACAACCTTTAACGGTGCTTGTGGAATACCCCTATTGTAGGTTTGCTTGTGCTTTTTGCCGTTTTGGTAAACTTCCACGTCAAGCCACTCAGAAAGAGCGTTAACAACCGAAAGACCAACGCCGTGCAAACCGCCGGAGATTTTATATCCGCCACCGCCAAATTTTCCGCCTGCGTGAAGTTTTGTCAAAACAACTTCTACCGCAGAGATTTTTTCGGTATGGTGAATTGCCGTTGGGATTCCGCGACCGTTATCTTTTACAGTGCAAGAACCATCGGCATTAAGTTGAACGGTAATGGTATCACAGTAACCATTATTCGCCTCGTCAACTGAGTTGTCAACGATTTCTTGAACAAGGTGGTGAAGCCCCCTTTCATCAGTAGAGCCGATATACATACCCGGTCTTTTACGAACGGGATCCAAGCCTTCTAAAACTTGAATTTGCTCTTGTCCATAGTTACCTTCGTGCTTGATTTTTTCTTCCATTTTAACACACCTAAAATCTTAAAATTTTTGTAATTTAATTATACCACAAACGGAAAAATTTTACAAGTGAAATTTGCAAAATTAAAACTATTTATAGTTTTAAGGGCAACTTTTTTTATTATTTATATTATATACGCGCATAAAGTCAAAATTTTTGCAAAAAATGATAATAAAATACGCTTATAGGAGTGGATATGAACGACTGTTTTAACTGCAAAATCAACATAAATTTAGGCGATAAACTTTCTTGTCCAAACTGTAACACTTCCTTTTGCATTGAGTGCGCTAAAAAAACTAAAAAAATTTGTCCCAACTGCTATCACGATTTAGAGTTTAGCGAGTAAAAAAAGCACCTGCATTTAGCAAGTGCTTTTTATTTTATTCAGCATCTTTAATTCGTGGATTGTTTATTAGGTTGTCGAGAAGTTTCTTTTCATACAGGCCCAATCCTTTTATTTGGCACTTATTCGCCTCTCTCACCCCTTTATTGTAAAACATATCGACCAACTCTTTTTCGCCTTGCACGTTCAAAATATAGGCTAATTTCGCCCTAACGTTGGTGGCGGTATTTACGTTGTTTAGATATTTTTCAAGTTCATAAACTAAATCATCTGCAACTTCTTCGTCATAATCAAAGGTGCAAGCATTGTAAAGCATATCGGTTTTTACAACAAAAGTATAGGCTTTCGGCATATCTTCTTCAAGTGTTTTAAGTCTATTAGAAACCTTTTTCGCCCCCTCAAAATCGCTCTTGTCTAAATAGTAGTTGTATCTAGCATTAAGCAACAACACAAAGTTTGGATCATCTTCGGGAAGTTGCGGAAGATCAAAATAAAGTTTTTCATCAATTTCTGCTGGGGTTTTGCCCGCATACATTTCGGCTTGAATTTTAACAACCGAAAGGGCAACTTTCATACTGTCTTCTTGATTTTTAATACCACTTAAAACTGCGCCGTCATTTCTTAAATTTTCATTAGTCATAGGAAGTGCATTACCAAAGAAAACGTATGCGCCAACAGGAAAAAACGCACCCCAAATGCAATACACCCAAACAGGCAAAGTCTTAATAAAGAAAGGCGCAATACCGATAACCATAGCGATAAAAGAAGCAATGAGTGCGCCCTTTACCATTTTTGAAAACCTTTCTTCTAAGTTTTCGGTATTAGTGGAAATCATATCAGTATAGCCCGCTTCTTCGCCAAAGCCACAAAAACCAAACACGGTCTTTTTGCCGACCTTTCTCCACCTTAAAAACCACACGCAAAATTCCGAAAGCACAAAGCCGTTGCGCTTACCTGCGATTAAGTGCCCCAATTCGTGCATAAATGTAACAACAAATCCTGCCACAAGACCGCCTACGCAAATTTTAAGTAGGGCCATAAAAACATTTGAATAATAACGTTGGCTACATACGTAAACAAGCATAAATAATGCGCCAAGCGTGATCAAAACGTATAAAATATTGTTTATTAAATTCTTTCTTCTCGTCATACATTCACCGATTTCAGTTTAAGGTATCCTTCTAAATTATCGTTTTCGCTAACGATAAAATAATCTACTTTAAGTTTTTCCATAATTGCAAGCAAAATTTCCGCACCGCTTGCAATTACCTTTGCCCTATCCTTTTGCAAGCCTTTAAGGTTTTGCCTTTGCTCAACAGAAAGAGAAAACAACCGCTCACAAACGTTTTTTAACGTGCCCTTATCAAGTTTATAGCCGTGCACTTTATTAGGGTCGTAAGGCTCTAATTCGAGCGCAATAGACACAATACTTGTTGCAGTTCCACCAATCGCGTAAAAATCCGCACAAGGAACAGTGCCGTATTCTTGAACTTTTTTGTTTATATACTCTTGCACTGCGCCCCTATCTTGTCCACACTTATCTGTAACCACAACCGCGCCAATATCAAGGCTTTTGGTGTAGAGTTGAGTGCCGTTTTCAACAACGGTAATTTCCGTACTTGCACCGCCCACATCAATTATACCACCATCCGCACCATTAAGTGCACCCATATAGCCTATCTTGGCTTCCACTTCGCCAGAGATAACATCAACATTAAGGCCACAAGCAACTTTTACTTTTTTAACAAATTCATCGCCATTATCCGCGCGCCTTACCGCTGCAGTTGCAAAGCAACAAATTTTATCAGCACCCATTTGTGTTGCCTTTTCATAAAAAAAAGAAACGGCGGCGACGGTTCTTTCGATTGCCACCGTTTTTAACAAATTGTCAAGGGACATACCTTCTGCAAGCCTTGTGGTTTTTGCGAACTTGTTAAGCGTTGTTTTTCCATCGCTTAACAAAAGCCTTACAGAGTTAGACCCAACATCAATAACGCCGTATAACATTAGCCCAATTCTTTATCAGTATCCCAAATATACCCAAGTTCACGCGCTTCAACTTCAATCCACTCGCGCAAAGAACGGAGTTCAATGGTTTCCTCTCCTTGTTCAATTAATTGATAATATCTTTGAATTTCAGCCTCTAAAAACTCAACGCGCTTTTTTCTTGACGATATGGACACACATTGGTAAATCACTATGCTCATAATGATTATTAGGAACAATACCGCGCCCACTATTACCGCTGATTTTAGCCTTTTTCTCTTGTCGTTTGTCATTTTTAACCTTTTGTTTATTTTTTACACGTCTATTATATAACTTTTGCGCGAATTTTGCAAGTATAATATTAAAACTTTTAAAATAGATATATATACCGAGAAAAACCCCTAGTATCATATATGCTCTTAAGTTTGGAAAGTTCATTTTGAAGGAAAAAACGGCAAAGCAAAGTGCAATCAAGGCAAATATTAGAGTGTCCCCCAATGCACCGATAAAAATATTATCGAATTTCTTTTTTGCAAGCGAAGAAAACCCTAAAAGTGTGCCGAAAGTTCCACCAAACGATAGGCAAACAATAAAGATAAAAATTTGATTTTTAGTTACAAACATTACTTAAAAAGCCTTTTGATAAGTGGTTGTGATTTTTTTGCGTATTTTATCTCAAAAACAGTTCCGTCGGCAGACAAAGTTCCCGCCGATTGATTAAAAGAAGAAATTTTTAGATTCTCCCCTAAAATTATCACCTTACACCCCGATACAGTTAGTTTTAAGCACTGTTCAGAAAAAGAATCCACCGCCTCAACCGATGTTAAAGATAGGTGTTTTTGGTCTTCTAAAAGTAGTTTTTGAACTTCCATATTTTTATGTTCTTGCATAACCGCCTCCATATATTTTTATTATTAGGTTATGCTTATAAAAACAAAAAAAGACGGGCGAGCCGTCTTTTTATTGTCCAAAAATATTAGTCGGGAAGTTTCATATCCCCAAACTTTATCCAATTTTTCTTTCTCATAAATTCGCTAACTAGCAAGGTTATTACCGTTGGGATAACGAACATTGATAAAATTATACCAAGCACACAGTTAAGTGTGGGGACATTATAAGTTGCACACGATTCGATAACACCAAAGAGTCCAACCAAACCGCTAGTTCCCATACCACCGCCAGCAGCAGTACAAGTTATACCTAAAAGCACGGCAACAAGTCCCGCAAAAATACTTGATATAATTTCAGGAAGCATAATTATAGGCTTTCTCATAATGTTGGGAATTTGAAGCATACTCGTTCCCACACCTTGAGAGATAAGTCCGCTCACCTTATTTTCTCTAAAACTTGCAACGGCAAAGCCGACCATATGTGCAGAACAACCTGCAATGGCTGCACCACCCGCAATAGCAAAAACTTCAGGATTAGATAGTGCTGTGTTTGATGTTGCAATGGCAACCCAAATTGCCGCGGAAGACGTTGGCATTGTTAAAAGAATGCCCATAACAACAGCAATCAACATACCTGTTATAATCTTAATTGCTGAGCCCGCATTTATTGCAATAACTAATAGTTTTGCGAAAAGGTCAACAAGTTTAATGAACGGCCAAGCAACGAAAATACCAACAAAGGATAAGAAGAACATTCCAAGCGGAACTAAAATGATATCAAGTTTAGTTTTGCCTTGGTAAAGCGAAGCAATTTCAACAGCAAACAAGGTAACAACGTAACTACCAATCGGGTTTCCGGGAGAGCCGAATTTTATGTATGAGCCTGCCTTTCCGTTAACAAGCAAGGTTGAAACAAAAGTTCCGTTAAAAATATCAAGCGCAAATGCACCGATAAAGCCTGCAACTGCAGCGGAAAAAATAACAAGTTTATTCTTTCCAAGCGCGTGTGCTATACCGACACCGATACCTGCACCCATAAGCATTTTTGCTACATTTGCAATCACCGACAAAAAGTTACCGACAAGGTTATCGCCTACCCAACCGGCAATTTGCGATAAAATCGTGCCTGCAATAAGCGTTGCAAAAAGACCTTGCGCCATACCGGAAAAGGCGGTTATAAAATAGCGTTTCGGCAAGTTTTTGAAATACGATTTTACTGTGGTTTTTACTGATGATTTTTCCATTTTACAAAACAACCTCCGTAAGTTTATTATCTACTTGGTCGCAAGAAGTTAAGTAATATTTTATCCTGTTCTTTTCGACCAATTTATCCGCTCTAACACTCTTTCCGTGAAGATGCCCGTAAATCACTGCATCAACACCAAATTGCTCAAAAATTTTCGTGTATTCATTGTCTTCTCTACGCACATTAAAAGGCGGAAAGTGAACAAGCGCAATGAGTTTGTCCCCTTCTTGTTTTAACTTATTTGCCGACGCTAATGAAAGTTTAAGTCTTTCCGTTTCGCGCAGATAGATTTTTTTATCTTGTTCAGTAAAATCGGGCGAACCGGGAACTGACCAACATCTTGAACCACATATAACAACACCGTCAAACCTTAAGGCATCGTTTTGAAGGGCAAAAAAGTTTTCAGGAAGAATATCTCTAACCTTACCAATTCCGCTCCACCAATAGTCATGGTTACCCTTAATAATAATCTTTTTGCCTTTAAGTTCGCTTATGGTTTCAAGGTCAGATTTCGCGTCGTCAATATCCATTGCCCAACTCAAATCACCGCCGATTAAAACTAAATCGTCGTCAGTAACCTTTTCTTGCCAATCGGCTTTAATTTTTTCCATATATCCAACCCAATTTCCACCAAAAATTTCCATTGGCTTATTGGTATTTGTGGATATATGCAAATCACTTATTGCAAAAATTTTCATTAAAAGTTCTCTTATCTACCTAAAATCTTAGTTAATTTATCGGGGAAGTTAACGGTCATACCATCAACACCTATTTTTACCATTTTTTTCATTAATTTTGGATTTTTTACACCCCAAGCGCGTACGCCGTAGCCCTTATCTTTCCAATATTTAACGGTAATCTTGTCCAAAATATCTGCTTTAGGGCACACTTCGTAAAGTTTGATTGTGTCAATTTCCTTTAAGGTCTTTTCATCAAAATCAAAGAGCAAATAACCAACTCTAATGCTTGAATCAATCTCTTTAACTTCTTTTAAGTTTTCAAACACAAAAGAAGTTATAATACATTTTGATTGAACGTTAAATTTTTTAATAATTTCGATAGTTTCTTTTGCAATACCAACCGATTTTAACTCAATAGCGAAAGTTAAATCTTTACTTGCAAAATTATCAAAAAACTCTTCTAAAGAAATAATCTTATCTTCTAATTTGCCGTTTTTTACGGTAAAACTCTTTAGTTCTTCAAAAGTATAGTCGCTTATTTTACCTTCTTCACCCGTAACTCTTTTTAAAGTGTCATCGTGAAAGAGCACAAGCACGTTATCTTTTGTTTTTTGAACGTCGGTTTCTATTCCATTTGCGCCCATATAAAGCCCCAAATAAAAGGACATTAAAGTGTTTTCGGGAGCATATTCGCTCGCCCCTCTATGCGCATAATTTATCATAGACACCTCCAAACTGATACAAATATATTTTATCACAATGAAAAGTTTTTTACAAGCAAAAAGCGTGAGTATCTCTCACGCTTTTTATTTTAGTGGTTCTATGTTATTGCGGATACATTGGCAGTTCGAAAAATCCTGCACAGACTTCTTGGGTATATTCTTGACAAGGCGGAATTGCCGCATAGCCGTAAGACGGGATAAGAAGTTCAACTTCCATAACAATTTTTAGTATAATTGAAACGCACGCGTCAATGGTGAATTGATTGAGCGAAGCATATGTGCCTTGCGTTGATACGAGTGATACAACCGCTTCTACCGTGTACGGCATAATCGATGCTGACGGAATATTTAATATTACGTCTTTAGTCACCGTAATACTTGCCGTTGCAGCCCCTTCTACCCCGTTAGCATCTGTGTAAGCAACAGACACGGGTATTGTTATATCCGCCTTTACTCTTGCCGAATTAGGGCGTTCAGGAAGCGGATCAACGGTAAGATTGGAAATCACTCCGCTTGAGTTTAGCGATTTTGCGCTAATAAAAGTAAGCGGATATGTAGGATTTGCAGGTGTTAGGTTTTCAATATTCAAAACTATGTTTGTAAGTTGACTTTGTTGCATACAAGCATCAAAAACCTTTTTCACTTGAACACAAACCTTTTCGCACAAGCCGTTTACAGGGTTACCGCTGATTTGCCCTGGGCATCTATCCGATTGAAAATTACTGAAAAACGACATCATTTTCCTCCTTATAAGGTTTCTATATTTAATATATGCCACCGTTTTTCAGTTTGACACAAAAAAACAAGGCAAACATAAAATTTGCCTTGTATTTTCGTTGAGTTTTCGTTAGAAATTAAATCCTAATTCAATTGCCTTGATATTCTTATCCAAAAGTTCTGCCTTTTTAGCGGGAATCATTTGTGCAAGACTTGTTTTGATTTGGTCTAAAGTCAAAACTGCAGATTCTTTAAGCACCTTGCCAAGAATAATCATGTTTGCAAGACCTTCAAGCGCGTTATCACTTGCCATTTGAGTTGCGGGAATTCCCTTAATGGTAACCCCTTCTCTTTGGCACTCTTTGTTAATCAAAGAACTATCGTAAACGATTACGCCACCTTCTTCCGTTTCGGGAAGATATTTTTCAAGTGAAGGCAAGTTCATTGCGATAAGCACGTCGGGTTTATCAACTATGGGTGAACCGATGGGATCTTCACTCAAGGTTACGCTACAATTTGCCGTACCACCACGCATTTCAGGGCCGTAAGAAGGAAGCCAACTTACTTCTAAACCAACTTTAAGACCGGTGTATGCAAGGGCTTTACCCGTAAAGAGAATACCTTGTCCACCGAAACCTGCGATAAGGATTTTAGTAGTCTTAGCCATTTATTTTTCCTCCTTATACTTGTCTTTATAAACGCCCAAAGGATAATGTTTTTCCATATTTTCTTCAAGCCATTTAAGAGAATCTTTAGGAGAAAGTCCCCAGTTTGTAGGACAGGTTGACAAAACTTCAATAAGTGAGAAGCCTTTTCCTTCGATTTGGTTTTGGAAAGCGTGCTTGATTGCTTGCTTTGCCTTTTTAATGTTTTTAACGTTGTTAACAGCAACGCGCTCTAAATAAGACGCGCCGTCTACTTGTGACAACATTTCGCAAACCTTAACGGGATAACCAACAACGGTTACATCTCTTCCATAAGGAGAAGTTTGTGTAATTTGGTTAGGCAAGGTTGTGGGCGCCATTTGACCACCCGTCATACCATAAATAGCGTTGTTTACGAAAATTACAGTGATATTTTCGTTTCTTGCAGCAGAGTGAACGGTTTCAGCCGTACCGATAGCAGCAAGGTCACCATCGCCTTGGTAAGTGAAAACCACATTGTCGGGGTTTGCCCTTTTTGCACCAGTTGCAACAGCGGGCGCTCTACCGTGAGCGGCTTGAATCATATCACAATTAAAATAATTATATGAGAATACTGAACATCCTACCGAAGCAATACCAATGGTTTTGCCAGTAACGCCCAATTCTTCAAGCGCTTCAGCAACCAAACGGTGAACGATACCGTGCGTACAGCCCGGGCAGTAATGCAATTGATTATCGGTAAGACCTTTTGTCTTTTCAAATACTACCATTGTTTTGCTTCTCCTTTTTCAATCTCGGTAAGTTTATTTACGACTTCATCAGGTGTCATCAAAACGCCACCAGTTCTGCCGTAGAAATATACCGGCTTTTTGCAGTTGATTGCGAGTTTAACGTCATCAACCATTTGACCCATATTGAGTTCAACTGACAAGAAAGATTTAACCTTATCAGCAGTTTTATTCAAGATTTCCTTGGGGAACGGCCACAAGGTTATAGGACGAATCATACCAACCTTGATTCCGCGCTTTCTTGCTTCCATAATAGCGTTTTTAGAAATACGCGCAGCGATACCGAACGCAACGATACAAATTTCCGCATCGTCCATCATAAACTCTTCATACATAACTTCGTTCTTTTCAATCTCAGCGTATCTTTGATATCTATTAAGGTTCCACTCTTCAAGTTGAGCGGGAGACAAAGAAAGTGAGTTTACAACATTTCTTCCTTCGTGGGTTGCAGTACCAGTTGTTGCCCAAGGTTTATCGTACTTTTTAACTTCACCAAGGTCTAAACTTACAGGTTCCATCATTTGACCGAGTGTACCATCAGCCAAAATCATACTGGGCATTCTGTATTTATCAGCAAGGTCAAAACCCTTGAAAGTAAGGTCAACCATTTCTTGAACTGATGCAGGCGCTAAAACGATTAAGTGATAGTCACCGTGTCCACCACCCTTAATTGCTTGGAAATAGTCTGATTGTGAGGGTTGAATACCACCAAGGCCTGGGCCACCACGCTGAACGTTTACTATAAGCGCAGGGAGTTCACAACCAGCAAGGTAAGAAATACCTTCGCTCTTTAATGATATTCCTGGGCTTGAACTACTTGTCATAACTCTTTTACCACAAGCAGCCACACCAATAACCATATTAATTGCAGCAACTTCTGATTCTGCTTGAAGGAAAACACCGCCAATTTTGGGCATACGCTTACTCATATACGCCGCAACTTCCGTTTGGGGCGTAATGGGATAACCAAAGTAGTGCATACAACCTGACATTATTGCTGCTTCCGCTAATGCTTCATTGCCTTTCATTAACACTTTTTCTGCCATATTGCACCTCTATTTCTCAACAGTAATTACCGTATCGGGACACATTGTTGCACAAAAAGCGCATCCGATACATTTTTCTTGTTCTGTAATCATTGCGGGGTGATAACCCTTAGCATTGATTTTGTCCTTTGCGAGCGCAATTATTTGTTTGGGGCAAACTGTTTCGCACAATCCGCAACCCTTGCAACGCTCTACGTCAAAAGTAACTTTTGCCATATTTTCTCCTTTATAGCCAATCGCCGTATTTTATTGGGTCGATAGGCAATATTTTGCTTATCTTTAATAATTTTTCGCTTATTAAATCTCGTCTTACCGACGTAAATTTTATGGGAAGATTTGTTTCTTTCGATAGTTTTTCGCAAAACTTTAAGCCGTTGATGATGGTTTCAGTATCAGTTTGGTCGCCAAGGTTTGCGTTGTTTACTATTCCCGTAAAATTAAGTTTAGCGCAATACTCAATCTCTTTTTTGATTTGTATTGCATCTTCAATCGTTCTAGTTTCGGGGCGTAGGTTGTTAACAACCCACAAAACATCATAATCGTTTTCTTCTTTAATTTGCTCATAAAATCTACCAAGTGCAAGCGCACCCCTATCATCGCCACCGATGTCGGCAACGGCATAGCGCGATTTATCCGCAACCATTTGATAAGATTTCGCATTCATTGCAGGTAGGTCAACATTAGTTTCAGCAAACTGTGAAACAACAAGTTCAACACCCGATTTTTTAAGCAAATTTTCCGCATCAACAGTTCTAAAATATGGGTTTACGATATCTAAATCGTAAATACTAACTTCTTTCCCCGCATTTTTCATTGCGATTGCGTAGTTTACGGCAACAAAGGTTTTTCCACTGCCGTAATGCCCCATAAAAAGCGTAACTCTTTTATCGAACATTAAACCTTTACCTTATAGCACCAACCTCTCGTGTCGGGTTTAGTGCCCCATTGAATACCAGTGAGTTCATCGTAAAGTTTTTGAGTGAGCGCACCGATTTCGTTGTTAGAAACAGTGTAGTCAACATCTTTATAGAAAAGGTGACCGATGGGAGATACAACTGCAGCAGTACCTGTTCCCCACGCTTCTTCAAGTTTGCCGTTTTGCGCCGCGCTTAAAAGTTCATCAACAGAGATAAGTCTTTCGCTTACTTTATATCCCCACTCTTTTAAGATTTCAAGGCAAGATTTTCTGGTAATACCAGGGAGAACTGAGCCTGTGAGTTCGGGAGTTGCGATTTCGCCGTCGATTTTGAACATAACGTTCATTGCGCCAACTTCTTCGATATATTTTCTTTCAACACCATCAAGCCAAAGAACTTGAGTAAAGCCTTTTTCTGCTGCGCGTTTACCTGCTCTTAAACTTGCTGCATAGTTACCACCACATTTAGCATAACCTGTACCACCGCGAACGGCACGAACATCTTCACTTTCAATGCTGATTTTAACGGGGTTGATACCTTCAGCATAATAACTGCCAACAGGTGACAAAATTATCACGAAAGTTGCATTGTGAACGGCGTGAACACCGAGAGATTCATCGTTACCGAACATAAACGGACGGATATAAAGTGAAGTTCCGGGAAGGTTGGGAATCCAATCGTATTCTAAAGTGATAAGGGTTTCCAAAGCCTTCAAAGTGAACTGTTCATCCAAAGTAGGAAGACAAAGTCTTTCAGCAGAGTCGTTCATTCTCTTAATGTTTTCGATAGGACGGAACATTTGATAGCCATCAGCAGTTCTATAAGCCTTCATTCCTTCAAAAATTTCCGCACCGTAATGCAATACGGTTGATGCGGGGTGAACGGGAATATAGTCAAACGGAACTATTTTAGCATCGTGCCAACCCTTTTGGTCGTTATATTGCATAACGAACATATGGTCGGTAAAATACTTACCGAAACCTAATTTTGAAAAGTCGGGTTTTTGCTTTAAGTTAGTTGATTTTTCAATTTTTATTTCCATTATGATAAGCCCTCGCTATTTCATATTTTTAATTTTTTCAATCGCGTCTTCACGCATTTTGTACTTCAAGATTTTGCCTGCCGCGTTCATTGGGAACTCGCTTACAAAAACAAAATATCTCGGCACCTTGTGTTTTGCCATATGTGAATTGCCGTATTCTCTCATTTCCCCTTCGCTTGAATTTTCGCCCTTGTTGAGAATAATGTAAGCACACGCTTCTTCGCCATATCTTTCATCGGGTACGCCAACAACTTGAACATCCCTAACCTTATCGTGAGTTAAATAGAACTCTTCAATTTCTCTCGGATAAAGGTTTTCACCACCACGGATAATCATATCCTTGAGTCTACCTGTAACTTTATAATATCCGTCAGGTGTTCTGCAACAAATATCACCACTGTGAAGCCAGCCGTCAGCATCGATAGTTTGCTCGGTTGCTTTGGGCATTTTGTAATAGCCTTTCATTATGTTATAGCCACGCGCAACAAACTCACCGTTTTGACCATCGGGTAATTCTTCGCCCGTTTCGGGGTCGATAATCTTACACTCAACACCAGGGAAAGTACTACCAACAGTTTCAACTCTGTGATCGATATCTTCGTTAACTTCACCCATCGTGCAACCGGGAGATGCTTCAGTTTGACCATAAACACTTATGATTTCAGTCATATTCATCTCTTTTGCAGCACGGCGCATAAGGTCGGGCGGACAGTTCGCACCAGCCATAATGCCCGTTCTAATATGTGAGAAGTCGGTTTTAGCAAAGTCTGCGTGGGCAAACATTGCAATAAACATTGTCGGCACACCGTTAAAACAAGTGATTTTTTCATCATTTACACAAGCAAGTGAAGACTTCGGTGAGAAATACGGCATCGGGCAAAGCGTTCCGCCGTGGGTCATCGTGCTTGTCATAGAAAGCACCATACCAAAGCAGTGGAACATAGGCACTTGAATCATCATCCTATCTGCGGTTGATAAATCCATTCTATCGCCTATGATTTTACCATTGTTTACGATGTTTCTATGAGTAAGCATAACACCTTTTGGGAAACCTGTCGTACCCGAAGTGTATTGCATATTACAAACATCATCAGCCTTAACTTCAGATGCTCTTCTACGAACTTCTTCTTGCGGAACAAGTGTAGACCTTTTCATAAAGTCTTTCCACTCTAAACAACCATCCATATCAAAGCCAACTGTGACAACATTGCGCAAGAACGGAAGTTTTTTAGAGTATAACGGCTCACCCGCTTTAATATTCTTAAGTTCAGGACAAAGTTCGGAGATAATTTCTTTATAGTTAGAATCTTTGCAACTGTCAATCATAACCAAAGTATGAGTGTCAGATTGTCTTAAAAGATACTCTGCTTCGTGAATCTTATACGCGGTGTTAACTGTAACTAAAACCGCACCGATTTTTACTGTTGCCCAGAAAGTTAAAAACCATTGTGGAACGTTGGTTGCCCAAATTGCAACGTGGTGACCTGCTTCAACACCCAAAGAGATAAGTGCTGCGGCAACCTTGTCAACATCTTCCCTAAATTGAGAATAAGTTCTCGTATAATCCAAGGTTGTATACTTAAACGCGTATTGGTCGGGATAATTTTCCACCATTTCATCAAGCACTTCGGAGAAAGTAAGATTCAAAACATCATATTTCTTCCAAGGGAATGTGCCCGTTTTTGAACGGTTATAATGCACGGTTTTTGCTGTGACTTTATCGCTATTATCAAGGTAACTCTTGAAGTGAGTTAAAATGATATCGGCAGAAGTAATTTCGCCCGAATCCATAACGGCAATGTATCCATCGTAATTAAGTGAACGGAGCGCATTCATAAAATCTTTAACGGGAAGTGTTCCGTCGCCAATCAAAACATTTTTACCATCTTTTCTATCGCCCAAACGAACGTATTCGATATAAGCGCCTAAAGTTTGGATAGTTTTATCGGCAGATTCGCCCGCGGTAAAGAAAGTTTCGCGGATGTTCCAGCAAACCTTTAATGTTGCCGTTGCGAAAAGGTTGATAATATCCAAAACCTTTTCGGTATTAACGAGAGCACCGCTCGTTTCAATCAATATAGAAACGCCGTTCTTTTGCGCGGTAGTTAAAACAGGTTGCAAAATGGCTTTGAGTCTCTCTTCTTCGGGAAGAGTATCCACAGTCACAACAACACCGCTAACCGATGCAAGCGCAGCATATTCAACGTAATTTTCTATAACTTTTACGTCGGTATAAGCATTAATTTTTTCAGGGCACTCTAACACGGGGATAGAGATGTGCCTATTTACGAGTTTTCTTTTTGCATCAGCAGTTACCGAAGAACGGAAAATACTGTCTGCATGGGTTGATTTTTCCTTTTCCACGTTGGAAATTTCAATACCGTTAAACCCATAATTTTGGGCAACATTGCAAAGTTCTACAAAACTGCCCGTTTCAACAAATTTATCGGGAAATGAAAACTTCATATTAGTTTTCCTCGTAAACTATCTTGTTGAGCGCGTTTATAAATGCGCGGATACAAGCACCAACAATGTCCGTGGATACACCGTTGCCGGGATAAAGTTTTCCATTTGCGCGAAGTCTAATGATTGATGAACCAACCGCACCTCTACCCTTTGTTACCGCATGAACTTGGAAGTCATCTAATTCATAGTGATGGCCAACAATTTGTTCAATCGCGTGGAAAGCCGCGTCAATAGGACCGTCACCAGTTGAAACACCGGTGAGTTTTTCCCCGTCTTTTTCAAGGGTTACATTTGCGGTTGCAGAGATAATGTTACTGCTGTTTACAACATAATTAACCAAGTGATAAGTTGAAGGAACTTGCATTGCAGTGCTAGCGATAACCGCCTCCAACTCCTTAACATCAATGGCTTCCTTTTTAGAAGTTACTTTCTTAAATTCTTCGTAAACTTTGCCCATATCGGATTCGGAAAGTTCATAACCCAATTGTTTAACCGAAGCACAAACTTGGCTTAAAGTTGCGCTTGCGTTCAAGCAAGGTGAAACTTCCTTTTTATCCGTTTCATCTTCTTCTACCATTTGACCAATCTTTGAGCAAACGGTTTTAATCTTAGTAACATCAACATCTATTTCCGCATTGATATCAAACTTTTTAGCCCTAAAAATTTCCGCTAAAACTGATGCAGAAAGGTATCCGTCTGCCACCGCGGTTTTAACACCGTCAGCACCCGCTTTAATACTTTCAACAGCACAAGCACTTGCAAGTGAGAGAGCATTTGAGGGTTGAACGGACACGATAACATTAGAGTTTTCTTTTATATCTTTAACAATTTTCGCATAATCTTCAGGGAAAGCAATACCGGCGTCGTCACAAATTGTAACTTCGGTTGCGCCTGCTTCAACAGCACTCTTTACACACTCAACTAAAAACCCATCTTCCGCCCTAAACGCATCACACGCAACAAATTCAACCGCATCGCACTCTGCTTTGCAAAGTTTAACAAGTTCAGCAATTTTTTGTTGCATTGCGGGGGCTTTTAAGTGATAAGTATATTCCATTTGCGCAGTTGAAACGGGCATTACCACTTGAAGACAAGGCTTAACCGCATTTTTTACACATTGAACGGCAAGCGAAAAAGATTCCGCACTTGCGCCAACGGGAATTTTTACAACAGAATTTTTAACTGAAGAAATAATTGTACGGCAAATTACTTCGTTCTCTTTAGAATCGGTTAGAACAGGTAGTTCAATCGCGTTAATTTTAGATAGGTCAAGTTTTTCAGCAATAGCCAACTTCTCTCTAAAAGTAAGTGAACTGCTTTGTTCTTCGATTGACTTCAAAGTAATGTCCGAAACAATAATTTTTTTCATTTTT
>JAZRIO010000014.1:0-61781 GCA_045645305.1 Christensenellaceae bacterium
GAACATCACCGCCCAAACGCTTAGCACATCTTGCTGCGTCCATTGCAACATTACCACCACCAACTACAACAACTTTCTTACCGCGTTTGATAGGTGTGGTTGCATCTTCCTTATATGCTTTCATAAGATTGATACGAGTAAGGAATTCGTTTGCTGAGAATACGCCGTTAAGGTTTTCACCGGGGATATTCATAAACTTGGGAAGACCTGCGCCTGAACCGATAAACACTGCCTTGAAGTCGTATTCTTTAACGAGTTCTTCAATAGACAATACTTTACCGATAACCATATTGGTTTCAATTTCAACGCCAAGTTCTTTCAAAGTGTCAATTTCTTTTTGAACGATTGACTTAGGTAATCTAAATTCAGGAATACCGTAAACGAGAACGCCACCAGCCAAGTGGAAGGCTTCAAATACGGTTACTTGATAACCCTTTCTTGCAAGGTCGCCCGCACAAGTAAGACCAGAAGGGCCAGAACCAATAACGGCAACTTTAATTCCGTTTGATTGGGGTTTAACAGCCTTTTCTTTGCAGTTTGCATTGTGATAGTCTGCAACGAATCTTTCAAGTCTACCAATTGCAACAGGCTCACCCTTGATTCCGCGGATACAATACTTTTCGCATTGTGATTCTTGCGGACAAACTCTACCGCAAACTGCGGGAAGTGAAGAAGATTCAGAAATGATTTGATATGCACCTTCAAAATCTTTTTCTTTAATCTTTGAAATGAACTCAGGGATATGTACCATAACGGGACAACCGTTCATACAGGGCTTATTTTTACAGTTAAGACATCTTTCAGCCTCATCTACTGCTTGTTCAGGGGTGTAACCCAAAGCAACTTCGTCGAAATTCTTATTTCTAACATCTGCGGGTTGGTGAGGCATCGGGTTTTTCTTCAATGACATATTAGGCATAATTATTTTACCTCCTTTTTGAAAAGGTTGCACGCTTCTTCATATTTGTGTCTTTCCCACTCTTTGTAACTTGCACCGCGCTTCATCGCTTCGTCAAAGTCAACAAGGTGTCCATCGAATTCCGGTCCGTCAACGCAAGCAAACTTGGTTTCACCACCAACGGTCAAACGGCAACCACCGCACATACCAGTTCCGTCAATCATAACGGGGTTCATACTAACGATTGTCTTAACACCGTATTCTTTGGTGAGTCTACAAACGAACTTCATCATAATAACCGGTCCAATAGCAATAACTTCATCATATTGTTCGCCACTTTCGATAAGATTTTTAAGCGCGTCGGTTACAAGACCTTTTGTGCCTGCTGTTCCGTCATCGCTCATAAGAACATACTTATCGCTGACAGCCTTAAACTCATCTTCCAAAATAACGAGGTCTTTACATCTAAAACCTACTATAGAGTGAACTTCACAACCTTGTTCGTGAAGTTTTTTAGCAACGGGGTATGCAATTGCACAACCAACGCCACCGCCTACAACGGCAACTTTCTTCAAACCATCGGTATGGGTTGCATTACCGAGCGGACCTACAAAGTCAGCAACACAGTCGCCAATTTCAAGTTGGTTGAGCGCGTAAGTCGTTGCACCAACGATTTGGAAAATAACCGCAACCGTTCCCTTTTCTCTGTCATAGTCAGCAACGGTGAGCGGAATTCTTTCTCCGTCAGCAGTTGCTCTAATGATTACGAATTGACCTGCTTGGGCCTTTTTCGCAACGAAAGGAGCGTACACATCGATACGTGTTACGGTTGGATTGAGCACTTTTTTGTCAACAATTTTGAACATAATCTCTCCTCTTTTTGTAAGTGGCGCAAATTATATTTGAAATTTTACGTCACGTTTATCATTTTTTGCTTATGTATTGTAACACAAATATTATCAAAAATCAATTGTAATTAAGATATTATTTAAATATATTTTAAATAAACTCACCACAACTTTTGTAACCGCCCTTAATTTAAGGCAAAAAAAGTGTGGCGGTTTGCCACACTTTAATTATCATTCATCTTTTCCGTCGTTAAGATATAAAATCCCAAGGCAGTCTTCTCCGCAATGGCTTGTTATCGTACCACCCGCGCGAGTTATATGAACTTCATTAAATCCCCTATCTTTTAGCGCCGATACCGCCGTTTGAATAACTTCTTCATCAGCCGTTGTATATGTTACAAACGCTTCGGTAAGGTCGGGAGTATTAAACTCATTAAGCACATCTTGACAGTAACTCTTTACAACATGGCTATAGTTACCGCGATACTTTTTACCAGACACCATTTTGCCGTCTTTAACCACGATTTGTGGGCGAATTTTTAATAAGTTTGCACCAAAAAATGCTAAACTACTACATCTTCCACCCTTGTGCAAATAGTCAAGCCTTTTAAGTTCAAAACTTGCTTGAACACTTGGCACACGCTTCAAACATTTTTCATAAATTTCTTTAACATCAAGACCTTGATCAACAAGCCTTTTTGCATACAAGCCAAGCAATGCAATACCCGTTGAAAGAGACTGAGAATCGATAACATAAACATTTTTGAATTTTCCCGCTGCATTTTTTGCATTGGTACAAGCAAGGCTCATTTGCGAAGATAAAGAGAAATGAATTATCGCTTCATATTCGGTTAAAATTTTCTCAAAATGTTCAGTATATTGGAATTCATTTATCGCACTCGTTTTTGCTAAAACTTTGTTTTCATTTACAAACGCGATTATGTCATCGCAAGTAATTTCTCCATCAAGTGCGGTTTTATCCCCTAATTGAATAGTGAACGGTATAATTTTGAATTGATTTTTTTCAATAAGTTCTTTTGTTAAATCAGCAGTAGTTTCTAATGAAATCGCTATTTTCATAACAAACCCCCTTTGAAGTTTTTCTTAAGGTTACAAAAAAAACAAAAAAATATCAAGAGAATATCCTGTATTCTTGTCTACACTTTAAAAATCGATGTAAACTGATTTTTTTCGCTACTCTCCTAACAGTAGAATTTAAATAAATTTAGCCAAAAATAGTTGATTTTTCAACAAGTTTATGATAATATTAACAATATGGAAGTTAAAGAAATTTTAGCAAAAAACTTAATTAAATATAGAAAGAACAGTAATTTGACACAAGCCGAACTTGCGGAAAAACTTAATTATTCGGATAAAGCGGTGTCAAAATGGGAGCGCGGAGAGTCCTTCCCCGACCTTGCGGTATTAAAACAAATTGCGAATTTTTACGGCATAACCATTGATGCTCTTTTAGAAGAGCCGAACACCCCTGTCGTTCAACCGATAATAGAAAAATTGCGCACAAAAAGAACGATTTTTTGCCTTTGTTGTTTAGGGCTTGTGTTCCTTGTGGCAATATGCGGTTTTGCTTTTATTAATATTTTATTCCCGTCAGTTGAAGCGACTTACCTTTCTTTTATATACGCAATGCCCATTACCGCAATAGTGTTAATTGTCTTTAATTGCAAGTGGAAAAAGGGCTTGACAATCTCAATTTTGGTTTCAATTCTTGTTTGGACTGCCCTACTTGCCATATACTTAACCTTAACCGAAGCACTAGCAAATCCCCCAAGCAAATTATGGGAAATTTTCTTGATTGGCGCGGTGCTACAAGTGTTGATTATATTTTGGTCAATATATAAAAAAGTTAAAGCAAAACAACCAAAAAAATAAAAAGAAAAACCGAACTTTAGTTCGGTTTTTTTGTTGCTATAAGTGCGTTTGCATTTATGCCAAGCGCATTAAATTTTTGTTCATATTCGGTTTTGATATTATATATTTTCCCACTAGCAATGTCATCACTCACTTCTCTTACGTCAAATCCGTGTTCAACAAATTTTGAAAAGGAATACTCAAAAAACTCTCTATCATCGGTTTTTTGATAAACCGCCCCATTAGGAATTAAATAATCTTTATACGCGACAACAAACCTATCGCTAGATAACCTTCTTCCTTCATATCCATCTTGCGGAAAGGGCGGAGAAAAGTTTAGATATATATTTTGTATAGAACCTTCGGGAATATATCTTGGTAAATACTCTGCCCCACTATTGACAAACTTTAGATTTTTAAGGTTTTTACTTTTGGCATTTTCACAAGCCATTACCAAAATGTTTTGCAAAAGTTCTACGGCAAGAAAATTTATGTTTGGATTTTCAATGGCTTTTTGAACAATAAAACCACCTTTACCACAGCCGATTTCCAATTCTACAGGATTATCGTTATTGAAAATCTCACTAAAGTTAAAATACTTTTTATTCTTAACTGCTTCAAGCACATTTGGGATATCTCTATCGGGCACAATTAGATAGTCTTTTACTGCCAAAAGTCGCTCGTCTAAGTGTCTTTTCTTTCTAATTCTCATACTTACACCATAAAATTTTATTTAGAACAAAAATATTATAACATTATTTTTAAAAGAGTCAAATATTTACCCTAATTTTTGTTGCAAAATAAAAAAAGTTGTGATACAATATATCACGCTAACAAGGTTAGCACCAATTTTCGGGGTATGGCGCAGTTGGTAGCGCGCTTGTCTGGGGGGCAAGAGGCCGTGAGTTCAAGTCTCGCTACTCCGACCAATCTATATAAGGCAAACTTCTTAGTTTGTCTTATTTTTTTATCTTTTAACCAAGAACTCACGGCCTACGGCCGAGAGACGCGATTGACTTTTCAAGCAACAATCGCTATTCCGTCATTTCATTCCTTACAAGTCTCGCTACTCCGACCAACAAAAAAGACAGTCTTTTGGCTGTCTTTTTTTGTTGTGTTTGGAGTTTGTGAGGCTTGAACGTAGTGCATATACGAACGAAAGTGAGTATTACGGAGCGAAGCGTAGTAACGTCTCGCTACTCCGACCAAAAAGAGCCTATGGTATTGCATAGGCTCTTTTACTTTTTTATATAACGCTTTCTTATTTTTTCTTGAAAAGTTTTCTCATAAAGGCAGGGAGTTCTTTGTTTTTCTTTGCTTCAGGCTCTGCCATTAATTCTTCTTCTATTTTAGAAAGTTCTTCACTTTTCTTTGTTTCAATTTCATCATCAAACATACTTTCTTGAACAAAAGTTTCCGTTTCTTCACTAGAAGCGGGAGTTACAGGTGCAACCGCAGGTGCAACGGGGCGAACGAGTGGCATTTCCACTGCAACGCGAGATGCTTCCACCACTTCGCTATTTGCTACAAAACCTGTTGCGATAACGGTAATCTTAATTTCTTCAACCATATTTGAATCAAAGGTTGTACCAAAGATAATATTTGCCGACGGATCGATAATACCTTGAACCAAAACCGCCGCTTCATTTGCTTCCATAAGGCGGAGATCTTCACCACCAGTAACGTTAAGAATAACTGATTTAGCACCTTCAATAGTGGTTTCGAGCAACGGACTTGAAACGGCTTGGCGAACGGCTTCAATAACCCTATTTTCACCCTTTGCCCTACCGATACCCATATGAGCAAGACCTTGATTTCTCATAACAGTGTTAACATCTGCAAAGTCAAGGTTAATGTGTGAGGGCGTTGCAATAAGGTCAACGATGCCAACGATACCTTGCTTAAGCATATCGTCTGCAACCTTAAACGCGTCTAACATACCTGTTTGCGGGGGTAAGAATTGAAGGAGTTTATCGTTAGGGATAATAACCAAAGTATCAACATACTTTTTAAGGTTAGCAATACCCTTGTTTGCGTTTTCATTTCTAACTCTACCTTCAAAAGAGAAGGGCTTTGTAACAACGGCAATGGTCAAAATACCAAGGTCTCTCGCTATCCTTGCGATAACTGAAGCAGCGCCCGTACCCGTGCCACCGCCCATACCTGCAGCGATAAACAAAAGGTCAGTTCCTTCAAGAAGTTGAGCAATTTGTTCTTTAGACTCTTCAGCCGCTTGCTCACCAATTTCAGGATTACTACCCGCGCCCAAGCCTTTGGTAAGTTTTTCACCAATTTGCAAAACTTGACCTGCTTTTGACATAAGAAGCGCTTGGTTATCGGTGTTAACCGCGATAAATTCTGCACTTGATATATTTGAAGAAATCATACTGTTAACGGCATTACAACCGCCACCGCCGATTCCCATTACTTTAATTACTGCCGTACTAACTCTCAAATTTTCTTGACCGTACATTTTAGTTTCCTCCCTATTTGTCCTTTAATTTTGTTCAAGCGCCAAGTCTAATATAGACAAGATTGCCGATTCGGTTGGCTTGTCCATAAGTGGAACTTTTGGTGCAACCACTTCAACCACCATACCGAGCCTATTAGACAAATGCTCTTTAGCGCCCCTAATATAACTAATTCCACCGCCCGTAACCTTTAACGGCACGTATTCGGGAACGATTACGTTCGAGCCTTCAATCGCCCCACTAATCTCTTCTGCAAGAGCATCAAGGCTTGAAGTAATTGCCTGTTGAACTTCTGCTAATCCGTAATACTCACCGTTATCGCACTCTATAACGTCAAGCGTGGGCGATGTTTGAATTCTGCTTAAATTAACTTGTTTTTTAACCTTTTCCGCATCGTCAAAACCGAGTTCAAACCTTTCAACAATAGATGCGGTTATGTATCCACCACCGTAAGTAAAGGACTTTTGATACAAAATCCCGTCCCCGCCGATTATTGCTAGAGTTGTTGTGATATACCCAACATCTACCAACACCGAAGTTCTATCCCTTGTTTCTGCATCGATTAGATAAAGTGATTCAGCAAGCATTGAAGATACAAACTCGATGTTTGTAAAACCGATTGATTTTAAGGTGGGCTTAATTGCTTCGATAAAATAGTTGGTGCAAACGATAAATGAAAGTTTGCCCTTTAATATCTCGCTAACTTGTCCAACGGGGTTGCACAATCTACGGAAATCATCTAATTCGTAAACGATAGCCGAACGGTTAATAAGTGTGTATTTGTTCGAAGACAAAACAAATGCCGCATCAAAAAGCGCATCGATATCTTGCTCTTGAATTTTTTTCTTTTTGCTAAATGAAATTTGGCTTTGCTTAACGATAACTTCGGTAAACTCACCCGGAACGCCCAAATAAATGGTGTTGAGTTTGCCCCCGCAAGTGCCTTTAATATCTTCCCCTGCTTGAAGAAGAATTTTCTTCAACGCATCGGTATCGAAGAACGCACCGTTTTCAAACCCATCGTAATCATAGGTATAACGACCTTTAATAACAAAGGTCTTATTAATACCACGCTCACCTACAACCGCCGTGATTTTTGATGAACCAATATCCAAAACCGCAACTTGTTTCTTTTGCATAATCCACCTCTACTCGCCTATTTCCGACCTATCTGACCAAGTGACTTCAATTTGCCCGCTTTCCCTATTGGTTGTCACGATAAGGGTGTCAAAGGCTTTTTGATAGTCGGTAACTGTTTGGTCGTAATATAAAAAGGCTTTCTTTATCTTTTCCACACCGTTCTCTTCCGCTTTGGTTACCCAAATTTGAACACCGGTGTAAGTGGTAACATTAACATTTTTAAGCGTGCTTTTCGCATCGATTGACATTGACTTAATGCAATCGTAAAGACTGACGCTATTTGCCATCTTAAAGGCAGTGGCAACTAAATTATCGCTATCCGTTTTAAGTTGCTTGCCCACGGCAAGTTGTTGAATTTCAATGTTGTTTAAGGTTATTTCTATCTTTTCCCTTTCATCAGTTAACTGGTCGGGGGCTATTTCATTCACGACAAAACCCGTTTGGTCTAAAATAAAGAGTTTTCCGTCACTTTCAAGATAATAAACTTCCCTTCTCTCTTTAAGGCTAACCTTAATAACATTTGGGTAATCTTTTTCAACTGAAAGAACTTCTAAATACGGATATTTTGCAAGAGAATTTTCCACATCATTGGCATCTAAAAACAAAAGGTTTTTACCAATAAACTCATCTAAATCGCTTTGAACCTTTACCGCATCGGTATTTTTAAGTGTGGAAAATTCAACTTCTACCTTACTCACTGAAAAAAGTGAAAAGCAAGATAAAATTGCAACTAACAAAAATGCGATTGTTATTGAAATTACCACTATCTTTCGTGTCTTCATATGCACCCCAGAAATTTTATCCTTGTCTTTTTACATCCGCACCCAAACTGCGAAGCTTATCGTCAAAGCACAAATATCCCCTTTCGATAAAAGGAATACCACTAACAACCGTTGTTCCTTCTGCGCTTAAGCCCGCAAGCACGAGCGCAGCGCCCGCGCGTAAGTCGTTTGCATAAACTTCCGCACCAGTTAGGCTCTTAACACCCGTAACGATTGCCGTTCTGCCTTTGACTGTGATATCCGCGCCCATCTTTATCAGTTCGGGCACGTGCTTAAATCTCATTTCAAACACGTTCTCTTCAATCACCGAAACGCCCTCTGACACACACGCCAAAGCCATTGCTTGTGGTTGAAGGTCTGTTGGAAAAAATGGATACGGACCAGTGGATATAGAAAAGTTTTTTCTTTCTTTCCCACTTTTTAGATATATTATATCATCTTTAGTAGTAATTTTACAAGTGTTATTACAAAGTTTATGTATTAGCGAAGAAATATTTTTGACATTACAGTTACTTAATTGCACTTCTCCGCCCGTAATTGCCGCCGATATTAGATAAGTTCCCGCTTCAATCCTATCAAAAGTCGGAATAAACTCCGTTCCGTGTAAGGTCTTAACACCCTCAATCAAAATAAGATTTGTGCCTGCACCGTAAACTTTTGCGCCCATAGAGTTTAAGAACTTCATTAAGTCAACGATTTCAGGCTCTTTTGCGGGGTTATGTATCTCGGTTTTTCCATCGCCAAGCACAGCGCTAAGCATTGCATTTTCAGTAGCGCCAACCGACGGAAAATCTAAATAAATCTCCCTACCCTTTATCCTGTCGGTATAGCAATAAATTTCCCCACACGATTCGCTAATGTTTACGCCGAGATTTTTTAGTGCGCTGATATGAAGATCAATTGGTCTTAAACCTATATCACACCCACCAGGGTAATATAGTTTTGCTTTTTTAACGCGCGAAATAAGAGCACCCATCATAACGACTGATGCCCTTAACTCTTTGCCTAATTCTTGGCACACGGTAAACCCACTCATCTCATCGGCTTTAATAATTAGATTATCTTCTTCAAACTTAACTTTTACGCCAAGCGAACGCAAAATATTTGCCATACTCAAAACGTCGTGAATTTTGGGACAATTTTTTATAACTACTTCTTCTCTCGTTAATATTGCACCCGCCATCAAAGGTAAAACCGAATTTTTTGCACTTTCGATTTTTACTTCGCCCGATAATCTCTTTCCACCGTTTATCACGTATTTTTCCATAAAATTCTCCCAAATATTCAAGTTGTATCATTTTATGGAAAAAGTTATTAAAAAGTTAAACTCCCCCTTTTAGATATATTAAAAAGAATGCCCATTTCCGCCATAAAAATTATTATCGCGGTGTTTCCGCTTGACACTAATGGTAGCGGAAGTCCCGTGGGCGGTATACTCCCAGTAACAACGAGCGCGTTTATCACCGTTTGTATACCGAAAATCATAGTTATTCCTATCGCCAATAAATACCCGAAAATATCTTTTGATTTTGATGCAATTTTTATTCCGCGATAGATTATAAAAGCAAGCAATAAAAAAAAGAAAATTAACCCTACAAAGCCAATTTCTTCGCCAATTACCGACAAGATAAAATCTGATTCCGCAAAGGGTAAAAAAGCATATTTTTGCCTTGAAGAAAAAAGTCCAACACCAAACCAACCGCCAGATCCTAGTGCGTATAAGGACTGCAAAAGTTGGTATCCTTCCCCCTTAGGATTTGACCACGGGTCTAAAAATGCCATAAGTCTTTTTAGTCTATATGGTTCTATAAAAATAAGCGCAACCGCACCGATAACAAGTGGTAAGATTATGTAGATAAAATGTTTTATTTTCATACCGCTTGCAAAAAGCATAGTTATCATTAAAAGAGCAACGCACATTGTTATAGACATATTTGGCTCTAAAATAATTAATAGGCAAGTTGCTCCGCCAAAAAGAAGCACGGGGATAATACCCCTAAATTTTTTTATTCTTTCTGGTTTATTGCTAACAAAATGCGCACAAAACAAAATCAAGGCAAACTTTGATATTTCAGATGGTTGTAAGGTGAGTCCGCCAATTCCTATCCATCGCCTTGCTCCATAGTTTTCTACCCCAATTTTAGGCACAAAAACAAGAAGTAAGGTTAAAAAAGATAATATCGTAACGGGAATAGTAAACTTTTTTAATTTTTGGTAATCAAGCATTGCAGTTATCATCATTGCAACTATACCGACAACAATTCCTATTAGTTGTTTTTTTACAAAGTAAAAACTATCGCCATAAGTCTTTTCCGCCGAATAGTTACTTGCCGAATATATAAACATCGTGCCGATGAGCGCAAGCAAAATCACCGCGACAAGAAGTGCCCAATCCCCGTGCGCTTTATCTTTAATCTTTTCCTTTTTTATCACAATTGCTCCACTATACTTATAAACTTTTCTCCGCGCTCTTCATAACCCGAAAAGTTATCAAAACTTGCACAGGCAGGACTTAATAGCACGGCATCGCCTTCTTTTGAAAATAAATACGCTATTTTTACAGCATCGGTAAAGTTAGAAGTTACCGTTACGTAAGGGTATGAAACTTTGCCTGCGCTCTCTAGCATATTAAACCGTGAAGCGCCGTTTATAATTACCTGTTTTATGCCGTATTCTTTTATCTTTTCAAAGAGATTATCGTATTTTTCACCCTTTTCGCTACCGCCTAAAATTAATATGGTGGGCTTCGTCATAGTGGCTATGGCACTTATTGTAGAAGCAGTATTTGTTGCTTTTGAATCGTTAAAATAATCAACGCCTTTTTTGGTGCAGACAAGTTCAATCCTGTGCTTTACACCCTTAAAAGTTTTAAGTGCGGTGGCAATGTCTAAAGATGAAACACCGAGTAGTTTTGTTACGGCTATTGCAAATAGAGAGTCGCTTAAATTGTGCTCGCCACGTAAAAAAACTTCTTCTTCATCGATAATTTTTTCATCTTTATAATAGAGTTTCCCACCTAGTAAATACGCGCCGTCAACCCTTTCTTTTGTAGAAACCCAAACAACTTTTGCATTGATTTCAGCAAAGAAACCTTTAACCGTTTGGTCATCAAAATTAAGCACAACGTATTCGCTCTCTCTTTGGTTTTTATAAATTCGCTTTTTTAAGAAAATATAGTTTTCCATTGAATAGTGCCGTTCAAGGTGGTCGGGCGCTATGTTTAGTATGCACGAAATATGCGGACAAAAAGCGTTTATGCTCTCCAACTGAAAACTTGAAACTTCGTTAACTACAATGTCTGTATTTTTTATTTCATCTACGAGTGCGGTCAAGGGCGTTCCCACGTTGCCTGCAAGGTGAGAAGTGATCTTTGCTTGATTTAAAATGTGATGAATAAGTGAAACGGTGGTCGTTTTACCGTTTGTGCCCGTAACCGCCACGGTTAATGGGATAGACTGCAAATATCCAAACTCTAACTCGCCAATAATGCGCTTACCTAACTGTTTGCACTTTACTGCAAGGGGGTGGTTTATGGGCGCACCGGGACTTATAACCAACACGTCTATTTCATCTATAATTTTGTCAACATCTTCCGCTAAAACCCTTATCCCCCCTAGACTTAAAAGTTCTTCCATTGCTTTATCTATTTTTGGACTTTTTAATTCTTCAAATAAATAACAAGTTCCCCCAACCGAAAGCAAGCGCTTTGCAACGGCATAGCCACTTTTCGACACTCCAAGCACGATAAATTTTTGAGTTCTAACGTCCATAAAAACCTCACAAATAAGGGACAAGGCACATACAGCCAAAAAGTGCGGTTATCAAGGAATAAATATAAGCAATTTTGCCTTCCGCTAGCCCTTTTAACTGAAAGTGATGGTGAAGCGGTGCTTTAAGAAAAAATCTTTTTCCGCTCTTTTTATACCTTGCCACTTGCATAATTACCGATATGCTTGACATAGCGAACATTATGCCTATAACTGGCACAAAAAAACTATTGGAAGAAAAAATACTAATAGCGCCTATAAATCCACCTAAAGACAGCGAACCTGTGTCGCCCATAAACACCTTTGCACGAAAAGTATTATAAACTAAAAAACCTAATAGTGCGCCCGACAAACAAACGGATAAAAGTTGAAGTTTTTGATATTCTTTAGCAACCAAAAACAGATTGCTAACTATAGTGTTTTGCAAGCCAATCAGCACCGCAATAATTATTAGGTAAACAAAGGACACACTGCCCGCAAGCCCATCAAGTCCGTCAGTCAAATTCACACTATTTGTTATCGCGATAAAAATAAACGCAACTATTGGGATACACCCCACCCCTAAATCAAGGTTTTTTTGCGAAAATGGAAGGTGAAAAACAGTCAGTCCACTCCTATACGCAAACACACCCGCAAAGAGCGCTATCGCCGTTTGAAAGGCAATCTTTTGATAGGCTTTTAAGCCTTGATTTTTGCTTGTTTTTATCTTAATAAAATCATCTAAAAAACCCACCACCATATAGGCAAGTCCAATGGATAAACTAACTATTGCAATCCTTCCACTTCCGCCACTAAACAACAAAAAAATTAAAGCAGATGGAATAATAAAAAACAGTCCACCCATTGTTGGCGTACCGTTTTTTTCGCTATGCTCTATAACGTATTCATAAACGGGTTGCCCTACCTTTAATTTTTTCAAAAACGGTATTGCAAACTTGCCTAAAATTAGTGTTAATAGGCAAGCGCAAACACCCGATAAAACAAAACTTTTCACTCTTCTACCCCGCTCATCAATTCGTTCACCGTATCCTTATCGTTATAGGGGTGCTTTACACCAAGAATTTCTTGACAATTTTCGCTACCCTTTCCCGCAATCAAAACAACGTCTCCTTTTTGCGCGATCGAAAGGGCGTATTCTATGCCCGAAACCCTATTTTCTACTATAACGTATCTCTTTGAAACAGTGAGCATACCTTGTTCTATTTGAGAGATAATTTCCATTGATTCTTCATAGCGCGGATTATCCGAAGTTATAACTGTAAAATCGGCAAACCTACCACTAATTTTACCCATAAGTTGGCGCTTACTTTTATCCCTATTTCCACCGCAACCAAAAACACAAATAAGTTTGCCGTCACATATCTTTCTGGTTGCATAAAGTGACTGCATAAGCCCGTCGGGGGTATGAGCATAGTCCACGTACACGCTAAAATCTTTATCATAAACGCGCTCAAGCCTTCCGCTAACCCCGTTAAGTTCTTGTATTAATTCAACCGCTTTTTTGGTATTTTCACCAAGTAACGAAATGGCGGTGAGTGCGCCAAGTGCATTTGAAACGTTGAACTTGCCGATAAAGTTTAATTTTACGTCATAAATACAGTCGAATAGGTTTAGAACAAAACAAAGCCCGTCGCTTCTTTCTTCTAAATTTATAGCAAAAACGTCGGCGGGATTATCTATACCATAAGTGATAATCTTGCCCGAAAAATTAGCAATCTCTCTGCCCGTTAAATCATCAGTGTTTGTCACGATATACGCGCACTTATTCTTCTTAAAAAAATCAAGTTTTACCCTTTTATATTCTTCCATACTTTTAAAAAAGTCAAGGTGGTCTTGTGAAAAGTTTGTAAACACCGCAACAACATAGTCAATGCCGTATACTTTCTTCCAAAAAATGGCGTGGGCGGATACTTCCATAACAACCGTTCTAACCCCGTCTTGATACATCTCATAGAGCGTTTTATAAAGCGCTACGGGGTCGGGCGTTGTTAAAGACGGCTCTATAAACTTATCTTTATAAAACGTTCCAATCGTGCCGATTAGCGCACAATTATCACCCAACTGTTTTAGAACTGAATATATCATATGACTTGTCGTGGTTTTTCCGTTTGTGCCGACAACTCCAATAAAACGCATCTTTTTTTGCACATTAGAATAAAATTGGGCACAAATTTCACAAACCGCTTTTCTTGTATCAGCAACGATAATTTGCGTTAAATGCGTGTCCAGTTTTCGCTCGGCAACGATAACGGATGCGCCATACGTTTCAACTTGTCCAACGTATTCCGCTCCGTCGTTATCAACGCCTTTATGTGCAACGAATAAAGAGTTTTTGTTTATGCTATTGCTATCAGTTTTTATATCAACAAACTCCGTTTCAACATCGCCAATAACTTCTAAAACCTGCACATTTTTTAATAAGTCTTTTACCTTCATTTTAGCCCCTTTAATAAAATAACTTGTCTACATTTATAATATACTTTAGGAAAATAAATAAAATTCTAATTTATGTCGATTTTTTAGCCCTTTTGTCCTATGAACTCATAGTATTGCTCTATTGTATTTTTATTTGCCTATAAAATGCTCTACATTGCTTTTTTTGTAATAATTTGTTGATTTATTTTTTTATTAGATGTATAATGTGGGTATGTATAAGAAAGGGATTGGCAAATTATCAGCCAAAGGACAAAACTTAATAATTGAAGACGTTGGAATTACCACAAGAACATTGCAGGTTGCCGAATTTAGGCTTCACCGCCACCACCATTACGAGATTATTTGTGTTTTAGGCGGGCAAGTTCTTCACACGGTTAACGGAGTTAAACATATCCACTCCGAAGGCGA
The DNA here is from genome assembly GCA_045645305.1 of Christensenellaceae bacterium. Lineage (GTDB taxonomy): Bacteria > Bacillota > Clostridia > Christensenellales > Borkfalkiaceae > UBA1259. Next base: position 14,623 of record JAZRIO010000014.1, read on the forward strand.
TTGTGTTGTTCTTGGCCCAAACGCCTCACACGAAGTTGAGCCTATACTTAAAACAGCCGTATTGCGCCACGTTATGATTGCACCAAAGTTTTTCATTAGCACTTTGCAATTAATTGGTGAAGAAAATTTGTTTTCCGACAGCGATATTTGTGTTGTTAAGTTCACAAAGTCGGAAATGATAGAAATAGAAGCAATTATTCGCCAATTTTCAAGCGAAAGCAGTTATTCGCGTAAACGTTGTATCGGTGCGGAACTCATCTTAAAGGTTGCAAACAAAAAACTTTCTAAAGAAAAAGTTATTGGCACAGCACTTCCCCCAATCGTTAGAAAAATTTGCGAAAACTTATATAAAGACGAGTTTGTTAAAGGTGGTATACAACTTTTATTAACCGACCTAAAGTACAGCAATTCTTACGTGTGCCACATATTTAAAAGGTATATGGGTATAACCCTTTCGGACTATATAAAAAATATCCGTGTAGACCATATGGCATACTACTTAAAGGCAACTGATTACTCTTTAAAAGAGATTTGCGATTTTGTTGGAATTGATAGTTTATCCTATGCAAACAAAGTCTTTAAGGAAAAGTATAAAATGACGCCTATAACCTATCGAAAAAACAACGTTTAGTAATTTTTACATCGCTTGAACTTTTTTATATTATTCGTGAAATTTGTTTTATTGCATCTATAAGGTTAAATGTTATAATTAAATTTACAATTTAAAAATATTTTGTAGGAGAAAATATATATGTGTGCAAAAGTTTTAGACAAAGACCAATACGTTAAGGGTATATCAATCATCAACCCTGATGACGTGGAAAGAAATTACCTTCTTCACTGCATTGATTACGCGAAGAAAAACGGATACAACCATATCCAAATTACAGGTCCTATCCACGACCACGTTAAAGGCAATATCGATGGTATGACCTTCAACAGAAAATACTCACAATTCAATAACGAAAAGGATGCTGATTACATCAATTTGTGTATGTCAGCCGTTAATGAAGGCTTGGAAATCTCAAGCGCAGCAGGCATTAAAACCTTTATGTGGCACCACGAACTTGACCTTCCCCACGGATTTAAGGAAGCCTTCCCCGAAACATTAAACGAAAACGGTGATATTGAAGTTACCCACCCTATCTTAAAAGACTATTTAGAAAACAAAATTTTAGACTTTTTCCACGCATACCCCAAAATGGATGGTATCGTTTTAACCTTGCACGAAACAAAAATACCCCTTCTTAAACTCAAGAATCAAAAACTTGGCAAAATTGAAAGGGTAAAATACGTAACTCAAATTTTATACGACGCTTGCTCAAAATTGGGCAAGGAAATGGTGTTGCGCCCATTTGCTTCACAAGCGCAAGACCAAACCGATATGGTAAAGGCGTTTGCCGAAGTTTCAAAAGATATTATCGTTATGGATAAGTGGACCAAATACGACTGGTCACTCTCTCTCCCCGACAATGACTTCTTTGAGGAAATTACTGACAACCCCTTTGTAGTTGAAACGGACATTTTTGGCGAATATTTTGGCAAGGGCAGACTTCCCATTATGCTTAAAGAACACATTGAACATAAGTATAGCCACTGCCAAAAATACCCCAACTCTGGTTTTGTGAATAGAATTGACCGTAACTACCAAAACCCCTTTGGTTCAGTTAACGAAGTCAACCTTGTTGTTATGAGTTCAATACTCAACGGACTTAATGTTGATGAACAAGTGGACAAATTCTTTAACGAAAAATATGGCGAAGCAGGAAAGCAAGTTAGAGAAATTATGGAGATGACCGAAAGTAATCAAAAGAAAATTTTCTATCTTGATAATTACTACTTCACTCAAGGCAGTTACTTCCCCGATGTTAACCACTGTAAAAACCACTTCTTCTTTGAAATTATGAAAGAAAATTGTGATATCGCATCAGGCGAATGGTTTATCCCCGTTGGTTGGAAGCGCGGTTCACTTGAAGCAATCTTAACCGAAAAAGATGAATCGGTTGCAGAAGCAAAGATTATTTTAGATAAAGTTACCGCATTGGAAGGCAAAATTTCTAGTGAAGAATACAGTAAACTTTACCTTAAATTCAAAAACCTTTACTATGTTGCCCACCTTTGGAGAGAACTCACACTTTCAATTTACAACATGACCAAATACTTTGAACTAAAAGATAAATCTTATCTTAAAGCGCTCAAAGGTCATATGAAAAACCTTGATAAAATCAATGCTGAAGGTAAGGCTGAATTTAAGGAAGACTTCTATAACTTCTTGGGTTGCCGTGGTTTTACACACGATATCCCCGAATTCGGTGGTGATTTTGTTAAGAGCCTTAAGGCTAACCTAAAAGCCGAAATTAAAGCACAAAAGGCCATTGATAAGCAAACAGGATTAACCGACTACATCATTTGTGGTAGTTCAGTTGAAGGACATAAATTACAAAAAGAAGTTAACTTTAGCGACACGATGTTAATTGACGGCGAAATCGTAAGAATCCCTGGAAACCGTAGGGGTGCAAAGTGGAGTTTAATCAATGCCCACGGCTGGTTCTCTTATGAACTTAAGGTTAAACCCAATACCGATAACACCCTTTCTTTCTTACTCGCAAGCGCAACCGATACCCTTTCAATAAAGATTACTATCGGTGATGAAGTTTACAATATTCAAGAGCCTATCAAGGGCAAGAAAGAATACTCATTTAACTATAAATCTAACGGCGAAGATGCAGTTCGCATTAGAGTTGATAGATTGGATGGCAACACTCCGTTTATCTACACCATAACAAGCAAATAATTCGGGGAGAGATATTATGAATAAATACGAACTTTTAAGAAGCAAATTTGATAACAAGGAAAAAGTCGTTGGCGCATCAATGGTTATGTTCAACAACACTTTGATTTTGCAAAAGATGGCAACCCGTGATGACCTTGACTTTATTCTTTTCGATGCTGAACACGGTGTGTTCGACGCACAAAATGTTATCCCTGCGCTTCAAGTAAACCGCCTTTTAGGTATCCCTTCTATAGTTAGAGCGCAAGATGCTGAATACTATCTAGTTGCTAAACTCGTGGATATGGGTGCTGACGGCATTATGATTCCAAGAACGGAAAGGCTTGAACAAATCAAAACGGCTATTGACGGGCTTCACTTCTCTCCCGTTGGAAGAAAAGGTATGGGTGGACACGGTCAAATGAGAGCGGGCGAAAACTTTGCTGATTTTTCTAAAACTCGTTTCCTTCTCCCACAAATCGAATCACCCGAGGGCATTAAAAATCTTCCCGCAATGCTTGAACAATACGGCGAATACATTAGCGCTGTAATCGTTGGGCCTTACGATATGTCCGTTATGGTTGGAACACCTTGCGACATTGCAAGCGAACCTATGCTTAACGCAATTCAATCGGTATTTGATATTTGCAAAAAATACGGCAAATCAACAGGTATTTTCTGCGATAATGAAGACAAAGCAAAACTTTATAAAAAGATGGGCGCAAACGTGTTCTGGATGGCAACTGATAGAGATTACTTTATGCGTGGACTCGCTGGTATGCTTGACGGCGTAAAAGATATTTAGGAAATTAGTTATGAAAATTGTTGTATTAGATAAACCGCGTGAAAACCCCGGTGAAATTGATTGGAGCCAAGTTGCTAAATTAGGCGAAGCAAGAATTTACGATGACACCCCTCAAGAAAAAATTGCCGAAACTATCGGCGACGCTGAAATCGTTATGTTAAACAAGGGCAAAATCACTCGTGAAATTTTGGATGCTTGCCCCAATATTAAGTTTATTTCAGTTATCGCAACAGGTTTTAATAAAATTGACCTTGTTGCAGCAAAAGAAAAAGGCATCCCCGTATCAAACGTTCCGTCATACGGCAGTAAGGCAATCGGTCAACACGCTATTGCACACCTTTTAGAAATCACAAACCACATTGCCCACCACGACAAGGAAGTTAAAAAACTCCGCACAAGCACGGCAACCGACTGGTGCTTTTGGGACTACCCTATTTACGAACTCGAATACAAAACTATGGGTATTATCGGTCTTGGTAGAATTGGTCAAACGGTGGCAAGAACTGCACTTGGTCTTGGTATGACTGTTATTGCAAACGATGCTTATGAAAGTGAAGAAATGAAGGCGCTTGGCGTTAAGTACGTTAGCCTTGATGAACTCTTAAACACTGCCGACGTTATTAGTTTGCACTGCAACCTTACCGAAAGCAACCACGATTTAATCAATAAAGAAACAATCGCAAAAATGAAAGACGGCGTTATTATTCTTAACAACAGCCGTGGCGAATTGATTGATGAATATGCACTTGCTGATGCACTTAACAGCGGAAAAGTTTACGGCGCAGGGCTTGACGCGTTAAAGACCGAACCGGTTAATGCGGATAACCCCTTACTTACCGCTCAAAACTGCTTCATCTCTCCCCATATCAGTTGGGCCGCACTCGATACAAGAAGAAGACTTATTCGCCTTGCAACCGAAAACGTTAAGGCATTTATCGACGGCAATCCTATAAATGTTGTAAATAAATAATTTATAAAAAACTAAATGCGTTTGGAATTCCAAACGCTTTTTTTATTGCACAGGTTTAATCCCTTTTAGATTTATTATTCCTTCAAACACTTGTTTTGCATAAGGCGCGGCAACTGTTGAGCCGTAATACTGACCAACAGGCTCATCAATAATAACAAGTGCAAGATATTTTGGATTATTTGCCGGAAAATATCCAACAAAAGATGAAACATATTTTCCCGATGCTATAACTCCGTTTTCATATTTTTGTGCCGTACCTCAAAACATAATAAAATGCGCAAACTTTTTTAGGTAAAAAATAACCCTGTAATACAGTATATATCACAGGATTATTAGTATTTTATTATGTTTTATTCTTTTGTGTAAAATTTTGTCTTAAATCAGTTTTTTATTAAGTTTTTGACCTTTCGTCATTGGCTTTTTTCAAAACATCTAATCTCTTAAAGAACATTTCTTTTACGTTTTCATCGTAAAACCAGCTCTCTTGTATTTCCGATATTTGATTAAGACCAATTTGTTGAACAGCTTCTATCGCAGCCTGCATTTGCGTTAACGTTTCACTCGTCGTCAAACACTTTGCACCAGCCAAATCATCGTATGAGGTAAATGCTTTATTGAAATCCATTAAAGGGTGTAATTCCAATAACTCATTCGTTTTATTATCAACTAAAAAGCCCCAATTACCCCAATGTCTATCCGTATTCCCAATTAAGTAATCAAGAATATTCATCATATAGTAATTATACGAATCTTTTTCTAATACTAGAGAATATTTATCCGTATCGTTATTTACAGCATAGACTTCTATAAATTCCATTGGAACAATGCTATTCTCTTCCGAAGTAATCAGCTTGCTTGCACAGACTTTTTCTCCAAGGTAATAATCCTCAAAATATTCTATATGCTTGCACCTAAAACAATTAACTATTTTGCTAGCCAATAATTCAGCATTTACTTCCTCAACGTTACCGTCTTTATAGAGATATATATCTCCATCTTTACGAATCCACGCTTTTGGAGCAACACCACTCGTAGAGATATCTCCGGCAACCTTACCTTGCGTTAAAAACTCTTGATTTTGCAAAGTAGGATATACGCCCCTCAAACACACGTCGAAAAACGCCTTACTTAAAGGATTTCGATACAAACTAATATCTTCAAAGCGAAGCGTTTCTTCTTTTTTCTTTACCCAAAAAACGTCCGTCAACGTTAGGCAGTGATAGGAAAGCGCAATTTCCGCCCTATCCTTATCCGTAACAGCTTGTTTTTTATTCAAATAATTTAATATCGTTTTTGCATATTTTCTATCCAAAGACAATACTTTTGATGCGCACCAATAATAAAAGTTCGTTAAATTATTAACCCTTTCATCCAAATCTTGCGTTTTGGTTTCAAGGTATAAATTATACGGCATAAAAGACGGACTATAAACCTCACTATACCCATCTTTGCGGATGGATGCAACAGGTTCATTTTTATGCATAATTATATAAGTCCATTCCATATCGAACATTGAAGTATCCCTCCTTTTTTCTTATATTATAACCTTTATTAACATTTTTGTCAATCTGTTCTTACACCAATCAAAAATGTTCTTTCTATCTTTATTAAAAAAGTTTTCTCTTTTTTTCGCATTTCATAACGAAATTTATTTCCTTGATTTCGCCAAAATTTCGTTTCATTTCGTTTTCATTTCGCTAAAACGCAATAAAATTTCGTTATCACTCGTAAAATTTCGTTTTGATTTCGTTATGCATACTTAAAAAAATAATTTTCAAACGCATATTATCCGTTTCCTTTTCTAATATATAACACGCCTTAATAACCGTTTTTATTACCGCCAATTTACGCTTTTTTATTTTTTTCAATCCAAAAAGCAAGTTGTTCAACTTCTCAAAATCAAATTTTTCCTTCTTGTTCTTTTCTACTCTTTTAATGCTTTCCAATAATATCTTTTGTTTTTTTAAAAACGTAATTTCGTCTATTCTATTTTCAAAACGCAAATCTATCAGCTGTGCATATTGACAATTCAGGTCTTCCAAATGTTTTTGAATATTATCCTTACGTTTTTCTCTTTCACTTTTTATGTATTGTTCTATCCAATATTCAACCATAGCCAAAGCTTCTGTAAATAAAAGTTCCTCTATCGTTGCTTTTGGTATAGAATAAACTTTTCTATTATTTTCTCGTAAAAAATAAATTTGCTGCTTTTGTGAAAACAATAAATTTCTCTTCGAGTGCGCATCTATTATACAAGAACCTAAATGCTCTAACCTACGTTTTACTTTTGAACGCTTTTCTATTCCGCGTTGAACTTTTGCATATATTTCTTCTGAGATAATTGCTTGATGCGTATTTTTAATCAATATTCGTTCTTCTTTTTTATGTCGTGCCCAATTTATAGAATGTCCGCAATACTCATAATCAGTGGCAATACTCCAAACCTTTTCCGCATTCCATTTTCTTGCGGATTGTTTATGTAAAGCCTTTAATCCAAGCACCTGTGTTGCATAAGCAGAACGGGTTAAAACCCCCTCTTCATTTAAGAGCTTTGCCACAGCAACACAAGAAAAATTATCCTTTGATAAATATGCATAAATCTTTCTAACAATATTAGCGGAATAGTCATCTATGCACTCTTCCCCTTTTTCATTAAATTTATATCCGTATTTTGGATAATAATTTAAGTGCTTTGTTTGTGCATAATGTTCTCGTGCTTTCTTACACTTTTTCTTAAACTCTTTCAAATAATAGTCATTTAGAAAACTTCTTAAAACAATAGACATATCGTCTTTGTAAAACCGACTGTCGTATTTATCACCAATGGATATAACCCTAATCCCGTTTATCGGAAAAACATTTTCAATCAAATCTCCGACTTTATACAAAGAACGCCCCAACCGAGATAAATCTTTAAGCAACAAAACGTTAAATCTTCTTCGTTTCATATCGTCTATCATTTGCTTAAATGCCGGACGATTAAAATCTCCCCCACTATAACCGTCATCAGCATATATATTGTAAACGGTAAACCCTTGTTCTTTTGCAAAATCTTTTAACGTTTTAATTTGATTCTCAATACTTCTTGACTCTCTGCTTTTGTCGATTTTGTCCTCATCTTCCCTTGACAATCTAACATATATTGCTACAGTATTATTCATTTTTAAGAATTGGGGACATTAACTCCACAGGAACATTGTATTGAACTGTTAACGTTATATTACGATTATGCTTTGAACCATCTATATGCTCACATTTTATATGTATTTTATTGATAAGCTTTTGCAAAAAACCGTATTTTAGTAAAGTTTCGGGTTTTGCGGAAGATATTTTTTTCACAATTTCAATCGCGTCCTTATAGATTTTAGGACTATTATCACATTTTAACTCCCTTAATTTTACCAGTTCTTCATCCAACACTTGTTTTTCGTTTCTATAATTCCCTAATAGAACGTAGTAACTGGAATCCGACAATATTCCATCAACGTGTTGCTCTACGATTAGTATTATTTTTTTCTCTATTTTTTCGATATTTTTCTTTGCTTTTTCTATGGCACGTTTAATATCTGCATTCTTATTCGTCAAAGCATCTTTTTCTTGTTTTAAGTATTGCATTAACTCTTCCTGATGTGATATCATACATTCCTTAAAATATTCTATTTCTTTCAACAACAATTCTTCCAAGGTTTTCTTGGATATAGAATTACAATGCTTACATTCTTTATTATTACAATAATAGCGGTAATCCAAAGCGTCTTTTTTTCTATTGCTATGTCTTTCAATACGCATCACTTTTCCGCAATCTTGGCAATAAAGCAATCCTTTAAACGCATTGTCTTCAACAAGGACCGTTCCCGAGTTGTTTTTCTTTAAAAGTGAATTTGCCAAAATCCAAGTTTCCTTGTCCACTAACGGTTCATAGCGATGCTCAAACACATAGCAATCATCGTTTTTTCTTCTTTTCTTATTCTTAAAACTTATCCCTTTTGTTTGCGCAGTTCTATACGTTCCAAGGTAAGCATCCTTTATTATAATATCTCTTATCATCCAAGACGTCCATGCGGTGTATGTTTCCTTGGGCCGAGCAAGAATTTTTGCCTTATTGTAACCATATTTGACTGCGTTGTAGATTCTTGGAATATAAACTCCTTTCTCTTTTAAGTAATTCGCTACCCGTGTTGTTGAGGCATATTCGATATATTTTTTATATACAGTTCTTACAATTTCCGCCGTTTCTGGATCTGGAACTCTTTCATGCAATTCGTTGTAAGCATATCCAAAAATCGGAAAAACAGTATTTCTCGGCTCTCCACTTTTCGCTTTTCCCTCTAACGTGAAGCGAATTTTTTTTGATATATCTTTTGCATACCATTCGTTGATAATATTTTTGAAGGGCATAAAATCACAAGTAGATTCATCTAGACTATCAAAATTATCACCTATGGCTATATATCTTACGTTATGTTCTGGAAAAAACTCTTCAGTATAATAACCTGTCTGAACGTAGTTTCTGCCCAAACGTGACAAATCCTTGGTTATAACCAAATTTATTTTTCCTACTTTAATATCTTCAATTAATCTATTGAATTCTGGACGGTTAAAGTTTGTTCCCGTATAGCCGTCATCAGCATAAACATCAACAACTCTCCAACCTTGTTTTTTTACATAGTCTAATAATATTTCTTTTTGGGTTGTTATAGATTGACTTTCATCGTTTCCATCTTCTTGCGACAATCTACAATATATGCCAACCCAGTATTTCTTTTCACTCATTTGTATTATCCTCATCATTTTCTTCTTGTTCGATTATCTTCATCAGCGCATCTATTACTGTTGAAAAATTTATATCTGTATCTTTAGAATATTCTCTTATAACCGTAATCATTTTTTTCTTTCCTCTATAAGTAACTTTGTTGTTTTCTATACCGACTAATTCCACGCTAAAATTCCTTATAAAATATTCGAACACGGCTTGTACCCGTCCCGTATATTATATAAAAATTTTAACATCGTTAGAACATAAAATATGCGCAGTTAAAAAACTGCGCACTGCGAGCTTATTCTTTACCCATTTCCAAATAATTCGTTATAGAAACCTTTCATATTCACATCGTTCATGTCATTAAACTTTTTGAAAGCTTCTTCTTGCGTTTTATAACATCTCTCACAAATCATAAGCGTATTATATAAGACCTTTTCTTTTTCTATGTATTTTAATATTCCTGGAAATCCCCAAATTGCACGCCCTAGTTGCATAAATTGTTTTTCTCCAGAGTCAGATAATTCGTTTTCCATTCTAGGATTTTTTACAATCGCACGATAATATATGTAATAGTTATTGCGTTGTTTCGCTAAACACACAGTTAAATCCGTCGCATCTATAATAACGTCATAAGGAAATCCCCAAATGTTTAGATGATTATAAACACTTGGTCCCTTTAAAATTTTCTTTCTTTTCAAAATTTTTACAGGAGTAGCGAATCTTTGCTCAGAGAACGCAACATTGTGTTTAATCGTTTGGTTTCCAGCACAAAATTTCTTAAACATGTTACGAATCCCCTTCGTTTCTTGACCAGTTCCTTGCAAGAGTTTTTTGAAGTCAGTTTTAGTCCCCAAATATTTCAACGTTCCTGACGCTATTCCCGGCAAAGAGCAATCATCTAATTCAAAAAAATAATATTTCCCTTTCATTACTTTACCCATCTTAAAAATTAAATTTTAAGTTTTTCATTTTTATTATATCATTTTAATCGTAAAAAATCAATGCGTTCCATATCCCTATCCTTATTAATAGTTTATCTTTTGCAACAAAAAAACACGGATTCCCGTGTTCCTGCAATGCCAATTATTTTGTTGCACTTTTAACGTTTATTGCCCGTTTTTCTATTTTTGTGCCCTCCTATATTTTAGGGCTTTTCTAACACTATTTTTTTCGCATTTTTTGTAATTTTAAGCCTTTTTTACAATTTTTTGTACCATTTTATGCCGTTTTCACATAGCAAAGTTTGCGCAAGTAAAACCAAAGACCCCTGTCTTTCCCGCAACGCGGTAGCCGTCAATATAAGCATTTTTGCCAGAGCCTTCGCTAACCACTTGCTCTAACATACCGCTTAAAATTTTAGAAGCCTTTTCGCTTATAACCCTATTTTTTAGTTTGGGATAAATTTTTTCGGCAACTATTCCATTGTTATCATAAATTTCTTCAACTAAATAGGGTGTGTAATAATATCCACCGTTTACTGCCGCAGCGGTTGCCGTTGCCAATTGTAGTCCCGTGCAAGCAATGGTTTGCCCAAATGCAATTCTTGCTAAATCAACGTTTTGAACGGCACTTTCGGGCAATAACATGCCTTGCGCCTCCCCATTAAAATCAACGCCTGTAACAGTGCCATAATTAAACTTTTCGATATAATCATACATAGTTTCTTTGCCGAGCGACATTGCAATATCCACAAAAATTGGGTTACAACTGTTATTTAACCCGCCTTGTAAGGTCAAACTCGCGTGTTTGCCGTTTTTATGGTCGCTCCAACACTTAACCTTTTGCCCATCTATGTATCTATACCTTGAAGAAGAATAAAGATGTTCGGGAGAATAAGCATTTTTATTGCCGTTTAAGTATTCTTCTATATTTGCCGCAGCAGTAAGCACCTTAAAGGTAGAGCCGGGTTCATATATATCACTAACCAAACCGTTCCTTGAAAGTTTATTTAAGGCATCTAAATCATCTCTTGGAATATCGTTTAAGTTAAACGATGGCTTATTACAAAGTGCTTTTATTGCACCTGTACTTGGGTCTATCACTATCATTTGCGCCGATTTTGCTTGGTGAATTTGCATTGCTTCTTCCATAGCACTTTCGACTAATAATTGCATTTCAAAATCAATAGTGAGTTTTAAGTTTAGTCCGTCGGTAGCGGGAATATAACTTGCATTGCCCCCGTCAATCTCCACGCCAACAATATCAGTTTCGTATAAAATTTCACCATTTTTTCCTGATAAATACTTGTCGTAATAAAGTTCTAAACCCGATTGACCTTTGCCGTCGGTTGAAGTAAAACCTAAAACCGAAGTCAATAATTCGTTATATGGATAAACCCTAAAATTGTCACGCGAATAATAAACCCCGTTAAAGTTTTCGTTAAGAAGTGCGGAGACTTGTTCTTTTGTAGCTTGCTTTTTAACGGTCACTTCACTTGAAATTGTGGTTGTTAAGCGATTATAAACAAAGTCATAATCTAAACTTAAAGTGTTAGATAAAGATTTTGCAAGTTTATCCATGTCACTTACCGCGCGTTTTCTAACAAAAACCGAATATGTGTCAGCATTGTCAGTTAAAATAACGCCGTTTGTATCAACAATCTTTCCCCGCTTTGCTACAACGGGTATTTCTCTTGTCCATTGGTCAATTGCCTTTTCTTGTAAATCTTCGCCCCAAATAACTTGAACGTAAAAAAGCCTGCCTATAATTGCAAAAAATAAAAAGGTTATTGCAATTAAAATTGCAAATAACCTCTTTCGTAACACTGTTATTGAAAAATCTTCTTTAATTGTGGTAATCTCCTTAAACGGTTATACTTAATTGTATTCTCGTTTTCGTTAGATAATTACCCTTTAATCATACCCATTTCGTTTACTGCTTTGTCAATGATATATTCTTCGCTTGAAATGTTGTCGATTTCCGTTTGAATTTCAACGTGTCTATTCATTGCTTCAGCAAGTTCAGCACTCTTTGATGCACTTTCATTAGAAAGATTTGAAAGAACACCAGTGTTGATAATGATAAGCGCCATAACAACTGACACTACAAGAGCATAAAGCGCTAAAACAACCTTGCCCTTTTTTTGAGTTCTATTAGAAACAACTTGGTCTTCTCTAACCTTGTTCATTTCTTCTCTAATAATATCAATATCGCTACCGAATTGCATAGTGGTTGAAGTGGGGCGAATATCTTCATCAGAAAGATTTGATACAGCCACCGCCTTCTCTTCAACAACTTCTTCTTGCATTTCGGTGTATCTATCGTAATTTAAGAGTTTTTCTAAATTTTTACGCATTTCAATAGCCGCTTGGTCGTTAACCACAGCGCTATTTAATTCTTCTTGCACTTCAGGTCTTTCTAAAACCTGAACACCAGCGGTTTTACCGGTTGCATAAGCATTGTTCATACTTTCATTTGAACGTCTTGCAGTAAGCATAATAATTTTCTCCTCTTATTCTAAATCTTTTCGGCAACGCGGAGTTTTGCACTCTTTGACCTGCCGTTTAAGGTTAACTCCTCTTCGGTTGCGGTTATTGGGTGTTTTGTTATGATTTCCACCTCTTTTTTCTTTCCGCAAACACAAATTGGTAAACTTTTGTCACATATACAGTCGCATTCAAGTTCCTTAAATGCTCTCTTTACTATTCTATCCTCTAACGAGTGGAAGGTTAATATGGCAATTCTTCCGCCTTTTTTTAACGCTCTTCCCATAGTAATTATCGTTTCGTATAGCCCGTCCAACTCACCGTTAACTTCAATCCTTATCGCTTGGAAAGTTCTCTTTGCGGGATGTCCATCGTGTTGGAACTTTTTCGGTATACTCTTTTCGATAATTTCTATTAGTTCGCCAACCGTTTCAATTGGTTTTTGCGCACGCGCTTTAACTATATTTGAAGCGATTGAACCAGAGAATCTCTCTTCTCCGTATTCGGATAAAATTCTTTTTAATTCCCTTTCGGGATATTCGTTAACCACCTTTTCGGCTGAAAGTGGATTATCGCGATTCATTCGCATATCCAACTTAACTCCGCTTGCTAGGTAGGAAAAACCTCTTTCTCTATCGTCGAGTTGAAAACTTGAAACACCTAAGTCTAAAAGTATTCCGTCAAACCCGTCGATGCCTAAATCTTTCTTAATTTCGGCAAAGTTTTTGAAGTTGCTATTTACTAAAGTAAATCTTCCGTCAAACTCTTTAAGTTTTTCGGTCGCGCGCCCTATTGCATAAGTGTCAAGGTCGGTTGCAACAAGTTTGCCAGTAGGAGCGCTATTTTTTAATATCTCGTAAGAGTGTCCACCCCCACCGAGAGTTCCGTCGAAATAAATACCACCGTCTTTAACTTTAAGTGCTTCTATACACTCATTAAGCATTACGGGGAAATGCTTTAACTCAGACATTGCCGTTTAACTCATCAAACGCTTCTGCAAGGTTAGAAAAATCAACGTCGCTGAAGTATTCGTTCCAAACTTCTTCCGCCCAAATCTCAACGCAGTTAGGTCCTTTGAAAACTACAACGTTTTTAACAATTTTTGCTATCTTGCGGAGATTTTCAGGAATAAGTATTCTGCCTTGCTTGTCCTCTTCTGCATCCCAACTGTTATGAAGAATATAACGAGCGGCTTTTAATTGACTTTCTTTAAAGGGGTTGATGTTGTTAAGTTTTTCGCGAACGGCACGGGTTTGCTCTTCCGTGTAAACGTAAAGACAACCGCCCGAACCTAACATGATTGAATAATTCAAACCAAGTTCTTCGCGCAGTTTAGCCGGTATTCTCATTCTATTTTTAGCATCAAGTTGATGCGCATACGTTCTACCGGACATAAATAGACTTCACCCCTCCTTTTTTAGTACAGCGTTATTATAGCAAACATTTTGACCACTGTCAACCCTTTTTTGAAAAAAATTGACCACATTTTATAATTTTTTTACTATACTTGACCCCCTGCGACCACAAAAATCGAAAAAATCACTGTTAAATTGCGCGTTTTCGCCAATAAATAAGATACGATTTCGCTTGTAATTTACTAATGATTTTCTACTTGCAAAATATTTTGCAACTACTTTTGCGGTAAAATCATTGCCACTTGTAATTTTTTGGGGTCGAAAGTGGTCAAGAATTTCATTTTTTATAAATTCGTAGTGCGTACAGCCCAAAATCACCCTATCATAAGCGCCTTTTTTATCAACAAACTCTCCAATAGAGTGTTTACATAAATTTAAGTTAAAATCTACTTTTGATAAATCAAAGGCATTATCTTCAATATCGCGCGCAAGGTTTAGCATGCCAACAACGTCAACTCCTTTTGCTTTTCTTAAGCACTCTCTTGTTTTAAGGGTACAAAGCACAAGAGTTTTCTCCCCACTTATTAGACATTTTTCTATGGGCGGAAAAACGCCAAACACAGGAATTGATAGATAGTTTGATAATTCGCTTATTACATTGGTGCTTAAAGTGTTACAAGCAAGAACAAGCCCTTTTAAGCCATAACCTTTTAATTGTTCCACCCCGCTTATTGCAAGACTTAAAAGTTCACGCTTACTCTTATTACCGTAAGGCGCATTTTTATTGTCGCCAAAATAAATAAAACTCTCGTTTGGCAAGAGTTTTAATAATTTTGTTAAAAGAGAAATTCCGCCTATTCCACTATCAAAAACACCGATATAACCGCCAGCCATAATAGATTGTATGAAAATTTATAGAAAAATAGTGAAAAATAAAATTAAAAAGATTGAATTTAACTAAAATGTAGTTGCATTTACTTTTATTTTGTGTTAAAATTATTAGCGATATTAAAAGAACTTAAGGAGTGCATACAATATGCCTAACATTAAATCTGCAAAGAAAAGAGTTTTAGTAAACGCAAAGAAAACCGAACAAAACAAAGCAATCCGTTCGGCTGTTAAAACCGAAATGAAGAAAGTTGACGCTCTTATTAAAGAGAACAAGATTGAAGAAGCAAAGGCTGCTCTCTCTGTAGCATTCTCTGCAATTGACTCTGCTTGCTCAAAGAACCTTTACCACGCAAACAACGCAGCAAACAAGAAAGCAAAACTTGCTAAAAAAGTTGCTGCTGCTGAAAAGGCTGAATAGTCAACCAATCTTAAAATAGGCTCTCGCCTATTTTTTGACCTTAAAAAAATTAAGGCTCTAAAAATAGAGCCTTTTTTTCGTACAAAAAAAGACCGATATCGGTCTTTTTGTTTTTTAATTTTTCTTCTTTTCAAATATGGGTATTTTTTTAATAATAAAATAAATTATCATTGCAAGGCCTATGGTCGCAAAAAAAATAGACATCCATTGCGACGGAGAGAGAGAAAGAAAGAATCCACCGCGATCATCGGTGCGGAAAAATTCAATAACCAATCTCCAAATCGCGTAGCAAATTAAATATATCGGGAAAATTATATTGCACTTCTTAAAGTAAAGCACACTCAATACTGCAAATATGGTAAATAAGAAAAGCGCTTCGTATAATTGTATAGGAACGTAATATCCCCAATCGTTGGTCGTGCCAAGCATGCGAATACCGCCAAACACATACGTTTCGCCAAGATATGCACCGTGACAACAACCAGCCATCAAACAACCTATTCTACCAAACGCGTGCGCAACTGATATACAAATGGGCGCTATCAAAAGCACGTCGAGAAAATGTTTTTTGTGGAGATTCTTTTTTTTGCCCTTAAACTTGAATTTGCCGAGCAAAAAGTACAAGAGAATAAACATCCCTGCCCCGCCAACAATTCCGCCCATAACGGTAATTCCCGCGCCGTAGAAGTTAAAATACTTAAAGCCACTGTCAATCCAATCGTAAACGGCTTGGAAAAACTTAGCCGATAAAAAGCCAACGCCTATTGCTAATATGCCGATAAAGAAAACATAGTCTTGTATATCTTCGGGCACACCCCTTTTTTTAGTGTAAAGAAACAATACAGCAATGCAAGCAAGCAAACCTACCGCAATGCAAACACCGTAAAGGTGAACTCCTCTATTAAATATGTAAAAAACTGGATTAGGTACCATAAATTCTCCTTTTTTTCATTATACATTGAACTAACAAAAAAGTCAACCGAATATATATTTGCAAGCGAGAAGTATATTTATATAATGTTTTATTGCATAAAAAAATAATTTGTGGTATAATCTATCTATAAATTTAAGAAAATGGTTTGTTATGGAAAGTATAGTAACAGGAATTTTAGGCATTGTTTTTATTGTTTTAGGGTTTGTAAATAGAACAGGCAACGTTTCAATGCTTCACTCCTATCATAGGAAAAGAGTTAAGGAAGAAGATAAAATACCCTTTGGAAAATTGGTTGGAACAGGTATGTTTTTTATCGGTGGCGCTTTAATAGTTTTCTCTATACTCTCCCTACTTTCAATCGTGCTCAAAAACGAACTTTTCATCACGATTGGCAGTATCTCTCTAATCGTTGGCATTGCCGTTGGAACAACAATTTCTTTCTACGCAATGAAAAAATATAACAAAGGAATTTTTTAACAATCAAAAATCAAACACCGACAAGATAATTCTTGTCGGTGTTTTTTATATTGGTGCGAGTAGCAGGACGCTCGTCCGCTTCGCTACCGAGTCCTCGCCCATCAAAGCCTGCCTGTCAAATGACGGATGAACGACAAATTTATTCACACATTACTCACACCAATATAAAAAGGCACGCACAAGCATGCCCTTTTATATTGGTGCGAGTAGCAGGACTTGAACCTGTAAGGCTGTTAACCATTAGAATCTGAATCTAACGCGTCTGCCAATTCCGCCATACTCGCTTTAATGCCATTAAATTTCATAATCTATGGCAACGCTTGATTTTCTTACCTTGTGCATATGTTTTTTAACAACTTCGCAGTGATAAGGATCGTTTTGATAATCTTCAAGTGCTTTCATATCGTCTAACACAACAGATAATATCACATCATACGAACGGTCAGAGTGGAGAAGGTCAATGCCCACTTCGATATCTCTTATCAAAGGGACATTACCTTTCATAGAAAGCAAAACTTCCTTTGCCTTTTCGGGGCTTTCCCCTTCGTTAAGTTTAAAACAAACTATATGTTTAATCATAATCTCTCCTACAAAGGCATAACTGCCGACGCGTTTAAGGTTAAATCGGCAAAATTGCCCTTTTTATACTGTAAATATCCTTCCGCGCCTATCATTGCGGCATTATCCGTGCAATACCTTTTTTCGGGCAATACAAGTTTAATATCCTTATCTTTAACCGCATTAGTAAGCGCGTCACGGAGATAACCGTTTGCGGCAACACCGCCCGATATTGCAATGGTTTTATAGCCATACCTTTCCGCGCCTTTAAGTGCCTTTTCGATTATAACATCCACCGCTGAGTGTTGGAAGCTTGCAGCAACGTCTTCCTTAACTATTTCTTCGCCCTTTTCAGTTTTATTATGCACATAATTTATAACAGCCGTTTTAAGTCCGCTATACGAAAAATCAAACTCGCCACCGCTATAATTTTTAAGCATTTTAGGAAGTGGAATATTGTTCTTTCCCGATTTTGCAAGCCTTTCAACGTTAGGTCCACCGGGGTACGGAAGCCCTAAAACACGCGCCACTTTATCAAAGGCTTCACCCACCGCATCATCAATGGTTGAGCCTAAAATTTTTAAGGTGTAATAATCTTCAACCGCAACGATTGCCGTGTGTCCGCCACTTGCAAGTATGCTGATAAAGGGCGGTTCTAAAGTTTTATCGGCAAGATACGACGCCGATATGTGCCCCCTAATATGACTAACGGGAACAAGCGGTTTGCCCGTAGAAAAAGCAAGTGCTTTTGCAAAAGAAACACCGACTAAAAGTGCACCCAAAAGCCCTGCACCTTCGGTAACGGCAAACGCATCAATATCGTTAAGAGTAAGGTTTGCTTGTTTTAAGGCAAGTTCAGTGGCCGTTAAAATGGCTGTCGTATGAGAACGCGAAGCAATCTCCGGCACAACACCGCCAAAGCGCGCGTGTTCAGTTGCCGAACTTATGATTTGGTCGGCAAGAATTTCTCTGCCGTCCTTAATTATTGCCACCGCCGTTTCATCGCAAGATGTTTCTATAGCCATTATAATGGGATTATCTTTTATCGGTGTGTTTTTTATCTTTTCAAAATAACTCATTGTGATTTTTTAAGATAGTCTTGTATAAATCCTTGAATATTTCCGTTCATTACCGAGTTAACATCGGTAATTTCATAGCCTGTTCTATGGTCTTTAACGAGTGTATACGGACAGAAAACATACGAGCGTATTTGACTGCCCCACTCAATTCTCTTTATTTCGCCCTTAATATCTTGGTCAAGTTGCATCCTTTCCGCTTCGCGCTTTTCAATGAGTTTGCTGATAAGCATTTTCATTGCCATTTCGCGGTTTTGGGTTTGGCTTCTCTCATTTTGACAAGCAACGACAATGCCTGTTGGCAAGTGAGTAATTCTTATTGCCGATTCGGTTTTGTTAACGTGTTGTCCGCCCGCACCACTTGAACGGAAAGTATCCACCTTTAATTCATCGGGGCTTATTTTAATTTCTTCATCATCTTCGATCTCAGGCATAACTTCAAGCGAAGCAAATGAAGTGTGCCTTCTCTTATTAGCATCAAAAGGCGATATTCTAACCAATCTATGCACGCCTTTTTCGGCTTTAAGATAACCGTAAGCACATTCCCCTTCAATCTTAAACGAAACCGACTTAATCCCCGCGCCATCGCCCTCTAAACGATCAAGTTCGGTAAGAGTATAGCCGTTCTTTTCCGCATAGTACATATACATACGGTAAAGCATTTCCGTCCAGTCACACGCTTCCGTTCCACCCGCACCCGCGTGCAAGGTAAGCAATGCGTTTAACTTGTCGTATTTGCCTTTAAGAAGTGTTGCAAGACGCATTTCTTCAATGATATTTCCAACTGAACTTAGTTCCGCCGCCAATTCATCTAAAAGGCTTTCGTCGTTTTCTTCTTCGGCAAGATCAACGATATCTTTGGCATCGTTTATAACCTTTTCCGCCTTATTAAAGGTTGAAACTTTATTGTCAAGCGATGCAATCTCTTTTGATATTTGTTGAGATTTTGCAAGGTCTGAATAAACCTCAGGAGTTTCGGAAAGAGCAATCTTTTCCTTTAACTGTTCTCTTAACTGATCGATGTCAAAGAGAGTGTCCCGTCTCGCTAAGGATACCTTTTAATTCTTTAATTTTAGCCTTAAATTCTTCGCACTTTATCATAGTTCACCTATTTTGCGCCACAGCAGTTCTTATACTTCTTTCCGCTTCCGCAAGGACACGGATCGTTTCTGCCTATTTCGTGAACAACTTGTTTGGGACGCGCAGGTCCTGTTTGAAGATTGGTTTGCAAGTTTTTGTTTTCTTGTTTTACCGGCTCTACACGGCGAAGTTCAGCCTTTAAGAGCAAGGTAACAGTATCTTCTTGAATAGAAGCGGTTAAGTCTTCAAACATTTCAAAGCCTTCCTTCTTATATTCAACAACAGGGTCAACGTGGCCATAACTTCTCAAACTTATACCCTTGCGGAGTTGGTCCATAGAGTCAATATGGTCAATCCACTTGGTATCAATGTTTTTGAGCAATACCATTCTTTCAACTTCTGAGAAATTGATTCCGCTCTCTTTATATCTTGCAATCTTTTCTTCGTAAACGTTAATGGTTTCTTCGGTAAGTTTTTCAACAAAATATTCAAAATCCCAATTTTCCGCGCGTTCGGTTGTTGCAAACTCGCTATCCTTAGGAAGAAGTTTTAATTCTATTGCTTTGTTTAATGCTTCTAAATCCCAAGTTTCAGGCTTGTTTTCATTGTTAACAGTTGAGATAACAACGTAACGAACAAAGTCAGGGATAAGATTCAAGATGTCTTGGTGAACGTTTTCATCCTTGATAACTTTCATCCTTTCCGCATACATAACTTCACGTTGTTTATTCATAACGTCGTCATACTCTAAAACGTGCTTTCTTATACCGAAGTTCTTGCCTTCGATAGTGCGTTGTGCATTTTCAACACTGCGAGATAAAATCTTAAATTGCATTGGCTCATCTTCGGGAAGATTAAAGAAAGAATAAATCTTTTGCATCTTGTCCCCACCGAAACGCTTTGCCAAATCATCTTCAAGTGAAATAAAGAACACTGATGAACCAGCATCGCCTTGACGGCCACTTCTACCACGCAATTGGTTGTCAATACGGCGAGATTCGTGTCTTTCAGTACCGAGAATATGAAGACCGCCTGCTTCAACAACCTTAACCTTTTCAGCATCGGTTTGCGCTTTAAGTTCTTTATAAATTTCGTGATAGTGCTCTCTAACTTGAATAACGTCTTCAGGTATATCAGCGATAAACGAAGTTGCAAGTTCGATAACTTCAGGCTCTACGCCTTCTTCACGAAGTTTTCTCTTTGCTAAGAACTCGGGGTTACCACCGAGCAAAATGTCAGTACCACGGCCTGCCATATTGGTTGCAATGGTAACTGCGCCAAGTCTACCCGCTTGAGCAACGATATCTGCTTCTCTCGCATGGTTTTTAGCGTTCAATACATTGTGTTTTACGCCGTTTCTAATCAAGAGTTTAGAAATCTCTTCTGATTTTTCTACGGTAACAGTACCAACAAGAACGGGTTGACCTTTCTTATGTTTTTCAACGATTTCTTTAATAATCGCTTTATTCTTGCCCGCAACAGTCTTGTAGATAATATCGGGCATATCAATTCTTGCAACAGGCTTGTTTGTGGGAATTTCTAAAACATCAAGCCCGTAGATTGAACGGAATTCTTCTTCCTCACTCTTTGCAGTACCTGTCATACCAGACAACTTTTTATAAATTCTAAAGTAGTTTTGGAAAGTAATGGTTGCATAAGTTTTGTTTTCGTTACGAATCTTAACACTTTCCTTTGCTTCGATTGCTTGGTGCAAGCCGTCCGAATAGCGTCTACCAATCATAAGACGACCGGTAAACTCGTCAACGATGATAACTTCCCCGTCAGACACAACATAATCGTTATCTCTCTTAAAGATATAGTTTGCGCGGAGTGCTTGTTGGATGTGGTGTGAAAGCGATGCGTTTTCAATATCGGCAAAGTTAGCAAGCCCAAAGAATTGTTCGGCTTTAACCGCACCAGACTCAGTGATTTGCACGCTCTTTTCCTTAATATCAATCGTGAAGTCTTGGTCTAAAATCAATGACTTAACGAACTTGTTAGCGGTAATATATTTTTCACTTGATTCTTGGCCTTTACCAGATATGATAAGCGGAGTTCTTGCCTCATCGATTAAGATAGAGTCAACTTCATCGACAATGGCAAAAGCCAAGGGACGTTGTACCATTTGTTCAACCCTACTTTTAAGGTTATCTCTCAAATAGTCGAAACCCATTTCGTTATTAGTTCCGTAAGTTATGTCGCACGCATAAGCCTTTCTCTTATCATCGTCATCCATACCAGTAACGGCAACGCCAACGGTGAGTCCCAAGAACTTATAAACCTTGCCCATCCACTCTGCGTCACGAGATGCAAGATAATCGTTGACAGTAACGATATGAACACCTTCACCAGTCAACGCGTTAAGATATGCGGGAAGTGTTGCAACCAAAGTTTTACCTTCACCAGTTTTCATTTCGGCAACTCTGCCTTGGTGCAAACAAATACCGCCGATAATTTGAACTTTGTAGTGGCGCATTTTAAGAACGCGGTATGCCGCTTCTCTAACCACCGCAAAAGCATCGCACAAAATATCATCAAGCGTTTCGCCAGACTTTAATCTGCCCTTAAAAAATTCGGTGTGATGACGAAGTTCTTCATCAGTAAAGGCTTCGTACTTGCTTTGAAGTGAAATTACCTTATCGGCAAGTTTGTCTAATTTTTTGAGGTTCTTTCTTGCTTCTCCCCCAAGCATATATCTAAATAATCCCATTTCTACTCCTATAGTTTTGGTTTTTTATCCTTTTTTCTATTATTTTTCGATGGTGTGCTTGCCACCGTTAACAAATACACAAGTTTTGCGCCTGCCTTTTTTAAGGCGGTTGCAACTGTTTCCGCCGTCGCACCCGTTGTAGTAACATCATCAACTAGTAGCACGACTTTATCTTTAACAGTCTTTTTGTTTACAACCTTAAATGCGCCTTTAAGGTTTTTCAGCCTTTCCTTTCTCGTAAGTTTTGCTTGGCGCTGTGTTTGTTTGCTCTTTTCAACACACGCGTTCAAGGGAAGGTCTAGTTTTGTAGCCAATCCCTCGGCAAGCAATTTGCTTTGGTTATATCCCCTTTTCTTCTCATCTTTTTCAAGCATTGGAACAAAAGAGATAAAGTCTGCAGAAAAGAAGTTCTTTAAGTAAACCATTGCCATTTTATTCACAAAGTATTCCACTAAATACCTATGGTTGTCATACTTAAAGTGTGTGATGAGAGTGCTTATTGGTCTTTCATAACTAAAAACACTTCTCGCCTTTTCAATGGCAATTAAGTTATCCTTGCAAGTAAGGCAATATTCTTCGCTAATTTCCGTTTCTCTACCGCAGTGATTACAAATATATCCATCGTTATACGGCAAATCTTTTTCACATTGCGCGCATATAAATCCGCCGTCAAAATTCTCTTCACCGCATAGCGCACATCGCCACTCGGGGTTATATACGTGCAGTCTTAAAAACCGTTTAAGGCAACTTAAAAACTTCATTTCTTAAAGATATTTTTTAAGTTTTTCTACACTATCGGTCTTTTCCCAAGAGAAGTCTTCTCTACCAAAATGGCCGTAACTTGCTGTCTTTTTGTAAACGGGTTTTCTTAAATCAAGTTTTTCAATGATTGCCGACGGGCGAAGGTCAAATTCTTTAACCACGATATTTGCAAGTTCTTCATCGGTAAGTTTACCAGTTCCAAAAGTATCAACCTTAACCGATACAGGTTTAGCAACACCAATTGCATAAGCCACTTGAATTTGGCACTCATCAGCAAGACCTGATGCAACAATGTTTTTGCAAACGTATCTTGCCATATATGCTGCAGAACGGTCAACCTTTGTGGGGTCTTTTCCGCTAAACGCACCGCCACCGTGCGGACATTTTCCGCCATAGGTGTCAACGATAATCTTTCTACCAGTAAGTCCAGAGTCCCCTGTCGGTCCGCCAATTTCAAACCTACCAGTGGGGTTTATGTAAAACTTGGTGTTTTCATCAACATACTTTGCGGGAAGCACTTTGTCTATAACAAACTTTTTTAAGTCGGCTCTCAACTGTTCGGTGCTAACACTTGCATTGTGTTGTGATGAAAGAACAACCGCTTCAATGCGCTTTGGCGCTCCACACTCATACTCAACGGTAACTTGGCCTTTTCCGTCAGGTCTTAAATATGAGAGTTCACCGCTCTTTCTAACTTCTTCAAGTTTTTGGCAAATTTTGTGAGACAAAACTATGGGAAGTGGCATATACTCTTCGGTTTCTTTTGTTGCATAGCCAAACATAAGTCCTTGGTCGCCCGCGCCGATTTTATCGTATTTATCTTGTCCGTTTTCCTTTGCTTCTTTAGAGTTGTCAACACCGAGAGCAATATCCGCACTTTGCTTGTTAAGTTTAATAAGAACTTGCGCGCTTTCACTTGAAAAACCAATTTCAGGCTCGGTGTAACCGATTTCCTTAATAGTTTCCCTTGCAATCTTTTCCACATCTACCTTTGCGTTAGAAGTGATTTCACCCATAATTAAAACAAAGTCGGTAGTAACGCTACACTCACAAGCAACTCTTGAATTTTCATCGCCATTAAGATATGCGTCTAAAACCGCATCGGAAATGTTATCACATATTTTATCTGGATGTCCAGAAGTTACACTTTCACTCGTAAAATAGTATTTCATAAGATTTTTCCATTAAGTTAATTTTTACTATTAGTTTATTATACACTAATAAAGTGTATATGTCAATCGTCTTTTCTTTCTAATATTGCAAAAAAACAACTTTTTAAGTCGAACAAACCTAGTTTTTTCTCGCTTTTCACTATCTTTATTTTTTTCACTGACTTTTTTGTCAATAAATTACTAAATTCCCTTGTTTTTACTTGACATTATTCTTACACTAGTTGTATAATAAATTCAATTGACTTTAGTGTCAATTAAAAGGAGAAGTTATGCCTAAAAGCGATGAACAACTTATAAAGATAAAAGATGCCCGCCAATCGGAAATCGTAATCTCCGCCTTAAAGGTTTTTTGCGAAAAAGGTTATAGCGGTGCAACCATAAACGACATAGTTAAAAAAGCCAAGTGTAGCCACGGTCTTTTCTACCACTATTTCGACAGCAAAAAGGCAATTTTTGACGCGGTTATGGAAACGCGCGGAAAGAATATGATGGACTTTTTAGACGAAGTTTTAAAAGACGGAACCAACTACATTGAAAAACTTGAAAAACTCACCGAATACACCTTTGCGAATATGAAAAAAGATGAGATATTTGCTTACAGATATTACTTCTTTTTATCCAACATATTTATAAAGGCTGAATCGGGACAACTCCCCCCTAAAGACTGCAAAAAAGTCCCCCCGCATGTGCGCATGTTCGACTTTTTTGACAAGGGTATTAGAAGCGGAGATTTTAATGACAACTATGAGCCTGAAGAGTGTGCAAAACTATACAACTGCATTATCCAAGGCGCAACACTTAACTTTATTCTATGGCCTAAAGAATTTAAACCTTCGTTTAAGTTTCCCAAAATAGAAACAATCATAAACATATTTAAAAAAGGAGCAAACTAAATGGCAAAGTCATTAAAAACAGAAGCAACACCAAGTTTCTTCGGTGCTGCAAAGACCTTATCAAAGTCCATTAGAGAATATAAAAAGCCATCGCTTTTAGCACCGTTTTTCGTTGCGCTAGAAGTTGTGCTTGAGTGTTTTATTCCATATATAATGACGCTTTTGTTGGGTGCAATGGACTACATTACAACCAACCCCGAAAACCCCAATAAATTATCAGTGAAAATTATTGGTTGGATTTTCGGCTCGGGCGAGCCCAACCTTTTAATAACCATTTTATACTTTGGTTTCGCATTGCTTTTGCTTGCCTTATTATCACTTCTTTGCGGTGCATTGTCGGGTAGATGTTGCGCGGTTGCAAGTAGCGGTTTTGCAAAGAATTTAAGGCGCGATATGTTCCACAAAATTCAAGATTTTTCTTTCATGAACATAGATAAATTCTCTTCTTCAAGCCTTATCACTAGACTTACTACTGATGTTATGCACGTTGAAATGAGTTATATGATGATTATTAGAACGGCTGTCCGCTCTCCATTTATGCTCATCTTCTCTATGATAATGGCTTTCACTATCAATGCAAGGATGGCGCTAATCTTCTTATGCACCACACCTATTCTTGCTATCGGCTTAATTCTTATAATGAGAAAGGCAATTCCATTCTTTACAAGAATTTTCAAAAAGTACGATAAGATGAACGAATCTATTGAAGAAAACGTTAGCGGTATGCGTGTTGTTAAGTCTTACGTTAGAGAAGACTTTGAAAAGCAAAAATTCTACAATGCTTCAAACGACGTAAAGAACGACTTTGTTAAGGCGGAAAAAATTATCGCTTTCAACGGTCCGCTTATGAACTTCTGCGTTTACGCGGGACTTATTGCCATTTATTTAATCGGTGCTTTCCTTATCATTGATTCAAACGAGCAACTCTTAAAGATGACAGAACTTCAAAGTTTTATGACCTATTCTTTCCAAATGCTTATGAGTTTGATGATGCTTTCAATGATAATGGTGCAAATCATCATTTCTACCGCAAGTTGCAAAAGAATTGCCGAAGTTATTAGCGAAAAACCCTCTATCGTATCGCCTGAAAATGCGGTTAAGGAAGTTAAAGACGGTAGCATTGAATTTACCAATGTTTCTTTCAAATATTCATCTTCAGCAGCAGCATTTGCTCTATCCGATGTAAACTTGACTATCAATAGCGGTGAAACAATTGGTATTATTGGTAGCACGGGTTCAAGTAAAACTACTTTAGTTCAGCTCATCCCCCGCCTATACGATACAACCGAAGGCTCAGTCAAGGTTGCGGGCGTTGATGTTAGAGATTATGATGTTGAAACACTAAGAACTGCCGTTGCAATGGTTCTGCAAAAGAACGTTCTTTTCTCGGGCACTGTTCGTGAAAATATGCGCTGGGGCGACGGAGAAGCAACTGATGAAGAAATCATACACGCGCTCAACCTTGCTCAAATCGGCAACGTTAATTTAGATAAACATATCGAACAAGGTGGCGCAAACGTTTCGGGCGGACAAAAACAAAGACTTTGTATCGCAAGGGCATTACTTAAAAAACCTAAAATTCTTATTTTAGACGACTCTACAAGTGCGGTTGACACCAAGACTGATGCTTTAATTAGAAAGGCACTACGCGAATATATCCCCGAAACAACAAAGATTATAATCGCGCAACGCGTTGCATCTGTTCAAGAAGCAGATAAGATTTTGATAATGGATGGCGGAAAGATTACCGCTATCGGCAACCACGAATCTCTATTAAAAGACAACGAAGTATATCAAGAATTATACTATTCACAAAACAAAGGAGGTGACGATAATGGCTAGACCAATGCCTATGCGCGGTGGTAAACCCGGTATGAAAGGTCCACCCCGCCCCAAAGCAAAAAAAGGCACCTTAAAAAGAGTTCTTAATATGCTCTTTGCAAACAACAAACGCTTAATGCTTATCGTATTTGTTTGTATAACGATTAGTGCTATAACAGGCGTTGCATCTTCACTCTTCTTAAAACAACTTCTCGTACACATCAAAACGGGCCTCTCTTATGGTTGGGACGTTGCTCTTAAAGGTATCTTAACGCTGATAGTTGTTATGATAACCGTATACGGCACGTCAATTATATGTAACCTTATTCAAATGCGCACAATGGCGAAAGTTACACAAGGCTTTTTGCATCAAATAAGAACAAACTTATTCAACAAAATGCAATCATTGCCTATTCGCTTTTTCGACACCCACCTAACTGGCGACATTATGAGTTCATACACCAACGATACCGATGCTATTAGACAACTCGTATCGCAAAGTATTCCAAGTATGTACTCTGCTTTAATTAGCGTTTCAACCCTTTTAGTTATAATGTTAACTTCAAGCATTTGGCTATCATTGGTAATGTTTGTGGGCGTGTTCTTAATGATTCTTATCACTAAAAAAGTTGGCGGAAACAGTGCAAAATATTTTATCAAGCAACAGCGCTCTTTGGGTGATGAAGAAGGTTATATCCAAGAAATGATTCAAGGACAAAAGGTTGTTAAAGTTTTCTGCCACGAAGATGAAAGCAAAGATGATTTTGATGTTAAGAACAACCAACTTTGTAAAGATGCTACAAGCGCACACACCTTTGCAAACATCCTAATGCCGATTATGGGCAACCTAGGAAATATATTATATGTTTTACTTGCCTTTATCGGTGGACTTTTGGTTGCCTTAAAGGTTAGCAACGTTACCATATTAGGCAAGGTTGAAGACTCTGCCCTATTCATTATTACTATTATCGCTTTCTTGCCAATAAGTAAGCAATTTACTGGTAATATCGCACAAGCATCACAACAAATTAACTCTATCGTTATGGGTTTAGCAGGCGCTTCAAGACTCTTCGAATTGCTTGATGAACAGCCCGAAGAAGACCAAGGTTACGTAACACTTGTTCGTTGCCGTATTGCTGAAGACGGAACTATTACCGAGTGTGAAGAACGCACTGGTCACTGGGCGTGGAAACACCCCCACAAAGCGGACGGAACTGTCACCTACACCGAACTTAAAGGCGATATTGAAATGTTTGACGTGGACTTTGGATATGTTCCCGAAAGGATTGTTTTGCACGGTGTTTCATTGCACGCTACCCCCGGTCAAAAGATTGCTTTCGTTGGTGCAACGGGTGCGGGTAAAACCACTATTACCAACCTTATAAACCGCTTCTACGACATCGCTGACGGCAAAATCCGTTACGATGGTATAAATATAAACAAGATTAAAAAGGCTGATTTAAGGCGTTCGCTCGGCATTGTTTTGCAAGATACCAATCTATTTACAGGCACAGTTATGGAAAATATTAGGTACGGCAGACTTTCGGCTACTGATGAGGAGTGTATTGAAGCGGCAAAACTTGCTTACGCACACGACTTTATCACAAGACTTCCCGAAGGTTACAACACTATGTTAACGACTGACGGCGCAAACCTTTCGCAAGGTCAAAGACAGTTGTTATCTATCGCAAGAGCGGCTGTTAAAGATGCGCCCGTTATGATTTTGGACGAAGCGACTTCTTCTATCGATACGCGTACTGAAGCGCTTGTTCAAAAGGGTACGGATAGGCTTATGCAAGGCAGAACGGTGTTCGTTATCGCCCACCGCTTGTCTACCGTTAGAAACTCTGATATTATTATGGTGCTTGACCAAGGCAATATTATTGAACGCGGTTCGCACCAAGAATTGATTGCTAAAAAAGGCAAATATTATCAATTATACACGGGAGCGTTTGAACTTGAATAACACTTGTTCCCTTTGCCCTAACGGTTGCAAAGTTGATAAAAACAAAATAAAAGGCATTTGCGGTACGGATGGAAAAATCCGTATCGCAAAATTCTATCTTCATCCCTTTGAAGAGCCTATGATAAGCGGACAAAATGGTTCGGGCACAATTTTCTTTTGCGGTTGCTCGCTTAAATGCGTTTTTTGCCAAAATTTTGAAGTTTCTAGAAACCTTACCGGAAAGGAAATTAGCGTTAGTGAACTTGCCGATATTTTTAAGAAATTGGAAGAAATGGGCGCAAGCAACATTAACCTTGTAAACCCCACCCACTATGCCGATAAAATTGCTGAAGCGATTAAAATTTACAAGCCGCAAATCCCCGTAGTGTACAATACGCACGGTTATGAGCGTGTTGAAATGCTTGAAAAAGTTAACAATTTTGTGGATGTTTATTTGCCCGATATTAAGTTTTTCTCCCCTACCTTATCAAGTAGATACACCAGAAAAGAAAACTACTTTGAAGTGGCTTCTAAGGCGGTAGAATTTATGATAAACTCTAAACCGATTATATACGGTGATGACGGACTTATAAAGCAAGGTGTTGTTGTTAGGCATTTAGTTCTTCCGCAAGCGACGTCGGATAGCAAGAAAGTGCTTGACTGGTTCAGTAAGTTTAAGGACAAAGCGATTATTAATGTTATGAGCCAATATACCCCCTTTGGTGAAATCGACTCTTTCCCCGAACTAAAAAGAAAAATCACCGCGAGAGAATACGATGCGGTGATAGATTATGCCCTTTCGCTAGGTATAGAAAATATGCTTTACCAAGAAAGAGAAAGTGCGGATACGATATATATTCCCAAATGGGATTTTTAAGCAAAAAATATCCACCGAAACATCGGTGGATGTTTTTTTATCTTAATTGTTCTTTTTTAACAACTTTAAGTCCTTTCCTTTGGGCATAATCTCTCTTTCTTTCGGGCAACTTAAACCATTTGATTTTATCTCTATTGCGATACAACACAATAAATACTGCCACTAAAAGAATTACCGCCAAGAACAAGATTAGAAGCCAAGTAGGAAGTGTTTCTCCCTTAACCTTTTCCCACATTTCGTTGATTTCCATAAGAGTTTCGCCGTCAAAGTAACTCATAACGGCACAACGCTCAACAATCTCCGCCGTGGGATATTGTGCGATAAGTCTTCCGTAAGATTCTTCCGACACGACAACGGTATATTCTCCATCACTTCCAAAGAAATATGAAAGGTCAACAGTTATTCCTTCGCCGTCTTCCAAGTCTTCGCTCTCATCAAACCAATCGGTTACAACCGCATCGAACAAAGACATCGTTTCAAGGGTGATAACCCCATCTTCATCTTCGACTTCCATTTCAAACTCGCCGTTTGCAATCATACTTGTGTATCCAGTATAGTTCATATTGCGGTACACACTTTCGGGGCGAGAAATGAATTCTAAGAACTTATAAACGGCATCATAATTATCGCTACCAGAAGGCATAACAAATCCGTCAAACCAAATATTACTACCTTCATCGGGGATATAATAACTTAAGGTTTTTGTCTTTTCAACGAAAGTGCCGTCTTCATCTTCAACTTCACCACTCGCAACGTCAATTGCATAAGCGGCATCGCCACTCCAAGCAACATACGCATCAATATTGCCTAAAACTATATCGTTTTTACCGCTATCAACTTCAAAGCCGTAAAGCATAGGTTTTAAGGCGGTGAGTTTTTCCCCTACCCTTGAAATATCTTTTTCACCCGTGCGGTTTAAGATTTTTGTTATATCGGTGTTTGAAATACTCCTTTCAAGTTCTTCTTGATAAACCATTGCAAGACCAACGATATAGGAGTCTCTAACCGAGTCTTTAATAGTGATTTTTTTAGAAAGACTTGGATTTTCAAAAGGTGAATACCAATGTTTAACATCTTCTTCACTAACCTTTTCGGTGTTGTATACCCAACCCATTGTACCCCACATATAACCTACCATAAATTCGTAGAGTGAAGCATTTTCGCCTTCGTATTCGCCCGATTTAACGGTAAAATCAATACCGCTTATTCTTTCTGCGATATAGTCCGATAAGTTATCTTCATAACCCGCGATTTTAGAGTGGTCAAGTTTATTAAGCCTGCCTTCAACCGCAAGTTTTTCAATCATATATTCCGACGGAACAACTAAATCATAACTGTTGGGGTTGATTACAAGTTCGTTATAAAGGTTTTCGTTTGTACCATAAGTGGAGTAAACTACTTCTATGCCCGTTTCCGTTTCAAAATCTTCAAGCAAACTTTCATCAATATAGTCTTCACAGTTACAAATGCGCAAAACTTGTCCGCTTTCATTTTCGCTTGAACAACCCGCAGTCAAAAACACGGGCAACACCATAAGGGAAGCAAGAAAAAGAGTGATAAATCTTTTCATTTACTTTGCCTCCTTTTTCTTTGAACGGATATTGCCAACCACAACAACCAAGATTATAACCACAAAGATTATTGCAGAAAGCGCCCTCAATGCCGGCAAAGATGAGTTTGCATTTGACTTTGCCATTGCGCCGTAAACGTAGGTTGAAATGGTGTCAAACCCAGCGGGTTTAGTGTATGCCGATATAATATAATCGTCAAGAGACAAGGTAACCGCAAGCATAAAGCCACTTAAAATTCCTGGTAAAATCTCGGGAATTACCACACTTGTTAGCGCCTTAAAAGGTGATGCACCAAGGTCAAGTGCCGCTTCGTATAAACTCGAATCCATTTGTTTAAGTTTGGGCATAACCGATAACACCACAAAAGGCGTTGTTATAACCAAATGCCCTATTATCAATGAAAAATATGAACGGCTTTCGGTAAATATAAGCGCAAACAACAAAACGAGCGCAACCGCAGTTACGATTTCCGCATTGATTACGGGAATTCTTGAAGATGCTGAAACAAGTTTGCCAAATCTACCCTTGCTGTAATGAATACCTATTGCACCAAGCGTGCCGAGAATTGTTGCCAAAACCGCTGCTATACCCGCAAGAAGCAAGGTATCCCAAACGATTTTCATCAACGCGCTATCAGCAAACAACTTTTTGTAAAGGTTAAATGAAAGACCTTGATTAAGAACTTCTTGTATGCTTACGATAGGCGTGTCTACAAAACTATAAAGCACTAAAGTGAATATAGGCGCGTAAAGGAACAACAAGATAAGACTGATATAAAATACGTTAAGATACTTTCTCACTATATATTAGTCCCCCTTGTGTTATTGTCGCTCTTAAATGCGCCCGTGATTAGCATTGATATAAGCATAATAACAAGCAACACAAGTGCCATTGCCGAGCCGAAATTCCAGTTTTGGAAGGTTGTAAACTGCTCGTCAATAAGTTTACCAACGATTGTTACCAAACCATTACCAAAGGTATCTGAAATTACATAGCAAGTCATAGTGGGCATAAACACCATAGTTGCGCCACTTGCTATACCTGCCATTGAAAGGGGCAAAGTAACCTTTCTAAAGGTTTGGAAAGAACTTGCACCCAAGTCTTTACTCGCTTCCATATAACTCTTATCCATTTTGGTTAAAACGGTATAAATGGGAAGAATCATAAAGGGCAAAAAGTCGTATACCATACCGATTATAACATTAAGGTAATTGTTAAGCCCAAATATACCGAGTAAGGTTAAAAGGTCTTTCATTGCCATTGCGCGAAGAACAAAGTTAATCCACATAGGCATAATAAAGAGCATCAAAAGTGTTCCGCCCTTGTTAAGTTTGCTCTTTGCGAGAATATATGCAACAGGATATGCAAGTAATATGCAAATAAGGGTTGTTGCAAGTGCAATTAGCATACTTATTAAAAGTGTGGAAAGAGTTGTTGTACTTGTGAAAAATCTTGCAAAGTTTTCAAGCGATATTCCGCCGTCCGCATCTGTAAATGCGTAAAACACTATAAGCACGAGCGGAAAGACAACGAATAATGCTAAAAACAATCCGTATGGAATACAGAGTTGTTTTCTTGAAAACGCAAGGCGGAATTTTCTCTTTTTTACTTCCGCATTTTGTACGTTTTGTTGATTTGTCATCTCTTAATCTCCTGCTTTAAGGTGAGTTTGATTTTTTCCTTGGGGATAATTACGCTTACTCTATCGTTTTCGTTCCAAGTGTATTCGGTATCGAAAACAAAGTCTTCTTCATTTTCATCAGTTCTTACGATAAGTTGATAGTGGTCGCCCTTATAAATCATAGAAACGATGTTACCACTTACGCCACCAACGTCTTGTTCGTCGGTAATTTCAATATCTTTAAGCCCAACTTCAACGTTAACATCAACATCTGTAAGGTCAATCTTATCCCCTTCCGCTGTGATGAGATAACCTTCTTCATCAAGGAAAGAATTTGGATAGAGTTGTGTCACATCGCACTCAAACTCGCCGTCACCAAAGCAAACGGTGTTCTTTTTGGTGATATAGCCATCGTATTTGTTTGAAGAAAATTCTTTTTCCATTATGTGGATAAGATCGGGCTCAATATGAAGGCTAACCTTTTCGCCCACCTTTCTTTCAACCGTATCTTGCACCACGATTTCGGTTTTACCAACCATCATAATCATTTCGTAATGCACGCCCTTAAATATCGAACTTACAATTTTGCCGTCAACTTGGCCTTGACCTTCATCCATTAAAACAACGTCTTCAGGGCGAACAACAACATCGACCTTTTCGTTCTTTTCAAACTGGTCAACACAGTCAAAGTTGTGGTTTATAAATCTAACCTTTTTATCGCCAACAATTGTTCCACTAAAAATATTACTTTCACCAATAAAGTCTGCAACGAAAGAGTTTTTAGGCTCGTTATAAATATCGGTAGGTGTGCCGATTTGTTGAATAACCCCGTCTTTCATTACCACTATAGTGTCGCTCATAGTAAGCGCTTCTTCTTGGTCGTGAGTAACGTAAATAAAGGTTATGCCAAGTTTTTTATGCATCTCTTTAAGTTCGAGTTGCATATCCTTTCTCATTTTAAGGTCAAGCGCGCCCAAAGGCTCGTCGAGAAGAAGAATTTTAGGCTCATTAACGATTGCTCTTGCAATAGCAACCCTTTGTTGTTGACCACCAGAGAGAGTTGAAACGCTTCTCTTTTCAAACCCCTCAAGGTCAACCATTTTAAGCGCCTTTTCAACCTTTGCACTAATTTCGGCTTTTTTAAGTTTTTCTATTCTTTCGATAGTATTGCCGTCTTTATCCTTATAGGTTACCTTAATCTTTTTAAGTCTTAAACCAAAGGCAATATTATCATATACATTAAGGTGCGGGAAAAGCGCATAGCGTTGGAAAACGGTATTTATAGGGCGCTTATTCGGGGGAAGTAAAGAAATATCTTCACCGTTTAATAAAATTTTGCCGTCGGTAGGTTTATCAAAACCTGCAATCATACGCAAGGTTGTTGTTTTACCACAACCTGACGGACCTAAAAAGGTAACAAATTCACCCTTTCTTATATAAAGGTTAATTTTGTCAACCGCAACAACACCATCTTCAAACTGACGGGTTAAATCGATGAGTTCAATGATTTTTTCATTTTTCTTCACTTCTGCCATTTTAGTTTCCTCTTACAAAAAAATAAAGCAAGTCGCAAACGCAACTTGCTAAAATACATACAAATGGAATAATAGGACCTATCTATCTCCCTACTGTATATGGGTTTTTTAGAGTCTATATAGCAACAATACTTTTACTACTCTTTATTGACCGTTTCACAAGTCTGCGCTAGCGCATTTTCGGTTATAAAGTAACCAACTTATAAAATTTGAGTTTTTAACTCAATCAATAAGGCGGAAATTCCGCGTTTCGGCAGTGGACCCGGCTGTCCGTATGGCCTTTACTCTTCTTAAGAGTGGTCCTAAATTATCGCTTGGAAAGACTCTTTATTTGATAGATTCAATCCGTTTATATATTAAAACATTTTATACTTTTTTGTCAATTATTTTTCAACAATTTTCGCATTTTTTTAGCCGTTTTTTTGCTTTTATAAATACTTTTTTATATTTTAATATAAAAGTTTAATTTGAGGCTTTTTCACTTGCTTTTTGTTTTGCTAAAATATATAATATCTGTATTGTAACTTTTGAGGTTTTATATGTTCCCTAATGTTCCAGAAATAGTAACACAAACCATTGGGTTTATTGGAATTTTAATCAACTTAATAGCATTTCAATTTAACTCACACGGTAAAATTGTGTTTTTGCGAACTTTAGGCTCTGTTATGTTCGGTATTCAATACCTTTTTTTAGGCGCTATACCGGGGCTTGTTGTAGAGTTTATCGGTTGGATTAGAAATATAATTTTTATCTACACGGTTAAAAAGAACAAAAACACTAAATTTTGGATATACTTTTTCTCAGCAATAACGGTTGTTGCCGGTGTTACGACGATAGCACTTTCGTGGAACACTTCGATAGAAAAAATATCAATGTGGTCAAAAAATTATACCGTATGCACAATTTTAGCAGTTGGAATTAGTGTTCTTGCAATTATAGCAAAAGTTTTATCTACCATTGCTTATGGCATCAAAGACCCCGATAAGATTAGAAAACTCAATATCCCAACAAGCAGTATGTGGTTATTTTATAACTTTGTCGCCTTCTCAATCGCGGGGGTAATCAACGAAGCAATCACCATTATTTCTAACCTTGTTGCACAATGGCGTTACCGCAAACCAAAGAAAAACGAAGAAACTATAAATATAGAAAACTCGGCTGAATAGCCGAGTTTTATTTTTTTTAATCATTTGCCTTTAATGATGTTGACATTTCTATGCCGAGTATTTTCTTTTTTAGAATAAGGTCTGTTATAAACACAAACACTAAAACTATTCCAAAAGAGATTAGATAACTATACCAGCACACATCGGAGCCTGATCCAAATTCTAGATAGCGCATAACCCAATCTACAAGTAAATACCCAAGCCCAATACCAATCGCATCGCCAATAAAAGACATCATTATAATTTCGCGGTAAATATAACCAAGCACTTCCCCATCGCGATAGCCAAGCACCGAAAGGGTGGCTATTTCCTTTTTTCTTTCGCCGATGTTTAGGTTAGTTAGGTTGTAGATAACGAATATACTCAAGAGCAAGCCAAAGATAACAACAACTAGTGAAATAGGCTTAACCGTTTGCTCAAGCCCTGCGAACGAACTGTCTTTAAGAACTTCTGCAATGTCTAAAAGTCCAAAGCCTGCAAACACGAGCGCGGTTGAACCTGCAACCGACAAAACGGTCATTATCAGGTGCTTTTTATATCTAAAAATATTTCTAATACTCGATTTATACTTAAATGACAAGCGCTTCCAAATAAAGCCTATCCTTTCAAGCAAAATCTTTTT
Organism: Christensenellaceae bacterium; assembly: GCA_045645305.1. GTDB lineage: Bacteria > Bacillota > Clostridia > Christensenellales > Borkfalkiaceae > UBA1259. Next base: position 50,839 of record JAZRIO010000014.1, read on the forward strand.
GCCTGCCTTTGGCGCTTTGCCAACCATAAGTTCGGCAGGTTTTTCGCGCAGTCTATTTATTGAAACTATAAAAGTTACAACCAACACAACCGCAGTTATAAACCCGAAAGAGCCTAACCCTGTGGATAGATATAGCGAGCCGTTACTTGGTGCTAGGAAGAACACAAACTCAAATATCGGGTAAATTACCGATGGCAATATCAGTATCCCTATAGGTAGCCCTATAATGAGCGCTATTACACAACAGATTAAGGACAAGAATACATATTTGAATATAACGCGCGCATCACTGACACCAAGCGATTTTAAGCAAGCGATTTGCGGGCGTTCTTCTTCTATCATTCTACTCATCGTTGTCATAACCACAAGGGCAGCAACGAGAATAAAAAACGCGGGAAAAACTAATATAATTACATCAACTTTTTGGCAATAAATATCCATTACGGCATAACTTTTTGTATCCCTTACCGTTAGGTAATAAAAGTCCGTGCCAAAATCGTTTTCCAGCATAGTTTTATATGAACAAACTTCATCATAATACTCATCGGAAAAATAATCTCTATGTCCTAGTCCTTCAATGCGAAGCACAAGGTCTGTTGTCGGCAAAAACGGCATTGGCGAATAGTTTTTTGCAAAGTAAACTATGTTTTGAATTGGAATTTCCGTGTCAATGGTGCTCGGCTCTCCCAGTCGGTCGAAAATCAAGGGGTTAGAAACAATACCCACCACTTCGTATTCCGCACCTAAAACGGTCACTTTATCGCCTATATTATACTTTGTTGTTTCATCGTTATGGCGCTCGACCATAATTTCAGTTGCGCTTTGTGGCTGTCTTCCTTCAATGGTTAATTGATTTAACTCGGTAGAAAAATTTTCATAAATGAAAACTCTCGTCATCACTTCGCCGTCTTGAAGGTCAAAAACACTGCGCTTTTCAACCGTCTCAACATAGTCAAGGCTTTCTAATTCATCAATCTGGCTTGCTGTAAAACCAAACGCGGAAGTTGTTTTTATAGTAACATCGGCATACTTTAGATCGTTCATTTGGTCGCTCAATGAACTTTTAACCCGCGGGGTTATGGTGGCAAGTCCGCCTATGAACGCGATGCCTAAAAGCATAATTATGGTTATAGCAAAAAACCTTGTAAAATTACTTTTGGCGGTGCGAGATATTGTCTTAAAATAAGTTCTCATTACCACTCAATCTCCGCAATATCTTTGGGCGAATCAATAATTTCTTGCTTGATTGCCGTGCCGTTCTTTATGTAAATTACCTTGTCCGCCATATCTTTTAGGGCGCTGTTGTGGGTAACTATAATAACCGTTTTATTGTTTTTTCTACACATATCGTGCAAAAGTTTTAATATGGTTTTTCCCGTATTATAGTCAAGCGCACCAGTAGGTTCATCACACAAGAGAATTTTCGGGTTTTTTGCGAGCGCACGCGCTATAGAAACCCTTTGTTGTTCCCCACCAGATAGTTGTGATGGGAAGTTTGCCGTTCTATTATCAAGTCCAACGTCTTTTAACACTTCGCTCGGTGCCATAGCATTTTTGCAAAGTTCGGTTGCAAGTTCCACATTTTCTAGCGCGGTCAAGTTGGGCATAAGGTTGTAAAATTGGAATACGAAACCCACCGAATTTCTGCGGTATTCAGTAAGTTGCTTTTTAGAAAATTTGCCTATATCATCTTTATCGACAATAAGTTGACCGGAAGTTAAAACATCCATACCGCCAATTAGGTTTAAGAGTGTGGTTTTACCCGCGCCACTCGGCCCTAAAATAACAACGAATTCCCCTTCGTTTATTTCAAAATTCATATCGATAACGGCATTTATTTCCGTGCTTCCTACTATAAACTTCTTACAAAGGTCTTTTGCGGTTATAAGGTTTTTCATTTTTATCCTCCGTTCTTTAGTTTAATTATATATCACTTTTTTAACAAAATCAATATGTATATGCCAATTTTATATGTAATTTAACTATTTTATAAACAAACACGCCCCTGTTAGGGGCGCGCTTTTTACCAATCGTCTTTTGGTGTTAATTTTATATCATCATAATATTCAAAATACTTTTCTTTACTACTTTTATTTCTTTCATCAAGCCACTCTTCTGGATATGCGGCATCTTCTTCTCTATTTTCCGATTCGCGCATTAAGTCGTAAAGTGTTTTTCCCGTACTTGGCATTTGCTTCCTCTCTTACAATTTTGGCATTTTACACCGCAGGTTTTTAGTTTCTTTACCGCAAGCACAAATGCTATCAAGATTATTATAACAATAATTGCAACTAAAAGCAAGCGGTTAAACCTTGTTAGTAAAATTCCCACCGCATTTATAGTTAACGACACGATGTATGCGGTTAAACTTTGAAACAATATCATAAAAAAGGTTAACTTTGCACTTTTCATTTCCCTATGTGCCGTGCTTATGCTTGCTATACACGGTGGCGATAACAGTATAAATGCCGTAAATGAAAGGGCGGAATAACTGCTTGGGAAAAGTTGATTAGGTGCATTTGACAATAAGTTTAAGGTTTCTATAACCGCTTCTTTAGCAAAAATACCCGATAAAACGGCAACGCTAGTTTGCCACGATGCAAAGCCAAGCGGATAAAAAATTGGTTTTATCAAGTTACCTAACGCGAACAAAAAACTCTTTTGTACGTCGCCATTCGTGTAGCCTGAAAAACCTAAATTTCTTAAAGCCCATAACACTACTGAAAACACAAAAACTATAAGTCCCGCCTTGGTTAAAAAGTCCTTAACCTTTTCTTTAAGCACAAAAAACACATCTTTTATTCGCGGGAGTTTTAGTTCGGGAACTTCTAAAAGGAAAGCATTTTTATTTTTCCTAAAGTAAGAAAATTTAGATAGGACCCTGCCGAATATACAAACTGAAAATATCCCTAAAAAATACATTAACGTGGCAACTATTGCGCTTTTTTTGAATAAAACACTTGAAAACCACCCAAAAACAGCCGTTTTTGCTCCGCAAGGGATAAAAGGTGTAAGATAAATTGTAAGCACTTTTTCGCTTGTATCTTCAATAGTTCGCGCACTCATTATGCCCGACACAGTACACCCGCAACCTAGCATCATTGGTATAAAGGATTTTCCACCAAGTCCAAAAGTGCGGAATATTCTATCCAATAAAAAAGAAGTCCTTGCCGAATAACCGCTTTGCTCCATCAATGAAAGCAGAGCGAAAAGAATTAAAATTTGCGGTAAAAAACCACCGACCGTTGCTATTCCACTGAGTATTGCGTCACAACATAGCGAAGTTATCCAATTGGGTAAATTTTTCGCGGTCATTGCACTATTTAACCCATCTTCACAGGCTATAAAAAACTTTTCGACTATGCCACCAAGCAAGCCTCCCAACCTAATAGACAAAAAATAAACTGATAGCATAACGAATATAAAAATAGGAATACCCCATTTTCTATGCAAAAGAACCTTGTCAATTTTTTGTGTTGTTTGTTCGCCTTTTTTTAATTTACCCTTATAGAATTTTCCCACCTGTTCTTCTATAAAATCATACCTTTCTTTAACGGTTATATCTTTGTTATACACGCGTTTGAGGTCGAATTGCGCAACTCTACGGCGGTTTAGCGCCTCTGTCATTAACTTGTCAAGGTTTATTCCTTTAACGGCGGATACGGGGATTACAGGCAAGTCAAATAAGGTTGCCATCTTGGTAGAATCAAACTTAATCTTCTCTTTAATCAGCCTATCATATTGGTTTACGGCAATAACCATCGGGATTTTTAGTTCTAAAAGCAGAGTTGTTAAATATAAGTTGCGAACAAGGTTTGTCCCGTCAAGTACATTTATAATAACATCAGGCGTGTTTTCTTTTAGATAATTTACAACCACTTTCTCATCGTTAGAACGCGCGGAAAGTGAATATAGCCCCGGCAGGTCTATAATTTTAACACTTTTATCCTTTCTATAAAGCCCTTCCTTTTTTTCGGTAGTAACCCCCGACCAGTTCCCCACCTTTTGATATGTGCCAGTAAGCACGTTAAAAAGTGTTGTTTTACCAGAATTTGGGTTTCCAATTAGCGCAACCGTTATCAATAATCTTCTTCCACCTCAATTTTTTCCGCGTCGCTTTTTCTAATCGCCAAGTAAACGTTCCCCACCTTTATCTCTATAGGGTCAAAAAAGGGCGCAAAACGCACCACAAAGACCTCAAAGCCTTCAATTACCCCTAACTCATCCATGCGTTTTTTAGCGTTCTCATCCGCAAAAACGCGCTTTATTCTCGCCCTTTTACCTATCGACAATTTAGACAACAACATCGTTATAAATTTATTCGAAAAAAGTTTATTATATGCAAAAAAACATCCCCAAGTTTGGGGATGTTTTATTGTTTTATCGAATTAGTCTACCAATTCAATGATAGCAACTTCCGCTGCGTCACCTTTACGGGGTCCAAGTTTGTAAATTCTGGTGTAGCCACCGCCTTGTCCCTTTTCTTCCTTACGGGTTGCGTATTTAGGTGCGTATTCATCGAAAATCTTTTCAATGAGCGGATATTTGATAGCCTTGGTTCTCTTTTTGAAGTCGGGTTTAGATTCCTTAAAACCCTTTACTTCTTGAAGGTCGTTTACCAAAGACATAATCTTTCTTCTAGCATTGAGTTTCTTAACGCCGTCCTTAACGAGAGTTTTGGTAGTTTCCTTGCCCTTTGCATCGCTAACTGCAACTTCCGTTTCAACGGTATCAGCGTAAGTATTTACAGCGAGAGTGAGAATTTTTGCTACATATGCAGCAACTTCTTTCGCTCTTGCTTCAGTAGTTTCGATTTTGCCGTGCCACAAAAGCGCGGATGCTTGGTTTTTAATAAGCGCTAATCTTTGAGTAGCGTTTACGCCTAATTTTCTTTCCATTGTTTAGTCCTCCTTGTCCTTTAACTTTAAGCCGTAACTTTCGAGTTTGAAGATAACTTCATCGAGAGATTTTTTGCCTAAGTTGCGGACTTTAAGCATATCGTCTTCGGTTTTTTTGGTTAAATCTTCCACAGTGTGGATGTTTGCTCTCTTCAAGCAGTTGTAAGAACGTACTGACAAATCCATTTCTTCAATGGTCATTTCCAAAATTCTCGTTCTCTTATCTTCTTCCGGCGGAACTAAAATTCCAATGTTGCCGAGTTCAGAAAGTGACACGAACATTCTGATATGTTCTTCCATAATTTTTGCAGCCAAACTTACGATATCTCTACCGGAGAATGCGCCGTTAGTCCATACTTCAAGAGTTAATTTATCAAAGTCAACGCTACGACCAACGCGGGTTGCAGTAACGTTATAACTTACCTTTTTAACAGGTGTATAAATGCTATCGATTGCAATGTTGTCGATAATATCGGTCTTGTGTTCGTCAGCACCTTGATATCCTCTTCCCTTACCAATGGTAAGTTCCATATCAATCTTGCCACCTTCATCAACAGTACAGATATATTGATCAGGGTTTAAGATTTCCATATCCGAATCGCAAGCAATGTCGCCAGCCTTAACTACTGCGGGACCAGCCTTAACAAGTTTAACGGTCTTTTGGTAATCTTTGTCCATACAAGTAGACTTGATTGCAACGCACTTTAAGTTAAGAATAATTTCGGTTACGTCTTCTTTAACAAGCGGTACTGCAGAAAACTCGTGCTTAATGCCCAAATCTTCAGAGAACTTAATGTTTTGGATTGCAACACCAGGGAGCGCTGATAAGAGAATTCTTCTGAGCGCGTTTCCAAGTGTTAAGCCAAAGCCCTTTTCCAAGGGTTCAACTACAACCTTAGCATAACTTCTGTCTTCGTTTTCTTCCACTGCTATTTTCGGCATTTCAATTTCCATCATAATAGAAAAACCTCCTATAGTTTCGATATAGATTATTGCGGGAATTCTTGTCAAAGCGTGGAAAACTTTAACTTTCCCCCCGCAAAAACCCATCGAAATTTATTTTTTATTTTTTTTATTTTATTATTTTGAATACAATTCGACAATCATATGTTCAGCGATTTGGATATCAATGTCATCTCTTACAGGGAGAGCAATGATTTTGCCGGTCAATGTTTCGGGGTCGAATTCCAACCATTTAGGCATTGCACCAACTTTCATTTGCTTAATTTCGCCAAAATACTTGTTGTCTTTCTTGGTTTCTTTAACTGCGATAACGTCGCCAACTTTAACTTGGTAAGAAGCGATGTTTACGTTCTTGCCGTTAACGGTAAAGTGTGCGTGTGTTACGAGTTGACGTGCTTGTGATCTTGAAGAACCGATACCCATTCTAAAGATAACGTTATCAAGTCTTCTTTCCAAAAGTGAAAGCATGTTTTCACCGGTGATACCCTTCATACGGTCAGCTTTTTCATAATACTTTCTAAATTGACCTTCGAGTACGCCGTAAATTCTCTTACATTTTTGTTTTTCACGAAGTTGAAGTCCGTATTCAGAAACCTTCTTTCTGCTCATACCGTGTTGACCAGGAGCAACAGGTCTTTTTTCAAATGCGCAAACACCCTTAAAGCATCTTTCGCCTTTCAAGAACAACTTAGCGCCTTCACGTCTGCACAAACGACATTTAGATTCTGTATATTTAGCCATTTATCTATCCTCCATTATACTCTACGTTTTTTGGGCGGTCTGCATCCGTTGTGGGGAATGGGAGAAACGTCTTGAATAAGGGTTACTTCCATATCACAGTTGGTGGGCGCTCTGATTGCAGATTCTCTACCTGCACCAGGTCCTTTAACGTATACTTCTACCGAACGCATACCTTGGTCTCTTGCAACCTTGCCAGCTGCTTCAGCTGCCATTTGTGCTGCAAACGGTGTGCTCTTTCTTGAACCCTTGAATCCAAGGCTTCCTGCACTTGACCAAGAAACAGTGTTTCCTTGCATATCGGTGATGGTTACCAAAGTGTTATTGAATGATGCTTGAATATGTGCTTGACCTTTGTCAACTTTTCTTACATCTTTACGTTTTTTAACAATTTTCTTTGCTGCTGCCATTATCCGTTACCTCCATTATCTAGTTGCCGTTTTCTTTTTAGCAACGGTACGACGCGGACCCTTTCTGGTTCTCGCGTTTCTCTTGGAACTCTGTCCGCGAACGGGGAGGCCCTTTCTGTGACGAACACCGCGATAGCAACCAATTTCAATCAATCTCTTAATTGAAAGGCTTACTTCGCTTCTAAGGTCACCTTCTACGCGAAGGTTGTGTTCGATATATTCTCTGAGTTTTGCAACGTCAGTTTCGCTTAAATCTTTTACTCTTGTGTCGGGATTAACGCCCGTTTCTGCTATAATTTTCTTTGCCGTGGTAAGTCCAATACCATAGATATAGGTCAAACCGATTTCAACTCTTTTGTTGTTAGGCAAATCAACACCGGCTATACGTGCCATCTTTGTCAAATACCTCCGTATTTTTTTGTTAATTTAATATTTTTATTTGTTTATATCAATGCGATAAACAGTTTTCGCTATGGAATGACTTGCTACTTGCTGTTTTGCGCCTAATTTTCGCCGTAAACCCTTTTGGGGTTCGGTGGGGTTAACCCTGTCTTTGTTTATGGTTCTTGTTCTTTGAACAAATTACCATTACTTTGCCGTTTCTTTTAATAACTTTGCACTTGTCGCACATAGGCTTAACTGAAGGTCTAACTTTCATTTTAATATCTCCTTTGGAATTCGTTTATGTTTTTAGTTTTTGCTTCGCCAGATAATTCTGCCTTTGGTCAAATCGTATGGGCTCATTTCAAGCTTAACGCTGTCACCGGGAATAATCTTAATGTAATGCATGCGAAGTTTTCCCGAAATATAAGCCGTTATTACATGACCGTTAGATAATCTTACCGTAAATGTTGCATTAGGTAGCGCTTCTACGATCACGCCTTCGGTTTCTATAACGTCGTCCTTTGACACAAACTGTTCCTCCTATACTTTTTCTTTTTCTGCTTTCACCGCTAGGTAAACTCTTTTGTTTCCAACCGGCTCGCCGTTTTGTATCTTCAACGCAAGGTCTACCCTTGCACCGAGTACCTTTTCAAGATGTTTTGTCTTCTTTCTTTTGGGATTATCTACCTTTCTCGTTTTTCCGTTAACGATATTTGCATATCCGTCTTTTACGTCTACAACGAGAAAGCGCTCTCCCTTATCGCGACCTGCGATGCTAATCACTAAATCGCCAAAGCATATGGGCTCTTTCATAACCACACCTTAAAGGGTTAAAATTTCCACTCCGTTGTCAGTTATTGCAACGGTATTTTCATAGTGGGCTGATGGTTTTCTATCGCGCGTTCTCACGCCCCAACCATCCGCCATAAAATCAACGTTAAACACACCTGCGTTTATCATTGGTTCTATTGCTATTACCATACCTTTTTTCAAGCGAATTCCCGTTCCTTTCTTTCCATAGTTTGGAACAGATGGGTCTTCGTGCATTTCTTGACCGATACCGTGCCCTACAAGCGCGCGCACCACTGAAAAGCCATTTGCTTCCGCGTGGGTTTGCACTGCATAACCAATATCGCCTAATGGAGTGCCATCCTTTAATTTTTCGACAGCACGGAAGAAGCATTGTTCGGTGACTTCAACGAGTTTTCTCTTTTCGCTTGAAACTTCACCAATCATAAACGTTCTTGCCGCGTCGCCTTGCCAGCCGTTATATTCTACACCAACATCAATGCTGACTATTTGACCTTCTTTGATAATATCGTTGTCCGACGGAATTCCGTGAACTACCATATCATCAATCGAGGCACATATCGATGCAGGAAATCCCGAATAGCCGAGAAATGAGGGATATGCTCCGCAAGACTTTATATACTCGTAAGCAAGTTTGTCGATATCCTTTGTGGACATCCCTACCCTTATTTCTCTGCCAATTAAATCGAGAACATTTTTTGTAATTTGTCCGCTTTCTCGCATAAGTGCGATTTCAGCGTCGGTTTTAATCTTTATCATTAGCCTAAAACCTTTACGATTTCACTAAAGACTTCATCGATTGATTTATCGCCATCCAAAGTTACCAATTTGCCTTGTTTGGAATAATATTCCACCAACGGCTCGGTTTGTCTTGAATAAACGGTTAATCTTTCTTTAACAGTCTCTTTGTTATCGTCCTTTCTGATAACAAGTTTACCACCGCAATCGGGACATTTATCAACTTGTCCAATAAAATCTATGTGGAAGGAGTTTTTGCATTTAGAGCAACTTCTCCTACCCGTGATTCTATGCTCGATTTTATCTAAATCAACATGAAGGTTGATCACCACATCAGGCGCGCTGATTTTATCTAACGCTTCTGCTTGGAGGGTGTTTCTTGGAAAACCATCCAAGAGATAACCATTTTCACAATCTTTATTAGATAATCTATCTTTAACAAGTTCAACAGTTAAATCGTCAGGACAAAGATTACCTGTGTCCATAACTGCTTTAACTTTTAATCCCAAAGCGGTTTGGTTTTCAATGTTTTCTCTAAATAAATCACCGGTTGATATATGCGGCAGGTCGTACTTATGGGAAATATACGCCGCTTGAGTCCCCTTGCCGCTACCGGGTGCGCCAAGTAAAATTACTTTCATTTTTACTTCAGTATACCTTTATACTGCTTCATCATAATTTGTGACTGCAATGCTTGTTCAAATTCGAGCGCAACTGATACTACGATCAAAAGACCGGTAGCACTGAATACGTTTACAAGCAATTCGCCGTTTGAACCGCCAACCGCTCTAAAGATGATAGACGGAACAAGTGCAACGAGTGCAAGGAATACAGCACCGAAAAGGGTAATTCTGTTTGATACCTTCTTAAGGTAATCTGCAGTGGGTTTACCAGGTCTATAACCGGGGATGAAGCCACCGTTACCTTGTATGCTCTTACTTACGTCGTCAGGGTTGAATTGGATTTGGTTGTAGAAGTACGAGAAGAATAAAATCAACAAGCACAATACAACTGTATACGCCCAACTACCTGCACCCATATTTCTTAACCACCAGTTATCGGTTACGCCGATAAGGTTCATGATAAGATCTGGTAATGAAAGAATTGCATACGAGAAGATAAGAGGCATAACGCCAGAAGAGTTAACCTTCATCGGGATGTGGGTAGATTGACCACCATACATCTTTCTTCCCTTCACTTGCTTAGCATATTGAACATTGATTTTTCTTTCAGCCATATCAACAAAAACGATAAGGAAGAATACTAAAACAACGAGTGCGAAGAAACCAATAAGTTCCCACAAATATGCCAAATTATCTGAAATGCTTGTGATAGCATTCCAAATTGATTGAGCAGATGTGCCAATGATACCCACAAAGATAATGAGTGATAAGCCATTGCCAACACCTTGTTCAGTAATTTTGTCACCAAGCCACATAGTGAAGCAAGTACCTGCCATTAAAATCACAATAACCATCATACTTGTGAGCCATTTAAGGTTTTCACCAAAAATTGGTTGAATGTAATCATTGCCAAGACCAAGAACGATGCCAAGACCTTGAGCAAGAGCAAGCACAAGTGCTGTGATTTTTGTTACAAGATTCATTTTTTGTCTACCCTCATCTCCTTCCTTTGAAAGTCTTTGGAGTGGAGGGATTGCAACTGCTAAAAGTTGCACGATAATAGAAGCGTTGATGTAAGGTGTAACACCAAGCGCAAAAATAGCAGAGTTAGCAAGAGCGCTACCTGTTACTGCGTTTAAAAGTGATAAAACACCTGTTACATCATCGCCTACTAAATTTGAATAAAGATCACTTGAAAGTCCAGGGGTTGGCAAAAAGCAACCCAAACGATAAACGAGTAAAAGACATACTGTTATAATCATACTCTTTCGTAATTCGCGATTTTTAAATGCGCTTCCAAGGGTTTTGAACATTATTTTACCTCAATAGTTCCGCCAACTGCGGCAATTTTCTTAGCTGCACCATCAGTGAATTTAGCA
>JAZRIO010000015.1:0-107691 GCA_045645305.1 Christensenellaceae bacterium
GCCCAATGGTCAGTTTATCAAAGAAATCAAGGGTGCATCTATTACTGACTTGACTCTTGAAATTGCTGAAATCGCTGGCACAAATGCAAGCCCGTTCGGTACTATTAGAGGCGGTGGCCCCGTAGGTGCACGCTTTGAAAACGTTGTAGTTATCATTGAAAAGATTACTGCAAGTGATAGATATCAATGTGGTTTCGCTTGGTACAATGATGACACCAGAACAACCTTGAATAATGTTATGGTAGTTATGGGCGACTATGCTGAAGGCGTTAAGGCTTTAACATCACCTGCATTAATGAGCGGTTACTATGCTTGTGATAACATTATGGAAGGCGTATACTTCGTTGACCTTAACCAACAAATCAATACTATTTTGGGTTCAACCGCAACCAAAGATGGTAAAGTTGTAACCTTTAAGAAACTTGATGGCACAGAAGCAAAACTCGGCACTGATTACTTTGTATTTACTGACGTTTCAGAAATCGACACAACCAAACTTCCCACAAAGGCTATGCAAGACGTGATTACATCACTTAAAAGCGCACAAGCCTAATAGGATAAGGAGGTAAAACAAAAATGAGAAAATCTAAAAAATTATTAGCAATGTTGATGGGCTCTGCAGTTCTCGCAACCTCTATCTTCGCCGGATGCGGCGGAGATGGGGATACGGGCACAAATGTTCCCGAAGCAGATCTCACCAATGCTCCTGACTATAGCCAAGAGACGGAAACCTTCCATACTTGGGCTTATGGTCAAGTTATGAACGACAACTATATGAATAGTGGTAACACCTACTATTTCTATGATGAAAACGGCAATAAAATGTGCTTGCAAACTCCTGAGCGTACCCAATGGCTCGTAGATGCTGGATTTAATGAAGTATATCTTACTTCAGTATTCAGTGGCGGTGGTTTTAGAAACAGAGATGAAAACGGTGATCCAGCATTCTTTAACTCTGCTGCACGAGAACAAATGGATGAAATGCATAAGCATGGTCTTAAGATAATGATATTCGGTAGTGATTGGTTTACAATCACTAATCGTTCTGGTTCTTTGATTGACCCCAAATATTATGCAGAAAACGAAATTGGCACAAGAGCAACCGTTAGAACAGAACTCAAAGAAAAGTATACTAAAGAAATCGAAGCGCCTTACAAAGCGACTTTCAATGCTGAAATTGAAGCAGAAGGTGTTGCCGATGCTGATGTAAGAGCGTATGTATCAGAAGATGCTTTGGAAAATGTTGTATCTAATATTCAAACTAAAATCATCGCTTCAATTCCTGAAGATCTTAAGAGTGACGAGGAAAAAGAAGCATATGTTGCTGAACAATTAGCACTTACTCTTTATGTTGATGCTACTGCTGAAGTCCTTGAATTGAAAGATGAAATCAAGGCATTAGTTGAAGCGGAAATCGATAAACTCGTTTACGAAGAAGAAGGCGACAAGGTTCTTAAAGCAGAACTCGTTGCTGAAATTAAAGCAAAAAGACTTGCTGAAAAGATGGAAACTGTTGCTGATGAAATCAGTGCAAAAGTAGAAGCGAAAATTGATGAAAACATTGATGAAGCAGTTGAATATGCAATCTTCACTAACCCATCGAAAACAGGTGTTTGGTCTTCAGCAAATATTAAGTTTAAGGACCAAGATCAAATCAATAGATTTGCTGCTCACCTTTTAGAAGGCGTTGTAGATCACCCCGCATACATCGGTATTACCGTTGTAGACGAACCTAGATGGTACTTCTTCGAAGCTTGTAGAGAAATGGCTATCGCATTCAAGAGTGTTGACCCCGACGGCGTATATATGATGAACATGTTCCCGATGGATAACTCTGCTGGTGTTAAAGATGGTTTCTGCGAAGGTGGTTCTGGTATGACCGCGCAAGCTGCATATCAAAGATACCTCGACCAATGGGAAGAATACTTCATGTATACCGACCACTTGTGTGCTGGCCTAGAAAAGTGTACTGTTGAACACAAGGAAGAAAATCGTCTTCTCGATCACTACTACTATGATGACTATCCCATTTATGAAAACGGTGTAAGACCTACTTACCTTCTTTGCCATAAGGTTGTATCTGACTGGGCTGAAAGAATCGGTGTAGATACCACTATCGTATTGCAATCTTATGCAGGTGATGGTGCACACAGACTTTGCCAATACGAAGATACTTTGTGGCAAGCAAACTCTGGTATGGCATTTGGTAGAAAGGGTTTCTCATACTATACTTGGTGGACCACTCACAACACAAACGGTCGTCTTCCTGATGAAACTATGTTCCCGATCGACCGTGACGGTGATAGAAACGCACAATGGTACAACTGCCAAAAGGTAAACAAAGAATTGTTGTGGATGGGCAAAGCTCTTATGAACTTTGAATATCAAGCAATGACCTATGAAAGAATCGTTCCGCTACCCAGTGGCGTTGGATATCTTGCAGGTCTTGAAGCGCTTAAGGATGAAATCACAGGTGTTACTATTGATAGTTATACCGTTACTGGCACAACCGGTTGTGTAGTAATTCTTACCCAACTCTACGATGCAGAAAACGATCAATACGGTTACTTCGTAATGAACGCAACCGACCCGAATTTCGCATCAGAAGTTACCGTAACACTTAGCGTTGCAGAATTTAACAACGTTCAAATTTGGCAATCTGAAACAATCTCTAACATCGGTCTTATCGACGGTAAAGTTAGAATTGAACTCGGTACTGGCCGTGGTGCTTTCATTATGCCTTACTAAGATAAATAACTATTTATCATAAACAAAAAAAGAGTGCGATTTAATCGCACTCTTTTTTATTTAAAAAGTATATTTTATTACCCTTTTATTTAAGAAAATAGGTTGCAAATATAATAGACATATGTTAAAATTATATACAAGGATAAAACCTTAAAAAAAGTTCGAATCGGAAAGGAATTTTTTATGAATTTTACTGATGTTTTTTCGGCGGCAAAATACGTGCACGCCTCTTCCGATGATTTTTACCCGTATATAAGAAAAACCTTTAATATTGACGCAAAAGTAAAGGGCGCAAAACTCTATTTGAGTGCGCTTGGCTTTTGCGACATTTTTTTAAACGGCAAAAGAATCACCGATGATTTGTACATTACACCCCACGCGATGTATAACCCCCAAAAGCCCGAAGAGTCTTATATTAACCCCTCGGCTTTCAAGGAAGCATACTTTAACGATGAACTTGGCTATTCGGTTTACTATTCTGTTTTTGATGTTGCTGAGTTTTTAACCGACGGTAAAAACGCGTTCGGCTTGACCTTGGCAGGTGGTTGGTATAACACCTTAGGGGACAAGTATAAAAACTATAGAAACTTTGGTAGACCCAAGGTTGCTTTCCGCATTGAGTTAACTCTTGAAAACGGAAAAACTGTTGACATTGTGTCAAACGAAACTTGTAAGTGGCACAAAAGTTATCTCACCTTAGCGGGTATTTTCCACGAAGAACAAGATGAAAGATTGGAAATCAAGGATTTTGCAAACGCGGACTTTGATGATTCGGCTTGGGAAAATGTTATTACCGCAGACCATTACGATAGCAAGTATATCTTGAACGATTGCTCCCCTAATAGAATTATAAGTTGGCATAAACCCACCCTTATAAAGCAAACGGAAACGGAAAAACTCTACGATATGGGCTTTACTATGACGGGCTTCCCCGTGGTTATAAGCGACGGTGTTGCGGGGGACACCATTACTTGCCAATATGGTGAAACTTTGGATGAAAACGGCAATTTAGATGAGTTCCACGCATACTGCCAAGAAAGTGTGTTTGTTACCGATGATAGGAAAGAACACTTCTTGCGTTTTACTTGGCACGGTTATAGATATTTCACCGTTAAGACAACGGGAAATCTCAATGCGATTGACGTTGAAAAGGTTGCGCTCACTTATGCCGATATTAAAAACACTTCAACCTTTAAGTGTAATTTAGACGTTGTAAACTTCATTTACAATGCTTATATCTTAACCCAAAACGAAAACTATCAATGCGGTGTTCCTTGTGACTGTCCGCAAATTGAAAGAAAAGGCTACACTGGCGATGGTCAAGTTCTTTGCGAATTAGGTCTTTCACTCTTTGATAGCGAAAAACTCTATCGCAAGTGGCTTAACGATATTTCAGACGTTCAAGATAGAAAAACAGGCTTTGTGCATAACACTGCACCTGTGTTCTGTAGTTGTGGCGGTGGCCCAGGTGGATGGAGTGTGGCAATAGTAAACGTGCCGTATGCATTCTATAAACAGTTTGGCGACAAGTCTATACTTGAAAGATTCTATCCGCAAATGAAAAAGTATAAAGAGTTTATCGATGATGAAGCGATAGATAATCTCGTTACTATTCAAAAGAGAAAAGCGCACTGCTTGGGCGATTGGAACGGACCTGTAAAACCCTTACTTCCCGAACCTTTCTGCAACAGTTGTATGTATGTTGAAGCGCTTACAAGGATGATAGAAGTTGCTTCAATTTTAGGATATACTGATGATATTCCCGCTTTTGAAAGTCGTATCGCGGAAGTTAAGAAAGCAATCAACGATACTTACTTTGATGAAAGCAATGGTAACTACTGTGGCAACGAGCAAGCATCTAACGCATTTGCATTAAACATTGGTCTTGGCGATGAGAGAACGCTCAAAAACCTTGTTGACCGCTATGCCGAATATAAAGGCTTTGATACGGGTATTTTTGGTACTAAATATCTTCCCAAGATTCTCTTTAAGGAAGGTTATCCCGAGGTTGCTATGGCGCTTTATACTTCTCAAAGCGAAGCATCTTACTATTCTTGGATGATGAGCGGGGAAACAACCCTTTTAGAAGCGTGGTCTAACGCAAGAAGCCATAACCACCCGATGTTCGGTACACCCGTTTTGTGGCTCTATCAATACGTTTTAGGTATTAGACAAACCGAAGATAGTGTTGCATTTAGAAAGGTTTTAATCAATCCTTCTGAAATCAGTGAAATTACCGATATTGAAGGCAGTATGCAAACGCCTATGGGCAAAATTGCGGTTGCTTACAAGAAAGAAGGGGATAAAACCAACTTTACTATTGAAATTCCTAGCGGGGTAGAGTGTGAATTTAAGTATAAAAATTACGCACAAAAACTCACCAATGGTAAAAACACGATAAGTGTGTAAAGTGTAGAAAAATACAGTAAAAACATACTATTTTACACTTAGAAATTTGAAATTATTATTGACAGAGTTTTATTTAACTGTTAAAATATATTTAATCAATAAATAGGAGAAAAATTATGAGAAAACATTTTGATTTTTACGGATACAACGCACCAACTTGCGGTAAGTATTACGTTAACGACGTTGAATATTCTTTAGGCGAAGATTATAGAAGTGTTAAGAGATATAAAGAATATAAATCTATCGGTTTTAACATGGCTCTTTTGCAACACGACAACAGCTATAAGGGCGAAAAGTGGGAAACTTCTTCAGCAAAGAAGGTTTTGGACATTTGCGCTAAGGTTGGCTTAAAGGTTATTTTAGAAGACAAGAGAATTAAAGACCTTTCACAAGAAGAAATTCTTATCGGCGAAAACGGAAAATTCAAAACCGAAAAAGAATTTATCGATTTTATTGATGAAATGACCAAGATTTATCGTGATCACCCTGCTTTTTATGCTATTCAACTTCAAGATGAACCTAGCTTTAAGCATTTAAAGAACTATGGTCTAGCGTATAGATTAATTAAAAAGAATTTCCCAAAAATGGAAATGCAATGCAACCTTTTGAATATGGTTCAACCAACTTGGATTGCGCCAGATCCAAACAATTTGCAAACTATGCATAAAGATTACGAAGATTATTTGCGTTTCTTCCAACAAGAAAGCGGAATTAACTATCTAATGACAGACGAATATGCTTTCCGTGGCAACAACGTTTTAAGCCATTGGTCAATCCCAACTTTCCAAGTTCTTGCAAACGTTTGTAAAGATTTGGGCGTAGAACTTCGTTTAGTATTGCAATCTTTCTGCCAAGAAGGTATGGTTCCTAACAGAGAAAAACCTGATTACGTTGAAGGTAGTTGCCACTGGAGAAGAATTACCGGAAAGGAAATGTATTGGCAAATGAACTTGGCATTAGGTTTAGGATGTAAAGAATTCTCTTACTTTACATACTTTACTAAGGCAAGAAAGGCTTTGAGAACTCAAAGAGCAGTTAGTGATGGTATTGATGGTGGCGCACTCGTTAACCTTGACGGAACAAGAACCAAACTTTGGTTTGCTACTCAAAAAATCATTAAGGAATTCAAGGAATTTGAACCTGTGATTATTAATTATAACTACGATAATTCTTATCTTTTCTTCCCAGAAGGAACGAAAAAGGAAGATTATTATCCAACCAAAGAGGCAGTTATTTCAGACGTTTCTGCACTTCCTATTTCAGTTAAGGCTGTCAAGTGCCCAATTTTAGTTTCTGAAATGAAAAACGGCAACGCAAGAATGTATATGATTCAAAACGTTGGTAACCCTATTGACGAAACTCTTTATAAGAAGAGAATTCCAGAAATTGAAATTGATCTTGGCGACCTTGCTAATAAAGCAAAATTCTACTACAAAGGCAAGTTAGTAGAAAAGAAGGTTGAAAACGGCGTGCTAAAACAAAAACTCGCAAGAGGACAGGCAATCTTTATCGAGGTTAAATAAGGAGAAAATAATATGAGAAAACATTTTGATTTTTATGGTTATAACGCACCTACGTGGGGAGGATACTATCACGATGGACAAGTATATTTCCTTGGCGAAGATTTTAGAAGCGTTAAAAGATATAAAGAATACAAAGATATAGGCTTTAACATGTGCCTATTGCAACACGAAAATGGTTATGACGGAGAAGAATGGGAAACTTGTTCTACTAAAAAGTGCCTAGATATTTGCCAAAAGGTTGGAATTGATAGAGTTATAGTTGAAGATAGACGCCTTAAAAGACTCAGCGAGGAAGGCGTTCAATTAGTTGGCGAAGGCTGTAAGTTTAAAACGGAAGAAGAGTTTTTAGCATATATCGACGAATGCACAAAGCCTTATCGCGATCATCCTTGCTTTTATGCCGTTCAAATTCAAGATGAACCGCCTTTCAAGCACTTGAAAGAATATGCGCACATTTATAGGGGAATAAAGAAACTTTTCCCCAAAATGGAAGTTCAATGCAATCTTTTGAACATGGTTTTGCACGCGACCATTGCGCCAGATCCCGAAAATTTGCAATCTATGGAAAAGGATTTGGAAGATTACTTAAAGTATTTTATAAAAGAAAGTGGCATTGATTATATTATGACGGACGAATATGCTTTCCGTGGCGAAAACATTTTAAGTCCTTGGACAATTCCAACTTTCCAAGTGTTTGCAAACGTTGCAAAAGAGATGGGGATTGAATCACGTATCGTATTGCAATCATTCTGTCAAGAAGCGTGCGTGACCAACAAGCAAAAACCAGGTTGGCTTGAAGGTAACGTTGCATGGAGAAGAATGACCGAAAAAGATATGTATTGGCAAATGAACTTGGCAGTAGGGCTTGGCTTTAAGGAAATTTCCTTCTTTACTTACTTTACTAAAGTTAAAAGAGATTTCAGAACTACTTGGTCGGGCGGAGTCATCGACGGTGGTTCATTGTTGAATTACGACGGAACAAAAACAAGGCTTTGGTATGCAACCCAAAAAGTAATAAGAGAAGTTAAAGCGTTTGAGCCTGTTATTATTAAGTATAACTATGACAACGCATATTTCTTCTTCCCCGAAGGAAAGACTCAAAAGGACTTCGATTCAAGTTCAGAAGCACTTTTATCTGATGTTAAGAATATCCCCATTTCAGTAAAAACACCAAAATATCCCGTTATGGTATCTGAAATGAGAAACGGCAAATCAAGAATGTACATGGTTCAAAACATTGGCAACCCAATCGAAGAAATTATGTATCACAAGAGAGCAACCGTTTTGGAAATCGACCTTGGCGAAGTTGCTGGTAAGGCTAAATTCTACTATAAGGGTAAACAAGTTGAAAGACAACTTGACGGCACGGTATTGAAAGAAAAACTCGGTATCGGTCAAGCAATCTTTATTGAAGTTGAATAATTTTTTATGTGTGATAGAGCGCGCAAATCTTTTTGCGTGCTCTATTTTATAAATATTTACGATATATGTAAAAATTAGAACTTTACTTACTATTTTATATATTTTGCATATATAAATAGTGGTACAATTATAAAAAATAAAAAAATTATGAGGTAGAAAAATGATAAAAGACCTTAACTTTGTTTCCCCCGAATCAGAGGGAATAGCATCAGAGCAAATACTTGATTTTATTAAACAAGTTGAGTACTACAAAATCAATATTCACTCTTTACTTATAGCGCGTAACGGCAACATTATTGCCGAAACTTACGCAAAGCCTTTCGACAAAGATTTTATGCACAGAATTTATTCTTCAAGTAAAACTTTTGTCGCTTTGGCGGTTGGTTATGCTGTAACTAAAGGCATAATGAAAACCACTGACAAGTTGGTTGACTTAATAAAGAGTTATCTTAAAGGTGAGCCCACTCAAAGGGTAAAGGAAACAACTGTTTTCGATTGTCTTACCATGAGCCTTGGTCATACTGGTGACCCCGCACCCAAAAATCCTTATAATTGGATTGAAAACAATATCAACAACTCTGTTGATTATTGTGCGCCCGGCACAAGATTTATTTATAACTCTGGTGCTGAACTTATGGCTGCTGCAATTAAAGAGTTGACCGGTATGGAATTTTTGGAATTCTTACGCCCTGTATTTGATAAAATCGGTGTTTCTAAAGACGTTTGGTGTGTAAAGAACGCTGAAGGCATCAGTTGGGGTGGCAGTGGTGTTATTTTAACCCTTCGCGATTTTGCTAAAGTGGGCGAATTGGTGCTTAACCTTGGTGAAGCAAATGGCGAACAACTTATCGATAGAGAATATATGAAGCAAATGACAAGCGTTCAAATGTTCAATGCTATCACTAATAACTATAGCCCCTTAAAGTGTGGTGGTTACGGCTATCTTATGTGGATAGCACCCGACGCCGCTTGCTTTAGAGGTATGGGACTTCAAGAGTGCTTCTGCTTTATGAAAAAAGACTTGCTTATCGTAATGCAAGGAGATACCCAAGGTGCTGGTGTTGACTATGCCGATGCGGTTATTTACGATATGTTTAAGTATATGGTTTACGACAAGATTGGCGAAAAGAAAGTTGAAGGCGAAGCATACGAACAATTAAAGAAAAAACTTGCTGAAGGTTTGGCTCGTCCTATGTACGGCAAACCCCACGCTGATTATGAAAAGGTTGTAAACGGCAAAACTTATGTGTTTGATGAACCTAACCCCGTAACCGGTTGGAAATGGTTTAGATTTGACTTTAACGGTGACGAAGGCACGCTCACTTACGAAAATAAGCGCGGTGAAAAACAAATTAAGTTCGGTCTTGGAAAGTTTGTTAGTGGCAAGTTCCCAGAAACTCATTATTATGGTGATAAGAGAGACGTTCCTTCAAATCGCGAAATGGACTGCGAAGCGGTTGTTGAATGGGTTGAAGAAAAGAAAATCCTTTTCCGCGTTCACATTATTGATACCAGTTTTGGTAACGCTTGGGGACAATTCTCATTTAAGGGCGATGAAGTAACACTTATATTCAACAATAGGGCAGAGTTCTTCTTAGAAGATTATGTTGGCTCTTCAAGTGGTAGAGTGTTAAAATAGGAGAAAATTATGGGTAAAATCATTATCGGTGCAGATGTTGTTTCAACCGCAGGTAACGAAAAAGAATTTATTGCCGGCGATGCGGAAAAGTTAGTCGGCAAAGAACTCAAAGAGATTTTAGATTCTGCATCATTTGTAATCGCAAACCTAGAAGTTCCACTTTGCAGAGAACAAAAACCCCTTGTAAAGAGCGGGCCTTGCCTTATTGCAAACCCCGACACGATTAACGGCTATAAAGCGCTTAATATCGGCCTTTTAGCGCTTGCTAACAACCATACAATGGACCAAAGCGCTCAAGGCTTTATAGAGACAATGGAAACGCTTAAAAAGGCGGGTATCGACTCTGTTGGCGGTGGTATGAACCAAGAAGAAGCGGCAAAACCTTATATCTTTGAAGTGGACGGTAAAAAGATTGGTGTTTATGCTTGTGCTGAACACGAATACGGCTGGGCAAGAGATTATGGTTTGGGCGCAAACGGGTTTGACCCCCTTGATAGCCTTGATGAAATTGCCGACCTTAAGAGCAAGGTTGACTATTGTATAGTTTTATATCACGGCGGTAGAGAACACTATCGTTATCCGACTCCAAGACTTAAAAAAGTTTGCCGTAAAATTATTGACAAAGGCGCTGACATCGTTTTGTGTCAACATACACACTGCGTAGGTGCTGGCGAAGAATATAACGGTGGCACTATCGTTTACGGTATGGGCAACTTCCTTTTCGACTATGTTCGTTGTGAGTGGTGGGATAACAGTATTTTGGTGTCCATTGATGTTTCAAACGGCTTTAAAGTTGAATATATCCCCATCGAACAAGTTGATCACAGTTTTATAAGAGTGTCTAAAGACCCAAGTATTTTAGACGGGTATTTTAGCCGTTCAGAACAGGTTAAAGATGATAAGTTCTTGCAAGAAAGTTTCCACGAATATGCAATGTGGATGCAAAAGAACTATTATTACGGTAATATCTTTAAGGAAATTATGGTTCCAACCGCTGTTTCAGGAAGATATAGAAAGGCAATTGAAAACTGTATCCGTTGCGAAGTGCATAGGGAAATGGTTTTGGAAAGTTTAAGAGAAGAAACTCAAGAACCTATGAAAATTCAATAAATAAAAAGGGTGGCTTTAAGCCATCCTTTTTTTGTATATAAATGTAGAGCAAAAAATAAATAATTAAAAGCAAAAAATAGGTGCGAAAATTGTTGATAAAAGGGCTGATTTTTTGGTATTATATAAATAGTAGGTTATTCTACGCTTTTAAGAAAAAGGAGGCTTTATGAAGCACTTTTCGACCAGATGTATTATTCTGGCGCTTTTCCTATCAGTTTTGATGATGTTTTCCGCTTGTTCAAATAACGACGGAAATAAAAACGAACATACCCACGCATACATAAAGGGGGAGTGCTCGTGCGGACATATTGACGGAACTTATTACACTGAAGGTTTAATATTTAGTAGATGTGAAGACGGATATAAGGTCGTTGATTATAATGGCGATGCTTATAGGGTTATGATACCTGCAACTTATCAAGGTTTACCCGTTACCGTTATTGGTGAAACAGCGCTTGCATATAAGTCGAGTTACGGCACGGTGCATATTGGCGAGAACGTTCATACAATCGAGAAATACGCCTTTTGCGGTGCACAAAGGTTAGTTGAAATAGTTATTCCCGAGAATATTAAAAACATAGGAATTGGCGCGTTTGATGAATGTATTGCGGTAAAGAATATTTATTATAACGCTACCGAGTGCAATAGCCCATACGTTGGCAGGTCTTTTGCGGCAAAAGATGACGGTATTTGGACTGGTGTTGGCAAAAAAAGCATAACAAGAGAATGTGTTCTTACTATTGGTAGAAACGTTAAAGTTATACCAGACGGTATGTTTCACTTGCCGACAGGGGCAAAGCAAGCATACATAACAAAAGTTGTTTTTGAAGATAATAGTTTGTGTGAAAAAATTGGATACGTTGCCTTTTATAATCTCCGCGATTTAGCCGTTGTAGATTTTGGCGAAAATTCGCGTTTAAAATTTGTTGGCGAAACGGCTTTTGGCAACGCGTTCAAGGTGGAAGAATATATTTTCCCCGACACTATTGAAAAGATTGAAAAATATGCTTTCGGTGGCAACAAGGCGCTCACAACAGTTCGCCTTCCCGAAGGACCTTGGCAAGCAGTTTACATTTATTATAGCGAAGAAAAAGATAGGTTTCCATTTACGGTAGGCACACCCGAAGAAAATTTTGCGTTTTATTGTGCTTATTCAAAATATCATCTTATGAAACACGCGTGCCAAATTGTAGAAGGTGTTTGCGAGTGCGGAAATGTTGACAGCACTTACTGTACTGACGGGTTAGAGTTTGTTAAAGATAAATTTGCCGACGAGTATATTGTTACAGGTTATAAGGGGGAAAAGAGTGAAGTTTTAATCCCTGCCGTTTACCAAGGCTTGCCCGTAACAAAAATAGCAAAAGAAGCATTTATGAATAACAACATAATCACTTTTGTTAGAGTTCCCGATAGCGTAAAGGTTGTTGAAGAAAGGGCGTTCTTCGGTGCGAGTGAATTAGTTGAAATTAAAATGTCTTTTGAAGTTGAATTTATTGGACAACAAGCCTTTTCTAATGCCGAAAAACTTGAAAGGTTAAGGCTTAATAGAACCAACTGGTCGGTTATAAAATACGACGGTGAGTATGAAGATGAGGTTATAACTTATACTTCAACATCAGCAGAAGAAAATTGCATTTTTTATAAAATGCATAGCGATTGGGTATTCACCCTTTATGTTGAACCCGAGCAATAAAAGTATAAGTCGCTTAAAATTTTAGGCGACTTTTATTTTATCTAGTAAATGATAGTGAAATTTGTTGTAAAAACCAAGGTTTTTTGGTAAAATATTTAGGAAATAGTTTGTACTATAAAAATAAAAAAGAAAAAGGAGTCTTTTATGAAACACTTTTCGACCAGATTTATTATTCTGGCGCTTTTCATGACAATTTTAATGATTCTTCCCGCTTGCGGTAGTAACACTGGCGAGGATAATGTAGTTCAACCTGAACCGCCCGCACCCCATGCTCACGAATATATTAAGGGTGAGTGTTCTTGTGGGGAAATTGACGGCACTTATTATTCCGAAGGTTTAGTGTTTAGAAAATGTGACGATGGATATAAGATTACGGGATATACTGGAACCGCTCTTAAACTTTTTATTCCCGACACTTATGAAGGGGAGCCTGTAACTATAATAGGTGAATATTCACTTTCATCAAAAATAAGTTTTGCTACTGTGAATATTGGTAAAAATGTTCACACAATCGAAAAATATGCCTTTATGGGTGCGCAAAGATTAGTTGAAATTGTTATCCCAGAGCAAGTTAAAAACATTGGTATAGGTGCGTTTGAGTCTTGCACAAAGGTTAAAAATATAAAGTTTAATGCAATAAAATGCAATAGTCCGTACGTAAGTATTGAGACGGACGGGTTGTGGAATTATGTTGGAACTGACATTTATGAATGCGTGTTGACAATTGGTAAAACCGTAAAGGAAATTCCTAACGGTATGTTTTTTGTTGCGCAAAATGTAAGTGGTAGACGCCCTAATATAAGAAAGGTTATTTTTGAAGATAATAGCCAGTGCGAAAGCATAGGATACGTTGCTTTTTATAATCTTCGCGATTTAGAATTAGTAGATTTTGGAAAGAACTCATCGCTAAAGCGTATTGGCGAAACGGCTTTCGGTAACGCGCAAAAGGTTGAAGAATATATTTTGCCAGACTCCATTGAAGTTATCGAAAAATATGCTCTTAGTGGAAGCCAAGTGTTAAAGAGAATATCACTACCTGAAGGTGAGTGGGAAGCAGTTAAAAAGTCAAGTGGAATTGTAGTAGATAGGGTTACGGTAACAACATCAACCCCAGAATATAACCATACAAACATTTATTCTAAATACTCAGGTTACACCCTTACAAGAAAATTTTAATTGAATAAAAAGTTTTATAAAAAGCGACCTTATGGTCGCTTTTTTGCATATAAAAAATTCTAAATAGTATATATATTTATGTAGATAAACGATAACTGACAAAGTTTTACAAATATCAATAAAATGTGACAAAAATCTAAAAAGGGCAAGATGTATAATGTTTTTTGCAGTTCTAAAAAGAAAAAATATTATTATTTCACTATTGATTATTGCATCGGTTGTTTTAAGCGCTGTGTTTTTAGGCGGTGGAGCAAAGCAAGTCTTTAATAAAAATAGAGAACTACCCATATATTCTGTAAAGAGAGATGATAAAAAAATAGCCATCTCTTTCGACTGTGCGTGGGGAGTAGATTACACCGATAAACTTTTAGAGATTATGCAAAGCGAAGGGGTAAGGTGCACCTTTTTTATGGTGGAGTTTTGGACTACAAAACATCCCGAATATGTTAAAAAGATAAGCGACTTTGGCCACGAGATAGGCACTCACTCATCAACGCACCCTTATATGAGCAAACTTGATGAGAGCGCGATTAGAAAAGAACTTTCAACTTCAAGCCTTGCCATTGAAAATATCACTGGTAAAAAGGTGGAAGTGTTCCGCCCACCATACGGCGATTACGATAATCTTTTAATACAAATTGCGCGCGATATGGGATTATTCACTATTCAATGGGACGTGGATAGTTTGGATTGGAAAGATTTAGATAAAAATCAAATAGAAAAGCGCGTGCTAAGTAGAGTAAAAAGCGGTTCAATAGTGCTGTTTCACAACCAAGGCTTGCACACTGCCGAAGCATTGCCACAAATAATAAAAGAGTTAAAGGCAAAAGGGTATTCGTTCGTGCCGATAGGGGAACTTATCTACCGCGAAAACTTTTATATAGCATCAAACGGAGAACAAATAAAAAACTCATAGGAAATTCATTGGAGGAAGTTAATATATGAACTATTTGTCAGAAAAAAACAACAAGGTATTTATCAGCGGAGAAATCGTGACAGAGGCCGAATTTTCCCACGAGGTTTATGGAGAAGGTTTTTACGAGATGAACGTGCTTGTAAAACGCTTGTCGGGGCAAGGTGATATTTTGCCCGTGACAATATCCGAAAGACTTATAGCGGATAAAGACCTAAAAGTTGGCGTAACCATAAACGCGCTCGGTCAATTCCGCAGTTATAATAAATTAGTAGATGGAAAGAGCAAACTTATGCTGACTGTGTTTATAAGGGAACTTTTAGACGATGCGAGCACTAAAAATCCTAACAGCATAGTATTATCGGGGTATATTTGTAAACCGCCCGTGTACCGCACAACCCCTTTTAATAGGGAGATTGCCGATATTTTGATTGCGGTAAACCGTTCTTATAACAAGTCTGATTATATCCCGTGTATCGCGTGGGGAAGAAACGCGCGCTTTGCAAAAAACCTTGCGGTGGGTGAGAAGATTGCAATTAGCGGAAGAATACAAAGCAGAGAATATCAAAAAAAGGTCACGGACGACCAAGTGAAAATTCTAACCGCATACGAAGTGTCAATCAGTAAACTTTCGGCTTACGAAAATGCGGAAAATTTTGACGTTGATGAAGAGTTTATGCAATTAGGCTATGCTTTTGAAGAACATAGACAAGACAATGCTTTCAGTGAGTAAGGCTATAAATAATTATGCACTTTGGATAAAAATAAAAAAGCCTTGCATTTAGCAAGGCTTTTATTTTGCTTTAAGTTAGTTTTGACTTTTCTTTTTTATGAAGAAATAAGCGGTAGTTGCACACACGCAAGCCGAAACAAGCACGATTAAAATTATGTTTCTTATTGCTTGTTTGGGTTGGTTTTTAACTGAATCAATAGAGATATATCCCTCGATAAAACCGTCTTCCGTTTCAATTAAAACGTGCATAACGTCATTTTCAACATCGAGCACTTTTACTTGTTGATTATCTTCTAATTCCATAATCGATTCGGTAAGCGATGTGTCTTTATAAAGGGTGGTGGGGTTAACCCTTTCAAAAGTAAAGTTATCATAGGGAATGTCTTTAGATAACACTTCAACGGTAAATGCAACGGGGATGTAGCCGTTCACTTGTTCGCCGTCAATGATAACAGTCGCATAATAGAACTGTTTATCAAGCAAGGTGAAAAGTTTAATCGGCTCTATTTTACTGCCCTTAGTTAACCTTATAACCACTTGCTCGTTAGAGAGTGCGTATTCGTGGTTAGGGGTGATTATAGGCATATAATACATATTAACGTCGGTGGTAATAAACGCGCTTTGTGGGGCGGCTTCAAGGGCGATTTGGCTCTCTATAAGGTCGCTATAATGTGCGAGCACCACTTGGTCTTGCCCTGCAAGAGCATAATAGGCAACTTCTTGATAGCCGTTAGATATTGTGATGGGGCAGATGAGCAAATATTTATCTTGTCTATCAGCAAGACAAATAAAATTAAACTTGCCGTCTAAAATTGAAACTGAATAAAGGTTTGCGCCGTCTTTAATCGTGTACGCTTTAAGGTCGTTAATATCGGCGGTCTTATCGGTGGTAACGTAGTCGGCAGTCGGCACTTCAATATCGTTTACACAAAGGTTTGGTAGGTCAATAGTTGAAAGTATCATTTCACTATCTTGGGTGAGAATAAACACTTCTTTTGAATCAAAATCTAGTGCAAACGATTTAACTTTTAGATCATCGATATTTGAAAGTAAGGTGGTATATGAAGAAGAATTTTCATCATAATAATTTATCGCGCCGTCATCTAAAACGAAGAGTTCGCCAGCAAGCCCCGTTTTAATTTTGGTAAGTTTGTTGGTCGCGGGGAGTGTTTTTATGTCGGTTAAGGCATATCCGTCGCCCGAATAGGGGAATTTATAAAGTTCGTTTGTTTTAGCAAGGTAAACGTTTTTGAAAACGTCTACTTCAATGAGCGAAAACTTTTCGTTTTCGCTCTCTACCTTAAACTGTTCGGTTGCGGTAAAGTTTTCATCAAACTCGCTAATTGAATAAACGATAGAGTGCGACGCAGTGTGGACCAACACGTAAAAGAAACCACTTTGATAACAAATATCATCAATAAGGCAATTTTCGGCAGGTATGGTAATTTCAATTCCAGCAGATTGGTTATTATTAACGTCAAGCATAAGAATTCTTTGCGGTGTGGTTGCTGAAATCATAATCTTATTTAAGCCAAGAGCAAAGAAAGTGGTGTCATACTTAACGTCAGTATTTTCATCGATAATAAAGTTAACGAAATTATCGCGAGCATAACTTTGCGAACAATCTTGGCTCATCACCGAAAGTTTTTTGCCGTCAAGCACGGCTATTTTGCCGTTAGATTTTTCAATGTCGGTTGCATCTTTTTGTATGCGGTTATAAGCCGTTTTATTCTCCGCAATGGCAAAGCCTGTAAAAATCAAGTTTTCGCCGTCAACGATAAATTCTTGAACGGCATTTAGGCTGTTGTCGGTTACCAAAAGGTTTTCACCCCTAAAGCAAATGCTTTCTGGGGAAACGATTTTACCAAGGTTATAAGCCTTGTCCTGTTCGTTTATATATTTAACCGAAAGAAGAGTTGTTTCTTTTGTGGAAAGGTTAAGCCTATAAATTTGCATATTGGAAACGTAATAAAGGAAATTATCGTTTGCAATCATTTGGGTTATAGACACGTTTTTAACAAGTTCAATAGGTGTGGCAAATCCGTTTGCAAGGTTTTGCATACATAAGGTTTGTTGGTCAACAAAAAACATATCGCCGTTGTTGTTTAATGCAAGCGGACTGTCCGCCCCGCCACTAATAGAACCTTTGCTGATAATTGCAGTCCCGTCAAACTCATAAACGTTTATGTAGGACTTGAAAGAAGTAACCAAATTCTTACCATTAAAATCAAAGTAAGAGCCGTTAAGGTTTGTGCCATCCAAAGTGCAAGCAATCTTATCAGCCGTAAGATCGTTTAAGTTTACAGTGTAAATTGAAGCCCTATCAAGCACCAACAAAGTGTTTGCATCAAGCCTTTTTACTTGCTTTATGTCTTCAAACATAGGAAGCCCTAAAGTGTTGTATTCAAGTTCGGTAAACGCGCCGTTATAGTAAACAATAAGTTTTTTATTGCTTTGTGCAATGGCGGTAACGTCATCATCGTGATAGGTGTAAATAGGGCTTGAAAGGTCGTAATATTCAAGCGAAGTGTTTGGGACAAATTCTTCTACTTTATAGGTCGAAGTCTGGTCGGCTTTGGCAAAAGATTTGCTACCGAAAAAGCCCGCAAAAGAAAGAATTGCGAGAAAAGTTAAAAGTGTTATAAGCGATAATTTTATCTTTTTATTAATACGTGTACTCATACTATATATTCTAACATAATATAAGTAATTTATCAATATCTTAAAGGCAAAATTTATAATACTTTTTTGCTAGTTTTGTTGCATTAAAAATCTCTAAAAATTTTATAGTTTACTGTCGAAAAATAATAAATATGTCAAAATTTGTCATATATGGTCGATATTATAAAAATAAAAAGCGAACAAATGTTCGTTTTTTATGACATATAAAATTGACTTGCCTATTTTTATAGGGGTAAAATTTAAGTGCATCGATGACATAAAGAAAAATGGAGACAGTAAAAATGAACGTATATTATGCAAAGGCTATTTTATACGCTTATCCGCATTTAGAAGCGGTTATGGAGCAAATTGATGAATTGGTTGAAAGAAAGGCATTGACGTCTATAAGTGATTATGCGCCCTGTGTTGAAATAGCCGAAAAGATTTTAAGTTATACCGCGCAGAAAGATACTTTGATTAGGTTAAAGTTATTTTGCGAGCAAGCGTTAAAGAGTTTTAGTGAAAGCCAACTCGATTGTATAGATTACAAGTATTTTAAGAAAAAACCTAAAGAATATTACCAAAATTTTGATTATACAAGCAGGACTTATTTTAGAAGACAAACGGAAATTGTTAAAAAGTTTTCTAGGATTATGGATAGAATAGGGGCGGACAACACTTGGTTTGAAAAAGAGTGCTTTAAGATGGACTTTTTTAAAGATATGTTCAAAAGGGTTATTGCCCACGAAAAAAATATGCTTAAAAATAAGAAGAACCCGAAAAAGCAACCTCAAAAAAATCAAGGCACGGAAGAAGTAAAGATTAAAAAAACCGCTTAACTATTCGTATTCGTTTTCATCGTAATATCCCGCTCTAATGGTTGGGGTGGTGCGCTGTTTTAATATCACAAATAGCGCAACAATACCTGCAAACATAAGGCAACCTATAATTAAAACCTTTATAGAAAAGGCGGTGTCTTTTGCCTTTTCGCTAATTTGTTCTTGCTTTCCGCTTTCAACTTCTTCACTTGGCAAAAAAGTTAGATCGTTTGAGTGGTTGGGGATGGCAAAGGGGTATACGGTAGACTCTTTTATATACCCAAGTTTTCCGTTATATCCAACGTAGTATAGCATACCTTCTTCGGTTGAAAAACTTCCGTAGTAACGCATATTACGTTCGGGGAAAATATATTGAATTTGAGTTTTTAAGTTTTGGTCAGCATATAAAACGGCAGTGGTCGATGAAGTAAGGTTTAAGTTTGGGTATGGGTTAGAAACTGTTAGTCCGTCTAAAAACAAACACTCTTTTGGCACAAAACCATCGATTGATGGAATAGTGGCGGAAATAAAACACTCAACGTGATAAAAATCTTCGCTAATAGATAGCAATTTTACGTAATATGTGTAGGGAAGATAGAATAGCGGAATTTGGTCGTTGGGGTTTTTATAAAAAGGAGTTGATTGACTTGCTATGCGTAAATATTCGCTCTGGTCAGCAACCGCCCTTTTACTTGGTTGCGGAGATATATGGGTTGCAAGAAATATTATAGCAACCGATAAAATAATTGATAGAAAACTTGCTTTTTTCATAATTGCACCTTAAAAAATTCGGTAAAAACGATTATAAACGAGAAAAAGTTTATACAAAAGTAAAATAAACTCGTAAAAGGATAAAATTTGTCATAACCAAAATAAATAGAAAAGGTCTTACGCAAGGCTAATAATTTGTTTATAGTTAGTAATTAGGTTGACTTTTTTATTAAATTGTTATAAAATAAATAGCGATTTTTATTTTTACAATATTAGGAGAAGGCTATGAATGTATATGAACTTATTTCTTTTATAGCATATTTTGTTCTCGTTCTTGCAGTCGGCATTTACTTTTTCTTTAAGGGAAGGGGAAAGGCTGGCGAGAAGGAGTATTTTTTAGGCAATAGACAAATGAGCGGGTTGATCGCCGCATTTTCCGCAGGCGCATCTGATATGTCCGCGTGGGTGTTAATGGGCCTTCCCGGTGCAATTTTCCTTTACGGTTTAGGTCAAGTTTGGATTTCAGTTGGTCTTTTGATAGGAACTGTTTGCGCTTGGATTTTCGTGGCACCCAAACTTCGCCGTTTTGCTATCAAGGCTGACGATGCGATTACTATTCCCGAATTTTTGTCTAATAGATTTAAGGCAAAAAGCCCCGCGCTCCGCATTGCTTGTGCAATAATTTTCGTTATTGCTTACTGTGTTTACACTGCCTCAAGCCTTTCTGCGTGTGGTGACCTTTTCAATATGGTTTTGGGCATTGATAAGAAACTTGCTATGGTAATTGCAGGTGCAATCATCGTTGGATATACCTTACTCGGTGGCTTTAACGCAGTTTGTTGGACGGACTTCTTCCAAGGCATGATAATGCTTGCGGCTATCATGCTCGTGCCGATTATTGCGCTTTTCGCTATGAAGTCAGGCGGTTCTTTGGGTGCGGTAACAACACCTGAAAACTATTATAGTTTGCTCTCAAGTGGTAAGTTTGATTGGGCAAGTATCTCAAATATCTTAACTGGTCTTGGCTGGGGACTTGGATATTTTGGTATGCCACATATTCTCGTTAGATATATGGCAATCAAATCTGAAAAGGAAATGAGAAAATCACAAATTATCGGTATCTTTTGGATAGCAATAATTTTGACTATGGCAACAGTGGTTGGTTTAGTAGGTCACAGTTTCCTTGGCGATACCCTTGCTGCTGGAGACAAAAACCTTGTTTTCGTAAAGATGGTTAAAAATCTCTTTGGCTACGGCGCTATTGCATTGATTGGTGGACTTTTGCTCTCGGCAATCGTGGCGGCGGCAATGAGCACGGCAGACTCTCAATTACTCGCTTCTTCAAGCGCGTTCTCTTCGGATATTTATAAAACTTCTATTAGAAAGAACGCATCAGACAAAGAAATACTTTGGGTTGGTAGAATCACCGTTGGCGTGGTAATCGTAATCGCTCTTTTGATTGCACTTTTCGTAAGTTCAGACATTATGGGATTGGTATCTGCCGCTTGGTCTATCTTTGGCGCTGCGTTAGGTCCTGCAATCTTGCTTTCACTTTTCTGGAAGAGATTTAACTATAAGGGTGCTGTATCAGGCATAATTGTTGGTTTTGCCGTTTCAGTGATTTGGATGATTTTATTCAACTTTGAATACTATAACTTCAAGAGTGTTATCTATAACACCAACCTTTACGAAATCGTTCCGGGTTTTGTAATCGGTCTTATAGTTGCAATTGTTGTAACACTTTTAACAAAAGCACCTTCAAAAGAAGTTCAAGACCTATTTGATTCGGTTAAAAAACTTCCCGAAGAAGAAAATAATTAACTAACAACGAAGGGGCAACAATAGTTGCCCTTTTATTTTAGAATAATAACCGCACTTAAAAAGCAAAATAATTTTATGCGGTATGAAAGGGTTTATATTGAAGTTATTGCCAAGTTTTTAAGCGAAGGGGGGATTCGCCCTACTCAACTAATTTGGCGGAACGGAAAGAAATACGATATAGATAAGGTTAGGTTTATAGACCGCGCGCCCGCACGGGTTGGCGGACTTATGATAATAAGATACACCGTTACTATTAGCGGATTAGAAAGATATCTATACTACGATAAAAATGTAGAGCGATGGTTTGTGGAGAAAAAATATTTATGAGAACTATACTTCATAGTGACCTTAATAATTTTTACGCATCGGTAGAAGTGATGAAAAATCCCGACTACCGTGACCTTCCGCTTGTCGTTACGGGTAGTGTTGAAGATAGGCACGGCATCGTGCTTGCAAAAAACCAAATAGCCAAAAATCTTGGAGTAAAAACGGGCGAAGTTGTGTGGTCTGCGCGTAAAAAGTGCGGGGAAGATATAGTTTGCGTTCAAGCCGATTTTCCCTCTTATTTTAGGGTTTCTAAGGCTGTAAAAGAGATTTATGGTAGATTTACCGACCATATTGAGCCGTTTGGTATAGATGAGTGTTGGCTAGATGTTACTGACAGTGTTAAAAACTTTGGTAGCGGTGAAGAGATTGCCGAAAAGATTAGAAAAGCGGTAAAGGAAGAAATTGGCGTTACCGTAAGTATTGGTGTAAGTTTTAATAAGGTGTTTGCAAAACTTGGTTCTGACCTAAAAAAGCCCGATGCGATTACCGTAATTAATACCGAAAATTTTAAGGATATTGTTTGGAAATTGCCTGTTAGTGACCTTTTATATGTAGGGCGCGCTACCACCGATAAACTCTCTAAAATTGGTGTTCATTCTGTTGGAGATTTGGCAAATACCGACCAAAAAGTGCTTAGAAGTTTGCTTGGTGTTTGGGGTAAAACCCTTTATCAATACGCTAACGGATTAGATGATACACCGGTTGTATCAAAAAGAGAAGAAGATAGTGTTAAAAGCATAAGCAACAGTTTAACCTATTATAAAGATTTGACCGATTTTGAAGGGGTTAAGGCGCTTATAATGTTGCTTTCAGAGTCAGTTGCATCAAGGCTTCGCCAAAGCGGTTTAGGCAAGGCTGGAACAGTTAAATTGACAATTACAAACAATCAATTAATGACCGTTGGTAAGCAGTGCAAGATAACAAAACCCACCCACTCATCAATCGATATTGCAAACTGTTGCTACGAACTGTTTAAGGAACTTTATAAATGGGATTACCCCGTGCGTGCGGTTGGTGTTGGGGTTAGTTCGTTTACAATGGGAGCCGAACAGTTGTGCCTTTACGACCAGGTTAATAAAGACCAAAAAGTTGATAGGCTTGACAGTGTTGTTGACAGTATACGAAAAAAATACGGAAACAACTCTGTAAGGCGCGCAACCGTTTTGCAAGATAACCGCTTGTCTGAAATGGATATTAACGGAGTGGAAATAAAGCCTTTCGATAGGGGCGGAGTGTAAAAAGAAAAAAATAAAATATAATTTAGTAAAAACGCGTATACTGATTATGTATGCGCGTTAATTTTTTTGATATAGAAGCGGATAGGCTAAAGATAATATATAAAGTTTTGTCGGTATTTTTAGCGCTTTGCATAACGGCGGTTGCACTGCTTTTTATGGTAAGGTGGGTAAGTAAAAAATATTTGTATCCTATCAAGTATAATGAATATGTTGAAAATTTTGCTTCTATTTATCAATTAGATGAAAATATGGTATACGCGGTTATAAAAATAGAGAGCAACTTTAATGAAAAGGCGGAGAGCAAAAAAGGCGCGAAAGGGCTTATGCAAATTATGGATTCTACCGCCGAATATATAGCAAAAGAAAAGGGAATCGTGGGGTTTGACATATTTGATCCAAAAACCAATATTGAGTTCGGGTGCTATTATTTAAGATATTTATTAGATAAGTTTTCGGTAAAAGAAACGGCAATTATTGCCTATAACGCGGGGGAAGGAACTGTTAGAGGGTGGCTTAAAAATAGCCAATATAGTACTGATGGAAAGACATTAAAAACTATTCCTTTTAAGGAAACGAGAGAGTATATAAAAAAATTTCAAAAATCTTTTTCAAAATATCAAAATTTATATTGAATATTGTTGACAAACAAAAAATTTTTAGTTAATATATAAAGGCTAACGCGTGAGGGTGGCGGAATTGGCAGACGCGTACGTTTGAGGGGCGTATGGTTATCCGTGTGGGTTCAAGTCCCATCCTTCACACCAAAACAAAAAGACCAACCGAAAGGTTTGGTCTTTTTTGTTTTGTGGATGGGACTTGAATGAGGAGAAAATTTGCTTTGCAAATTTCCCGAAGGGTAAACTGTCCGTTGGACAGTTTATCGGGGAAGGTCGCACAGGCGAAAGTCTTATATTTTAGTCGAAAAACACCACTATTAGACAAGTTTTTTATAATATCGACAAAGTGCTTGAAATTTTTTAGAGTTTGTGATAGAATAAACCTATGGTTTATTAATTCAATCATAAATATTGTGCTTAAAGGTTTGAGTTTTTAAATAAAATAATAAAGGCACAGTTTAAGGGAAAAGTTTATGAGTGATAGGAAGTTAAAGTGGATATCAATAATAGTCACGTTCTCAATAGTCGTGGCTTTATTGGCTTTTGCGCTATCGGGCGAGAACTCTAAGATAGTA
The DNA here is from genome assembly GCA_045645305.1 of Christensenellaceae bacterium. Lineage (GTDB taxonomy): Bacteria > Bacillota > Clostridia > Christensenellales > Borkfalkiaceae > UBA1259. The sequence continues at coordinate 24,135 of JAZRIO010000015.1, forward strand.
AAGAGTTTGTTTAACGGCGGTCTTGCCGACGGTGAATTCGCAGAATTAGTGCAAAGTTTAGGCTTAAGGGGCGCGTTTACTTTAACCGTTTTATCAATGCTTCAAGTAGTTGCAGCATTTTTACCAGCAGAGCCCGTTCAAGTGTTATCAGGCATTTCTTTCGGTATCGGCTGGGGTATGCTCATTTGTGTAATCGGTGTATTCTTAGGAAACACTTTAATATTTGTACTTTATAGAATTTTTGGCGATAAAATCTCAAGGTTTTTTAAGGCGAATATAGATATAGACTTTGAAAAGATAAGGAGTTCAAAAAGAATTGCTCTTATCGTGTTTATTCTATATTTTTTGCCCGCGATACCTTATGGTCTTATCTGCCTTTTTTATTCTTCAATGAGAACAAGGTATCCAAGATACATATTCATAACAACCCTTTGTTCAATCCCGTCAATCTTTTTTGGCGTTGGTATGGGCGAAATGGTTATGAGCGCAAGTTGGGTGCTTACACTCATTATCTTTTTGGTTATCGTGCTCTTGCTTGTTCTTCTTTGGATACACAAAAAAGCGGTGTTCGCAACCATAAACAACTTTATTCATAAACACCAGCAAAATACAACAACAAGCAAAAACTTTGTACCGAGAAAGCAATCACTCTTTGGGCTTATAGTTGCAGGGCTTTTCATTAAATACCACTTTACGCGTGTAAAATATAAACTTGACGCAAAGGATAAAGTGGAAGGCCCGAGCATAGTTTTATGTAACCACGGCTCTTTTTACGATTTTGCTTACTGTGGAAACGCGGTTGTTAAGTATAGACCGGCCATAGTTTCCGCACGGCTATATTTTTACAACAAAAGGTTTGCTAAATTTTTAAGGCATTTGGGCGCTTTCCCCAAGAGTATGTTTACAACCGATATAGAAAACGTTAAAAACTGTTTGAGTGTTATTCGTAATGGCGGAACGCTTATGATGATGCCCGAAGCGCGCCTATCAACGGTTGGCAAGTTTGAAGATATACAAGAATCAACCATAAAATTTGTACAAAAAATGAAAGTTAACGTTTACGTTGTAAACGCGAACGGCAGTTATTTTTCTAAACCCAAGTGGGGGGATAGAGTAAGAAAGGGCGCACACGTTGATGCAACCTTATATAAACTTTACTCTGCTGAAGAAGTTGCAACGATGGAATATGAGAAGTTGAAAGACGGTATTATTTCCGCAATGCAATATAACGATTTTGAGTGGCTTGAAAAACACCCAGAATACAAATACAAAACAAAAACCCTTGCCGAAGGCTTGGAAAACGTTTTGTTTAGATGCCCCAACTGTAATAAGGAATTGACTATTCAAACCCAAAAGCGCGATCTTTATTGTACCGAATGCGGTCTAAAAACCGCCTTAAACGATAGATATGCCTTTACCGACGGAGCACCGTTTAAGAACTTTGCCGATTGGTATGATTGGCAGTATGCTGAACTCAAAAAAGAAATTTTATCAAACCCCGATTATGCTTTGACTGAAAAGGTTAGGTTGCACCACTCGTCTCGCGATGGAAAGACTTTGACAAGGCTTGCAGGCGAAGGGGAGTGCACGCTCAATCGTGAGGGACTTACATATAAGGGTATTGACGATGGCGAACAAGTGGAAGTGTTTTTCCCAATGGCGGAAATTCACCGCTTATTGTTTGGCGCTGGGGAAGACTTTGAAATTTACCGCGAAAAGGAAATTTACTATTTTAGACCTTATGACTTGCGCTCTTGCGTAAAATGGTACGTTGCAAGTTCGATATTGAAAAAATTAAGTGAAGGAATAAACGAATAATTTTTGGTGTGCATTATGGAAAAAGAAAACAAAGTGCAAAAAGAAAAAGCGTTCAGTTCAATAAATTTTAAGTCCTTTTTAATGGTAATAATTTTGCTTACGGCAATTCTTATTATCTCGGGAGTAATGTCATACTTTATTCCGCAAGGCAAATATCTAACGGATGCAAACGGCAACATCTTGCCCGACACCTTCCAACTATACAGTGTTGAAGGCATTGCCGTTTGGCGAATTATAACCGCACCTTTCCGCGTGTTAGTGGGGGAAGATAGCCTTACTATTATAATGATAAGCATATTCTTGCTTGTTATGAGCGGTGTGTTTAACGTTATGGAAAAAACCAACGGCGTTAAAGCGGTTATCAAAAGGGGAATGTCAACCTTTTCAAAGCGCAAAAAAGCCGTGATTTTAATATCAGTGCTTTTCTTTATGTTATTCGGCAGTTTCTTCGGTATGTTTGAAGAACTTGTTACACTTCTTCCCATAATCATAATGTTTATGCTCTCTTTGGGCTTTGACACTATGACCGGACTTGGCGTTTGTATGCTCTCCGCTTGCTTTGGTTTTTCAGCAGCGATTACCAATCCCTTTTCTGTTGGTCTTGCAAGTGAAGTTGCGGGCGTTGCCGTGTTTGAAGGCGTTTGGCTTAGACTTGTGTTCTTCGCACTCGTTTTCACGGTAGTTACTTCGTTTATTCTAATCTACGCTAAAAAAATTCAAAAAAACCCCATCAAATCACTCACTTTTGATATTGATAGGGAAAAAATTAAAAACATAAACTTTGATAGTGAAAAGATAGAAAACGAAAGCAAAATTTTTAAGACCTATGCGATTTTCTTCTTGGTTGAACTTGTTTTCTTGGTTTTAATCGCATCGATTAGGGCTATTTCAGGCTTTGCAATTCCCATCCTTGCGGGAACTTTTTTAATCGGTGGTTTGACCGCAGGTTTGGTTGTTTCACCAGTCAAGAAAAAGGTGTTTAAGGACTTTTTGTCGGGCGCTATAAGTATGCTTCCTGCGGTGTTTATGATAATGCTTGCATCATCGGTTAAACTTGTTCTCGATGAAAGCAATATTATTGATACGGTTATGCACTCAGTTATAACCGCGCTTGACGGAAAGAGCAAATTCACTTGTGTTTTACTTATATATTTGCTTATCTTGTTCTTGCAAATTTTCATCGGTTCGGCTTCGGCAAAGATTATGCTTATTATGCCAATCGTTATGCCGATATGCTCGGCACTTGGAATTTCACCCGCAATCGTAATTTTAACCTACTGTATGGCTGACGGCTTTACCGATATGATTCTTCCCACCAACCCCGTACTCTTAATCGGTTTGTCAATGGCAAACGTTTCGTACGGAAAGTGGATAAGGTGGACGTGGCTTTTGCAAATCATTATGCTTGCATTAACCTTGCTCGTTCTACTATTTGCCGTAAGCATAGGTTACGGACTATAAGATAAAAATAAAAGGCACTCTATTTGAGTGCCTTTTTTTGTGTTTATTTATTCTTCAATAAAGGTTGCAAAGCCTTTTGTTCCGCTTGCTATAATCTTGCCGTCTTCAATCTTGTATTCAACACCGTCGCTTTCAAATAGGCTAACCTTTCCCTTAACTTCAAAGGTGAGAGTGTTATTCTCAAAGAAGTCAAAGTAGATATATTTCTTGCCTTCAAAATCAACACTGTAAACTGATGAACGATTTTCCGGCTTAAAATATCTTCTGTAAGCAACGCCCCTAAACGAATCGGTATGGTTACCAGAAGCAAAGAAGGGGTAAGCCTTTCTTGACATATAGATAAGTGCGATTTCATCAACGATATCCTTTCTAATTGAAGGGTGTCCATCATAAACGGGCAAGTATCCGCAAGTGAACGCCAATTTATCATTTCCGTCTTTATCGCGGAAGTAATCAATTATTCTATCGAACGGACTGTCGGGGTATTTTCTATATTCTCTGCTAGGGGTTGCGTGTCTTGGATAATCGCCACCGCGCAAGGGGTATGGGGTAGAGAAGTCGAAAGTCCCTTCGGGTGTGGTAAATGGCTTTAACTTAGATAAAAATCTATAAACACCACCGCCATAAAGGTCGCCTCTTTCTTGATACATAACGCCCATAACATAGTCAATGGTTACATCCATAAGTTTATTCACAGTAAAGTCCACAAGTATAGTGGAATCGGGGTTGATGATAAACTTCTGGTCAAGGGTAATCATAGTTTGACCAAAATCACCAACGAAGGGCTGATGCTTATAACCACCTTCGGGGCGCTCTGCCGTGATAGCAGGTGCAACGGTTGCGGGGTTTTTAATGTCGTATGATTCCCAAATCTCCGCGTAGTCGCAAACCATAGAAGAAATAATGGTTTTTGCAACCCCGTCTTTATAACAAACAACCTTTCTCGTGCGGTGCTTGATTGCACTGTAAAGATAAGTTCTCGGTGTTTGGTTTAACGGGATAATATCGCTCTTGTCTTCGCCGTTGGATAAAAAGGTGAGTTTACCTTTGATTTCCAACTTGAACGCGTATTTAGTAATGCTTTCGCCAATATTTTCCGATATAAATTTAATGTAATCGCCGTTTTCAATCTCAACGATAGTAAACTTTGTGCCTTCTTCATCAGTGTAAACCGCACCAAAATCTTTCAAGGTTTTGTTGTGGTTTGGGGCATAAATAGTAACGCAAGAAGGTTGACCGTGTCCGCCACCGATGAACGCATCGTTAACGTGCATAGGGGGTGCTTCATCACTTGCGCCGTTGATGAAGACATCAGGGCTCCAAATGTCAGGGTTATCCCTTTTAATGAGTTCGGTCGATAAAAAGTCAACTTGCCCATTTCTAAACATCGGCGCACCAATTAGGTTGGTGAACTTATAAAGCATATCGTATTCTTCGTTGTAGTTTGTTCTAACAAACGCCCATTCTCTACAAAGTGTTACTTCCATAATAAACTCCTAATTATTCTTCAATAAAGGTTGCAAAACCCTTGTCACCACTAACTGTGATTAAGCCGTCTTCAACTTTATAATCAAGTCCGTAGACTTCGTGCAAGGTAATTTTGCCATTAGCCTTATATGTGAGAGTATTTTTTTCAAAAATATCAAAGTAAATATACTTTTTGCCTTCAAATTCCATTGCGTAAACGGAAGAGCGTTGTTCGGTGTTAAAGAATTTCTTAAAGCAAACGCCCCTTGCCTTTTGAACATGGTTACCAGAGATAAAGAAAGGATATGCCTTTCTCGATTTATAAATAAGGATAAGTCCGTCAACAATATCTTTTCTTATTGATGGGTGACCATCGTAAACGGGCAAGTATCCACAAGTAAAGCCAAGTCTATCTTTTCCTTCTTCATCGCGGAAGTAGTCGATAATTCTATCAAAGGGGTTATCGGGATATAAGCGGTGTTCTGTGTTGGGGGTAATACCGCTTGGGAATTCAGCACCGCGTAAGGGATATGGGGTAGAGAAGTCAAAAGTTCCTTCGGGGGTTGTAACGGGTTTTAATTTTCTTAAAACTCTGTGAATTCCACCGCCGTAAACATCCTTCTTTTCTTGATACATAACGCCCATATAACTGTTTAAGAATATATCCATTTTCTTTTCAATTGTAAAGTCAACTAAAATAGTTCCGTCGGGGTTTACGCGGAATTTGTGGTCAAGTAAAAGCATAGGCTCGCCAAAATCGGAGAGCATAGGTTCGTGCTTATAACCACCTTCGGGGCGCTCTGCGGTAAGGGCAGGGGCAACGGTTGCGGGGTTAATTATATAATATGCTTCTTCAATTTCCGCATAATCGCATTCCATTGAAGTTATGATAATCTTTCTCTCTCCGTCTTTATAGCAAACAACTTGCCTTTTAAGGTGGCGAAGCGCATTAGATAAATAATCGTTTTTCTTTTGTTCAACGATTTTTATATCACTCTTATCTTCGCCGTTTGAAAGGTATTTAAGGTCGCCCTCAATAACCATTTTGAATCTATATTTAGTCACGCTCTCGCCAATATTTTCTGAAACAACCATAACGTAATCATCGTTATGAATTCTAACGATAGTAAACTTTGTGCCCGAATCATCGGTGTAAACTGCGCCAAGGTCGGCAAGAGTTTTATTGTGCTTTGGTGCATAAAGGGTTACACAACAAGGCTCTCCGTGTCCACCGCCAATAAACGCGCCGTTAATAACACAGGGTGGCGCTTCATCGGAAGAAGTTGAAAGAACGATAGGTGCGTTCCAAGAATTGCGGTTTTCTTTTTCAATAAGTTTTGAGTTTAGATAATCAATTTGTCCGTTCCTTGATATCGGTGCGCCGATAAGGTTTGTGAATTGGTGAACAATATCATATTTTTCGTTAAAATTCGCTCTAAACATTGCCCACTCGCGAATAATTGAAACTATCATAAAAATCTCCTTTTTGCTAGGTAAATTTAATTTGACCTAATTTACAACTTATTATAACAAAATATTTAGTCTATTGCAATAGAAAACCTTAAATTTTTGTATTATGATTTTTTGATATTAAGTATTGAAACATTAACAAAAAATAATAAATTTTAGATAATTAGTGGACAAATATTTTCTTTAATGGTATACTAATAAAAACGCTATTTTTAGGTGGAAATAAAAATGATTGATAAGCATATTGAAAAGAGTTTTGCAAGGCTTTGCGAAGCAGAATATAAGGCAGACTATGTTTATAGACCTGCTAGTTATTCTTGGCAAGGCGATTGGGAAGGTAGAGCGATTTTAGCATACTGCAATCTATATGAAATCACGGGTAAAAAACCCACCGATTTTGATAAGGTTATGGAACTTCTTCCCGAAAAGGTAAATGCTGAAGGTTTTATCGGCCCTGTGTTTGATGACAATGAAGTAAACGAACAACAAATTGCAGGTCACAGTTGGTTGCTTTGCGGTTTGGTTGAATACTATAAACTTTTCAAGGACGAAAAGGTGCTTGAAATGGCAAAAACTCTCTTTTACAATATGTATATGAAAGTTTTGCCCCACATTAAAGATTATCCGCTTGATAGAGAACAATTAAACATCGGCGGTGTTTCTGGTAGCCATACAGGTCAAGTTGTAAACGGTTGGAAACTGTCTTCAGACGTTGGTTGCGCTTTCCATAATATCGATGGCGTTGCGCGTTACTATGCGCTCACCAAAGATGAAAACGCAAAACTCTATCTCGATACGGCTATTGAAAAGTTCTTTGAGTTTGATAGAATAAAGGCAAGGGCACAAACCCACACCACTATGACGGGTGCAAGGGGTATGTATATTCTCTATACCGCAACTGGTGATAAAAAGTATCTCGATATGGCGATAAAGGTATTCAATCTCTATAGAGATTGCGGTATGACTTTAACTTATGAAAACCTTAACTGGTTTGACCGCCCCGATACTTGGACAGAGCCTTGTGCAGTAGTTGATAGTTTTATCCTTGCGCTTAACTTATATGAAGCAACAGGGGATAAAGAGTACCTTACCTATTTAAGAAGAGTTTGGTTTAACGGACTTTCTTTCTGCCATAGAATTAACGGCGGTGCAGGTCCTAACAGCATCGTGCTTAAAGACCAACCGTACCTTTCTATCAATAGATACGAAGCACAGTTCTGTTGCACTATGCGTTATTGCGAATTATTGCTCTATGTTGACAAAAACCGTGACTTGCTAGTTCGTGATGATGATAAAGAAGCAGTAATCGATAGCGAAGGCAGAAAACTTAAAGGCGACCTTATGTATGTTTTAGATGAAGAAAACGGCAAAGAGATTGCACTTTACGACCTTGCTTTCCCAGAAAACAACGATAAAAAGTATAAAGTGCTTTTTAACTAAAACAAACATTAAAGCAGAGAAGTCTTCTCTGCTTTTTTATTTATTAAAAACTAAGGGAAAATTACCGCTAAAAAGCGAAAAAAATACAGTAATTAAAATTGACTTTATTATTTTGCGATTGTATAATTAAAACTAGAGTAAATTATTTTATAAATAATTTGAGTTTTAGAGGGTATGATGGAAGAATTAAAAGTAACAGCAACAGGTGACGCGTTATTTACGGCAAACGTTCCAAAAGAATATTTTGACACACTTTTTTTGCCAATCAAAGAGTTTTTAAGCGATGCGCAAGTTAAAATGACCAATTTAGAAACCAATGTTAGCGAGTTTGGTGATTTCCCTAACTCTTATAGTGGTGGAACTTGGCTTAACTGTACACCTGAAGATTTTGATGACCTTGCTAAATTTGGTTTTAACTATTATAGCACGGCAAACAACCACGCATTAGACTATTCATACCACGGCTTGCTTTCAACCATTGAAAATCTTGATAAGCGCAACCTTGCCCACTCAGGCACGGGCAAAAGCCTAAAAGAAGCAAGCGCCCCCGCGGTGCTAAATGTAAACGGACAAAAGGTTGCGATCATTGCGGTTGACACAAGCCATAAAGACCCGTCTAAAGCGGGGGAAGAGACCAACACGATGCGCGCTCGCCCCGGTGTTAACTATGTTGACTTTACAAGTTATTATCCCATAACTAAAGAACAACTTACCGCCTTGCAAGAAATTGCAAAGTCAAGTAATGTAAATGCTTACGAGCAAATTCTTGTTGATTCTGGGTTTAGTTTATCCGCACTCGACGGTGTTTATAAGTTTGGCAACACGATGTTTTGCTATGACGGAAGCAAAAAGAGAACGGAGTGCAATAAAAAAGACTTAGACCGCTTAATTGAAGATATAAAGAGAGCAAAAGAGCAAAACGACTATGTGATATTGGCTGTGCATTGCCACGAAATAGGCGAAACCAAGCACGAACAAGTGCCCGATTACTTTACCCAACTTGCCCACTCGGCTATCGACGCAGGGTGTTCGGCAATTATCGGTAACGGCACACACCAACTCCGCCCAATAGAAATGTATAACGGCTGTCCTATTTTCTATTCACTTGGCGATTTTATTTACCAAGGTATGCGCGTTAAATATCTCCCCGCAGACTTTATGAAAAAGTATGGCGTGGATAAAAATGCAACCGCTTATGAAGGACTTATGGCAAGGTCGAAAAACAACACTATCGGCTTACAAACGGAAAAGTGCAACTTCTTGACTGTGCTTCCTAAAATGACCTTTAAGGACGGCAAGGTCGCATCGGTTGAAATGTTGCCGATTAACGCGGGCTTTAAGGCTGAAGGGGAGTTTGACGGACTTCCTTATATAGCAAATGAACAAGACACCAAAGAGATTTTTGAAACTATGGTAAAACTATCCACACCTTACGGCACAAAATTGAAATTAGTTGACGGTAAAATTATTATCGAGGCGTAAAATGAAAGAATTAGTTAAAGTTGTTGACCAATATAAAGACCTTGTTTTAGAGGCGGAAAGATATATTTGGCAAAACCCCGAAACGGGATATAAGGAATATAAAACTAACGAATACTTGGCAAAGAACTTTGAAAAGTTGGGATATAGCCTTACCTATGCCGACGGAATTACAGGTTTTTACACCACTATCGACACGGGAAGAGTTGGCCCAACAGTTTTGGTGCTTTGTGAACTCGATTCGCTCATCAATAAATCACATCCCGACGGTGATAAGCAAACGGGGGCGGTTCATTGTTGCGGTCATAACGCTGAGTGCGCTACTATGCTTGGTATCGCAGGCGCATTAAAGGATAGCAAAGTGTTAGATAAACTTTCGGGTAAAATCAAACTTTGCGCTGTTCCCGCTGAAGAAGGCATTGAAATTTCATATAGAAAAGAACTCATTAAAAACGGAGTTATAGAATTCACTTCTGGTAAACCCGAATTTATCCGTAGGGGGTATTTTAGCGACGTGGATATCGCCTTTATGGTGCACGCACACTCTAACGGCGCGGGAGAAGAAAATTGCAAGTTTTTGCTCGGCACGGGCAGTAACGGTGTAATTAGAAAAACCACCACTTTTATCGGTGTTTCAGCACACGCAGGTAGTAATCCGCACGATGGGGTGAACGCGCTCAACGTTGCTTCAACTGCTATATCCACCGTTAACTCGTTAAGGGAAACCTTCCGCGAAAAAGATAGGGTGCGCTTCCACTCTATAATTACCGAAGGTGGGGATTCTGTTAATGCCGTTCCCGACAAGGTTAAACTTGAAAGTTATGTTCGCGCATCGTCGGTTAAGGCATTAAAGGATGCAAATGATAAAATCAACCGTGCTATCTCGGCAACGGCGGCGGCTTTCGGTGCAAAGGTTGAGATTGAAGATTTAAGCGGTTCGGAAGCAATGATTGATGATGAAAACTTTAACGCGCTTGCAAGAGAAGTTTTGTGCGAACTTGTTGGTGCGGATAAATTTAAGCAAAGGGAATTCCTTGCATCATCTACCGATATGGGTGATATGAGTGCGCTTTTCCCAAGTATACACGCGTATGCAAGTGGTTGCACTGGCATTTTGCACGGCAAAGACTTTTTTGTTGCCGATGCGGAAAACACTTGCGTAGAAAATGCAAAATTTCAACTCGCGCTAATTGTTAAACTTTTAGAAAACGGCGCAAAAAAAGCAAAAGAAATTATAGAAAATTTTACCCCTGTGTTTAGTTCGGTTGAAGAATATTTAGAGCACAAGCGTTCGGTAAATTTAAAAAAGCAAACTGTAAATTATAGGGAAGACGGTTCGGTTTTGATTGATTACAAAGGTTAATAATTATGGCAGTTAATTTTTTCGGCTTACATTTACATAACAATCATAATGAAATAAACTTAATGAATGTGGATAAAAAGAGATACAAGTACGGCAAACTCTTGATTTTCGCTTGTTTTTTTCTCTACACTTCAAGTATGGCGGCAAAGGGAATATTTGCTGCACAAATGCAGTTTCTTTCTGGGTTGTGGGGTATTAATTACGCAAAAATTAACCTTTCTAACACATTTTACTTTGTAACATACGGCTTGGTGCAGGTTGTTTTGTTCTTTTTTATGAACAAAATAAGTTTACGAAAATATGTTATTTGGACAGTGCCATTTGCCGCGGTAACGACCGCGCTTATCGGTCTATCTACGGGTGTTGAACAAGTTTGGATATACTTTGGCATAAGCGGTGCTTTCCAAGCAGCAATTTATAGTGCTTGCAACCTAATGCTAACAAGGTATTTGCCAATTAAACTTTTATCCAAAGCAAACACCATTTTAACACTTGGCTATGCAACGGGTTCGGTTGTTGCATATCTATCGAGCGCATTGTTTATTGGGTTTGGTGGAGAGGCTTGGAGAGTGCCATATTTTATCATTGGCGCAATCTTTATGCTATCTCTTATAACTTTTGCAGTTATCGTCAACAGTGCAAAGCGTTTTGCAAAGGTAAACAACTTGCTCGATGAAAAGTATATTCAAGAAATTAAAACAAAAAAGAACAACGCAATGGACGATACCGACCCGCTCATTACTGTAGAAAACAAAAAGAGAACGATTGTGTTCTATATCGTTGTTTTGACAATGGCGTTCTTTATAACTGCAGTTTACTATTGCATTATGAACTACATAACAAGCCTTTTGGTTAAAGTGTACGGTATGCCCGACAACATATCAATTTATGTTAGCATACTTGCGCCCGTAACCATTGCAGTCGGCCCTGTTATAACAATTCGTTCTTGCGATAAACATAAAGACTTTATCCGCCAAGCGATAAAATATTCGCTTATAATTTTACCAATACCGCTCGTTATGGCATTTGTCTTTAACTTAAATATGATAGTTGCACTCGTGCTAAGTTTATTGTTCGTTATCGGCGCAAACGGGGTAAAGGCGATCGTTCTTTCGGTTATGGCGTTTAAGATGCGAAAGGTTATGAACGCGGGTGCTTATAGTTGTATTTCAAACGCGGTTGCTTCGGTGGCGGCGGGTGTAACGCCTTTCGTTATCGGCGCAATTATAGATAATTTTGGTTGGCAAGCATATTACATTGTAACCTTTGCGCTTTGCGCTTTTGTGCTTGTTGCAATGCTAGTTATAGACCTTTTTGTTAGAAAAGATTATAGATATAAACACAACTTCACTTCAAGTGATAAAATAGATTGATTTAGGAGAAAATATGGGCAAAAATTTACTTGGTGTAGACTTTGGAACAACCGCACTTAAAGCCTGCCTTTTTGATGAAAACGGCAACTGTTTGGCATCTGAGTCGGCACAGTATAAACTTATAACAAAGGGAGAGTTTATCGAATTCCCCGCTGAAGAATTTTTCCGCGTGTTTACTGAAACTGTGGAAAAAATAACGGCAAAATTCCCCGTTGATGCAATGGCAATCGACACGCAAGGTGAAACACTTATCGCTCTCGATAAAGACGGAAATCCCCTTATGAACGCTATCATTTGGCTTGATAATAGGGCAACCGCTCAAGCCGAAAAAATGCTTAACACCTTTGGCTTAGAAAAGATTTATAATCTTACGGGTCAAGCCGAAGTTCCCGCAGGCTATCCCGCGCCAAAGATTGAGTGGCTTAAAGATAACGCAAGGGAAATCTTTGATAAAGTAGATAAGTTTTTGCTTTTAGAAGACTATATAATTTACCGTTTGACAGGCAAGGCGGAAGCATCGCGTTCACTCTATTCTTCATCCCTTTTAATGAATATTGAAACGGGCGAATACATCCCTGAAATTCTTTCATATTTGGGTATAAAAGAAAGTCAACTTCCGCACCTTAACGAAAGTGGGGTAGTGGTTGGCGAATATAAAGGAATTAAGGTTGTAACGAGTGCGCTTGACCAAATTGCAGGTATCACGGGCGCAGGTGTTGTCTGCGAAGGACTTATGAGCGAAACTACCGGAACTGCCCTTGCAGTTTGTGCTCTTACCAATAAATTGCCACCTTATTATGATGGAATTAAAGTATCTCCATACTACGTTAAAAAAGGACTTTATTGCCTATTGATGTGGTCGCCGACAGCGGGTGCAACTCTAGAGTGGTTTAAGCGAATTTTTTGTGAAGGTTTTGACTATGGCAAATTAAACGAGATAGCAAGCAAAGTGCCCGCAGGTTCGGAAGATTTAATCACAATTCCCCACCTTTGCGGAACAGTTATGCCTAAAAATTGCCCTGAAGCAAGGGGAGTGTTCTACGGTATGGAAATGAAGCACGAAAGGGGACATTTTGTCCGCGCGATTATGGAATCGGTTGCTTATATCATAAAGGAATTTGTTGACTTTATCGACCTACCTATAAGTGAAATTAGGTCAATGGGTGGCGGTGCAAAGAGTGAACTTTGGTGCAACATTAAAAGTTCGGTTTTGGATAAGAAAATAGTAACCTTAAAACAAAATGAAACGGCTTGCCTTGGCAGTGCAATGTTTGCAGGTGTTGGTATTGGTGTTTTCGATAGCACAATCTCCGCTTCAAACAAAATCGTTGCGCTTGATAAAACCTATTCGGCTGATGCTAATGAATATAAAGATATATATAAAGAATATAAGATTAAAGAACAAAAAATAATGAATACTTTTTAACAAAAAAGGTCGCAAGTTTGCGACCTTTTCTTTTTAAGAATTTCTATAAGTTTTGGGGCTCATACCCGTTTGTTTTTTAAAAAACCTTGTAAAGTAGTGTATGCTTTCAAAGTTAAGTTCTTCGGCAATTTCAGTAAAGGTTTTATCGGTAGATTTTATCTTGCGTTTTGCCGACTCTAATTTTTTATCCGCAACATATTCTGCAACCGTTTTTCCCGTGCTTAACTTAAACTCTTTGCATAGGGTAGAGCGGTTTGTTCTAAAGATAAAAGCAAGTTCATCAATGGTGATTTTTTCCTTGTAGTTCTCATCCATATACTTAACAATCTCGTTTACCGAAAGTTTGCTAGAAAAAGTTTGTTCTTCCGCTTCCTTTTCGCCAATAAACTTGCGTCTTAACCCAAGCAAAAAATACTCGAGTAAATTTTTAAGCATTTGCTCAGCGCCAAAGGGCGGATTTTTCTTCTTTTTCATATCGTAAACGGGCACATCATAGGGCGGGGCAAAAACGTTTCGCCCTTCTTTTACAATCTCTGCAAGTTTTTTAATTTCCGAGTCGGTAAGCCTAATGGGGGAAAAAGAAAATTTATCCATTTCACTGCCATCTAAATCAAACCCGATAATAATAACGGTCGGCATAGTGCTTTCCACGCATTGCAAAGAGTGAAATTCGTTTGCGCGGTGAATAATCATTTCATCTTTTTCAATTATACCCGTGTAGTCTTCACTTTCAACCTTAACTTTGCCACCCGCAACGAATAAAAGTTCAAAGAAAGGGTGCTTGTCGTTTTCGGTAGAATAGTTCTCGGGGAACTCGAAAAAGTGCACGTTTGCAACGCCTTTAACCGATAGGGAATTACTTAATGATTTCAAAATAAACTTCATAATTTGATTATACCACGCATTTATTTAATTGTCAATAAACAAATTTACGATTGTGCAAAAATTATTGACAATTTTACAAAGACAAAATATATCTGAAAGATATATAATAAAGAAAAAACTCTAAAAAGGAGAAAATGAATATGCAAAGAATTTGTATCCCTGATTATGAATATCAGGAAAGAATCGCAAAAGCAGCAAAACTCGTTGCTGCAAAAGGTCTTGACGCAATGCTCGTTGTTTCAACTGAAAGCGACTATGCAAACGCAAGATACTTCTCTGGCTTCTGGCCGTTGTTTGAACGAGCAGGTGTTCTTATCAGTGCAACCGGTAAGGCAGCACTTTTGGTAGGTCCTGAATCTGCAATCTTCGCAAAAGACTTCGGTAAGATTGACAAGGTTATGGTATTGAAGGAATTTAGAGAATCTGCAGACCCTGCATATCCCGAACTCGTTCCCGATACTTTTGCTGACGCGTTTAAGTATGTTGGCGTAACCGGTGAAAACATTAAAATCGGTCTCGGCAGTTACGTAGAATGCACCCTTCCCATTATGGAGGGCTTGAAGGAAACTTTCCCCAAGGCAGAAATTTCTATCTGCAGTGACATTATGGTTGCACTTCGTTCAATCAAGAGTGAAAACGAACTTGCTTGTATCAGAGAAGGCTTTAGAATCGTTGAACTTGCAACTGATGAAGTTGTTAAGGCATTGAAACCCGGTGTTACCGAACTCCAAATGGTTGGTATCGCACAAAGAGTTATCTATGAAAACGGCGCAGAATACGAAGGTCTTCCTATGTACGTATTTAGCGAATCTTCAACCCGTCACGCAATCAGCCGTTCAACCTATAAGGTAATCGGCAAAAACGATATCGTTCAATTGAACCTTTCAGCAAAAATCGATGGTTATTCACCCGCAATCGGTCTTCCCGTATTTATGGGTAAGGCAGAAGGCGAAAAGAAAGAACTTGTTGAATTCTGCTTAAAGATGCACAACTGGACAACCGAAAACCTTAAGGCTGGTATCAAAGCAGACGTTGTTCCCAAAAAATTCCTTGAAATGTTTAAGGAAGCAGGTTATGAAAAGAACTACGTTTACGGACCTTGCCACGGTACTGGTATGATTGAAGTTGAAGCACCTTGGATGGAAACTTCTTCAGAATACACTCTCAAAGAAAATATGACCTTCCAAGTAGATACCTTCATTTCTGGTTCAACCTTTGGTTGCCGTTGGGAAAAGGGTATTGCTATTAAAGAAAACGGCGTAGAATCTTACACCGATTATCTCGAAAAACACGGTCTTATCGAACTCGGCTTCTAATATTGGAGGATAAAGGTTATGGTAGTAGGAAAAAAATATTGGATTATTCCTGACTGTGAACTTCCCCCCGAAGGTGAAGGCGTTTTGAAAGGACACGAAAGTGTTGTTATCGTAAACGATACCGATAAAGAAGCAGTTATCGACGTAAAAATCTTTTATGTTGATACCGCACCTTGCGTAGGCAAAATCGTATGGAAAGTTCCCGCACAAACTGTTAGATGCTTCCGTATGAACAATATCGAACATATGTGTGGTGTGGAAATTCCTTTGGAAACCCAATACGCAATGAAACTTTCAAGTTCTCAAAAAATCGTAGTACAATATGGTAGACTTGACAACCGTCAAACCAACCTTGCATACTACACCACAATGGCTTTCTAAGAAAATTCATTGAAAATTAAAGCGAACGCAATTTTGCGTTCGCTTTTTTTCTTTTTTCCAAAGGAAAAAATATTGAAAATATAGGCGAAAAAATGCTTGCAATCTGTTGAAATAGTTTAATAATTGTTGTATAATAATTATAACTAACATATTGCCCACTTAGGTTAGGAGAAAATTATGAAGATTTTTATTGGTGCAGACTTAGTACCCACAGAAATTAACTACGATTTATTCATTAAAGGCGATGCGGAAGCACTCGTTGGTAAAAAGGTGAAAGAAGCAATGGATAAGGCTGATTATAGAATTTTCAACCTTGAACTTGCACTTACCGATAAAGAAACTCCAATCAAAAAGGCAGGCCCCAACATTGGTGCGCCCACCGCTTGTATCGCTGGCTATAAAGCACTTGGTGTTGACCTTTTAAGTTTGTCAAACAACCATATGCTTGACCATGGTTATGAAGGATATATTTCAACCTTAAAAACTCTTGACGATGCTGGCATTGCTCATGTCGGTGCAGGGGATAATAAGGAAGAAGCAAAGAAACCTTATTTCTTCGAAATGGAAGGCAAGAAAATTGGTGTTTACGCTTGTTGTGAACACGAATTCTCTTGGGTAGAAGACTATGGCTTTGGTGCAAACGGTTTTGACCCGTTAGAATCTCTTGACGATATTGCTGAAGCAAAGAAAGAATGCGATTACCTTATCGTTTTATATCACGGTGGTAAAGAGCACTATGCTTATCCGTCACCCCACCTTCACAAAGTATGCAGAAAAATTGTTGAAAAGGGTGCAGACATCGTTCTTTGTCAACATACCCACTGCGTAGGTACTGAAGAAGATTATAAGGGTGGCAAAATCATTTATGGTCAAGGTAACTTCGTGTTCGCAAGAAACTATGCACACGTTCCCACTTGGGGTAAAGGCTTTGCCGTTGTGGTTGACATTACCGATAAGGGTGTAAATTATGATTATGTTCCTTACGTTCCCACTGAAGTTGGTTTAACTTATGATGAAAGTGGCGAAATCTTAAAGGAATTAAAAGAGCGTTCTGAAGAAATCAAAGAGCCCGGGTTTATCCAAAAGAATTTTGACAAAATGGCTATGGATACAGTTATCGCAAGATATATCCAACATATGATTAAAAAGCCGGCTGCTGAAATTAAACCTGAAGACCTTTATATAGGACTTTTCCACTTTGCAGAGTGCGATGTTCACTATGAATGCTTGCTCACAGGTGTTCGTGGTCTTATGGGGCTCGGTAGATTTGGAGAGTTTAAGGATTTAGATGCAAACAAATAATAAAATAAAATTTTCTAAAGAGGCGGTAAACGTTTTAATAACGGTTATCGCTTCGGCACTTTCCGCTTTTGGTTTGCATATTTTTGTTTATCCCGCATCATTTGCTCCCGCGGGGGTGGATGGTATAGCAACAATGCTCCAAAAAGCAACGCACTTTAACGCAGGTTATTTTTCGCTTATGATAAATATCCCATTGCTGATTGTCGCGTGGTTTTTGTTGAAGAAAAAATACGTTGTTTATACGGTGCTTTTCACTGTTATATCTTCGTTAATGCTTGTCTTTCTTGAAAGAATTGGCTTTTATCAATACACAGAAGAAAATTCAGGGCTTATCGCTGCGGTGTTTTCGGGCGTAATGCTCGGTATAAGAACGGGCGCAATGCTTAAAATTGGCGCATCAACGGGCGGTGTTGATATAGTTGCGGGCATTGTTCAAACAAAAAGGGCATACGGAAATATTGAAAGGGTTATCGCGGTAATATGCTATGCGGTTATCGGCGTATCTTTCTTTGTTTACGATAACAACTTAAACAGCGTTTTGCTTGCTATAATTCAAATGTTCGTGTTTGAAAAGGCTTCGGCAGTGCTTATGAAAGACACTAGAAACGCGGTAGAGTTTAAGATTGTAACCAAACATCCAGAGCAACTTAAAAACGATATTATTTACGGCTTAAAACACGGTGCAACTCTTGTAAATGCAACTGGTATGTTTTCTGAAGATGATAAGTCTATTATCATCAGCGTAGTAAATATCCGCCAAGTCCCCGAATTTTTAAGGCTTATTAAAAAATATCCCGATACTTTCGTTTACTATTCCGACGTAACGGGGGTAAAGGGCAACTTTAGATGGAAAAAGGATGATATAGCAAAGTAATATGTTGACAAAAGCAAAGATTAAAGAATTATCATACGATTTATTTATAGCAGTTGTTGCGGGATTGGTTGTTTCGGTTGCATATTACTTTTTCCAAAACAGCAACGGCTTTGCGCCGGGGGGAGTTGGTGGTCTTGCAACAATGACCTATCACTTCACGGGTGCACCAATGCAATGGGCATACTTTATGTTGATTTTCAATATTCCCATTTTCGTTTTGGTAACCATTTTCGTAAACAAAAAACTCGGTGCATATCTTATAATTTATATGCTCGTTCAATCGTTCGGCACAACCCTTTGGGAAGCAGTAGGGTTTAAGCCATACTCGGCACTAAATAACTCAACCGATTTTAATATCGTGTTCGCGTGCATTGCAACGGGTTGTATTTCGGGCTTGGGCTTTTCGCTTATGCTCCGTAGGTTTGGTGCGAGTGGCGGAACTTACGCAATATCCGCACTCATCAAAAGGGCAAACCCTGCACTCAACGTTGCATACGTTTCCTTTTTAATGGATAGTAGCGTTGTGGGAATTGCATTTTTCGTGTACGGTATGCATATACCCCCTGTTATTTGTACCCTTGTTAACTTGTTTATTGCCAACGTTGTGGTAGACTATTTCTTGTCGGGTATGAAAGTAGGGTTTAAGTTTGAAATCGTTACAGACAAACCCGAAGAATTATCGGCTGAACTCATTGAAAAATTGCACCACGGTGTTAGCGAAGTTAAAATTATGGGTATGTATTCACATACCGAAAAGTATATGATAGTTTGCATTGTCCGCAAAAAGCAAATTGGCGAGATGATGAAGATTATTAAAAACTATCCCGGTTCGTTTGCAAGTTATTCAAAAGTAAACGAAGTATTCGGTAGATTTAGAAAGTAAAAACCACCTATTTTGGTGTTAATTAGAGACAAAAAAGGAGTTTTATATATGAGTTACTTAAAAGACAATTTTTTATTAGAAAACAAAACGGCTGAAAAACTTTATTTTGATTATGCAAAAGAAATGCCTATTTTTGACTATCACTGTCACCTTCCCGAAAAGCAAATTTTAGAAAACGCAACTTTTAACGACGTGTTTGAAATTTGGCTTAAAGGTGACCACTACAAGTGGAGATTGATGAGAAACTACGGCATTGATGAAGAATTTATCACAGGGGATAAAACCAATAAAGAAAAATTCTTTTGCTACTGCAAAGTTTTGGGCACTGCATTTGGCAACCCCTTATACCACTGGTCACAAGTAGAACTCAAAGAGTTCTTTAACTGTGAAATTGAAATTAACGAAGGCAATGCGGAAACTATTTGGAACTGGTGTAACGAGTATATTAAACTCAACAATATTACCCCCCAAAGCCTTATCGAAAAGTCAAACGTTACCCATATTTTCACCACTAACGAAATTTTTGATGACCTTTCAACTTTTGAAGCAATCGCTAAAAAAGATTATAAATTCAAAGTTATCCCCGCATTTAGAGCGGATAAGATTATGAATCTTGAAGCGGACGGTTACACCGATACCATCGCAAAACTTTCCGCACTCGTTGGCGAAGTTAAAGACCTTACAGATTTAGAAGCGGCGCTTGAAAACAGACTTAACGCGTTTATCAAAGTTGGCACTACCGCAAGTGATATCGCTCTCCAAAGCGTATACGAAGTTGCTGACAGAAAGGACGCTGAAAAGGTTTTTGCAAAGGCTGTTAAGGGACAAAAAATCACTGCAAAAGAAGCAGAAACTTTCAAAGGTTATTTCACATATTTCCTTATGAAACTCTATGCTAAATACGATATTAGAACCGAACTTCACGTTGGCGCAATGAGAAATAACAACACTCAAATGCTCAAAAAGTTAGGACTCGATACCGGTTATGATAGCATTGCCGAAGATAACAGTATTAGGCTTATGTCAAGACTCTTTGACAAGTTGAACGATGAAAATGCACTTCCTAGAACTATTATCTTCAACCTTAACCCCAAAATGAATACTGAAATTATGACGCTTGTTGGTTGCTTCCAAGACAGTAGTGCAAAGGGCAAGATTCAATACGGACCTGCTTGGTGGTTCTTAGATAATAAGGTTGGTATGGAAAATCACCTTAAAGATATGACCGCAACAGGTCACATTGCAACATTTGTTGGTATGCTTACCGATAGCCGTTCACTCCTTTCATATCCGCGCCACCACTACTTTAGAAGAATACTTTGCAACTACCTTGGCACCTTGATGGAAAAAGGGGAAATTACCCAAGATATTGAACTTGTTGGCAAGGTTATTAAAGACATTGCGTATAACAACTCTATTGCATACTTCAATATGAAATAAGCAAAGTAAACTTTTAGAAAATTAGGTTGGATTTTACAATGGATAAAATTAAGAATATTGAACAGTTTAACAAAAAAATCAAACGCGTGGTAATCACCGAAGAACAAATTAAAGAAGCCGTAAAAAAAGCGGGCAAAATGATTGATGAAAGTTATGATGGTCGCCCCATACTTTTAGTTAGTATATTAAAAGGCTCTTTCGTGTTCCTTTCAGACCTTTGTAGGGCAGTAACAGTGCCTTGTGAAATCGCATTTATGTGTGCAAAAAGTTATTATGAAGGAACATCTTCTTCTGGCAAAGTAACAATCACGATGGATTTAGACCGCGATATCTCAAATTACCACGTAATAATCGTTGAAGACATTGTTGACACGGGTAGAACCTTAAAAGATATCGTTAAAATTTTGAAAGATAGAAACCCCATCTCACTAAAGGTTGTTTCGCTTTTGGATAAACCCGACCGTAGATTGGTAGATTTTAATGCCGACCACGTTTTGTTCACTATTCCTGATTTCTTTGTTATAGGCTATGGGCTTGACTGTGGAGAGCAGTTTAGAAACCTACCTTACATTGCTGAATACAACTCTGAAAACTAAAATAAACGCGCCGAATTCGGCGCGTTTTTGTTTATAAAAATTTATAATTTTTAGATTTTGATTAAATCGCTCAAAATCATTGACAATTAACCTTTACCGTGTTATACTTTTTATATAATTTTACTACTGATACAAGGTGGGCGATAAAATGCAAAAAGAAACGCTTTTAGCAGTTAAAAACGCGTATAAAATTGAAGCGGAGTGCATAAGCACAATGCTTGATTATCTTGATGAAAAGGAGTTTTCAAAAGCGGTTGAACTTTTAAAGAACGCAACAAGAATTGGAACTTGTGGTTGCGGTCACTCTGGCATAATTTGTCAACACCTTGCGCACTTACTTTGCTGTATTGAGCAACCTGCAAGGTTTATCTCTCCTGCGGAAGCCGTTCACGGCGCAACGGGATTCTTGCAAGAAGGGGATGTTATGGTGTTTGCATCTCGCGGTGGAAAGACCAAAGAACTTCTCCCGATAATCGATATTTGTAAGGCAAAGGGCGTAAAAATCATTTCAATTACCGAAAATATGGAATCTCCGCTTGCCGTTAATGCTGATGCTGTGTTAAAGCAATACGTTAATAGGGAAACGGATAAATATAACTCACAAGGCACGACTTCAACAACCGCACTCTGTATGATTTGCCACGCACTTCAAACGGCGCTCATAGAAGAAACCGGTTTTAAGAACGAACAATTCGCTCTTATCCACCCAGGTGGGGCAGTTGGCGAAAGATTGAATAAAAAATAGGGGAATTATTATGAAAAAAGATTATAAGATTAGCGAACCGTTTTTTGAATATGGTCCTAAATGCTATATGTATGGCGACACACTTTTAGCAATCGCAAAAGGGCTTGATAAACTTTCTAAAAAGTATAAAGTAGACGTTATTTTAGATGTCCCTGATACCGAAATTTATAACATTGCAAAAAACACCAAAAGAATCCACGTTTATTCTCAACATATGGATAGCCTTCCCGTTGGTAAGGGTATGGGTAAAACCCTTCCCGAAGCCGTTAAGGCCGCAGGCGCTGTTGGTGTAATGCTCAACCACGCGGAAAGAAAACTCACTTTGGAAGAGATTGAACAAGCAATTAAGCGCGCTGATGAATTAGGCTTAGCGACTATGGTTTGTGCTGACTCTGTTGAAGAAGTTAAAGCCATTGGAAAACTCGGTCCTAACATTTTGGTTGCTGAACCCACCGAACTTATTGGCACAGGTAAACCCGCTGATAAAGAATATGTTGATGAAGTTATTAAGGTTATTAGGGAAATCAACCCTGAAATCAAACCTTTCCCGTCGGCAGGTATCTCTAAAGGTGAAGATTGCTATAACATAATCAAAGCAGGCGCATCGGCATCAGGTTGCTCTTCTGCAATCGCAAAGGCTAAAGAACCGTTAAAACTTGCTGAAGAAATGATTGCAGCAGTTCGCCGTGCTTATGATGAACGTCAAGGCAAATAAAAAGTAAAAAACCCCAAAAGGGCAAAAAAAATAAAAAAATTATTTATAAGGAGAAATACTATGGAATTCAAAGTTTTCCAAAAAGAAATCGAACTCCAATCAAGAGGTTGGATCCCCACTTTCCACGATATTAGAAAAGAAATTCTCGAAATCGTTGAAGCATCAGGCGTTAAGAACGGAACTGTAGCAATCGTGTCACACCACACCACTTGCTCTGTAATGGTTCAAGAATGCTCACACGACATTGACTCTTTCGACCTTGAATATCTTCAACACGACCTTCTCGATATCATGAGAAAGATGATCCCTGACTTCGCTGAAGAACATCAATATCGTCACCCCGGTCCTATCCACGCACAATACGGCAGACACGTAAACGAACCCGGTGACTATTCTTCAATGAACACTGACGGTCACCTTCGTTCAGTATTCTTTGGCAGAAGCGAAACCTTAACCATTAAAGATGGCAAACTCGACCTTGGTTTGTTTGCACACATCTACTTTATTGACTGGGATCATGTTATTGCTCGTCGCAGACAAGTTAATGTAACCGTTATGGGTACTGCAGAAGATGTTAACGATAGAAAGTTTAACGAAGGTAAGGTTATCGATACCAAGCGTAAGTTCACCGAAGAAGAAAAGGCATACGATATTCACTACGATTTGCAACAACAAAGATAAAAAACGAATCTTTCTCTGTCGCGATTGCGACAGAAAAATTTTTTAGGTAAATTATGTTTTTAGTCACTCTTCAACAAACGGCTATTTTAATAGCCTTTATATTCATAGGCTACTTTTTGAGAAAAAGAGACATTATAACCGAAGGTGGCAAAAAGGTGTTAGCAAAACTTTTAACCTTTTTGTTTGCGCCCTGTTATAGTGTTATGAGTTTGTCTAAAATTGTTGATATAAACTATATCTCAAAATATGCGGTTATTTTGCTTGCAGGTACGGGTTTAACCCTTTTTGTTATACTTGTGGCAATACCCCTTTCAAACTTGCTTGAAAAGGAACAATTAAAGCGCAACATACTAAAATATGGTTTAGCAATTGGTAATATCGGTTATTTTGGCTATCCTATAATATATGCCATTTATTCCGCCATCGGTGGAACGGCTATGGGTGAAGAAATGCGCGCTATGATGATGCTTTTCTGCTTGCCGATGACCATTTCAATTTATACCTATGGCTATGCCGTTTTAACAAAAGACGTTTCAAAAGAAGCGCTTGCTAGAAAACGCACCACTAAAGAAAAACTTTCATTTCTTTGGTCAATGCCTATGATTGGCGTATATGTAGGTATAACTTTGGGGCTTTTGACAAGCGGTTTAGGATTCACTATTCCAAGTGTAATAGGCGATGCGTTCACCATTGCCGGCAATTGTCAAAGCGCACCTGCAATGCTCCTTACTGGTGCAGTGCTTGCGGGCGTTCCGTTTGTAAAGTTGTTCTCTTCGTGGAAGCCGTATTTAATTGGTTTTATAAGGTTAATTGCTTTCCCCGTTTTAGTGGGTGCGATTTTCTTTGTAATACACCTTTTCGGTGTTTCAGGCGAAACCTTTGTGCTTGTATTTAAACTTTCAATCATTGTCAGTGCAATGCCTGTTGGTATGAACGTGGTTGTTTTCCCCGAATCAGCAGGGCAAGATAGCACGGAAGGGGCAAAGAGTTGCTTTATTTCATACATACTTGCACTTGGCGCTTTGCCACTAGTATTGATGGCTATGGACGTTGTGGCAAAAGCATTTATCTAAACTTATAAAAAAATAAAACGCACGAATTAATTGTTCGTGCGTTTTTTGTACTCTAACGGGGTTTTGCCCGTTAATTTTTTAAAAGTTTTTGTGAAATAGTTAGGCGTGTCAAACCCAAGCCTTGTAGATATTTCCTTTACAGAAAGGTTAGATTGAATTAAGTATTCTTTTGCCTTTTTTATTTTTATGTCTTGATAATATTCGATAACACTTTTACCAGTAGAAGCCTTAAATTGTCTAAAAATATACGCTTTGCTATAACTTATCTTTTTAGAAATATCTTCAATGGTAAGCCTGCCACCAATGTTATCTTTCAAGATTTTTATAATCTCTTCGGAAAGTTTGTCGTTAATATCTTTTTCTTTTAAGAACACGTCGTTTCCGTATTCGGTTTCGGTAAGTGAGCGCATAACGTCAATAAGCAAGGTCTCAAGGAAGTTTTTAATCAACTGCTCTCCACCAAGAGTCGGGTGGGGCAGAAGATTCATAATTTCCACGTCAGAGTTATAGAAAGTTATATCGTAAGTATTTTTTGCAATGTCAACAATTTCGTTTATAAAATTGATTTGCCTTTTGTTAAGTTTAAGCGATTTGTCGGTAAAAAAGCGCATCGCTTCAGATAAACAGTCGAAAGACAAAACCAAAACGGCACTACCTTTATCGCAAGAAAGAGAGTGCTTTTCGTTTGGCTGATGGAATAAAATATTTCCTTCTTCAAGCAAAATATCTTTTCCGTTAGCCGAACAGTGCGCAACCCCCTTGGCGGTGAAAACCACTTCCCAAAAATCGTGGTGCTCTTCTTCTTGCTTGATTAGAGCGGTCGGCTCAAGGTAGTGAATTGATATTATTCGCCTAACAACTAAAAGGCTTTTTATTTTGTACTTAAAATACTTTCTCATACCAAAATTATAACATAAATCTTTAATTTTTTGCAAGTATTATCTTTAAGATTTTAATTTGTATACTATTTTACTCTTTTTGTATATTATTATCCATTGCAATTCGCGCGCGCGTGTGATAGAATAGTGTTACACTAAAAATTATAATAGGAGTAGTATAGTATGAGAATATTAGCAATTGGTTGTCATCCTGACGATATTGAAATCGCTTGTTCAGGAACTTTAGCAAAATGTGTTCAAAGAGGGGACACGGTTATTGTTTGTCACACTTCAAGTGGTAATCTTGGCCACGTTATTATCCCGCCGGATGAACTTTCTATCATGAGAGCAAACGAAGCAAAAAAGGCAGGTGCACTTGCAGGTATTGAAGTTATCTGGGGTGGCTTTGACGATATGGAAATTTACGAAAACAACCGTGAGGCAAGGGATAAGATGGTTGACGTTATTAGATACGCAAATCCTGACCTTATTATAACTCACGATCCTAACGACTATATGGCTGACCACACTTCAGTTAGCAAGTTGGTGTTTGATGCTTCATTTACCGCAACACTTCCCAACTATAAGTGCACAGTTCATAAGTTTACAAAAGATGATACCCCCGCAAAACTTGTTCCTATTTACTATATGGATACCCTTGCAGGCGTAAACTTTAACCCGACAACTTATGTTGATATTACCGAAACACTTGACCTTAAACTTAAAATGCTTAACTGCCACGAAAGTCAAATTGTTTGGATGCGTGATCACGACCATATAGATTTCCCTGATATGGTAAAAACTTGTTCAAGATATAGGGGATATCAATGTGGTGCCGAATATGCAGAAGGTTTCCGCCAATGCGAAGTATACTTGAAAGGCACAACAAAGAGATTGTTACCCGAATAAAAAGGAGAAAATAAATGAAATTTAGATGGTGTGTTATCGGCGCAGGTGGAATTGCCGATAGAAGAACTATCCCTGCAATACTTGAAGATGACAAGAGCGAACTTGTTGCCGTAATGGACAAGTTCCCTGAAACAGCCGAAATGATTGGCAAAAAATATGGCGTCAAGTATTTTACCGATGAAGCGGAAATGCTTAAAAACGTAGAGTGTGATGCTGTTTATATCGGCACACCGGTATTTAGCCACTTTAATCAAGCAATGATTGCACTTTCTTTTGGTAAGCACGTTTTCGTTGAAAAACCTATCGCTATGAATGTAGCCGAAGGTGAAGAACTTGTTAAAGCCTTCAAAGAGAAAGGAAAGATGCTTTGTGTTGGTTATATGATGAAGTATCATAACCTTCACGAAAAGGCAAAAGAAATAGTAAAAGAAGATGGAATTGGCGCGGTTAACAGTGTTAGAGCGCAATTCACTTGTTGGTATCCCGATATCCCCGGTGCTTGGAGACAAAACAAGGCGCTTGGTGGCGGTGGTGCGATTATGGACCTTGGCGTTCACTGTATCGAACTTCTTGAAGATATCTTGGGCGAAGAAATTGTTGATGTTAAGGCGTTCTACAACACCAAAACCTTTAAGTATGAAGTTGAAGATGGCGCGGTTGTCATCTTTAAGACAACTAGCGGTGTATTAGGCCATATTGATGTAAACTTCAATATTCCCGACAACGCGTCACTCAGCAAACTTGAACTTTATGGCGACAAGGGCTATATTATGTGTGAAGGCACTTTGGCTCAAGAAGAAAAGGGTAAACTTATGCACCTTTATTCACCGCAAGGCGATTATAGTGCCGCACAAAACAGAACAACTGATAAACCCACAGAATACTTTGGTACGGAAAGCAACCTTTACTTAAAACAATTAAAACTCTTTAGAGAAAGTGTTCAAAGTGAAAAACTTAACTACTTTTACACCGATAGGGCAGTTCAAGTGCAACAAGTAGTAGAAAAAATTTATAACGAAAATTAAACATTTAAGGAGATAAATATTATGGATTTTAACTCAACCGTTAAAGGTAGTTTATTAGAAGGTTTCTATCCTGAAGGATGGGATTTTAAGAAAATTGATGAAATTTGTTCAAACGCACCTGAAACTATCACTGAAAGACAAAGTTTCTGGAACAAGGACTTCAACCCCGTTGAATGTAAAGACCTTGGCGAATTTGATGTAAAAATGGGTCACGAAATTGCAAACGAAATCAAAAAAGCAAACGAAAGGGGCGAAAAACTCGCGTTTATTCTTCCCGTTGGACCTATGGGAATGTATAAATGGGCAGTTTATTTCCTTAAAGAATGGAATGTAAGTTGTAAAAACGTTTGGTGCTTCAATATGGATGAATGGGCTGATGCTGATGGCAACACCATCACTGGCGAAGCATCTTTCCAAAACGCAATGGAAAACGCTTTCTATAATCCTTTGGGCGAACTCACTGTTCCTAAGGACCACAGAAACTTTGCAACTAAAGAAAATCTTCCCACTTATCCCGAAAAGATTGCTGCATTAAAGGCTGAAGGTGCAAAACTCGTGCTTGTTTATGGTATTGGTAGAATGTGCCACATCGCTTTCTGGGAACCCCAATTCGGTTCAGAATTCACTTCTAACGAAGAATGGATTAAGCAACCCTATAGAATCGGTGCAAAACTTCATCCCCTTACAGTAGAACAAAACGCACAAACATCATTTAAGTCAAGAACTTCACTCGTTCCCTGCCGTGCGAACACTGTTGGCCCTGGCCTTATGTTCCAAGCAGACTATGCTATCGGCGGTGCAGACGGTGTTTATGGCCGTGGTATGCAATGGCAAGGTATGAGCCTTTGGATGACTCTCCGTTATACACCTAATAGATGGGTAACTTCTTCATTTATTCCCACTATTCCCGGAAGATTGTTCTTCCTTAAAGAACTTGCAGGACCGTTGGTTCCTGATATGAACTAAAAAGACTGAAAGAGAAAAGAGTTTGGCAGGCGAATTGTATTCGCCTGCTGACCCTGAACTTAGAAAACTTCATTTAAGGGTTAGAAAACTGTTTGGTAAATACAACAAGATAGACCCGTCTAACGATAAAAAACTCAATAAACTTATCAAAAAGATTTTTGGTAGCACGGGGGAAAAGGTACACGTTCAACCCCCATTTTATTGTGATTATGGAATAAACATCTCGGTTGGCGAGAATTTTTTTGCTAATTACGGCTGTGTTATTTTAGACGTTAATAGGGTAACTATCGGCAAAAACTGTATGCTTGCACCAAACGTAAGAATATTTTCAGCAACCCACCCCGTTCGCGCGGAAGAAAGATATAACGGCGTGGAATACGGCTTCCCCGTAAAAATAGGGGATAACTGTTGGATAGGTGGTGGCGCTATTATCAACCCAGGGGTAACCATTGGCAATAACGTTGTGGTTGGCTCTGGCTCTGTGGTAACTAAAGACTTTGGTGACAACGTTGTTATCGCAGGTAACCCCGCAAAAATAATTAGACATTTATAATTTGGAGTAACTATGAAAAAATTCGTAATGTACGGCGCAGGAAATATTGGCAGAGGCTTTATTGGTCAATTATTTTCAGGCGCAGGTTATTCGGTAGGTTTTGTCGATATCAATAAAGAAGTTATCGGCAGACTCAATCAAGACAAAGAATATCCCGTTGACGTTGTTTCTAATGATGGCATTGAAGAAATTATCGTTAAAAATGCTTATGGAATTGACGGAACTGATATAGAACTCGTTTCAGAAGAAATTGCAAACGCTGATATTATGGCAACCGCAATCGGCGTAAATGTATTAAAGTTTATTGCAAAACCCATTGCGCTCGGCTTAAAGAAGCGCTTTGAAAGGGGTGCAAAACCTTTCAATATCATTATTTGTGAAAACTTAATCGGTGCTGACCACTTCTTGAAAGGACTTATTAAAGAACAACTCCCCGAATATGCGGATAAAATTGATGCGGAAATCGGGTTTGTTGAAGCAAGTATCGGCAGAATGGTTCCCGTTCTTCCCGAAGAGAAAAAACAGGGCAATCCCTTGCGTGTTTATGTTGAACCGTATAACATTTTGCCCGTTGATAAAGATGCGTTTAAGGGCGAAATTCCTTCTATTGAAAAACTTTATCCTTTCGCACCCTTTAATCTTTTTATCCAAAGAAAACTATTTATGCATAATATGAGCCACGCAACTTGTGCTTATCTTGGCTATTTGCGTGACTATGAATATATCTATGAAGCCATAGCAGACTTTGATATTAAATATGTTGCATATCGCGCGCTCACTCAATCGGCTCTTGCCGTTTCAAAAGAAAACGGTGTGGAAATTGATTCGCTTCTTTCACACGCGGAAAACCTTTTGTACCGCTTTACCAACAAAGCACTTGCTGACACTGTTGCAAGGGTAGGTAAGGACACTAAGAGAAAGTTGAGTTCAAACGACCGTTTAATCGGTGCAATCAACCTTTGCGACAAACATAATCTCCCTTGTGAATATTTGTGTATCGGCGTGGCGGCGGGTATGAACTTTGCCCCCGATGGCGATGACAGTAGCAAGGAAATTTGTGCGTTCGCTAAAGAGTTCGGTGCTAGAGAAACACTTAAAAAATACTGCGCATACGAAGGCAGAATGAACGACTTTATCGTAAACCTTTACGATATGATTAAAGACGGCAAACAAATTTCCGCACTTGTTAAATATGTTGATGAAACAAGCGGAAAGACAATGAGGGTATAAATGGAAAGAAAAGGTATTGCGCTTGCCGGCAACATTTTGACCGACAACGTTAAGTTTGTTAAAAGTTACCCCGAAAAGGGTATGCTTGCAACCATAACCGCGGAATCGCTCGCGGTGGGCGGTTTAGTTCCCAATACTGGAATTGATATTGCAAAACTTGACCCCGAACTTCCCGTGTTTGCTTACGGTCGCGTAGGCGATGACTATAAAGGACAGTTTGTAGTTGACCAAATGAAAAAGGTTGGTATGAATACCGATGGGGTTAAGGTTAGTAAAACTTCACCCACATCTTATTCTGATGTTATAACCGTTTCGGGTACAGGGGAGAGAACTTTCTTCCATAACCGCGGAGCAAACGCTGAATTTTCAATTGATGATATTTGTCTTGAAAAGGTAAGTGCTAAAATATTGCACGCGGGCTATCTTATGCTTTTAGACTCCTTTGACAAAATCAATGCAGATGGCACAACACCTATGTCAATATTGCTTGAAAAGGCACAAAAACTCGGCATAAAGACTTCTATTGATATAGTAAGTGAGTCAAGCGGTAATTTCTTTACCGTGACAAAGGCTTCGCTTCCGCACTGTGATTATGTTATTATTAACGAAATTGAAGGCGGTCAAATAGTCGGTGTTGAGCCGAGAGATAAAGATGGCAAACTAATTGAAGAAAATATCCCCGTGATTTTGAGAAAAATTATGGAACTCGGTGTTAAAGAAAAGGTTATCGTGCATTGTCCAGAAGTTGGATACTGCTTGGATAAGAGCGGTAAAATAACATCAGTTCCATCGATAAAACTTCCCAAAGGCTTTATCAAGGGTAGTGTTGGCGCGGGCGATGCGTTCTGTGCAGGTTGTTTATACGCTATATATAATGATTATAGTGATGAAGAAACCTTGTCTTTTGCAAACCTTGTTGCAATCAACTGTTTATCCAAGGCCGATTCTATTAGCGGTGTAGTTCACAAAGATAAACTTAAAGAGATTATTAAAAACTTTTAATTAAAAAAGGCTTGAAATAAAGCCTTTTTTTGTTTTTAAAACACTTTTACTAGAATAAGTTTACATATTTTGCCCAAAATAAAATTGCATAATTTTTTGCAAAATTTAGGGGGAATATATGAAAAGAAAACTTATTATAGTCGTTGCCCTTTTAATGTCATCGCTAATGGCGGTTACCTTTTTTGGTTGCAACGATGTGGAAAAAGATAATAAAAATCAAATTGCAACCACTTATGTATGTTTGGAAATCAATCCAAAAATTGAACTCATACTCGACGGGGATAACAAGGTTATGACCGCCGTTGGAGTAAATGAAGACGGACAAGTTCTTTTATATAAAGAAAGTGGAATAGTTGGCGAGAGTGTTACCACCGCGGTTGAAAATGTTTATAAACTTGCTAAAAAATACGGGTTTATTAATGATGAAAACAAGGTTACAACCGCAAGCGTAAGTAGTAAAAATAACAACGGCTTTGTTGATAAAATTAAAGCCGTTATTAAAGAGCGCGCCAACGCATTTAATATGGAAGTAGATTTTGATAACGGCAGTTTTTCAATGAATAGAAAACTTCAAACTCTAAAAAATGCAAACGATGATGATAGCAAAATTAGTCAGTTATCTATTACCGATTTTTATCTTTCATATTCGGCAAACAAGAGTGGAGAAGTAAGCATAAACAGTGCGGTTGAAATAAATAAAGGCGAACTTATCGATATGGTTTATAGAGCACATAAGAGTGCCGAACAGTTCACTTCAACATTTTTTAACAAGGCAAAAACAAGCGCTGAATCGGTGTATGAAAGCGCGGTGGGTGCGCTTTACGACGGCGCGTACACAACTTATTATATGAGCGCTGAAGGAATGAAAAAGCACCTTTCAACTTGTTGGTATGGCACGGCTTATCAAGTTTATAAAACACTTTCGCGCGGGTTAAGTTCTATTGCAAAAAGTGTTAAGCACGCGGAAGATTTATCCCAATATGAATTAACCGAAGCCGAACAAGAAAGGGTGCTTGCCCTTCTTAACCTAACAAAAGAAGACAAAGATAAATTAAAAAATTACGACGGTATCGTGACCATTGAAAGTGTTGAATCTTTTGTTGATAAAACTCTTAAAAATAGCGATAGAGCCGATATAAAAGAAATTGAAAGAGAACTTTTCCTTGCCTTTAACGATATTGAAAGTTCGGTTGTAGGTAGGGTGGAAGAGTTTGTTTCCCAGTACAAAACTGAGATAGAAAAGACCTTAAATACGGCTGAAGAACTTGTGAATATGATACCCGAAAACACGGAAAATGAAATTCTTGCAACCTTTAAGAGTGATTTTAACGAGTGTGTAAATCAAATTAAAAGTGCCGTTAGCGACGGGGTGATTACTTCAAATGAAGTTAGCGACCTATCTAAAATGATGGAAGATAATGCGCAAAAAATATTAGAAAAGATAGAAAAAGACCTTTCAAAAGAAGAACTTGAAAATATAGAACAAAAGAAAGAG
The DNA here is from genome assembly GCA_045645305.1 of Christensenellaceae bacterium. Taxonomy (GTDB): domain Bacteria; phylum Bacillota; class Clostridia; order Christensenellales; family Borkfalkiaceae; genus UBA1259. Next base: position 56,381 of record JAZRIO010000015.1, read on the forward strand.
CAACTTTCAAATCAATTGGCGTCGTTAAAAAATGCCTTTAATCAAACAGTAGGAAAGGCGGAAGGATTAGCACGCACAAGGCTTGATAAAATTAAAGAGCAAAGAGCAAAAGTAAATTAAAATAAAAAATCGGTGACTAAGGTTGCCGATTTTTATCTTTTATAACAAAAACGATTGCATAATTTTAATTGTTGTATTAGAATAATATAAAAGGCAAAGGAAATTATGGAAAAGTTAAAAAAACTACTAATTATATTTTTATCGATGTTCAAAATCGGTTTATTCACCTTTGGCGGTGGATATGCAATGATTGCAATAATCGAGCGTGAACTCGTTGAAAAAAAGAAATGGCTCGAGCACGATGAGTTTTTGGACGTGGTTGGAATTGCCGAATCAACCCCCGGTCCTATAGCAATCAATAGCGCAACTTATATCGGCTATAAAGTGCAGGGTGTTTTAGGCTCGGTATTCGCAACGTTAGGGGTTGTTTTGCCGTCTTTTATCATAATTTTTGTCATTTCACTTTTCTTTGATAAATTTTTAAGCCTTGCTTGGGTGGGATACGCTTTCCGCGGAATACAAGCGTGCGTTGCCTTTTTGATACTTAACGCGGGTATAAAAATGCTTAAACACATTAAAGGTAAACCCTTTGGTATCATTTTAACCGTTTGCACGGTGGTCGCATTTTTGCTCCTTGCACTTTTTGCCAAGAGTTTTTCTTCGGTTTTCTTTGTGCTTATTGGCGGTGGAATCGGTGTTTTGGCATACTTACTTTCACTTATCATCAAAAAGAATAAAGATAAAAACTCTGTAAAAGAAAAGGGGGATAGCAAATGATTTATCTCCAACTTTTCTTAACCTTTCTAAAAATCGGCGCCGTTTCTTTCGGTGGTGGATATGCAATGATTCCGCTTGTTACTGAAGAAGTTGTGTCTAACGGCTGGTTGACAAACGCTGAAATAATGAACTTTATCGCCGTTGCAGAGTCCACACCCGGCCCGATAGCAATCAATATGGCGACCTTTATAGGCGCATCGCAAGGTGGGATACTTGGCGCACTTTTAGCAACTTTAGGGGTTGTTTTGCCCTCTTTCATAATCATACTAGTAATCGTTGCGCTCATTAAAAGGCTACTCAAATTTGCAGGGGTAAAGGCATTCTTAAACGGCATTAGACCTGTTGCAATAGGGCTTATAATCGCAACGGCAATAACTATGATTTTAACCGTTATTTTCTCACTCGAAACGGTGTATGATAAAGTTGTATTCGATTGGAGAGCATTGGTGATTTTCTCAAGTGTTGGCGCAACATATTACACCTTAAAGTTTTGGAAGAAAAAAACTTTGTCGCCAATTTTACTAATACTAATTTCCGCCGTGCTTGGCGTGATATTTTACGGACTAATATAAAAACAAAAAACGCTCTAAATAAGGGCGTTTTCTTTTTTTGGCGATTTGAAAGGTAAAAGTTTTTGTCTAATATAAGATATTAATATAAAAAATATTAATATTTCGTTAATGAGAGCAAACAAAATTGGTAAATACGATTGACTTATAAAGAAAATAATTATATAATTGAACGGTAAAGGTTTATGCTGAGCAGTTTTGGTGTAAACATAAAGTATGTTAAAATTAAGGAGATATATATATGGCAAACAAGATTACTGAAAACACGACTATTTTTGAAGCGATTCAACTTAACCCTAAGGCAGGCGAAATTCTTATGTCTTACGGAATGCACTGTTTGGGTTGCGCGCTCGCACACGGCGAAACTGTTGGCGAAGCGGCAGATGTTCACGGAGCAGACTTAGAAAAAATGCTCAAAGAACTTAACGAGTTCTAATATTAAAAGAAACGCTTTTTTAGATTACTACGGGTTTTCCGTACGGAGGCAAAGATGACAAAGAAAAGGGCAATAACATTATTGTCGTTAATCAGTTTGTTTATGGTTGCGGTAATGTTCTTCACTTTTGCTAAATTTTCAGTTGGCGAAGTAAAAGAATATATGTCCGCATTGAGAACTATTGAAGTTGATTACGATCTCGATGGTGGTGTAGCATACACCTATACTCTCGACAAGGATAACGAAGAAGAAGTTGAAGATATCAACGCAGTTATCAAGACTTTGGAAACAAGGCTTGAAGCGCTTGGTTATTCAACCTATTCAGTAAAGGCTATTAAGAGCCCCGATAAAGACGTTTTGGACTACGATATTAGAATTGAAGCGAAAAATACAGACAGCATTTCTTCTGATATCGGCGTTGTTATGGCTTACGGCGCAGTTGAGTTTTACGGCGGTTCTTCAGCAAACCCCACCGAACAAATTCTTGAAGACATAAAGGTGGTTAAGTCTGCTAAATACCTTGGCAGTTACGTTGACACTGATAATAAAACCAAACACCAAGTTGCAATAACCTTTACTAACGAAGGTTATGATGCTCTTATTGAAAAGATCAACTCTGAAAGCAGTTATTATCTTGAAATTAAACTTGGCGACACAGTGCTTTTATCAGGCTCTTCAGCAATTAGCGAAAGTTATTTTGCGGACAAGACTTTGGGTGTAACAAGCACTAGCGAAGCGCAAGCAAAACAAATGGCACTCCAAATCAGTTCAGGCGGACTTAACTATAAGTACAACGTAATTGATGCTGTTGATATTGATTCACTCTACGGCGCAAGAGTTGCTATGAAAGTTGCAATCGCCGTTGCTTGTATTATGGTTTTATTGATGGTTGCGCTTATCCTTTGCTATAAGGGTTTTGGCATAATCTCAGCAATCTCTGCATTGATTTTCATCATTGCGCAAATTTGGCTCTTCGTTGCTGTTCCCGGTGTTGTGATCACGCTTGACGGTGTGTTTGGCTTATTGCTTGCAATTATGCTTTGCGCATACTCACTCGTTCTCGTTTGCAACAGGGTAAAAGAAGAATATGCTCACAGTGAAAAAACTGTTAAAGCAGCAATCAATAAGGGCTTTAGCAAAGCATTGATCCCCACACTCAATATGCACTTTATCGCAGGTGCTGTTTCAATCTTGCTTTTAATCTTTGCAAGCGGTTCACTTTATTCGTTTGCAGTAACTTTGGGAATTGGCACTATCGTATCGTTCATTTGTTCAACAGTATTTACAAGAATGTTTACCGCGCTTATTCTTCCTGTTGCTAAAAACAAAGAAAAGTTCCTTGATATGAAAAAGGAGGTTGCTTAATATGAAAGGCGTTATGAATAAAATGCGTTATTATTTAGTTGCAACCTTGGCAATAGTTTTAATCGGTATCACTTTGTTTGGAATTTTTGGTTTCAACCAAACGGTTGACTATAAAGATTCTTACGAAGTAAAGATTTCTATCGACCGCAATGCGGAAGGTTCTATTGAACTCTTAGCCGAATCGGTTGAAGAATACTTTGACGGGGAATTAGAAAGCGTTGGCTATACAACCCAAACCTTTGATGGTGGTAGAACCATTATCTTAAAGTTCAATCAAGACGTTGCTGATAAAATCATCGGCGCAAAAGAATTCTTGCAAGATAAGTTTATTGCTAAAGACCTTAACGTTAAAGTTTCGGTTGATGTTTATGAAGTTAACCCCGGCAAGAGTACCGTTCAATGGAAATTGTTTATTGCAGGCGGTATAGCATTAGCGGTAGTCTTTATTTACGCATTGATTTTTGAAAAACTTGCAGGCTCACTTGCAACCTTGTTCTCGGCAGTAGTATCAGGTGTTACATTTATTGCATTGATGGGAATAACGAGAATTCCCGCGAGACCTTTCGTTCTTTCCGCAGGCATTATCGCATCTGTGTTGTCGGCTGTTCTTTCTATCTCTTCAGTTGCAAGATTTAGGGAAGAAGCAAAGAACGTCGCTAATGAAAAACTTACGTTTGCTCAACTCGTTGACAAAGTTTCATTAAAAGAAATCAAAAAATACATCGCGTTTATGGCGGTTGTTTTGGCAGTGGGTATCATATTTGCCCTTTGCGGTTTCGGTTACTTTGCATGGGGTGGCGCACAAATCATCTTAGCAGGTGTTTCAGCAACCATCTCCGCATATTTTGGTGCTCCGTTAATTTGGCAAGCAATCAAAAACAAACAGAGCAAATAACTTAAAAAACAAAAAAATTATTGGTAAGGCGGGATTCTTTCCGCCTTATTCGATTTAAACAAGTATGAAGATAATTTACGGTAAAAACTTAACCAATTCCGAGTACGAAAAAGCGTGCAGGATAGCAAACGAGTGCGATATACTATTTGATACCGCACGCCTTTTGCTATACCGCGGAATTGATACCGTAGAGCAAGCAAAGGCTTTTTTATCGGCTGGTAAGAAAGGGTTTAACGATCCGTTCGACCTTAATGGTATGCAAGAAGCCGTTGATAGAATTTATAAAGCCAAAGAAAATGGTGAAAGAGTTTTAGTTTTCGGTGACTATGATGCCGACGGCGTTTGTGCAACTTCAATACTCTTTTACTGCTTAAAAAAAATGGGGGTTGACGCCTACATTTACGTTCCCGAACGCGAAGAGGGATACGGCTTAAACATAACCACTATAAATCGCTTAGAAGCCGATGGAAAGATAAACCTTTTAATCACGGTGGACTGTGGTATTAGCGACCAAGAAAAGATCCGTTCTATCTTGCAATCGGGTATTGACGTTATCGTAACCGACCACCACGAACCGCCCCAAAATCTTCCCGAGTGTGTTTGCATTAACCCCAAAATTAAAGGGCAAAAATACCCCTTTGACGGGCTTTGTGGCGCAGGTGTTGCTTATAAACTTGGGCGCGCGCTAATTGGCGAAAGGGCAGATGACTGCCTTGACCTTGTTGCGCTTGCAACCGTTGCCGACAGTATGGACCTTGTTAAAGAAAACCGTGACCTTGTTGTTGAAGGGCTTAAACTTATCAATTCAAAAGATAAGCAAAGGTTGGCATTTAAGTATTTGTTGCCCGAAAATATCCGCCAAGTAACAGCACAAACCTTGGCTTATGTTATAGCACCGCGCATCAATGCGGGTGGAAGAATGGGTGATGCTAACACCGCACTTAAAATTTTCACTACCGATGATGAGTCAAAGATTTTTGACCTTGCGGTAAAACTTAACGAGTATAACATTGCAAGGCAAGTTGAGTGCGACAATATTTATAAAGAAGCAAAGGCACAAATAATAGACAACCACCTTGATGATAACGATGTAATTTTTGTCAGTGATGAGAATTGGCAAGCAGGTTTTATTGGAATTGTTGCAGCAAAACTCGTTGAAGATTTTTCTCGCCCCGTAATAGTGTTTGCAGGTTACGACGGCAACTTAAAAGGCTCGGCAAGGAGTGTTGACGATATAAATATTCACGATGCAATTTGCTCTGCTAAAGACCTTTTGGTGGCTTATGGCGGGCACTCTCAAGCGGCTGGCGTAACTGTTGAAAAACACCTGTTACAAGCCTTTGCCGACAGGGTAAATGCATACGTTAAAAACGTTGCCGATAAACCCGATACCGAAAAGAAAATTTATGCCGAGTGGGAAATTGAAGGCAAATTCTCCTTGCGCTTTGCTAAAGAAATAGAACTTTTAGAGCCGTTTGGGGTGGGTAACCGTAGACCGATATTCACCACCGAAGCAGGCATAGTTCAATCAATGCCATTAAAGGCGGGGTCAGTGCACTATTCCTTTAAGACAAGCGCTATTGACGTGCTTGATTTTAACGGCGAAAACAATGTGTTCACATTATCCTTGCCAATTAAAAAGCAAATAGTTTTTGAGCCGAACTTGTCCGTTTATAAAAACAAAGAATCTCTTAAAGGCTATTGCAAAGGCGTTGTTCCCACTTGGGGGGATATGCAAGTTTTAAGACCGTATTGCTTTGCTAACCAACTCTATAGAATAAAAAACGGCAAGAGTGGGATAGCGCGCTATATAAAGAGTTTTGAAATTGATAAATACATAGCCGATGGAACGGTGTTTATCCTTTCCGACTATTCAAATATTGATAAATATCCATCATTAAAAGGTTTGCCGACAACACCTTTTTATACCGATCACAAGAGAACGCCCGTGGTTATCGTATCCCCAAAGCAATTGCCCGAAGGATATTCTAAAGCCGTGTATTTAGAAGCGGTTTCTCACGTGTTTGACCAAGGTGTGGAAAACTACGTTGTTATGGATATAGAAGGTGATAGGATTTTGCGCTTACTCACTACCGATAGAGAAGTGTTTAAGGAGTATTTTATAGCCTTGCAAAACCTTTCTGGTAAAGCATTTAACGGAAGCGCACAGTTTGCAACTCAACACTTTAGTGATAATGATTGCCAAGCAATTTTCGTTATCGAAGTGTTTATGGAACTTGGAATTTTCAAGGTAGAAAACGGAGTTTTGCGCTTTGATGAAAAGGTTAAAAACGCATTGACAAACTCAAAACTATATAGTAAAATTGACTCAATAAAAGGTTAACTATGATAGACATTTTGCAAAAATTAGAAAAGACCTATAACGGCAAAGATTTGGCGATGTTAAAGCGCGCCTATGACTTTGCGAAAAAAGCGCACGCTAATCAAAAACGCGCCTCGGGTGAAGAGTATTTTATTCACCCTTGTACTGTTGCGCTCATTTTGGTTGATTTAGGACTTGACGCGGCAACTGTTACCGCAGCATTTTTGCACGATGTTATTGAAGATACCCCCGTTTCGGAAGGGGACATTAAAAATGAGTTTGGCGATGAAGTTTTAGAACTCGTTGTAGGCGTAACCAAACTCGATAAAATTCGTTTTAATTCAAAAGAAGAAGAGCAAGCCGAAAACTTTAGAAAAATTTTCGTTGCAATGGCAAAGGATATAAGGGTTATCATTATTAAACTTGCCGATAGACTTCACAATATGCGTTCGCTTAACTTCTTATCGGGAGAGCGCCAACAACGTATGGCAAGAGAAACGCTTGAAATTTACGCACCTCTTGCACATAGACTTGGTATCTCTCAAATCAAATGTGAACTTGAAGACCTTTGCTTAAAGTATATCGAACCGGATATTTACGAATATCTTTCTAGCAATATCGATGAAAAGTTGAAAGAGAGTGTGGACCTTGTTGACCACGTTGTAGAAGAAGTTAAAACTATGCTTGCTGACTCTGGTGTTTCGGGCGAAGTTTACGGAAGGAAAAAACACCTTTATAGTATTCATAGAAAGATGAGAGAGCGCAATAAAACGCTTGACCAAATCTACGATTTAGTTGCAATTAGAGTTATCGTTAACACGGTTGACGAGTGTTACGAAGTGTTTGGCAAAATTCACCATAAGTGGAAGCCCGTTCCCGGTAGAATTAAAGACTATATTGCAACGCCAAAACTCAATATGTACCGCTCGCTCCACACGACGGTTATGACCAACTTTGGTAAGGTTTTTGAAATTCAAATTAGAACTTACGAAATGAACCACGCGGCCGAATACGGTATCGCGGCACACTGGAAATATAAGGAAAATAAAAAGGAAGCAGATGACCTTGATACCCGACTTTCTTGGATAAGAGAAGTTATGGAGTGGCAAGGTGGCTTAAAGGACAGTAAAGAGTTTTTAAACTCTTTAAAGGGCGATATTTACAGTTCGGAAGTATTGGTGTTTACACCAAAGGGCGACGTTATAAGTTTGCCCAAAGATGCAACTCCACTAGACTTTGCGTATAACATCCACTCACAAGTAGGTAATAGGTGTGTGGGCGCAAAAGTTAACTCAAAAATGGTGCCCTTAAATACCATTTTGCAAGTGGGCGACGTTGTTGATATCATCACTTCACAAAACTCAAAAGGTCCGTCTTGGGACTGGCTTAAAATTGTTAAAAGCCCATCGGCACGCGTAAAGATTAGACAGTTCTTTAAGCGTGAAATGAAAGAAGAAAACATTAAGACTGGTAAGGCTATGTTTGAAGGCGAAGCAAGGCGCAGAGGTTACTCAACAAGCGAATTGGTGACCGAAGAAGCATTTGAAATGGTTGCTTCAAAACTATCCTTTACAAGCATTGATGAAATGTTTGCTTCAATCGGTTACGGTGCATTGACGGTAAATCACGTTATCGTAAAGTTTATCGACATTTATAGGCGCAACCAACCCAAGCAAGAAATTACTAAACTTATTAGCAAAAACAACAATGCTACGGGTGGTGTTAGCGTAAAGGGTATGGCAGGTCTTTTGGTCCGCTTTGCGCGTTGTTGTACGCCCGTTCCGGGTGATGACGTGGTGGGATTTATCTCACGCGGTCACGGTGTAACAGTGCATAGGCGCGATTGTCCTAACCTTAAAAACATCGAAAGCGATAGGCTTATCGAAGTTAGTTGGTCGGATACCGAAACAAGCAGTTATAATGCAACCATTAAGGTTATCGGCAACACCCAAACTGAAATTCTTACTATTGTTGCATCAATCGTTGCGCAGTTTGACCTTGATATTATCTCAACAAACGGTAGGGTGGATACTAAAACCAAACACGCAATCGTAGATTTTTGCATTAAAATCAATAGTAAAGATGTGCTTAATAGCCTTATCGTTAAGTTAAAACAAGACCCCAAAATTACAGACGTATATAGGACGGCAAACTAATGAAATTATACCATTTAGTAACGGGTCCGTTACGCGTAAACACATATTTTCTCGTTAATGAAAACACCAATAAAGCAGTTGTGATTGACGGCGGGGAAAATTATAAAAAAATAAAGCAAACCGAACAAAGCCTTGGTGTAAAAATCGAGGCTGTTTTGTTGACTCACGCACACTTTGACCACGCGGGCAACACTAAAAAATTGCAAGATGACGGCGCAAAAGTTTATATAAGCAAGTTGGATGCGCCAAAACTTAAAAACAACGAAAATTTAGGTGCGGATTTTGGCAGACAGTTTGAATACCTTGATGCCGACTACATCTTTGCTGATGGCGAAAAACTTAACATTTGCGGTATTGAAATAGATGTTGTTTTAACCCCTGGTCACACCGATGGCTCGGCAACATTTATTGTTGGAAATGCTATGTTCACTGGCGACACCTTGTTTTTAGAGTCAGTTGGAAGAACTGATTTTATATCGGGCAGTAGAGAAGACTTGGTTAATTCGGTTAAAAAATTGTTTGCAATAAAAGGCGATTTTAACATTTACCCAGGTCACGAAGATTTTACAACACTTGAACACGAAAGGAAGTTTAACACTTTTGTAGATTATGATTGATACTAACCTTGAATATTTACAAAGCGACTTAAAAGAAGTCTTAAATTTGTTCACGGGTGACGAGCAAATAAAAATTAGGCACCGATTTACCGAAAGCGAAGGAAAGGTGGTAAACACCATTACCGTTAACGGTAAAATTTTTGCGTACGGAAATTTAGTTAAAGTCTTTAAGGATGAAATTGAGAAAAAGAGATTGGTAAAAAGGTATGCAAAACTATCCCTTTATAAAGCCCTTTCAAAGTTTTTTGAAAAGGAGTTACCTTGGGGTGCGCTTACAGGTATAAGACCGACTAAACTTGCCTATCAACAAATGGAAGAAACAGGGGAGTTTACCGAGTTTTTTACCGACACAATGAAAGTTAGTAAGGAAAAAACCTTGCTTACCGAAAGTGTTATCAACTCACAAAGGGGCATTTATGAAATAAATGATGACAACACTGACCTTTTTGTGTTTATACCATTTTGCCCGTCGAGATGTAGGTATTGTTCGTTTATAAGTGCGGATATAAAAAGCGCGGAAAAATACGTTGACCAATACGTTGATGCGCTCGTTGATGAAATAAATTATAGCGCGCAGTTTATAAAGAAATTGAGAAGTATTTATATCGGGGGTGGAACGCCCGTTGCACTATCCGATGATAGACTTGAAAGGGTGCTATCTGCAATAGATAAAATAAACACCGGTGTTGAGTATACCGTGGAAGCGGGCAGACCTGACGCTATCACTGAAAGCAACCTTAAACTCTTAAAAGAGCACGGGGTTACAAGGGTTTGCGTAAATCCCCAAACCTTTTCGGATAAGACCTTAAAACTATTGGGCAGAAACCATACCGCAGAGCAAGTTAAAGAAAAGTTCTTTATGGCAAAAGACCAATTTATAACCAATATGGATTTGATTGCAGGGCTTGACGGGGAAGACTTTAACGACTTTAAAAACAGCCTTGACACGGCAATATCACTTTCTCCCGACAATATCACTGTTCATACTTTGTGCATCAAAAGGGGCTCATATCTTGCTGAAAGCGAGAGCAGGCTTTCGGGCGAACAGGTCGAAAAAATGGTTGACTACGCCCATAAAACGCTTAACGAAAGCGGTTATCAACCCTATTATTTGTATAGGCAAAAGTATATGGCGGGCAACCTTGAAAATGTTGGCTATACCAAGCCCGATAAGGCGTGCATTTATAACGTTGATGCTATGGAAGAGATTTCTCAAACTGTTGCGTGCGGTGCAAATGCTATATCAAAACGCGTATATTTTGGCGGAAGACGTATAGAAAGAACGGCTTCACCTAAAGATGTGGCAACTTATTTGCAAAAATTAGAGCAAATTAAGGCGGAAAAGTTAAAATTATTCTCGTAACTGCAAAAAATTAGTTTACAAAATAAAATTATTTTGGTATACTGTTTAGGCTTAATACTTTATGCAAGGTTTTGTGGTTCTCCACCCATTGCTTTGCTTAAAGCGAATTATTCCATAAATAATAGGAGGTAAAAGAATATGGAAAAGGCAAAGAAACAAGAAATTATAGCAAAATTCGCTCGTCACGAAGGTGACACTGGTTCAGCAGAAGTTCAAATCGCACTTCTCACTGAAAGAATCAACCACTTGAACGAGCATCTCTCAACCAACAAGCACGACAACCACTCAAGACGTGGTCTTATGAAAATGGTTGGTGAAAGACGCGGTCTTTTGAAGTATTTGATGGAAATCGATATCGAAAGATACAGAAAGGTTATCGCGGACTTGAATTTGAGAAAGTAAAACATTGGGGCGACATAATTTTTTTGTCGCCCAATTTTTTTAAAAACAAAGGTAACTATGCGTGGCGTAGGTGCGCTACGTTTCAAAAAATATAGAGTTAGAAGGAGAGAAACAATGACTGAAACTTTTAGAGTTTTTAAGACAACTGTCGGCGGAAAAGAACTTGTTGTTGAAACAGGTAAATACGCTGAACAAACTAACGGCTCTTGCGTGGTAAGATGCGGTGACACTGCTGTTATGGTAAACGTTACTATGGCACCTTCTCCCAGAGACGGTATGGATTACTTCCCCTTGGGTGTTGATTTTGAAGAAAAGATGTATTCTATCGGCAAAATCCCTGGCGGATTCAAAAAGAGAGAGGGTAGAGCATCAGATAAGGCTATATTAACTAGCCGTCTTATCGATAGACCTATTAGACCTCTTTTCCCCAAAGGCTTGTTTAACGACGTTATCGTTATCGCAACCGCATTGTCAGTAGAACCTGACATCCAACCCGAACCCCTTGCAATGCTTGGTAGTTCAATCGCAATCAGCATTTCTGATATTCCCTTTGCAGGTCCCACAGGAAGCGTTGTAGTTGGTATGGTTGACGGTGAATACGTTATCAACCCCGACGAAGCACAAAGAGCAAAGAGTGTGCTTACCCTTAACCTTGCAGGTACCAAAGATGCTATTATGATGGTTGAAGCAGGTGCAAACGAAATTTCTGATGATGAAATGGTTGGTGCAATCCTCTTCGGTCACGAAGAAATTAAACGTCTTTGCGCTTTCCAAGAAGAGATCGTTAAAGAAATCGGTAAGCCCAAAAAGGAAATGGAACTTTACCATATTCCCGAAGAAATCGACAGTGCAGTTAGAGAATATGCAAACGATATGCTCGACAAAGCACTCGACACATTTGACCGTCACGAAAGACAAGAAGGTCAAGATAAGGTTGAAAAGGCGTGTCTTGAACACTTTGCTGAACAATTTGCAGGCAAGGAAAGAGAAATCAAAGATGCACTTTACTATATGACCAAAGAAAAGGTTAGAGCGAAAATCACTAACACTGGTATCCGTCCTGACGGAAGAAAACTTGATGAAGTTAGACATATCTGGTGTGAAGCAGGCGTTCTTCCTAGAGTACACGGTTCAGGCGTGTTCACTAGAGGTATGACTCAAGTTCTTTCAACTTGTACCTTAGGTATGCTCTCTGAAGTTCAAAAACTCGAAGGTCTTGATGGCGAATCAGAAAAACGCTATATGCACCAATACAACATGCCCGGATATGCTTCTGGCGAGGCTAAACCCTTAAGAAGCCCTGGTAGACGCGAAATTGGTCACGGTGCACTTGCTGAACGCGCATTAGAACCCGTTATCCCCAGTGAAGAAGAATTCCCTTACGCAATTAGAATCGTATCTGAAGTTATGAGTTCAAACGGCTCAACTTCACAAGGTAGCGTATGTGGTTCAACCTTAGCGCTTATGGATGCAGGTGTTCCCATTAAAGCACCCGTAGCAGGTATCGCAATGGGTCTTATCAAAGACACCGAAACTGGCAAAGTTTCTATTATGAGCGATATTCAAGGTTTGGAAGACTTCCTTGGCGATATGGACTTTAAGGTTGCAGGTACTGAAAAGGGTATTACCGCAATCCAAATGGATATTAAGATTAAAGGTATTGACGAAGCAATTCTCCGCCAAGCAATTGCACAAGCAAACGTTGGCAGACGTCATATCCTTTCAAAAATGCTTGAAGTTATAGATGCTCCTAGAGCAGAACTTTCTAAGTATGCACCTAGAATTATCTCTTTCAACATCAACCCCGAAAAGATTGGCGATGTTGTTGGTAAGCAAGGTAAGGTTATCAATAAGATTATTGAAGAAACCGGTGTTAAGATTGATATCGATGACGACGGAAGAGTTAACATTGCATCAGTTGGAGAAAACGGCAATGCTGAAAGAGCAAAAGCAATTATTCTCTCAATCGCAAAAGACCCCGCAGGTGGCGATATGTTCATAAGCGAAGTTGTCAGAATTTTACCCAACGTTGGTGCTTTCTGTGAACTCGCTCCCGGTAAAGATGGTCTTATCCACATCAGCAAAATGAGTGAAAAGAGAATCAACACCGTTGAAGAAGTATTGCATATCGGCGATAAAGTTAAGGTAGAAATCATCAAGATTGGTGAAAAGGGTATTGACCTTAAACTTTTAGAAATCGTTAACGACTAATAATTTTTTACAAATAGAAATATGCAAGGCTCTTGCCTTGCATATTTTTTAACCTTTGTAAACTATTAAAGCGGTTATTTTATCCAAAACCTTTTGCATAGTATTGTATAGAGGTGGCGATAAATGAAGAAACTAAATAAAAGAATAACCGCTATAACAAACCTTTGCCTTGCGCTTTTAATTATAGCCGTGTTTATTGTTGGGTTTTTGCCCGAAAAGGTTGTGCCTATAAACGGCGGAAAGGATATAGGCGCAATTTACAACGGCAATAAAGAGAAGAATAATGTTTCTCTTATGTTTAATGTGTATGAGAATACCAAAGTTGTAAATGGTATTTTAGACACCTTAAACGAAAATGGCGCAAAAGCCACTTTTTTTGTTGGCGGTTGTTGGGCGGATGATAACGCGGAAACATTAAAGAGAATAGTCGGTGAAGGGCACGAGATTGCAAACCACGGCTATTTTCATAAAGACCACGCAAAACTTGATGTTAAGGGTAACGAACAAGAAATATCCTTAACGGGCACTATTATAGAAGCGCTTTGCGGTGTAAAACCAACCTTGTTCGCACCGCCGTCGGGCAGTTTTTCAAACACTACTTTAGAAGTTGCTTATAACCTTAACTATAAGGTTATAATGTGGTCAAAAGACACTATTGATTGGCGGGATAGCGATAAAAATGTGCTATACACACGCGCAACAAAAAATGCCACTAATGGCGATTTAATTTTAATGCACCCCAAAGAGCACACCTTGTCGGTGCTTGGGAAAATAATTGATTTTTATCAAAATAACGGCTTTAATCTAGTGACTGTTAGCAAAAACATAGGGGATTACGGAGAGTAAAATGGGATACTATAAACAATTTGATAACGGACTTAAACTTATAGTCAATAAAGTAGAGGGTTTCCAATCTGTTTCGGCAGGTGTTTTGGTTAAAACGGGCAGTATTAACGAGAGCGTTGATGAAAACGGAATCTCTCACTTTATAGAACACGTTTTATTTAAGGGCACGAAAAAGCGTTCGGCTTTTGAAATTTCCGATTATATAGATAGAATCGGTGCGCAAATAAACGCGTTCACTTCAAAAGAGCTAACTTGCTATTACACCAAATCTACAAAGGAAAACCTATTGGAAACGATAGAAGTTTTGTCGGATATTTTCTTTGATTCAACCTTTATTAAGGAAGAACTTGAAAAGGAAAAAGGTGTTGTAATAGAAGAAATCAATATGAGCGAAGATACCCCAGAAGACTTGCTCTTTGACCTTTTAGCCAACAGTTATTACGGTGAGAGCGGACTTGGACAAACCATTTTAGGTCCGGTAAAAAACATAAAACGCTTTGATTATAACTATATAAAAAGTTATATGGACAAGTATTACACTGCTGACAATGTGGTAATATCTATCGCGGGCAATGTTGATGAACTTGAAGCCGAAAAAATAGTTAACGAATATTTTGCAAGTAGGTTTAGTAAAACTAAAAGTGCAAAGCAAATTCAAACTAAAAGAGAGAAAAAATCAAACCTATTTTTAAGTAAACGCATAGAGCAAACACATATTGGTTTTGCCATGCAAGGTCTTAAAATGGGCGATGATAAAAGCGATTCGTTTGCCATTGCCAACACCATTTTAGGTGGTGGTATGAGCAGTAGGCTCTTCCAAAAAATTCGTGAAGAATTGGGGCTTGCATACAGCGTTTATTCGTATGCTTCTCAATACAAAAACGATGGTGTTTTTGAGATTTATGCAGGGGTAAACACCGACTCGCGCGATTTGGCAACCGAAGCCATTTTAGAAGAAGTTAGAAAGTTCAAAAAGCAAGGTGTAAATGAGCAAGAGTTTTTGCGTGCAAAGGCACAACTTAAAAGTTCTACCGTGTTTGCAAGAGAAAGCACTTCTTCGCAAATGTTAGTTTACGGAAAATATTTAATTTATCTAGACAAACTCTTTGATTATGATGAGAGAATAAACAAACTCGATAATATAACTCTTAACGACGTAAATGCTGTTATCGATGAGTTCTTTGATATTGATAATTGTTCAACCGCAACAGTCGGTCCAAAGAGAAGTTCATTAAAAATTAATTAAATAAAAGCAAAAATAAAGGGCTTTTCCGCTTGGTAAAGTCCTTTTTTTATTAAAAAAAGAATATATATTTAGTATGAAAATTTTAAGAATATTTTTATGCTTAAGTTTAATATTTTGCACACTTTTCACCGTCCTTTTCGGTTATAAGCAAATATCAAAAAAAGACGCATCACTAAAGCAAAAAGGGTATAAAGGTATAATAACTATGTGGCAAGTGGATAGTTTTGAGGGGGGAAGTGGGTCAAGAAGGCAGTTTTTACTTGACTCAGCCATTGGTTTTGAAAAGGAAAACGATGGCGTGCTTGTTATGATTAACACATACACCGCGCAAGGCGTTAGCGAAAAACTACAAAAAGGCGAATATCCCGACCTAATTTCTTACGGTTGCGGAACGGACATTAACGGCTCAAACCAATTAACGGTGGATAAGGTTTCGTTTGGCGGAAAGGTGGGCAAAAACGCGTATGCAACCGCGTGGTGTAAGGGTGGATACGTTCTTATATGCAAAGGTGATAAAATAGGCGATATACCCGATAATTTAACCACCCTGTCAGTGTCACAAGCCGAGTATACTTTGCCCCTTGTAGCGCTACTTTTAGAGGGGGTAAAGGCGGAAAAGATTTACACTAAAAAACCCTTGGAAGCATATATCGATTTTGTCAATGGAAAAAGCGAATATTTACTCGGCACTCAAAGGGATTTGGTGCGCCTTTCTAATAGGGGCATAAACATTGTAGTAAGACCGCTTATTGAGTATAACGACCTTTATCAATATGTATCGGTAACGGCAAAAGATAAGGATAAAATCTATTATGCAAACAAGTTTATTGAATACCTATTGAGTGAAAATGTGCAACAAAAACTAACAAAAATTAGTATGTTATCCGATTTTTACAAAATAGATTATCAAGACGCTTATTTTGAAAGGTTGCAAGAAGTTAAACCAGTTCGCACCATTTCAGCCTTTACTTTATCGGTAAATCTAATAGAAATTCAGCAATTATCCCATCTTGCTTTAAGTGGTGATGAAAGGGCTTTAAATAAAATAAAAAATATGCTCGTTTAATCTTGAAAAATTGATAAAAATATAGTAAAATGATATAAGGAGTTATATGGGGTTTAGTGAAGAACTTGAAAAATTCACTTTAGATAAAATCTTATATGATGTGCCAATGAAAAAACACACATCTTTCGGTGTGGGTGGGAAGGCAAAATATTTTGTAAATGCGAGCAGTTTGCATTGCATAAACACACTTTTGGCCCTTTCGAAATGTTATAATATAAAAACAAAGGTCATAGGCAACGGCACAAACCTTTTAATTAGTGACGATGGCTTTAACGGACTTATAATTTGCACCAAAGGGCTTAGCGATGTATTTTTTAAGCGCAACGAAGTCCGCGCAATGGCAGGTGCGCCGTTAAGTAAACTTTTAGCATTTAATCTTGCAAACTCCTTAACAGGTATTGAAGCGCTTTCGGGAATACCTGCAACAGTTGGTGGCGCAGTGGTTATGAACGCGGGGGCGTTTGGCAGAACTATAAGCGACCGCATTATTGAAGTGGAAGTGTTAAAGGACGGCAAACTTAAAAAGTATTATAAAGATGAGTGCAAATTCGAGTATAGAAAAAGTCGGTTTTGCCACTCCAATGAAACGGTTGTTTCCGCCACTTTTAATTTTGAAAGCGAAAAAAAGGAAAGAATCGAAGCGCTTATGCGCAGTTTTACCGAACACCGCCAAAACTTTCACCCACAGGGTAAGAGTTGCGGTTCGGTATTTAAGAACCCTAAACCCGAGTGTGCGGGTGCACTTATAGATAAGGCAGGACTAAAAGGCTTGCGCTTTGGCGGGGCAAAGGTGTCTGAAAAGCACGGCAATTTTATCATAACCGATAAAACCGCCACGGCAACAGATGTTTACCATTTAATACAGCACATAAAAGAAAAAGTAGAAGAAAAATTCGGCGTTCAATTATTTGAGGAGGTCGAATTCGTAGGAGAGTTTTAATGAAACTTACAGCCGATTATCATACCCATACCGTATTTAGTCACGGCAAGGGTACAATATTAGACAACGCCCTTTCGGCAAAGGCGGTGGGACTTAAAGAAGTGGGAATTTCAGACCACGGCTTTGCTCACCCCGCTTTTGGGCTTACAAAGAAAAAACTCCCCAAAATGCGCACCCTTTGTGATGAAGCAACCGCTCAAACGGGCGTTAAGGTTTTGCTCGGTATCGAATCTAATATTATCGGCACTGACGGTGCAGTTGACCTAAAAGAAAATAATTACGATAACTTTGATATATTTTTAGCAGGCATACACAAGTTTGTTTTTTATAAATTCAAGAGTGTTTTCCCACTTGCAATACCAAACTATTTGTACGCGACTTTCAAAAAGAAGCAAGTTCCAAAATCACTTATTAGGGACAATACAAAAACCTTTATCAACGTTGTAAAGAAAAACCCTGTTGACGTTATAACTCACATTAACTTTTGTTGCTATGCCGATGCTGTGGAAGTTGCTAAAGTGTGTGCTGATTACGGCACTTATTTAGAGATTAGTTCTAAAAAGGTGCACTTAACAGATGAAGAACTTTTTGCCGTTGCAAAAACGGGTGTAAGGTTTGTTATAAACTCTGATGCGCACTCACCCGATAGAGTGGGCGATATGGCGCTTGTAAAAGAGATTTTTAGCCGTGTTGATATTCCGCTTGATAGAATAGATAATATCGATGGAAGACTTCCTTCTTTCCGCTTTAATAAGTTTAAGGGGGGAGAAAAGTGAACTTCGGCGAAAATATAAAAAAAGAAATACTAAACAAAGTAATAAAGGACAACCATTGTAAAACGGCTTTCGTTGCTGGCATTATAAGGGGCACTGGTTCGCTCTATGAAAAAGACGGAGAGTTGGGGTTAGAGTTTTCAGTATCCGATGAAATGACGGCTATGTTTATAACCGGCGTTTTCCGCTCTCTTTATAACTACGAAGTGCGCGAACTTTCGGTAAGCGAAGATAGGCTCAACAAAAAAGACCGCTTCACCTTAAACATAAGCGGAGAAAGAGCGGTAGATATATTAAAGTCCTTGGAAATCTTGATAGAAAAAGAAGGTGAGATTGCAGTAAACCTTAATATGTACGGCAAAATCACTGAAAAAGAGTGTTGTCTACGCTCATTTATAAGGGGACTTTTCGTGGCGGTTGGCGGATGCACTATTCCGCAAAGCAATCAAACAACCACAGGGTATCACTTAGAAATGGTTTTTTCTCACTATGGCCCAGCATTAAAAACAAGCGAAAAACTTGCCGAATACCACGTTCTAACAAAGATTACAAGGCGTAGGGAAAGTTATGTTTTATACATCAAGAGTGCGGAAGAAATAAAGGACTTTATCGCCTTTTTGCCCGCTCCCGTATGCGTGCTTAAACTTACCGATTTTATGATAAATAGGGAACTTAAAAATAGGTCAAACCGCCAAAAGAATTGCGATATAGCAAATGTGAATAAGCAAGTTGAGGCGGCGGCAAAACAGTTGGAATCTATTGAAAAAATATCCACAATAATCGGGCTTGACACCTTAAAAGAAGATTTAAGAAAAACGGCGATTGCCCGTATGGAAAACCCCGATTTAACACTCGGCGAACTTGCCGAAGAATTAAAGATAAGTAAAAGTTGTCTAAACCACAGGTTGAGAAAACTTAACGTTATTGCAGAAGAATTATAGAGATTAAGGAAGAAATTATGGCAGATTTTGTACATTTACATTTGCACACTGAATATAGCCTTTTAGATGGTGCAACCCGAATTGACGGATTATTTAACAACGTTAAAGAAAAGGGTATGGATACCATTGCTATAACCGACCATGGAAATATGTTCGGCACTTTATATTTTGCTGAAGAAGCCAAAAAAGCAGGCGTTAAGTGTATTATCGGTTGCGAAATGTACGTTTGCGATGATTATCTTGAAAAAACGGGTAAACAAAATTTTGACCACTTAATTTTACTTTGTAAAAATAAAAAGGGATATAAAAACCTTATTAAACTAGATTCTATTGCATATGTAGACGGCTTCCATTATAAACCGCGTATAGACTATAAAACCTTAAAAGAACATAGCGAAGGTTTAATTTGCCTTTCTGCGTGCCTTGCGGGTAGAGTTGCTAAACGACTTTTAGAAGGGGATTATGACGGCGCAAAACAAACCGCATTATACTTGCAAAGTGTTTACGGTGAAGATTTTTACTTGGAAATTCAAGACCACGGGTTAGCAGAACAAAAACGCATAAACCCGTTACTTATTAAACTTTCTAATGAAACGGGTATTCCACTTGTTGCCACAAACGACGTGCATTATTTAGAGCGCGAAGATGCTGAAATGCAAGACGTTCTTATGTGTATAAGCATGAAAACTACGATTGACGACCCAACAAGGCTTAAAATGGAAAGCGACCAATCGTATTTGAAAACCCCACAAGAGATGAAAGAACTTTTTTCACACTTACCGCAAGCAATAGAAAACACCGTTAAGATTGCTGAAAAGGTTACCGAAGAAGTTTTTGATTTAACTAAAAAGGGAGAGCCGATTAGAGACGTTTCTCTTATCCCTAAATATTATCCAGAAGACGGCAGTTCTCCCAAAGACTATTTATATAAACTTGCAAGCGAAGGGCTTAAAAAGCGTTATCCCGTTATCACCAAGGAAATTCAAGACAGGTTTGATTATGAGTTTGATGTTATAAGTTCAATGGGCTTTTGCGACTATTATCTTATCGTTTGGGACTTTATTAACTATGCAAGAAGTATTGATATTCCCGTCGGTGCAGGGCGTGGCTCTGGTGTAGGTAGTATTATTGCGTACTCTGTTGGAATAACTGATGTTGAACCGCTTAGATATAACCTTATTTTTGAAAGGTTTCTAAACCGCGAACGCGTTAGTATGCCTGACTTTGACGTTGACATTTCAGATGCGCGTAGGGGCGAAGTTGTTGAATATGTAAGAAATAAATACGGTCACGATAAAGTTGCACAAATCGTAACCTTTGGTACGCTTGCCGCAAAACTTGCCATTAAAGACGTTGGCAGGGTTTATAGAGTGCCTTATTCTGAAACGGATAAGATAACCAAACTTATGGACGCAAAGTATAGCGTTGACCAAAACTTCGGCTTTAAGAAGACTAAAGACGGGGAAGACGTTAGCGTTAAAGAACTTGTGGAAATGTATAACCAAGATGAAACCGTTCGCAAGGTTGTTGATATGGCAAGGCGCGTTGAAGATATGCCGAGACAAACGGGTATGCACGCGGCGGGTGTGGTTATTTGTGAAAAACCGATTATGGAAAACGTTCCATTGCAAAGGAACGGAGATGATGTTACCACGCAGTTTGATATGATTGAAGTTGAAGCCCTTGGTATGCTAAAAATGGACTTTTTGGGGCTTAGAACTTTAACCGACGTGCAACTTGCTTGTAAATATGCTGAAGAAGATTTTGGCGTGCATATTGATTTCCACGAATTAGGGTACGAAGATAAGGAAACTTACGACCTTATTGGTATGGGCGAAACGGACGGCGTGTTCCAACTTGAAAGTCCGGGTATGAAACGATTTATGGCCAGCCTTAAACCGTCCACATTTGAAGATATTATAGCGGGTATTTCTTTATATCGCCCAGGTCCTATGGACTCTATTCCGCAATATATTGAAAACAAACATAATCCTGAAAAAGTGACTTATGACCACCCCTTGCTCGAACCGATTTTGAAAAACAGTTACGGCATACTTGTTTATCAAGAGCAAGTTATGCAAATATGCCAAAATCTCGGTGGCTTTACCTTAGGGCATGCAGACGTTGTTAGAAAAGCAATGGGTAAAAAGAAAGTTGAGATTATGGAACAACAAAAGAGCATATTCGTTTACGGTGGTATCAATGAAAGTACTGGTATGCCTGTTGACGGTGCAATTAAAAGGGGAGTTCCTGAAGATGTTGCAATAAAAGTTTACGATAACATGAAACCGTTTGCAAGGTATGCGTTTAACAAATCGCACGCAGCGGCTTACGCAGTGCTTGCATATCAAACGGCTTATCTTAAACGCTATTATCCCGTGCAATTTTTCTGTTCAATCTTAAATAACAGAATTGATAAAATTGAAGAAATTTCTAAATACTTAACCTATCTAAAAAGCAAAGCAACAGAAGTTTTGCCCCCCGATATAAATAAAAGTAACGCATACTTCAAAACGGAAAATAATGGTCTTCGTTTTGGTCTTGTAGGTCTTAAAAATGTAGGTCTTGGCGTTATTAACGAAATCGTTAAAGAAAGGGAAGCAAACGGCAACTTTAAGTCATTTGAAGATTTTATCAATAGATGCGTATCTCTCGGCATAAATAAGCGCTTGGTAGAAAGCCTTATTCTTGCGGGCGCGTTCGACCAATTTAACGTAAATAGAAGAACGCTTATGGCAGTTTATGCAGACTATATGGATAGAATATCGACTGCAAACAAGAAAAAAGATGATTTCCAAATCAGCCTTTTTGGAACTATTTTAGAAGAAGATGAAGGCTTAAAACTTGAATACCCAACTATGAGTGAGTATTCTTCAAAAGAAAAACTCTCTCTTGAAAAAACCGTTTTGGGAATTTATCTTTCAGGTCACCCGCTCTCCGACTATAAGGATACCTTTAAGCAATTTTCGTTTAACACAAGTGTGCTTGATTTCTATGAAGAAGATGAAGAAGGCAATAAAACCTACACCGAAATTAAAGAAGGTGAGCATGTTGTTATGGGCGGTATTATATCCGAATTCAAGCGCCTTGCAACGCGTGGCGGTCAAAATATGGCTTTCGTTAAAGTGGAAGATGTGTTTGGTCAAATTGAAGTAATTTTCTTCCCCAAAGTGTATGAAAAATCACGCGATTTTATTAAGGAAGAAGAAGTTGTTAAGATAAGTGGAAAACTTCAAGTTAAAGATGGTGTACCGCAAATCGTTGCCGACAATGTTGATAAACTCGTGATTAAAGAAAACGATGCAACCGCGCCTCAACAAGAGCAAGAATTTTTAGGGCTTGTAATTCCCGAAGATAAAGAAAGTGCACTAGACGATATTTTAGATATTGTGTCAAGTTATGAAGGAAATATTCCCGTTATCATTGCAATGAAAGGCAAAAAATATAACGCCCACGTTTCGGTAAGGCGTTGCGAAGGGCTGATAAGCGAACTTAAAAACTATTTACCTACGGATAATATTATATTTTTCAAGAAAAAATCTTAAAATTTGGGTATAATTAAGTAGATAAAATTTTAAGTATATGGTACAATATCTCATGGTATAATTTTTAGACACAAAAGAAATTTAAGGGAGAATATATGGATAGAATAGCAGTGTTGACAAGTGGTGGCGACGCTCCCGGTATGAACGCGTGTATAAGGGCAGTCGTTAGAACAGCACTTAACAACAAAATGGATATATACGGCGTTGAAAGGGGATATGCAGGTTTAATTAGGGGCGAAATCAAGCGTTTGGAATCTCGCTCTGTTTCAAATATGATTCATAAGGGCGGAACTTTTTTAAACACCGCAAGATGTCCAGAATTTAGAGATGTCGAAGTGCAAAAACTCGCAGTTGAAGCACTTTCCGCTTATGGTATTGAAGGTTTAGTGGTAATCGGGGGTGATGGTACATTCCGTGGCGCAAGAGACCTTTATGAAAATTTTGGCGTTAAAGTTGTTGGTATCCCCGGAACTATTGATAACGACCTTTCTTACACCGATTATACTGTTGGTTTTGATACGGCGGTAAACACCGTGCTTTGGGCAATAAATAATCTTCGTGATACGCTTCACTCTCACGATAGGGTAGGTCTACTTGAAGTTATGGGTAGAAACTGTGGCGATATAGCGCTCTATGCTGGTGTTGCTGGCGGTGCTGAATATTTGCTTGTGCCCGAAATTCCTTATGACCTTGATAAGATTGCAGCATCAATCAAAAAATCTTATTTAAGGGGTAAAACTTCAAATATGATTATCCTTGCAGAAGGTGCAGGTAATCGTGATGAAATCGCTGATTATATTGGTAAAAAGAGCGGAATATCAGTTAAGGTTACAAACTTTGGCTATATCCAACGCGGTGGTTCGCCCGATATGGCAGACCGCGTGCTCGCAGCAAGATTTGGCTATAAAGCGGTTGAACTTTTACGCGATGATAAGGATAGTTGTGCAATCGGTATTAAAGATAACAAAATTATCACTGTTCCGTTTAGCGAAGTAGGAAAAGGCGAAAAGAAGTTCGATAAAGAACTCTATGAGATTGCTCACGTTCTAAACTTATAAAAAATATAATTTACATAAAACAAGGAGAAAAACAATGAAAGGATTAAAAGGCGCGCTTATGTTCGCGCAATCAGGTGGACCCACTTCAGTTATTAACGCAAGTGCAGCAGGCGTATTTATCGAAGGTCTTCAATCAGAAATGATTACCGAAGTTTACGGTGCAGCACACGGCATTAGAGGTATCTTAAACGAAGAATTTTACGATATTTCTAAAGAAGATATGGAAGAACTCTTACTCTTAAAGAACACTCCGTCTTCAGCGCTCGGCTCAGTTAGATATAAACTCAAAGATGCTTCTGTTGATGATACCGATTATAAGAGACTTTTAGAAGTGTTCAAAAAATACAATGTTCGTTACTTCTTCTATAACGGCGGAAACGATAGTATGGATACTTGCAACAAAATCAGCAAGTATATGGCGAAATCAGGTTACGAAATGAACGTTATCGGTGTTCCCAAGACTATTGATAACGACCTTTTTGGTACCGACCACTGCCCAGGTTTTGCTTCAGCAGCAAAATATATTGCAACTTCTATTATGGAAATCAACCTTGACGCAAAGGTTTACGATACACCTATGATTTGTGTTATCGAAGTTATGGGAAGAAACGCAGGCTGGCTTACCGCTGCCGCTCAACTTGCAAACGCAAAGGGGCTCGGTGCTGACCTTATTTATCTCCCCGAAGTTGCTTTCGACGTAAATAAATTCGTTGCAGACGTTAAAGACGTTATGGCAAAAAACAACAATAAGTGTATCGCAGTTGTTTCTGAAGGTATCAAAAATGCAGACGGCGTTCTCGTTTGTGAAGCACTTGGCGAAGCAGGTGCAAGAGATAGTTTTGGCCACGCACAATTAGGTGGCGTTGCTGCAACCCTTTCTAATATCGTTAAGGCTGAAACAGGTTCAAAGGTAAGAGCAATCGAATTATCTTTAATGCAAAGATGTGCAGCACACTGCGCTTCAGCAACTGATGTTGAAGAAACTTTTGAAGCAGGTAAGCAAGCAGTTCGCGCAGCAGTAAACGGCGAAACTGATAAAATGGTTTGCTATGCTAGGGCAGAAGGCGAAGAATATAAGTGCGAATATAAACTTCTTCCTTTGGAACTTGCTGCAAACACCGAAAAGACCGTTCCTATGGAATGGATTATCAATAACGGCACTGGTATTTCTGATGAGTTCGTTAAATATGCGCTTCCCCTTATCCAAGGCGAAGTTGAAATGAAAAAAGAAGACGGACTTCCCAGATTCGCTAAATTGAAAAAAGTTCTCGTTAACAAATAATTAAACAAAAATTAAAGGCACAACCACAAGGTTGTGCCTTTTAAACTGCTTAAAAATCTTTAACACCTAAAATATAATCGGTTGAAACGTTGAAAAGTTTAGAAATCGATACAACGTGTTGCACCGACGGATAACTTTTGCCCGTTTCCCAAAGCGAAATATTATCTTGCGAAACGGATAGCATTTTTCCAAACTCCGATTGGGATAATTTATTCTCTTTTCTTATCTCTTTAATTCTATTTGCTATTATATCCATACTTAAATAATACGAAAAAAACTCGTATTTTACTTGACATACGAGTAATTCTCGTATAAAATTGTAAAAGTAGACAAAGTTTTTATAAAAAAGGAGAAAGATATGGCGCTTATCAAATGCCCAGAGTGTGGCAAAGACGTATCTTCAACGCTAAAACAATGCATCCATTGTGGCTATCTCTTTGAAACTTTAGA
This sequence comes from Christensenellaceae bacterium, assembly GCA_045645305.1. Classification (GTDB taxonomy): domain Bacteria; phylum Bacillota; class Clostridia; order Christensenellales; family Borkfalkiaceae; genus UBA1259. The sequence continues at coordinate 81,702 of JAZRIO010000015.1, forward strand.
ACAAAATAAAACAACAGTAAAAAGCCAACCGTCAAACGAAAATATTGGTACTTGTGCTAGTATTTATAACGAGTGGAAAAATGAAAGTTTAATTAACAAACTTTTAGAAAATTCATTAATACAAAATATACCGATAATGGTTATTTTAATGGCTATCATTTTAATTGGCTTTTTGCAAGGCAGGTTGGGGATTATTGGTACAATATTATTCTTTGTATGCTTTTATTTTTGGGAAATATTAAATTCTGGCATAAAATATCAACGCAATGCACGGCTTGGAGTTTGGATAAAAAGTAAGCAGATAAATGTTGTTGCCATTGCCGATAAACAATTGTCTGAAATGAGCCTATTAAAAAGTAGCGAGCAAGAAGTTAAAGAGAAAAAAGCAATTAAAAGATTGCTTGCTTCAGTTGCTTTTTATGATGAGTATCGCATTAAGGATTGCCATAAAACAGATATGATTATCACAATAATATTTGGTTTTTTTGATAATATTTTCATATCCTTATTCGTGTCACAATTTATATCTCTAATTGCGTCAAATTATTCATTATTGGATGCCTTAGAAAGTATTTCATACTTCTTATTTTTTCCATTGGTTGGTTTTTCTTTGCCACTGATAATAGTGCAAATAGTAACAAGCACAAAAATATCAAACTCGTCAAAAGTTTGGGTGCGTAAAAATTTGCATAATGGAATAGATGCATATTCAATTAAAATTAAAAAATTATTCTAAACAAAAAACTCCACGTAAGTGGAGTTTTTTTACTTTCTAAATTCGGTTGGGGTTTTGCCTGTCTTTTGCTTAAAGAGAAAGGAAAAATAATGTTCATCGGTAAAGCACAACAAGTCGGCAACGGCTTTTACCGTCATATCGGTTGAAGATAAAAGGGTAGAAGCAACCGATAATTTTTCATTAAGCAAAAACGCATAGGGGGTAATGCCCGTATTCTTTTTGAAAATTCTTATTAAATTAGAGCGGGACATAAAAAGTTTTGATGCAATCTCATCTAAAGAACGTTTGGTATAAACAGAAGCTAAAAGTTCGTTTTTTATGGTGTTAAAAACGCTATCGTTTGTGGTTAATACGCTTTTTGAAATAGCGGTTATAATTTGGTGCAAGTTATCGGCAATAGTAAAGAACTTGTTTTGCGGTGTCATCTCCGCTCTTGCAACGTTAAAGATTGCTAGAAAGTTTTTTTCTAAGTTCACCTTGTAAACACCCGAATTTACCTTAAAACATTCTATCATTTTATCAAGATATTCAGACTTCAAACTTATCCAAATCTTTTTCAAGGGGTCAGATTTATCCGAGCGGAAATTATGCACGTTAGCCTTGCTTAGAAGAAATGTGTCGCCAGAAGTTAGGGGCAATTTTTTGCCGTCGATAACAATTTCGCCCTTTCCAGATAAAACGTATTCAAAGTTGTGATAATTGCTTTGTTCTTTACGGTTTATTTGGTAAGATGAAAGGGGGTGAGTTATACCGATAAAAACGCTCTCTATCGGGAAATCATCGTTAAAAACCAAGGTAACCGCATCTTCGCTTTGCGGATATGCAATCTTAAAATTTTCAAAGTTGCTCATTTTCTTAACCGTTTTAGTAATAATCTATATTGAAATGATTTATTTTCTTTATTATACTATTCTTGAAAAATAAAATCAACTTATTTTAGGAGAAAATGAAAATGGCAAAATCAAGATTGTTTGGTTCTTACCCCGTAATCGGCATTAGACCTGCTATTGATGGTAGGCGCGGTCCGTTAAAGGTTAGAGAGAGTTTGGAAGTTCAAACTATGAACATGGCAAAGTCAGCCGCTAAACTCTTGACCGAAAACCTTTACTATTCAAATGGCGAGCCTGTTAAGGTAATAATTGCCGATACCACTATTGGCCGTGTTGCAGAAGCAGCCGCTTGTGCTGATAAGTTCAAAAAAGAAGGGGTGGATATAACCCTTACCGTAACTCCTTGTTGGTGCTATGGCTCTGAAACAATGGATATGGACCCAACCACTATAAAGGCTGTTTGGGGTTTTAACGGCACGGAAAGGCCGGGCGCGGTATATCTTGCAGCAGTGCTTGCAGGTCACGCTCAAAAGGGCTTGCCCGCCTTTGGTATTTACGGAACTGACGTTCAAGATTTAGATGATACTTCAATCCCTGATGATGTTGCTGAAAAGATTTTGCGTTTTGCTCGCTCTGCGGTTGCAGTTGCAACAATGCGTGGTAAATCATACCTTCAAATCGGCTCGATTTGTATGGGTATTGCAGGGTCTATTGTCGATGTAAATTTCTTCGAAGAATATCTTGGTATGCGCGTTGAAAGCGTCGATGAAGTTGAAGTTATAAGAAGAATGAGTGAGGGCATTTACGACAATGCCGAATATGAAAAAGCACTTAAATGGATAAAGGAAAAGTGCAACCCTGACTTTGATAAAAACCCCAAAGAATTGCAAAGAAGTGATGAGCAAAAGCAAAAAGATTGGGAATTTACCGCGAAAATGGCTTGCATCATAAAAGACCTTATGAACGGCAACCAAAATCTTCCCGAAGGTGCGGAAGAAGAAATGGTTGGCCACAACGCGATTGCGGCGGGCTTCCAAGGTCAAAGACAATGGACGGACTTTTATCCCAACTGTGACTTCCCCGAAAGTATCTTAAACTCTACTTTCGATTGGAATGGAAAGAGAGAGCCTTATATTCTCGCAACTGAAAACGATAGCCTTAATGCCGTTTGTATGCTTTTTGGCAAACTTTTAACTAACCGCGCGCAAATCTTTGCCGACGTTAGAACTTATTGGTCAGGCGAAGCAGTTAAGCGCGTGACAGGATATGAAATTGACGGCAAGGCAAAAGATTCAAACGGATTTATCCACCTTATAAACTCAGGTGCAGCGTGTGTTGACGCGTGCGGAGAAGTTAAAGATGAAAATGGCAACGCCATTATGAAGCGTTGGTGGGAAATGACCGATAAAGACATCGATGCTTGTATGGGCGCAACCACTTGGCCATATGCTGACCTTGGATATTTTAGGGGTGGCGGATATTCTTCTCGCTTTGTAACAAAGTCGGAAATGCCCGTTACTATGATGAGATTGAATATGGTTAAAGGATTAGGTCCTGTTATGCAACTTGCAGAAGGTTGGACAATCGCCCTTCCTGATGAAGTTACAGATAAACTTTGGAAAAGAACGGACTACACTTGGCCTTGCACTTGGTTTGCACCGAGAATTACAGGTAAGGGCGCGTTTAAGAGCGCGTATGACGTTATGAATAATTGGGGCGCAAACCACGGCGCAATATCTTACGGACATATAGGTGCGGATATTATTACAATGTGTTCAATACTTCGTATCCCCGTATGCATGCACAACGTTGATGAAGAAAAGATTTACCGCCCCGCTTGTTGGAACGCGTTCGGTATGGATAAAGAAGGGCAAGATTATAGGGCTTGTGAAGCATACGGTCCGTTATATAAAACAGTAAAATAAGGTGATAATATGAGAAATATTAAAACAAACCTAACTTCTACAATGCAACCTACAACAGTTAGGTTTACTGAAGACACTAAAAATATGATATTCGACCGTTTTGGTATGTTTATCCACTTTGGTGTATATAGCCACCTTGCAGGTTGGAGAAAGGGCGAAAAGTTTACTTTCGGCAATGCCGAGTGGATAATGCGCCACGCGCAAATACCCTTTGCTGAATACTTGCAAAGCGCACAAGAGTTTGAACCTGAACCCGATTGGGCGACAAAACTTGCAAAAGAAGCAAAAAAAGCAGGTATGAAATACGCAGTGCTTACCACTAAGCATCACGACGGATATTGCTTGTTTAAGACCGATTATTCTTTCTATAACCATTTTAGTATGCACGGCAGAGATTTGGTTAGAGAATACGTTGATGCAATGCGCGCTGAAGGTATAGAGCCGGGATTTTACTATTCGCACGCGATGGACTGGGCAGAACGCGACGGTGCAGGTTATATTTGCCGTTATTATGGTGGTGTTCCCGCAAACAACTCTAACTTTTGGGACTATCCCGATAAAGAAACCAAAGACTTTAAGCGCTATTTTTACGGCAAGTGTATGCCACAAGTTAGAGAACTTTTGACCAACTATGGCGACGTGTATTTGATTTGGTTTGACTATCCGCACGATATAACCTTAGAGCAATCTAAAGAACTTTACGAATATGTAAAAGAACTTCAACCACACTGTTTGGTTAACTCGCGTATAGGTCACGGCTATGGTGACTATAACTCGCTTGGCGATAACACCGTTTGCACCGTACCTTTGGGTGTTCCTAACGAGTGCTTGGTAACCCTTAACGATACTTGGGGTTATAGAAGTTATGATGAAAACTGGAAAACCGATGAAGAAATTTTGGAAAAACTTGTGCGTTGCACGGCTTCTCAATCAAGTTTCTTGCTAAACGTTGGACCAAAGCCAAACGGCATCGTTCCCGAACAAACTTCGGTTATTTTAGACGGGGTTGGCAAATGGGTTAAAAAGTATAATAGTGTGCTTGAAGATTCGGATAAAACCCCTTTCCTTTGTGGCTTTGAGTGGGGGTCTGCATCACTTTCGGCTGATGAAAAACGTTTGTATTTATATGTTTGCGATAGAGGTGTAAATCAAATCATACTTGACGGCGTTGACGGGGAAGTTAAGTCGGTAAAAGAAGTGTTTGGTGATGACCAAGAATACACTTATCAAGATAAAAAGTTAACGATTAAATTAAATAGGGCGGATAAAGAACAAATTATCCCCGTATTTGTTGTAGAATTTGCTGAAAGTGCAAAGTTTAGCAAAACTTCTATTCAACACGGTGACCTTTTGACCTTGACTGCATACTACGGTAAAAAGTTTAGAATTGACGGCGATATTCACGAAAATATCGAGTTCGTTTTCCAATACAACCTATATGATCCGCTTTGGAATAAGCGCGGTATGAGTATGCATTTCAATGCAACCGTATGTGCGTGGGAGAGTGATAAAGAGTATTTAGAGTGGAATGCGGAATTTACCGAAGACGGCGAATATGAGTGTGAACTTATAACCGAGCCTATGCGCGGTGTAGGTACTGCAATGGTTGAAATCGAAGATTATCAACTAACAAAAGAACTTAAAGCAGATAATGCTGACGGAACTTTTGAACTCAGCAGAACAAAGGCAGGCAACTCTCGTTCAATCTATAAACTTGGCAAGGTTAAAGTTGAAAAGGGCGAAAAGTCAATTTTCTTAAAACGCGTTGGTGTTGGTGCAAATATCCCGCTTGCTGAAATCAAGTTTAGAAAGGTATAAAATTAAAAAAGGGTGCGCACAGCACCCTTTTAACTTATAAAAACTTTTTTAATCTCTCTTCGTATTCTTCTTCTAGTTCAAGAATTTCTTTTAAGAACAAAGTGATTTCTTCATCTAAATTCTTTTCTTCGTTCTTCATAGCGGTAAGTTCGCTTATGCCCATAACTGTGCCTTGAAGCATCATTTCAGCCGCATTGTTTTCGCTGTGGTCTAATATAGTTTTCATCTTGATACTACCCCAAAGCATAGCCTTTTTAAAGGGGTTAATATCTTTTGGCTCAATATTATTTTCCTTCATAAAAGAAGAAATTTTGCCGATTAAATTTTCATAACCTTCATATTGATAGCGCAATTCTTCCTTTAACTCATCGCTTTTTACCATAGGTAAAAGGTCGGAAATGCTCTGCAGGGCAATGTGTGCATTTTTGTAAACATCGTTAATTGCTTTAATGTTGTATTCGTCAAATCTCATAATTTTCACTCCTTAAAAGTATTTAGTAAAAGTTTGCGAAAAACCAGTAAAATTATACGCAAATCGTTTGACATTTAGCAAAAAATGTTATAGAATATCACAGTAACCGCGCGAAAGGGGTTTTATAAGTGTGCAATCACCGCCCCAAAATTCAATTCGGCGAGTCAGGTTAGAGGAGGTAAACTATGTACGCAATCGTAGAAAACGGTTCAAAGCAGTACAAGGCAGAAGTTGGTTCTGTAATCAGATTTGAAAAACTTTCTGCAAACGTAGGCGACAAAGTTGAGTTTGACGTTTTGATGATTTCTGATGAAAATGGCATCAAAGTAGCAGATGAAGCAAAGGCATTTAAGGCAGTTGGCGAAGTATTGGAACAAGGAAAAGATAAGAAAATCATTGTTTACAAATACAAGGCTAAAAAGAATGAAAGAAAGAAACAAGGTCACAGACAGCCCTTCACGGCAGTTAAGATTCTTGAAATCGTTCAAAAGTAAGTGGGAGGTAAAGTATTATGATGTTATTCAGATTATTTGCACACCACAAAGGTGGCGGTAGCACCAAGAACGGTAGAGACAGTAACGCAAAAAGACTTGGCGTTAAGAGAGTTAACGGTCAAGAAGTTTTAGCAGGCGGAATCATTGTTCGTCAACGCGGAACTAAAATTCACCCCGGCAACAACGTAGGTATGGGTAAAGATGATACTTTGTATGCTCTTATCGACGGTGTAGTTAAGTTCGAAAGAATGGGCAGAAAAGACAAAAAAGTTAGCGTATACGCAAAATAAATTAAAATAGGGTTGTGTTTTCACAACCCCTTTTTTGTACTATGAAAGAGATAACCACTATAAAATTTAATAGCGAATTTTTTTCAGTTAAGGACACTTTGGAATGTGGACAAGTGTTCAGGTTTATTCCGCACGAAAAAGGCTATAAAGTATTTTCAAAGGATAAATGCTGTTATGCTTATAACCAAGGCGAGTTTGCCTATATAGAGTGTTTGGTGGAAGATGAAGAGTATTTTTATAACTACTTTGACTTGTCGCGCGATTATTCTAAAATTTATAATAGCGCATTAGAAGAAAGGGTGGATATTTTAACCACTTCGGCAAACAAGGGTAAGGGGATAAGAATATTAAATCAAGACCTAACCGAAACGCTTTTTTCTTTTATCGTATCGCAAAATAATAATATCCCACGAATTAAGGGCATTATAGAAAAACTTTGTTTATCCCTTGGCGAGAAAAAGTGCTTTTGTGGCGAAGAATACTATTCTTTCCCACAAACAAGCGCGCTTGCAAGCAAAACTCAAGACTTTTTTAAGAGTTTGGGGCTTGGCTATCGTGCAGAATATATCCGCCGTTTAGCAGTTCAAATTGAAGATGGGTTTAATCTTGAAAAAATGAGAGAGTTATCCACCAAGGACTTAAACAAAGCACTTGTTTCAATTTATGGGGTGGGTAGAAAGGTTGCCGATTGCGTTAGCCTTTTCGGGTTTAGAAAAACCGATGCTTTTCCCGTGGATACTTGGATAGAAAAAGTATATATAGACGAGTTTAATGGAACGATTAAAAATAGGGAAAAGATAGCCGAGTGGTTTACCGATAGATTTAAGGAAATGGCGGGATATTATCAGCAATACCTATTTTTCTATAAAAGAGAAAAAGAAAAGAAGACAAATATATAAAATTATATATAAAAGATTAAAAATATAAGTAAAATATTTGTCAAAAACCGCGATTTTGTGGTATACTAAACAAAAAAATATAAAAACAAATTTGGAGGCATAGATTTATGCAGTATTCAACTGAAGTTAAAGAAATGACCTGCGTTTGCAAAGGACCTAAACACGGCCCTGCTCCCATCCCCGAAGAAGGTAGATGGGTAGAAGCAAAGGAAATCAAAGATATTTCCGCATATACGCACGGTGTAGGCTGGTGCGCACCCCAACAAGGTGCTTGTAAACTTTCGCTCAATGTTAAAAACGGTATCATTGAAGAAGCGCTCGTAGAAACTATCGGTTGCTCTGGTATGACTCACTCTGCAGCAATGGCAGCAGAAATTCTTCCCGGCAAAACCCTTCTCGAAGCACTCAATACCGACCTCGTTTGCGATGCTATCAATACGGCTATGAGGGAACTTTTCCTTCAAATCGTATACGGTCGTTCACAATCTGCTTTCTCTGAAGACGGATTGGTTATCGGCGCAGGTATGGAAGACCTTGGTAAAGGTGAACGTTCAATGGTTGGTACTATGTACGGCACCAAAGCAAAGGGTGTTAGATACCTTGAAATGACCGAAGGTTACTGCACAAGAATGGCTCTTGATGAAAATAATGAAGTTATCGGTTATGAATTCGTTTCACTCGGCAAAATGACCGACTTTATTAAGAAGGGTATGGAACCCAACGAAGCATACGAAAAGGCTAAAGGCACTTACGGACGCTTTAAGGCAGAAGACGGCGCGGTTAAGTATATTGACCCGCGTAAGGAATAATAGGAGGGAGCAATATTATGGCACAGTTCGAAGGTTATGAAAGACGTGAAGCCAAAATTCTTGCAACTTTGAAAGAATATGGCATCAACTCTATTGACGAATGTAAAGAAATCTGTGATAAATACGGCATTGATCCCTATACTATCACACAAGAAACTCAACCCATCTGCTTCGAAAACGCAAAATGGGCATACGTTGTAGGCTCTGCTATCGCATTAAAGGCTGCTGTAAAGTCTGGCGACAAGAGTGCTGCTACCGCTGCTGCAAATATCGGTGTTGGTCTTCAATCTTTCTGTATTCCCGGCTCAGTAGCTGAAAACAGAAAGGTAGGTTTAGGTCACGGAAACTTAGGTAAAATGCTTCTTTCTGAAGAAACCGAATGCTTCTGCTTCCTTGCAGGTCACGAATCTTTCGCTGCAGCAGAAGGCGCAATAAAAATCGCATTGAACGCAAACAAAGTTCGTGTTAAACCCTTAAGAGTTATCCTTAACGGTCTTGGCAAGGACGCTGCTTATATCATTTCAAGAATTAACGGCTTTACCTATGTTGAAACCAAGTTCAACCCCGCAACCGAACAAGTTGACGTGTTGGAAGAAAAACCCTTCTCTAAGGGTGCAAGAGCAAACGTTAAGTGCTACGGTTCAGATAGCGTACCCGAAGGCGTTGCTATCATGATTCTTGAAAATGTTGGTGTTTCTATCACCGGTAACTCAACCAACCCCACCAGATTCCAACACCCCGTTGCTGGAACTTACAAGAAATGGGCTATTGAAAACGGCAAGAGTTACTTCTCAGTTGCATCAGGTGGTGGTACAGGTAGAACCTTGCACCCCGACAACATGGCTGCAGGTCCCGCTTCTTACGGCATGACCGATACTATGGGTAGAATGCATAGTGATGCACAATTCGCAGGTTCAAGTTCAGTTCCCGCTCACGTAGAAATGATGGGCTTAATCGGTGCTGGTAACAACCCGATGGTTGGTATGACCGTTGCATGCGCAGTTGCAGTTCAAGAAGCATTAAATAAATAGTTACTATTTAAAACCAAAAGAACACTTAAAGTTAAGTGTTCTTTTTTTGTGTAAAAAGTTAAGATTTTTGCCTTATTTTAAAGGACATTGACTTTATAGACATTTTATGCTATACTTTTTACACAGTTAATATTAAGATAAGGAGAATAAAATGCTAGAGGTTATAAATTTAAGTAAAATTTATAAAGCCAAGCGTGGTGCAGAGGTTAAGGCACTAGATAACGTTTCTATTCGTTTTCCTGAAAAGGGTATGGTGTTTTTGCTTGGTAAAAGTGGTAGTGGTAAGTCCACCTTACTTAACGTGTGTGGTGGTCTTGACTCACCGACAAGTGGCGAAGTAATTGTTAAGGGAAGAAGTAGCAAAGAATTTACGCAAGGAGATTTTGACAGTTATCGTAATACTTACGTAGGATTTATCTTTCAAGAATACAATATTCTTGAGGGTTTTTCCGTTGAAGACAATATCTCTCTTGCTCTTGAACTTCAAGGTAAGCCAAAAGACCAAACGGCTATAAACGTCTTACTTGAACAGGTTGAACTTAACGGCCTTGCAAAACGTAAGGCTAATACTCTATCTGGTGGACAAAAGCAAAGGCTTGCTATTGCAAGAGCGCTTATCAAGTCCCCTGAAATTATTATGGCGGACGAACCGACGGGTGCGCTTGACTCTGAAACGGGGACGCAAGTGTTTGAAACGCTTAAAAAACTATCTAAAGAAAAACTTGTTTTGGTTGTTTCACACGATAGAGAGTTTGCAGAGCAGTACGGCGATAGAATTATTGAATTAAAAGACGGAAAAATTATTTCTGACGTTACAAGAACATGTATTCAAAAAACGGATAACTGCGAAAGTATTGAAAAAGAAGTTTTTTCATCCACAAACGAAGATTTAATTCCGAAAAAAGCATATTCTAAAGAAGAAAATCGGTTTATTAAATCAAAAATGCCATTAAGACATGCAACAAAAATGGGTGTGGCAAGTCTAAAAACAAAACCTGCAAGGCTTGTTTTTACCATTTTGCTTTGCATAATTGCATTTACTATGTTTGGGCTTGTTTCAACTATGATGTTTTATACAAGTGACAAGGCGTTTATTCAAACGTTAGAAGACATTAAGCCTAAATATATTAGCATAGAGAATAAAGTTGGATATGAGGCTCTTGAGTATCGTTACGGAGAATTGAGTGATACAGATTATCGCTCTTTTATAGGCCCGATTTCTGAAGAAAAGTTGGCAGAAGTGAGAGCGGAATATGACCAAGGGGCTATTGGTGCAACGCTTTGGGAAAGTTCATATACTCTTACTGTTAGAAATAGGTATTATAGTGACAGAGTGCTATATGCAGGTTGTTACGATGACCAAACAGGCGTTAACATAATCTTCGGGCGTGCACCACAAACGGATGGCGAAATTATGATTTCATCTTATATTGCCGATTGTATGATAAACGGCTGTGTTTTAGACGTAGATGGTAATAGGGTTGTTGTCAATGAAAATCAAACGGGTGCAGACTTGTACAACGTGCTTATAGGAAGAAAAATAAAATTAAGAGATATTGCTATTTCTATCGTAGGTGTTTTTGAGAGTGGCGAAATTAGTTCAGAATACGACGTTTTAAAAGAAAAAGGAACGGTTGAGGCAGACTTTGAACATGAATTTAGCGAGTATTTGAGAGACGGAACACATCAACTTATATTCTTTTCAAAAAACGAATTTTTGAAACTTATTGAAGAAAAGACGTATTGGTTAGGGGAGTCGCTTAATAATGATGCAAAGTGTGGTTATTGTTTACTACCAGATGGGGAAACAAACCCAAATAACTACTCTATAGTAAACCCAAATGAAAGTTATGTAAATATTTCTGATGTCCAAACAAGTGATATCGTATATTTAAATGGCAAAACCACTCTTTCAGATAACGAAGTTATCATTTCTTTTAAGGAATACGTAGTACTTATTGAAAATTCTTTTTATCAAGCAATGTACGAGATAAAAGATGAAATAGGTGAAGATGCTTATAATGAGTATATAAAAATCTACGAAGACATTAAAAGAGGTTACAAGTATGAATCAGATGGCAAGGACGAAACCGTTGATTATACGAAAGAAGAAATGACACAAATGTTCAATAAAATTTGCGAGGTCTTTAATCCATCAAGTTTTAATATTTGTCTTGCTGCAAGAAATAATGATTCTGTTTCGGAAATTCTTAATGAAACAAAGAAAATTTTTACAGTTGTAGGATACAAAAAAATGTCAAACAACTACTGGGGAACGGAATTTTACTTATCAGATTCAGCATATAACAGTTTGTGGAATGTTCAAAAGTATACAACGGCATACCATTATGAGTATCGTACGAATTTTGTAATTGACCGAATGCATCCTTACCAAAATATATTTGTTGAGTATGATGGTTCTGAAGAACTTGCAACCAAACTACTTTCTATATATAAAAATAGGGAATATGATGAAAATGATTCCGACTATATTATAGCTAGTTTTTACTTAAATGGATTAGAAACTGCTGATGAAATCGTTTTAGGTTTTTCAACGCTAATCATTTGCGGTGGTTTAGTAATTGCTGCCTTTGCCGCATTATTACTATCAAACTTTATTACCGTTTCAATTTCTAATAAAAAACGTGAAATTGGTATTCTTCGTGCACTTGGCGCAAGAGGTGCAGACGTTTTCAAAATTTTCTTTGCCGAATCTTTATTTATTACGCTAATTTGTATGACAGTTTCTTGTGGTGTTAGTTATGCGCTTTGTCATATTCTAAACAGGCAGATTACACCAACTATTGGTGCATCGGTATTTAATTTTGGCACACTTTCAGTTGTAGTTATTATTGTAGGTGCGCTACTTACTACAATTCTTGCTACCTTCTTGCCGGTAAGACGAGCAGCAAAGAAAAAGCCCGTTGAGTCGATTAGAGCATTATAAAATCTAAACGAACTCAATAAATAGTTTTTAATAACTAAACAACCCCAAGCACACCGCAGTTTTTTGAGGTGTGCTTTTTTGTGATTTTGTTGAAATAAAAGTATAAAAGTGATATAAATTTTTGCTACATTTTTAATATTTTCAAGGACAAGCATACTGAATATGAGATTTCAGGGGTTGGTATGACCGTTGCATGCGCAGCCCCTGTTCAAGAAGCATTAAATAAATAATTAGTAATTTAATAACGATTTTTGGATTTTAATAAGTTGAAAATAACAAGCAAAAACTAATTAAAAACAAAAAATCAACAAACAAAAATTTAGACACGTTATTTTAGGAGTTTTACCTATGACGTGTCTATTTTAAGGTTTTTTAATTTTTATGGAAAGATTAAGGCAAAGGTTGATAAAACTCATATACAAACTTAACTGAAAATGTGTCAAAATTAAAATGACCTTAATTTTAAAAAACAGTCTTTTATTGCAATTAAAATATTGACAAAGCATTGAAACAATGTTATAATTGTTACTAATAAATTAACTACTTTTGAACACGTATTTATATGGAGGTAAATATGAAAATTAACGTTGTGAAATCTGCAAGAGTTATAGTTGAAAATCCCAGAAGTAGAAACAATTATTTTGGTTGGCCCACGGGTGTTAGATTAAAGAATGGTGACATTGCAGTTGGCTCTTCTGGTTTTAGACTTGGACACCTTGACCCATTTGGAAAGGCATGCTTATCGATAAGCCAAGACGAAGGTGAAACATATTCTTTCCCCACACCAATATTGGATACGGTTTTAGACGATAGAGACGTTGGGCTTTGTCCGTTTGGCGAATCTGGACTAATTTTAACTACGTTTAACGTTCCAAACTCATCAATGAAAGAATGGTCTGCAACCCATAAAGACGTTGATGATGAGAAGATTCAAGCATATATGCAAGGCTATATGAATACTATTACCGATGAAGAAGAAAAGGCGGCAATCGGTTCTTGGTTTAGAGTAAGTTTTGATAACGGCAGAACTTTCGGCGCACCATATAAAAGTCCAGTAACCTCTCCACACGGACCTATTGAACTTCAAAACGGAAAGATTTTATGGGTAGGTAATTATCATTATCCCGACCAAAAAAATGAAAATTTTTCAGCGGCAGCATATTACATTAATCCGCACGACGGCACGATGGAAAAAATAGGTGTTATTCCTGATTTTTCTTATGATGGTGAAGAAGTTGGTCTTTGTGAGATAGGTACAAGGCAACTTCGTGATGGAAGAATAATCGCTCATATTAGAAACAGCAAACGCTTTAACATTTATCAAGTGGTAAGTTTTGATGATGGAAGAACTTGGACAGAACCCAAACAAATTCTTCCTAATTACGGCGGTGCGCCATCATATATTTTGGAAATGCCTGATGGAACACTTGTTGCAACTTATGGATACCGCTCTACTAAACCTTACTGCTTAAAGGTAATGTTTTCTAAAGACAAGGGGGAAACTTGGGATACTGGTTATCATTTATACGAAAATAATTTTTCCCCAGATTTGGCTTATCCGTCTTCATTGCTTCTTAAAAATGGCAATATTTTGACGGTTTTCTATGCTCGTGCGCAAGAAAATCCACCGTCAGTAGTATGGCAAATTGAATGGAATTTTAGTGAATAACGAAAAAAGGCTGACATTTGTCAGCCTTCAGTGTTTTAAAATTCAGTTTGTATTAGAGACATTAAAACTTCGCGGTTCAGCCAAGATAAAAGAAATTTAATAAATAGTTATATCAATAAAAAAAGAACACATCATTTTAAGTAAAATTACTATGATGTGTTCTTTGTTTTTAAATAAATTAGTTGGGGATTTTACTTTTTAATTTGTTTTTTTGTGAGTATTGTGATATAATTCAAACAAACTTACGATAAAGGCTATTTAACGGAGTAATTGTAATGGAATTTAAAATTTTATCTAATGAACAGAAAGTTGAATATAAGCAAGATATAATTGAAATGTTAAAGCAATCGGATAAAGATTTTATTCCACCGTTATCTGCAAGAAGTTCAACAACTCAAAGTGATTTAACTAAGCAAAAAAGTAGCGAACAAGGTCTTTTAAGTTATTATGGCGAGATGAATAAGCAACAAATTTTGGGCGCTTTTGATGGAACGGGAATTTTGGGATTCGTGTCTTTTAAGGTCGATTATATTTCTAATGAAATAAAAGAAAACTCCTTGCCAAATATATATTTATCCACTTTGGTGTTAAAGCCGGAAGCAAGGGGAAAGAAACTTACTTTTTATATGTACGATTATTTGTTTAACAGTTTATATCCCGAAAGCAATATATTCACAAGAACTTGGTCTACAAATATTCCACATATAAAAATTCTTTCAAAGTTTGATTTTGTTGAGTTTATAAGAAAACCAAACGACAGGGGCGAGGGAATAGATACCGTTTACTTTTGCAAAATAAGACAATGACAAATTAAAAAGGTTTAGCATTTTGCTAAACCTTTTTTGTTTTTATGGATTATCTTTAAGTTAAATTTGTTATGAGATTTCCGTCAATAACAATATTTGAAGTTTCTTCATTAATAATTCCAATTTTAGCGTTATTTCCGTATAGAATATTATCTTTAATAATAAGGCTATCGCCAAATTTAATTATAATGCTTGCATTGGTACCTGCATTGGTGCAATAAATCATATTATTCGAAAAAGTGCAAAGTGTGGTTTTAATTATATTTTCATTAGCATTTCCATCGACTAAAATAGGATTTGTACAATTGCGAATTACGTTTGAGTTGAAAACCACGCCTGTGCCTGCTTTGATATATATTGCATATCCTAAAGAGTTGAAAGTGTTGCCCGTTATTGTAGCCATACCACTCTTATAAACATAAATTCCCATTTGAGAAGCTTTTGTTCCAGTAAATGAATTACCAGTTATGGTCATACCAGCAACTGCACCAGTTTTAACACCGAATCTACAGCCTATAAAATTATTACCCGAAATAACTGTGCCGCTACTTTCATCATCAAAGCCGTTACAACCGAATTCACAATTTGTGAACGTGTTGCCAACAATGGATAAACTCTTTACTTGATAGCAATCGTAAAAACCATTATAACAATTATAAATTTGGTTATTCGTTATAGAAATAGAATCAACAGTAAAACCAACGTGAATTCCATTTTGTTTTGCGGACTCAATAATGCAATCCTCAATTATAACGTTGCCGTTTGATTGAACTGAAATAGCATCGGCATTGCCACGCTTTACGTTGCAATTTTTGATTATGATATTATAACCATTAGGGTCAATGTGTATAGCCGAAAGTTGGTAAGAAGAAGGCTCATCAGGCTGTCCATTAGCATCTAAGGTAATACCTTCTATAATAATGTCGCTACCGGGATCATCGCCCCTAAACGTGCAAAGCATTGAAAAAGTGTTAGAGAAAACACCACCTTTACTTACGCTTACCGCTCTTGCCGCGCCTTCTTTATTGTGGCGATTATAACTGTCAATAGTAACAGTATTATTTACAGTATCGATAGCGGTAATTTTTGCTGAAGTGTCAGCATAACTCGAAGTGCCGGGTAATCCAACATAACAATCTTCACCAACTGTATACTGTTTAGCATCTTCAACTGAAATAACGGTATCACCCTCATCAACGTCAGTAGTAATAAGTTGTGTTATAGCAGCCTTTTTAATTAAAGTTGCATTGTTGCCGATAAGGTGCATATTGCTATATAACTGGATAGAGCCACTAAGCAAATACGTTCCCTCAGAAAAGTATAAAATTTTACCTTTTTGATGAGCCTCATCACGAGCGGCGCGAATAGCAGCCGTATCGTCATTAACACCATCGCCTTGAGCACCGAAATCTCTTACATCAACGTATTGAGAGAAGAATCCACTTGCATCTTTGCCATCTTCGCCGCGAAGACCCGTGTCGCCTTTATCGCCCTGAACGCCCTGCTCACCTTGAATACCTTGTTCTCCTTGGGCACCTTGTTCACCTTTGGCAAGAATATCAGTTTTTGTGCCGTTAATTACCCAGTATCCGTCATCACTAATTTCAATAGTGGGGGAAACAGCATCTTGTCCAGGGTCGCCTTTATCGCCCTTTTCTCCTTTAATGCTTTCAAGCCAATCTTCGTAAGAAAGGGGAGTTTCTCCATTTTCATTTGCGTAAGCAACGTAAGTGTTATAAATATTAAGAATTTGGTTGTCATTATTTGAATCATTATCATTGTTACTGCAACCAGGAATAAACAAGTTAAAACACGTTATGCAAATAATTGATAAAACAATTGTGAAAAGTTTTTTCATTAGGAATCTCCTTTAAACAAATAGTGCGACTACTAAAGTAATCGCAAAACACAAACCCCAGCAGTTGGCAAATCAGTACTTGCCCCTATGGTATAAAATTAAATCTATTTGGTAACTTTATTATAGCATTATTTTGTTATTTTGTAAATTTATTTAATGTTGCATTAAATAAATTTACAAAATAAATATAAAGATGTATATAATTATCAAATCAAATTAAAAAGGTTTAGCATTTGCTAAGCCTTTTTTTGCTATATTGATTGATTTTAGGTTTATTATGTGATAACATAATAAAGCAAGACTTTTAGGGGCATAGATATGACTGTTAAAGAATATATTCTTAAAAATTTTGACAAATCGGTTATTGAGAGAAAAGATGATATCGGCGATAAAATAGGCTTTCCTTATCCTGCCACTTGTCCGTGCGCTGTTGGTGGGCATTTTAACGATTTTTTCTATCACGATACTTATTTTATAAACTTGGGTTTGTTAAAAATGGATAGGCTTTGCCTTGCAAAAAACAACTGTGACAACATTGCCTATTTTATAAATAGATTTGGATATATG
The DNA here is from genome assembly GCA_045645305.1 of Christensenellaceae bacterium. GTDB lineage: Bacteria > Bacillota > Clostridia > Christensenellales > Borkfalkiaceae > UBA1259. Next base: position 98,853 of record JAZRIO010000015.1, read on the forward strand.
CCAAACGCTTCTGCCCGTTGTTTTTTGGGTAGAAGTCAACCGCCATACTTTGCTTTTATGGTGAAAGATATATTTGATGCTACGGGGGATAAAAAGTGGCTTAAAGAAATTTTGCCCGCACTAAAGAAAGAGCATAAGTTTTGGATGGAAAAGCGCGGAACTTCTAACGGACTTAATCGCAATTTTGGTGATTATTCTAAAGAGCAATGTGTGTCTTTTGCTCAATACATCAAAAAGCGCGTTTGCATAGATGAAAATAGGGCGGATGAAGAAGTTGGCCAGCACTATTTTGCTGAAGCCGAGTGCGGTTGGGACTTTACACCAAGATTTTACGGCTATTGTGCCGACTATAATCCGCTTGACTTAAACTGTGAAATATACTTTTTAGAAAAATATATTGCCGATGCGTTAACCATTGTTGGCGAAGAAGTTGAAGCAAAAGAGTGGGAAGATAGGGCAAACACAAGAAAAGACAAAATAAACCAACTTTTCTATGATGAAAAGATAGGTGTTTACACCGATTATAACTATAAAACGGGCGAACTTTCAAAAGTTTACAGTGTTTCTGGGTTTTACCCATATTTTGTTGGCATTGCACCCGAAGATAGAAAAGAAGGGGCGATAAAACTTCTTAATATGTTAGAAGAAGATTTTGGTTTATCATCAACCATAAAAACCGAACACGATTATCAATGGGGATACAAAAACTCGTGGGCACCCTTGCAGTATATTACAGTGAAATCGCTCATCAATTATGGCTTTAAGGCGGAAGCACTCCGCGTTGCTAAAAAGTATGTAGAAATAGTTGAAAAAAACTTTGAAAAAACGGGTAGAATTTACGAAAAGTATAATGCCGTAACGGGCGGAACTGACGCGGTTAGCGAATACGGAACACCCGAGATGCTTGGTTGGTCTGCTGGCGTATACATTTACTTAAAAGATTTTTTGGATAAAAAATAGATTTATGAAGTATAAAATTATTGACTTTCACACCCATCCATATTTAAGTTTGGACACAAACATTTGCAGGTATAAAAAGGATTTTACCTTTTCGCCATTGGAGTACAAAAAGCAACTTCAAGACCTTGGTATTGAAAAGATTTGCGGTTCAGTTATAGACACAACTGTAAAAGTTGAAAGTTATAACGACATTGAGCGCATAAACGATACGGCAAGGCGTTTAAAAGACCTTTTGGGCGACTTTTATGTTGCTGGTTACATAATACACCCCAAGTTCATAAAAGAGTCTATAAACCTAATTAACGACCTAAAAAAGAGTGGCGAAAGGCTGATTGGTGAACTTGTTCCGTCATACCTTAACTGTGCGTATACCGATGAAGGCTTTGATGAGATTTTTGCATCGGCAAGCGGTATGGTTTTTAGTTTTCACTCAACGGTTAGTGGGGAAGATCAACACCAAGCAATAGACCGATTAATAGAAAAACATAAAGATGTGATTTTTGTGGGTGCACACCCAGGGGAAACTGACTTTGTTGAAAGACATATCGAGAGAATGAAAAAGTTTGATAACTATTATCTTGATATTTCGGGTACAGGTATTTTTAGAAACGCTATGCTCGCCAACGCGATAAAAGAAGTTGGCAGTGAACGAATTTTATTTGGTTCGGACTTTCCAACTTGTAACCCAGCAATGTTTGTTGGCGGTGTGGTTTTAGATGACCTTATCAGTAAAAAAGACAAACAAAATATTTTATATAACAATGCTAAAAAATTGCTAAATTTATAAGGGAAAAGTACAAATGAAAAACAGTAGAACTTTAAGTTATATATTCATATTTTTAGTGTATCTTCTTGCGATGGCGGTGGCGGTTATAACCTATAAAATTCTTCCGTTAGAATCGGTGTATATTAAGGTTTTGATTGCAGATATTGTTGCAACCGTGCTCACTTTTGCGTTTAGTTTAATCGTGAAAAACGCCTCCGTTTACGACCCCTATTGGAGCGTTCAACCCATAGTTATCGCGCTCTTATTTGCATTCACAAACACCATAACACCGCTTGCGCTACTTATGATTATTGCAGTGTGCTTGTGGGGAGTGAGGTTAACGGCAAATTGGGCATACACCTTTAAGGGATTAAATCACCAAGACTGGCGATACACTATGCTCAAAAAGAAAACAGGCAAACTTTATCCGGTCGTTAACTTTTTAGGCATACACCTTTTCCCAACCATAGTTGTTTATTTGTGCGCTTTGCCTATAATAAACATAATCATTAATCAATATCAATTAAACGCGTTTAGTGTGATATTTTTTGCGTTAAGTATCATTGCCGTTTGCTTGCAAACCCTTTCCGATATTGAAATGCAAAAGTTTAGAAAAATCCGCCCGACAATTTTTATTAGGGTAGGGCTTTGGAAAAATTCTCGTCACCCCAACTACTTGGGCGAAATTTTAATGTGGTGGGGAATAGCAGGAATGTTGTTTAGTGTAAACACTTCGCTATGGTTTTTGTGTGGCGGTGCACTATTAAACACTTTAATGTTCTTGTTTATCAGTATTCCAATGGCGGAAAATCGCCAAGCGGAAAAAGAAGGCTATGCAAAATATAGAAAGCAAACTAGAATGCTTTTACCAATAAAAAAATAAAAAAGGCGGACAAAGGGCTAACACGTTAGAAACTTGCGAATTAATTAGAAAGAATAGAGCATAATTTCAAGTAAAATTGAGGTTATGCTCTTTTCATATTACTAAATATATATCGTAAGCGTAAGTAGTTTTTCTAATATGACCACCTCTATACATTCTTTCTATAGAATAATGCTCGGTAGTAAGATATATTTTTACAGGTTCATCATTGTTGCTAACCATTAAATTAAGACCTATCTCTATTTTATCCTTAAAGACGTTAACGAACTTAACAAAACTATCAAAATCAATAACGTCACATTTAGTACAATATTCAAAGTATTTAAGTATATCTTCCTTAGTGAAGATATATTTTTCTTTTGCCTCTTCAATTATAATTTTTTCATGCAAAGCAATCTGTTTTGTTTCTAATTCTTCTAGCCTTGACTTAGTAGTGGTTGTCACAACACCTTTTTCAATAGCAGACATTATATTTTCTATGCTTTTATTAACCCTTTTTAAATCTTTTCTTAAATTCGCTAAAGAATTATCATTATCAACAGACTTTATATACGCAGTATAAACGTCGTTTACTAAAGAATTAAGGTTTTCTTTTACGTTAAAATATCCAACTATAGATTTTTCAATACATTTCTCTATAAAGCCCTTGTGCACCCTTTTGTTAGCGCAGTTGTTTTTCCTAGTATTTATGCAAGTGTAATATCTTAAAGGATTGCCATTGTGTGAACGTGTTGAACAAGGATACATTTTTTTGCCACAAACACCACAGAAGATTTTATCTTTAATCTTAAAAATTTCGTGATTATCTTTGCGACAGCCATACCTTGTTTTATCCATACGAACTTGAACTTCTGCAAATAATTCTGGTGATATAATTTGTGGATAAATTTTGTCATATGCTTTGCCGTGTTTATTAAGAATACCCGTATAAATATCACGTTGCAACATTTTTCTAATTGTTTGAGGAAGAAATTTTTGTCCGTTCTTGGTAATATTTTGTTTTTCAAAATCTTTAGAGATTTGTAAAATAGGTTTTCCGTTAGCGTATTCAGTATATATTCTTTGTATTATAAACGCCTCTTCTTCATTAATTTTAAGTTTTTTGTTTTCCTTAATATATCCGAAAGGCACAGAACCGATACAATGACCTTTCATTCTAGATTCGTGTAAGCCTCTATTAACTTTTTGTGCAAGCTCTTCAGAAAAGTATTGGTTCATACCCTCAAGGAAAGATTCTAAAAGCATTCCCTCGGGTGTATCTGAAATATTTTCCATAGCAGATAGTAGCTTAACACCGTTATTTTTTAAGTGGTGCTTATGTATTACTGATTCATATTGATTACGAGCAAACCTATCAAGCTTATACACTAAAACATAATCCCATTTTCGGTTATTACTATCTTTAAGCATACGTTGAAAAGATTCTCTTTCATCAGTAGTGCCACTAATAGCTCTATCAATGTAAGAGTCAACTATAACGATATTATTTCTTTTAGCATAATCTTCGCAAACGTGGATTTGACCTTCAATAGATTGTTCTGTTTGGTTGCTACTAGAATATCTAGCGTATATAACAGCAGTTTTCATTGGTTTTACCTCCAAGTAAATAAATTATTTTGTCTTTCGACAGAAAAAAGAGAAAATCGGGAAAAGGCGCAGTAGTCAAGGAAAAAGTAAAAAATATTGCATTTATATATTTAACCATTAAAGTTTTAAGCAATAATTTTTACCCTTGACGACAAGACTTTTTCTGATACCCCCTAAGAACGAAAGACAAAATATCTCATTTAATATTTTTATTATAAAATAATAATGTTGACATAGGTATGTCATATTTATTTTGTTATACTCTTAATCAAGGAGGATATTTTGTTAAAGAGTTAATAACTAATGAAAAGCTTAAATGAAATAAGAAAAGATTTAAAACAAATACGTTTTTATTATGCAAATCAAAAAGATATTGAAAGGTTTTCGGAAAGTGTCGGCGAAAACTTTATAGTCAATATAGTAAAACAATATAACGAGGCTGTCTGTAATGCTCCTATACAATTATATTATCTTTACTGTTGTTTATATTTTAATAATAATAGTCAAGAAGTAGTTGCAGAAGATTGGTCTTGTTCGACTACCTATATTAAAAAATTGAATAAATCCTTATGCGAGTTTATTCAAAAGAAGTGTTAAATGATTAGTTGTTTTACGAAAAATTTAATAACGAGGAGGTGAAATAAATCTTGACGAATAACAAGGTTCAGAAAGAATCTTTGTGGTATGACGTTCCTAGTGATAAAGTTCCATTTATCAAGGAAGCAATGCCCAAAGAAAAGTATGACCTTCTTATTTCGTCCTTGTTGATGCGTGTAAAAGAATTTTACAAAGACAAGAAAAAAGATTAAGGAATTGAAATTGGTGTGTTGTTTGAAAAGGAATGTAAATGTAATGTAATTGGATTGGCAGGCGCATATAGACGTAAGGAAAGTAGCGAATAAAAAAGCCATATCGTATGCGCAAATAAAAATAAATATAACAACAAAAAATATAAATAAAAAGTTTTGTATATTCTTTATGCTCTCTTGGATGAAATAATGAGGTTGGTAAAACAAAACATTATTTTAGGAGGTAAAAGAATAATGCCAGAACAATCGGCAAAAATTTACAATGATGGTAGCCACTACATAGCCATAAGAAAAGGTGCTTATCCATCCCCTAAAAAAAGTGTAAGGGTGAAAGCAAATGAAGAGGCAATCATCTTAATAGAAGACACTATATCACTCGTATCAGAAGATACAAAAGCCACTGATATAACGGTGGGAAACGTGCTTAATAACACAGAAGCTATAGAAGAAAGACAAGAACCTATCGGCACAGGTTTAAGTCAAAAAAGCGACATTTTAAAGCCAGAAAGACAAATAAAAACAACCCGTAAAGAGTTGTTTGAAAGGTTGTATAAAAAGTATTATTCTCTTAAGCATTGGGAACGTAAAAGGCAGATTATACTAGATATGCTCCCTTACTTTGAAACGGAAGATGAAGCAAAAGAATACGTTAGTAAAAATTGCGATAGAATGTATAGAAATTTCGTTGTAAGACGTATGCGATTATTCAAGAAAGTACGTTTGCAAGAATGGAACTATTTTTGCACTTTCACTTATGATGATAAAAAACATACCGAAGAAAGTTTTAGAAAACGTTTAATGCAATGTTTACAACGCTTTTGTTCTCGTAAGAAATGGAAATATATAGGCGTATGGGAACGTGGCGCAGATACAAATAGGCTACATTATCACGCTATTATGTATATACCTGAAATGGTCGGCGAACTTGAGGAAAAGAAAGATTTTGATACAAGGCATAATAAAATGCAAATAACTTTTCAAAACACTTTCTTTGGAGCTAAGTTCGGCAGAGCTGACTTTGAAGCCATAGAGCATAAATTCTTAATAGATGAAACTATTATGTATATGGTTAAATACATAGAAAAAACAGGCGAAAAACTTGTTTACTCTCGTGGTTTACCACAGTATATAATCTCGGATATTATGGATGAAGATATAATCTGCTATTTAGATGAAGAAGAACGGAAAATAATACTTTCTGATGAGTTTGGCTGTTGGGATGAGGGTTGCTATATGGGGCAAAATACGCCAGAGGTATTAGCGCAAATGCCAAAAAGCAACTAACGAAGAAAAAAGTGTTAAAATAAAAGCATGCCGCCGACGAAAAAAGGCGAAAGATTGCGCCAACGGTTCAGTGCGCAACTTCGCCTTTCGTCGGTGCTTTATTTTACTTTTTACGTGTTGTTTGGTTTTGGCGTGCGCTTGGATTGGCGGAGCGAGGCGACCCCACTTGTATATATCCAAGCGCACGCCTAACTTTCATTTAAGATTTTTAAGTGTGTTTTAGTAATGATAAACTAAAAATTTTGTCGCAATATAAAATAAAGTCGCTCATTTTTTTGTAAATATATATATAAATGTGGCTTGAAATATTGCAAAATAGTAAAATATATGATATACTATCAGTGTTTTTGGAGGTAAAATATGTATCTTAAAAGAAAAATTGATGACTTTTTATTAGATTGGAAAAATAATGAAAATAAAAAACCTCTTATCATAAAAGGTTGCAGGCAAATAGGTAAAACAGAATCTATTAAACAGTTTGCTAAAAATAATTATTCAAACATTATTTATGTAAATTTCGTTGAAGAGCCTAAATATAAATTAATTATTGAAGATAGTTATAATGTTGCAGATATAATCAAAAACATATCAAGGATAGACCCATCTAAAAAGTTTATTCCTAATGAAACGTTAATAATATTTGACGAATTGCAAACTTATCCTGAAATAGCAACGTCGCTTAAATTCTTTTGTATTGATAAAAAATACGATGTTATTTGTAGTGGTTCTCTTTTAGGAATAAACTATAAAAATATAGAAAGTAATAGTGTCGGATATAAAACTGATTATGAAATGAGTTCTTTAGACTTTGAAGAATTTTTATGGGCAAAGGGCTATGATAGTGATTTTATACAAAACATTTTACAACATATGCAATCTTTAACACCTTTTAGTGAATTAGAAATGAAACTGCTTAACGATTTATTTTTAGATTTTTCAATATTGGGTGGTATGCCTGCAGTTGTTAAAAGCTATATAGAAAATGGAACTTTTGGCGAAGCGTTAGAAATTCAAAAACAATTGCTTATAGACTATGAAGAAGATATTAGAAAATATGCTATAGGTTTAGACCAAACGAGAATATTGAACGTTTATAGGCAACTTGCAAATCAACTTGCCAAAGAGAATAAAAAGTTCCAAATAACAAAGGTCGCAAAAGGAGCAAGATTTTCTGATTATAGAGGTTGTATAGAATGGTTAGACGATGCAGGAATTATAAACATTTGTAATTGTCTTAACTTTCCAGAGTTACCATTAAAAGGAAATACTTCGCCCGACAAATATAAAATATATTATAGAGATAGTGGTTTGCTCGTAGCCAGTCTTGATGAAGAATCGCAAGAAGATTTACGAGTAAACAAAAATCTTGGCGTATATAAGGGTGCGTTGTATGAAAATATTGTCGGTGACGCTCTCGTTAAAAGTGGATATGCTCTTTATTATTACAAAAGAGAAGATTCAACGCTAGAAGAAGATTTTTTTGTTAGAACGCAACATAGTTTAGTTCCTGTAGAAGTTAAAGCAACTAATGGGTCAAGCAAATCCCTTGCAACGTTGATTGATAGCGACAAGTATGTAGATATAAAATTCGGTGTAAAACTATGTAATGGCAACGTAGGTTATAACGGAAAATTCTATACCTTCCCTTACTTTTGCGCTTTTCTTTTGAAACAATTTTTATCGACGTTAAAATAGACAATATAGATTTATAAAATATAATAACTGACCGTTAAGAACAATTCTTAACGGTCAATTTTTTACAACGGATATTATTTTTCTCTATATCAAAATCTAACCATTAGTTTTTTCCCGTAATGTAAAATTCAAGTTATTCTTCAAAAATCTTGCTATTATTTTCAAAAGTTGCTATAATAAAAGTGCGACGAACTAAATAGGTTAAGTGTAAAAGTATACTTCGGGTAGAAGTGTACTGTTTTCGCTATACATAATAAATCTTTTACACAAGACCTATTATTTTAGTGCGTCGCAGCAAGCGGAATTGTGCATTTTTACGGGTGCGTTGTTTCGTTTGAAGTGACGCACTTTTTTATTTTGCGAAAAAGGAGAAGATTTATGAAAAGAAAACTTTCAATGATATTATTAACTTTAACTTTAATTATATTTTCAATATTGGGCTTAACTGCTTGTGGACATGAGCATAGCTATACTACTAGTGTAATGGCACCTACTTGTACAGAACAAGGATATACGACGTATACCTGCTCTTGTGGAGATAGTTATGTTGACGATTATATTGATGCTTTAGACCACGATTTTAAGGATTATATCTATAATGACGACGCAAAGTGTGAAGAAAACGGCACGGAAACTGCAACTTGCGATAGAGATAATTGTGATGAAACCGATACAAGAACTAAAGATAATTCTGTGTTAAATCATAATTATGGAACGCCTTCTTATATTTGGAATGGCGATAAATGTACTGCAATTAGAATTTGCGCAAATGATAATACTCATCAAGAAACTGAAACGGTAACGGCAGAATATGTTAAAGATACAAACGCTACTTGCCTTGTTGCGGAAAAAGGT
>JAZRIO010000016.1:0-11171 GCA_045645305.1 Christensenellaceae bacterium
AGATTTGCAAAATCATTATCAGCTAAATATTTTAGTTTAATTTCATTTGGTTGTCCAAGTAATCCGCTTGTAAAAAATGGTGCAACAACTGGGTCAGCTAATTCCCAAATTTTACCAACTGGGTCTTTGAATGCGCCATCACCATAAACCATTACTTCGATTGTTTTGCCTGTTTTTTCTTTCATTTGTCTTTGAATTTCTAAAACAATAGCTTGACCATCTCTTGGGAATAGTTTGATTTTGTCTTCTGTAGCTTTATTACTACCAAGTAGACCATAATCCTTATTATAACCACTACCGTTAATTGATTCATTTAAGATATCATCTAAGCCATAAACTACTTTAGCACCTTTTTGATTTAATAATCTTTTGCTTCTATGTCTTGTGTGGATATCACAGCATAATACTGAATCAGTATAGTTAAGAATTGTTCTTACATCATTTGCAAAAATAATTTCGCATTCAGCACCCATGCTTGTTACCAACTCTTTATAATATTCAACGTAATCAACACCAGTGAAAGTGTGTTTAGCACAGCCGAAAAGTTCGCGATATTTTTGTTCGGTAAGAACGTCGGTATAAGGGTTAACGCCCTTTTCATCAAGCATATCGTAACTTACTAAGTGGTTGCCAACTTCATCAGAAGGGTAAGAGAGCATAAGGGTAACCTTTTTTGCACCCTTTGCAATACCTTTAAGGCAAACTGAAAAACGGTTTCTTGAAAGAATTGGGAAGATAACGCCAATGTCTTCACCGCCGAGTTTATTTGCCACGTCGGTAGCGATATCATCAATAGAAGCATAGTTGCCTTGTGCCCTTGCACCGATTGCTTCGGTCATAGCAACAACGTCTCTATCGTGAAAACTCACGCCTTCAACCTTGCTTGCTTCAAGAACTGAATCGGTAACGATTTGAACGATATCATCACCACTTTTGATAATGGGTGCTCTAACACCCCTTGAAATTGTGCCGAACAAACGACTCATAATATACTCCTTAAAAAAGGTTTTTTGCTAAATAAAAAATTTAACTGCATATAAATAATACCATAATTTTTGAAAAAAAGTAATAATTTTTGCGCCTAAGGGTATTAAAATTTCTTATAGATGAATATTTTGATTAAAATTTTAAAAAACTGTAAAAAAATAGTTTACAAATTTTTGTTTATATAATATACTTGTAAACACTTTAAGACTGTTCCTTAAATATATATGATATATATGGAGAGATAAATATGCCCGGTGATTGGATTAAATGCCCCAGATGTGACCTTAACTATATTAGAAAAGGCGAAGAATATTGTGACGTTTGTAAAGCGGAATTAAAAAAAGGTCCGCAACTCATTTTCGCGGTTGATGAAGATGATGAAACCGAAGGTTTGGAACTTTGCCCCGTTTGCCACCACAATTATATAAAACTTGGTGAAGCGATGTGTGCAAAATGTGCCGAAGAAAAGGATTATCAAGATAGCAGAGAAGACCTTGACGATGAATCTTGGAAGGAATACCTTGACCAAGATGAAGAAGAGGAAGAAGAAGACGAAGAAATGCTTTCTTTAGATAAACTTGCAAAAGAAGAAGGCGAATTCATCGAAGACGAAGAAGAAGATATTATCGAAGAAGAGGAAGAAGAAGACGACTTTGATATCCCCGATTACGATGAGGCTGACTTTGAAGAAAGCGATGAAGACGAAGAAGGGGAAGAAGACGAGGAAATTTAAGTTTTAGGTATAAAACGAAAAAAACTTGTCAAAAATCCCCGTATGATAAAAAATACGGAGTCCATAACCGAAGTTAAAGAAAGAATAAATAAACTTAAAGAGCAACCTGTTGAAGTGACCTTAAATTTAGGCAGAAACAAGTTTGTTAAATTTATGGGTACGGTAAAAGGGGTTTACCCAGCATTATTTACCGTTATGCCAAAAGATAAGCACTTTAAGGGCAAAACTTCTTATTCTTATTCGGAATATATGTGTGGGCGGGTTAAACTTCATTATCAAGATAGTTCAATAGAATAAATTAGCGCGAGTATATCTCGCGCTTTTTTGTTCTAAAAATATTCCCCTTTCAATATATTGTAATAAAAAGTTTTGCTTAAAGGGAGGGGGTTATGGCGTTTGAACCTGTGTATGAAAAGATAAACGGCGATTACCAAAAAGAAGAAGTTATCGAGCAAATTAAAGTGGAAACTAGAAGCGACCTTGCGTGCGAAGAAATCAAAAAGATTTTAAGCGTTAGCGCTTTTGTAACCACCGATGAAGGTGTTTTTTTAGACGGCAAGGTAGAGTATAGCGGAAGAATAAACTTTTTTATAAGTTATCTATCCGTTAGCGGAGAGATCAAAAAGACCGAGTGCGGATCAGAGTTTAAGGGCATTATCAAAAGCAATAAGATTGGCGAAGATTGCAGGGGATATTTAACCGCAAGTGTGGAAAAAACCGATGCCGACTTAAACGGTATAAAACTTTCGCTTGTTGCATACCTTTCGGTTATGGCGGAGATTGAAAAAAGCAATCAAACCCCCGCGCTTGTCGGTGGAGAAGATATGTTCGTTAAAAGCGAAGAAATAACCTATTCAAAAGGTTTAGGCTTAAGGGTTGGCGCTTATCCTGTTGAAGAACAGTTTGAAGTAAACTATTTGGTAAAAGAAGTGCTTTCACACAAAGCAACCGCGCATATCACTGCCGTTCAATGCGGTGTGGGTACCATCATAATTGATGGTGAAGTGCTTTTATCAATAATAATGTTGCAAAATAAAGAAAAAGGCGGTATAATAAGAGAAAGCAAGACTATACCTTTCCGTATGGAACTAGAGTGCGAAGATGCTATGCCGTCAATGCAAGCGACTGCACGCGTAAAGGAAAGGTCGTTTAAGACGGACATTTCGGTCGATGAAGAAAAGTGCCAAAGCACAATTAATGTTAGCGTTCAATTACAGTTTTATGGTGAAGCATATTCGGTGACACAAGTAAGCGTGGCAAAAGATGCATTTTGCAAGCATTGTGATGTGGAATTATCCCGTGAACAGTTGCCTTGCGCAAAGAGTTATGAACTTCATTGCTATTCAGCAATGGTTGGCGGTAGGGCGCTAGTAGACCAACTTCCCGTGGGTGCAACAGTCCTTGCCGTTGGCGGGGAAAGGGTGGAAATCGTTTCAAAAGAGTGCGATGGCGGTGAGTATAAAATCACGGGCGTGCTTGAAGCAACGGTATATTTTGCGGACGGGGAAGGCAATTATTTTACAAGAAAGGCGCAAACTCCCTTTGAGATTAAAGAAAGGCTTATAGCCACTTGCAACAGCCACATTAAACTCAATATCCACATAGCAAGCGCGCGTGCAAAGATTTTATCTCTTACCGAAATTGAGTTAGAAGCCGACCTTAAATGGAGCGTGTGCTTAAAAGAGAGCCAACATATCGACCTTATTAAAGAAATAAAGCAAACTAAAACAAAGTTAAAGTGTGACAGTGCTTTAAGCGTGTATATTCCAATCGAAGGGGAAGACCTTTGGTCACTTGCAAAGCGCCTTAACGAAAGCCCTGAACACTTGGTTGAAACAAACAAAGATTTGTGCTTCCCCTTAACGGGTAAAGAGCGCATTGTGGTATATAGAAGAAAATAGATAAATTCGAGGATACTTATGAAAAAGGTTAGTGTTAAAATACCTGCAAAAATAAACTTCACCTTAGATGTTTTAGGTGTTCAGGGCAAGTTCCACAACATAAACTCGCTCGTTGCATCGGTAAATGTTTATGATGAGATTATTGCTAAACCTAGAGATGACAAAAAAATAAAACTTGTTATGAAAGGCATCAAGGTAGATTGCCCGATGGAAGATAACAACGCGTTCAAGGCGGCAAGTTACTTTATAACAAAGTGCAAAACTAACGGTGTGGATATAGTTATAAACAAAAATATTCCCGTTGGCGGTGGACTTGGCGGTTCTTCAGCGGATATAGCGGGTGTGCTTGTCGCTATGGAACAAATTTATAAAACCGGTCAAAATTTAGAAGTTTTAGCAAGCAAATTGGGTAGCGACACGGCGTATATGGTAAACGGCGGATATGCGGTGCTTAGCGGTCGCGGTGAAAAGGTGGAAAGAAAAGCCTGCACGGAAAAATTCCATTTGCTCGCCCTAACTGATGACACGCCAATTTTGGCAAAAGAGTGCTATAAAAAGTTTGACCGAACGAGAAAGCGCCAACTTCCAACCACCAAACTTGCGGTAAACGCGCTACTAAATAGCGACTTAGAATTGTTTTATAAACTGATTAAAAACGACCTTGAAAGTTCGGCTGAAAAACTTTCTAGTGAAGTTACCTTTAACCTATTATTGTTAAAGCATACCGATGCACAAGCGGTGTTCGTTGCAGGAAGCGGACCAACCGTTTTGGCAGTTTATAAAAATGCTAGGGAGAGAAACAACGCGTATAAAAAACTTTATCCGCTATGCGGAAAAAAATTGCTTAAACTTGAAACTATCCCAGATAGCGAATAAAAATCACCCCTTCTTTTTGGAAGGGGCTTTTTGTTAATGTATAAAAATTAAAATATTTGTTAATAACTTATGTAAATTTATCCTTTAAGGAGATGAAAATGAAGAGAATTTGCATAAGTTTTTTTATTGTAGCCATAATAATCTTGTCCGTTATAGGACTTAATTTGCAAAAAACCCAACCAAACGAAGAATATTTGCGTATTCACATACGGGCGGAGTCTAACCTAAAAGAAGACCAAGCGGTTAAGTATTTAGTTAAAGATAGGGTGGTGGAATATCTAACACCATATATAGCCGAGTGCGACAGCAAGAACAAGGCGGAAATATTACTTACAGAGCAACTTGATGAAATTAAAGAAGTGTGCGACAGAGTTTTAGAAGAAAACGGCTTTAACTATACATCAACCGTAAAGTTAAAAAATGAAGAGTTTCCAACAAGAAGTTACGGCGAGTTGCAATTAGAAAAAGGCTTTTATAAAGCGCTTATAATAGAACTCGGCAGTGCAAGTGGGGATAATTGGTGGTGCGTGGTTTATCCACCCCTTTGCTTTGTGGGCAATGGAGAAAACTATGTTTATAGAAGCAAAATTAAGGACATAATAGACGCTTTTTATAACAAGGAGAATTGATAATGAAAAAAAGGGTAAAGGTAATTGCTTTTATTATGCTAATCTTTACGATGGGCTTTTGCGCGGTGCAAACCATACCTAACATAAAACCGCAAACGGCTTATGCCGCGGTGTATAAACAGGGCAGTACGGGTGCAACGGTAAAAACCATCCAACAAAAACTAAAAAATTGGGGATATTATACGGGCGGAGTTGACGGAATTTTCGGCTCTAAAACCAAAGAAGCGGTAAGATATTTCCAAAGGAAAAACGGACTTACTGTGGACGGAATCGTGGGGAACAAAACCCTTTCCGCTTTGGGTATGAGCACAAGTTCATCATCTTCAGCAACAGGCGGATATAGCGATGCGGATATTGCATTGCTTGCAAGGCTAATCTATGGCGAAGCGCGTGGCGAAAGTTACGTTGGTCAAGTTGCCGTGGGAGCGGTGGTGCTTAATAGAATAAAAAGTTCATCTTTTCCTAACAGTATGTCGGGCGTGATTTACCAAAGTTATGCTTTCACAGCCGTTGCAGACGGGCAAATAAACTTAACCCCTAACGCAACCGCAAAGAAAGCCGCGCTTGATGCAATCAACGGTTGGGACCCGTCTTACGGCGCACTTTACTATTATAATCCAGCAACGGCAACAAGCAGTTGGATATTTTCAAGACAAACCACGGTTACTATCGGCAACCACGTGTTTGCCATTTAAGGAGAGAGTATGGAAGAATTTAACAACAACGCAGTAGAAAAGGCGGAAAACGCCACCCATCAAGAAAATACGGAAAATAAAAAGCCGTTAGAGATTTTATTAGAGCGGGAAAGGGAGAGAGAAGCAAAGGAAAAGAGTATGGAAAAGGACCGCCAAAAAACCCTAACCCGTGCCGAACGGCAAAAGGCAAAAGCCGTGTTCTTACGCGAAAAGATGCGAGAACGCGCGGAAAAAAAGGCTAAAAAAGAACAACTTAAAGCCCACCACGAAAATGCTAACGAAAATCAGCACAAAAATAACGGCGGTGGAAAAAAGGGCGGTTGGCTGGCGGCGGTTATATGCCTTGGCATTGCAACCCTGGTGCTATCATCGGCGCTGACAATAACTCTGCTCACTCCGTCAAAAGCCGACGGTATGCTTGAAAACGTTTACAATATGTCCTTTTACGACACGGTAGAACGGGTTGATAATATCGACTTAAACCTTACAAAAGCATTGTCAACGGCTGATGAAGAAGCAATTCAACTTTATTTAGTGGATATTGCAATCAATAGCGAACTTGCCGAAAACCAACTTCAACAACTCCCGCTTCACGATGAAAGCAAGTTCTATACCACAAAACTTATCAACCAAATTGGCGACTATGCAAAATACCTTAACAAAAAACTCGTTAACGGCGAAAGCCTAAACGAGCAAGATTATCAAGGGCTAAACCAACTATTTAAGGCAAATAGAACACTAAAAGATTCTTTGCATAAAACTGTAAACGAAATGGGGGTTGATTACTCGTTTTCAACCCTTATCGACGGCGGACAAGGTAACCTTATGATAAAAAACTTTACCGAACTGCAAAATCTTTCGGTAGAATATCCCGAACTTATTTACGACGGACCTTTTTCCGACGGGCAAAATAATAGACAAATTAAAGGTCTAAACGGCGAAGAAATTGATAAAACGCGCGCTTTAGAAATTTTTAACAAGATTTTTGCTAAATACTCGCTCACCGATGCTAAAAATGTGGGCGTTGCAAGTGGCAATATAGAGTGCTTTAATCTTCAAGGTCAAATTAACGGCGAAGAAGTTTTTGCCCAAATCAGCAAAAAGGGTGGCAAACTTTTAATGTTCGACTATGCAGGTAGTTGTAAAGATACAAATATCACACGCGATAGAGCGGTTGAAGTGAGCGCGGAGTTTTTATCTTCGCTCGGCATAACCAATATGAGCGCGGTGTGGATAAACCTTGCAAACAACGTGTATACTATTAACTTTGCTTACGAACAAAACGGCATTATCGTGTATAGTGACCTAATCAAAGTTAGAGTATGTGCCCAAACGGAAATGGTTATCGGTATGGAAGCAACAACTTATTATACTAACCACACCCAAAGGCAAATTGAAAGCGCAAAAATTAGTGGAGAACAGGCAAAGCAAAAGGTTTCTAAAAATATCCAAATAGATAGGGAAAGGAAGTGTATAATCCCTATCGGCACAAGCGGTGAAAAACTCGCTTACGAGTTTATGGGCACTGCCGACGGCACAACCTATTATATTTATATCGATGCCCAAACAGGCAAACAAATAGAAATGTTTATGGTAATCGATTCTCTCGGTGGACAAATGTTGATATAATCAAAAAAGACTTGTTGGAAAAAATTTTTCTAGCAAGTCTTTTTTTGTGTCATATAACTCTTCCAATTTAAAAATTCGGGTGTAAAGTAATAGCACAACTGTTCCAAGGCATAAGTTGAAGGCGCAAAAAGGCGCAAGGTATAATATTAAAATGCGGGCGAACAAAATTATATTTAAGGAGGACAATATGTCACAAACAAGTACAACTGAAAACACACAAGCAACAGAATTTATTTCTAGCGATGAAAAAAGAATTGCGGAGAAAGAATTTCAACTCGTAGGGGGCGTTTCGGCGGAGTTTGACCTTTTGGATAGAACAACGTCGTTCACATTTACAGACGTTTCCCCCGAAAACTCGGTTTTGGGAATAGGTATTTCTCACACCTATAAACCAAGCACAGAAAATTTTAAGGTTGGCAAAAACTTTAGATTAAACCTTAATGAAAAATTTATTAAAGATGAGTCGGGTAAATACATATATACCGATGACAAGGGCGATAAACACCAATTTACTAAATACCATTATAAGAAAGAAAATGGAAAAAAAGTTTATATTGACCTTGAAGAAGCGGATATAACAGTAGAAACCGACGGAACGCTTACTTATGAAGAGCAAGAAATTTTTGCAGAATATCGTTCAGCGCTCGGTCTTAAAGCGGTTACCGAACTTGACGACTACAAAAACTTTGCAATGTACGAAGAGAGAAGTGATGAATTAAAACAACTTGAAGAACAAGTTGCGTCGTATAAGTCTTATTTAAATGATTTTGTTGTTTTGAATAAAAATACGGCAATCAAGAGTAGAGAATTTAAAAATATAGTTTCAGGCAATACCGATTTCAAGTGGTTTAAGAACGATATGAAAGATGAAGTAAAAATCGTTTTGACACAAGCGGAATATCAACAATTTGCAAATCTTGAAGAACAAAAGAGAGAAATGGCTAAAAAGTTAACGGGGACGAACTACTTTGCTCCTAAAACTGATGGTAGTGTTGCCGAATCTCTTTATATTGAGTGTATTTCTCCCAAAATTTCCTTAAACGAATTAAATAAAAAAGTAAAACACTTTACAAATAGTAAAACGGGAGTAAACACTTATGCAAAAAATGCCATTTTAGAAAATATTGTTTATGATGAAGAAATTACAGAAAACTCTATGAACCAAGTTTTTTCTAGTGGAGATTCGTTTGCGTATAACGAAGAAACTTGGACAGGAGAAAACGTGTTGGCGCTTATTCGAGAAAGAAATATTGTTCTTGCACAGTTAAATCACACAAAAAATCAATTGCTTAACCAGATAGATTATATTTCTGCGCAAATGACTCTTTTAGAAAACAAAAAGGCAAATTACGTTGAGCAAATTGAAAGATACTATAAAGAGTTTTATAATAAAAATATAGAACTTGAAAAGGCAAAAAGAGATTTGCCCGAAAACTTTTTGTCGGACGGCAAGATTGCAAGGGCTTATTCGGTTGACGGAAGACTTGTTGCTGTTTACGATAAATACGAAAACTATGCAGTGTTAGAATACGATAGGTTTGACAAAACAAAACTTAATAGAATTATGGACAACAATAATAAAGAGATTAAGTTTGAGTATAATACTGCAGGAAATCTTATTTCAATTATTGACGCAAAGGGAGTAAAAACCGAATATGGTTATTTGGGCGAAAATCTTAATAGTATAAAACGAGCGGGCGAAAATACACTTGCTTTTTTCTTCGATACAAATATGGTGGGTGTAGAAGACGTAAAAAATCAAGTTTCATCAGTGCTTAATTTTACCGATAATTTGTTAACAAGTATCGTAAATTACTCAAAGGTTAAAGACATTGGAAAAACAACAAGTTCAGTATCCACAAACACTGAGTTTGGGGACAAAATTTGGGAGTGTGTTGTTGAATATGGAAGTAAATATATAAACGATCAACTTTATCACGATTACATAGACTTTATAAGCAATAACAGCACAGAACGATACTGTATCGTTGATAATGAGTTGAATATGTACATAAAAACAGAAAAAGAAATTGTTGTGTATGCAGAGCAATATTCTTTCACCCCGTATTATAAAAACGGCATTAAGCAAGAAAACCCAAAAGAAGTTATAAAGAAAGAAGATATGAGTATGGTTTTGGGGATTGAAATTTATAATTATTGGTTTGGCGGTGGCGAGAAAAAAGAGAGTACTCTAAACCAATTCAACAATCCCATTACAACAACCATTTCTGGAATATTGATTGATGCAAATCGTAACACAAAAACAATAGTTATTGATTACGAATATGATGATGAACAAAGAGTTGTAAAAGAAAAAATTGTTGAAACGTATTTATCGAAATGTTTTACAACGAACAAAACCTACGAATACAATGAAAAGGGAGAACTTGTAAAAAAGACAAGTTTTGTGGAAGGTGAAGAATTTACCAACGGCAAGGACGTAGAAGAAAATATCTACGACAATAAAGGCAACCTTGTTAAATCGTTTATGTATAACTCTTTGGACGCTTCTTCAAAATTTTATACTGAAAGCGTTTACGATGAAAAAGGCGTTTTGTCGGCAGAATTCGACAGTACGGGCGAAAATAAAACCGAGTATACTGTAAACGAAAACACAGGCGAGGTTTTGGAAGAAAAACTACCCAACGGCAGTAAGTTTGGTTATGGCTATGATGAAGGAAGAGTTACCGCGATTTCTCAAAGCACTGAAGATGGCGAAGAAAACAGCACTCAAAAAAGTTATAAGTATGGCGAACTTGTTGAGATTAGAAGCGCAAACACTACGGCAAATTATACTTATGACGCAAAGAGGCGCGTAACAAAAATCGGCTTAAATAACAATGGGAATTATATCCAAAAGACCTATACCGATGATACTACTTTAAGTGGCGTTACAGTAGATAAAGTTGTTATTACAAATGCCAAGGGCGAAACCTTGACAAAGTACACGGACAAGAACGGAAGAGTAAAGGAAATAGATTATAGCGATGGAAGAAAGTTGCTTTTTTCTTATGATTATAGTGGAAGAAAATCTCAAGTCGTTGAAAAGCAAAATAATCAAACAATTAGAACGTTAAACTACGAGTATGATGACTTGGATAGAATAACCAATTATACCGAAAAAGAAGGAACTGAAACAAAGGTAAACGAAAGCATAAATTATTCTTCTGAAAATATTGTTAACACCACAAGGTCTGCTAGCGAGTGGGAAATTGCTTACTATTCAACCGACAGCAAAAAACGCTTGATACAAACTGAAACAAGCGGGTTGACAAGCACGCCTAAATATGATATGCTAAATAGGAACAAAGGAAGAGAAATTGCCTCACTTGTGGAAGGTAAACTAGCGAGTGAAAAAATCTCGTATAGAAAGGTTGGCGACCACGCAACCAATATGCCAAGTTCTATTGTTTTTGGCGAAAGGGTTAACGAAACAACGCTAATCGATAAAGAAAAAATTTCTTATTCTTACGATAAACTTGGCAATATTGAAAAAGTATACCTTAACGGCGCATTGTCTATCCGCTATAAGTATGATAAACTCGGTAGACTTGTTAGAGAAGATAATAAACCCCTAAACAAAACTGTAGTATATCAATACGATAACAACGGCAATATTTTAAGCCAAAAAGAATACGCGTTTACTTTCAAGAAATCGCTTGAACTTGAAGAAATGCCTAGCACCGAAAAGACCTACTCTTACGACGGGGATAAAATGTTA
>JAZRIO010000017.1:0-75044 GCA_045645305.1 Christensenellaceae bacterium
CTAATAATACCAATTTTTATTGTTTAAAAATAAAAAGAAACATACATACTTTTGATTTTAATTTTGAATTTTTTTCTAAAAATAAAAAATAAAACTAATAAACAAAAAGCCTTGATTTTTCACCCTATATATTATATAATATAAATATAATATATTAAAGTAGATTTTTAAAATTTTTTCGGAGAATTTTTATGAAAATTATTTGTGACGGTCTTGATCTTTCTGATGCAGTGTTAAAAGTTTCTAAGGCTCTTTCTGTAAAAGCATCAAACCCTGTTTTAGAAGGTATTAAAATAACTGCGAAAGGTGATAGTTTAACACTTCTTGCAACCGATACTGAACTCACCATTGAAAAGAAAATTAAAGCAGACGTTTTAATGGAAGGTGAAACGGTTGTTGTTGGTAAATATTTTGTTGACTTTGCTAAAAAGTTAGAAAAAGAGCAAGTTGAATTATCCCGTTTATTTGACGGACAACTTCAAATAAAATATTCTGATTCTGAAAGTGAACTTCAAGTATTCCCTGCTGAAAGTTTCCCTAAAATTGAAAAGGAAGACGAAGGCAAATATTTTGAAATTAAAGAAAAAGATTTTAAGGATGTTGTTGAAAAAATTTCTTTCGCTTGTTCAACTGATGACAGTAGACCTATATTAAAGGGTTGTTTGTTTGAAATTGAAAATAACATTTTAACAGGTGTTGCTCTTGATGGTTTTAGAATGGCTGTTGTTAAAAAGCAAGTGGAAGCAAGTGCTGATATGAAAGCGGTTATTCCTGCAAGAGCGCTCAATGAGATTACAAGGCTTTTAGATAACGATGAAGAAACTATAAAAGTTTATCTCCAAAAGAACACACTTTATGTTGAGATTGAAAACATCACCTTTATGTCAAGACTTATTGAAGGTGAATTTGTAAAATATAACCATATTCTTCCCACCGCGTTTGAAAATGTTGTAACAGTAAATCGCCAAGCATTGCTTTCTAGTATTGAAAGAGCGGCAATTGTTGCAAGAAACGATAGATATAATGTTATAAAGTTTGATATTAAAGAAGACGGAATGGGAATTTTAGCAAAATCTGAAGTTGGAACTGTAAATGAAAATGTTAATGTAAATTTACAAGGAAAGGACTTAGTTATTGCGTTTAACGGCAAGTATATAAGTGAATACTTAAAGATAGTTGACGCGGATTTTGTAAATCTTAACCTTAATTCAGCAATAGACCCTTGCATAATTACTTCAACAAAGGGAGAAACTTACCTTTATTTAGTTCTTCCGGTTAGAATAAACGCGTAAAACAATTGACAAAATTTAATTTTCTCTATACAATAGTATAGCAAAAATAAAAAAGATAAGATATTATAGGAGAAATACAAAATGAAACAAACTTATCAGCCCAAGAAAAGACAAAGAAGCAAAGTACACGGATTTAGAAAGAGAATGAAAACTCGTTCGGGCAAAAACGTTTTAAAGAGAAGACGCAACAAGGGCCGTCATAAACTTTCTGCATAAAGAGAGAAAAAATGACCTTTGATTACAGGTTAAAAAAAGAAAAAGATTTCAATCTTGTTTTTAGTAAAGGAAAAAGGCTTTTTTCTTCTACTATAACTCTTGTATATTTTCCAGCAAAGGAATTAAAAGCCGGTTTCGCCGTGAGTAAAAAACACGGCGGAAGCGTCAAGAGAAACAGGATAAAAAGACTTTTAAGGGAATCTTTCAGGAGTTTTTTACCTAAAATAGGAAAAAACTTCTTTTTTGTTTTTATACCAAAAGTTCAAAACGATTATACGCTTAATAACTTTAACAAGGATATGGAGTTCTTGTTAAGAAAGGGAAATATTATAGAGTAAAATGTTGAAATTTTTAGGCG
This sequence comes from Christensenellaceae bacterium, assembly GCA_045645305.1. Lineage (GTDB taxonomy): Bacteria > Bacillota > Clostridia > Christensenellales > Borkfalkiaceae > UBA1259. The sequence goes on from JAZRIO010000017.1 coordinate 1,867, forward strand.
TAAAACTAATTAAATTTTATCAAAAACATTTATCGCGGGGGACTTGCACTTTTGTTCCGTCTTGTTCGGAATATACTTTAGAGGCGATACTAAAACACGGCTTTTTTGTCGGGTGTTTTTTAGGTGCGAAGAGAATTATGAGATGCCACCCTTGGACAAAAGGTGGATTTGATAGAGTTCCTGATAAAAAAAGAATTGTTAAGTGGGTGTATTAAATGACAGTTAGTACAATTAATTTTACAAAACCGGAAACTGGTAACGTTTTCGTAGACATACTTTTGTGGCTTGTTAGTTCAACTTCAATCGTTGCCGCAATCGTATTATTTACTTTAGGCTTAAAGGTTATCACCTTACCTTTTGACTACGCTTCAAGAAGGTCAATGCGCAAAAACTCTCTTTTAATGGAAGAGATGCGCCCCGAACTTGAAAAATTACAAAAGCAATATGCAGACAACAAGCAATTATATCAACAAAAAATGATGGCGCTTTACAAAAAGAACGGTTATTCAATGTTTGGTGCTTGCTTGCCCACTATTTTAACACTTGTTATCTTTATTATTGCATTGAACGGTTTTTCGGCTTATTCAAGATACCAAAACAAAGAATACGTTTATGATATGAGCCTTTCTTATAATAGTGTTATTTATGACGGTATCACTGCTGACGGAACTTACATTATTGAAAATGAAGACGGCAGTAAGAGTGTAGTTTACAGCGAATTGCTTGGTAAAACAAGTCCTATTACCATTGGTGAAGGTGAAAACGCATATCAAATCGTATTTGACATTACCGAAAGTGACCACACAGAAAACAACGAAAAAATTGGAACAAAATATTCGTTTGATATAAATACAACAAACGGATATATTTCCTATAAAGCAGATTATGTTATGTTGGATAGTGGTGCAGTGATCACTTCCCCCGTTACTTATAGCATTATAGATATTAATGCACTTACTTTAAACGGCAAAAAATATAACGAAGCAGAAATTTTAGGTGAAAAAACCTATGATGAATTTACGGCTGAATACAAAGTAACGCCCGAACAATACTTCTTTAGAGAAATTCAAAGGGAAAGATCGGCTGAAATGTTTAGAAGCGAAAACCCGAGATTTATTTGGGTTAAGAACATTTGGGTTTCAGACAGCCCCTTTAAGAAAGCAGTTGAAACCAATTGGGAAAGTTTTGAAAAGTTAAATAAATACGAAGGAAACACTAACTTTGGTGCAACCGAGTATAATGAACTTATCAATAAATTAGATACTGAAAAAACCCAAGCAAACGGATACTTTATCCTTGTGCTTTTAACTGCAGGTATTTCATTACTTACACAAATTGTAATGAATAAGTCTCAAAAGGCGCAAATGGAGTTGCAAACGGTTGATGGACAAGGCGCACAAACAGGTAAGATGATGAAGTGGATGATGCCTATTATGATGGCAATCTTCGCGTTTATGTACACCGCTGCTTTCTCAATCTACATTATTTTGAGTTCGACAATCAGTTTAGGTACAACTTTCCTTATCAACTTTATAGTTGACAAAAAGTATAAAAAGAAAAAATCGAGCGATGATAATACCATAAGGGGTAGAATTCACACTCAAAAAGAAGAAGAGAAGAAAGAAGAAGAAAAGCCCAAGAAAAAGGCTAAAGACGATAAGTTTAACCACGAAAAAGGTGGAGATTTCTTATCTAACGAAAAGAGCGGAAAGGGACACATTAGAGGCAGATTAAAATAAAATGCGCCCCAACGCGCACGGAGGTAAATATGGAGTTCACAGGTAAAACGGTTGAAGAAGCAAAGGCTTTAGGTTTAGAAAAACTTGGAATAAGTGAAGAAAAAGCCGAAATCACCGTTGTTGAAGAACCGGTAAAGGGCTTGTTTGGAAGAGTTAAAGGCAAGGCCGTTGTATCAATAAAGAGAAAAGAAACAGATGCGGAAAGAGCAGTTAATTTTGTTCAAGGTATTCTTGACATTATGGACATGAGTGCGGAAGCATCATTTTCTAGCGAAGGCGAAAAGACAATTATCACCCTTGAATCAAAAGATTCTTCATCAGTTATTGGTTATCGCGGAGAAGTGCTTGATGCAATTCAAACACTCGCTGGCGCAGTGTTAAACATTGGTAAAAAAGAATACAAAAAAGTTGTTGTAGACTGCGAAAACTATCGCGACAGAAGAGAAGACACTCTCATTAAACTTGCTAAAAAACTTGAAGAAAAAGCAACCGAAATGAGAAGAGAAGTTATTTTAGAGCCGATGAGCCCGTTTGAAAGAAGAATTATTCACACAGCGCTCTCTGAAAGCCAAACAGTAACCACAAAGAGTGACGGAAAGGAACCCAATAGATACGTTGTTATCGTTCCTAACGACAAAGATGAATTTGCTAAACCCTATAACGCAGGCAGAAATGGAAGCGACAAAAACCGTCGCGACGGCGGAAAGGGTGGAAAAAAGTTCGATAAAGGCGGAAAGGGTGGCAAGTACAATAAAGGTGGCCGTGGCGGACAAAAACCCGTAGGCGAAAAGAAAAAATCCACCATTAGTTTCGGCACTTATCTCGGTAATAGTTTAAAAGATAACTAATATGAAAATTACCTTAAACAAAGATAAAGAAGTTGTTAAACTTATTAAAGAAGGCTTGGAAAGAACGGGTGGATATTGCCCTTGCAGAATTAAGCGCACGGAAGAATACAAATGTATGTGCGAAGAATTTAAGGCGCAAATAAAAGACCCCGAGTTTGAAGGTTATTGCCATTGCAGACTTTATTATAAAAGTAAATAGGAGAGAATTATGAAAGAAATTACTTTGACAAAAGAAAATTTTAAGAGTGAAGTTTTAGAAAGTTCTATCCCCGTGCTTGTAGATTTTTGGGCAAGTTGGTGCGGACCTTGCAAAATGCTCTCCCCCATCGTTGACCAAATTGCAGATGAGTTTTATGGAAAAGTTAAGGTTGGCAAAATCAACGTTGATGAACAAATGAGCCTTGCAATCGAATATAAAATTGAAGTTATCCCCACCTTAATATTCTTTAAGGACGGAAAAATTCAAAAGCAAACGGTTGGCGTTTTAGATAAAGAAGATATTGAACAAATCATTAACAGTTTATAAGAAAAATTAAACAAAAAAGCCCCCTACTTTAGTAGGGGGCTTTAATATTAAAAAACTAGTTAGAGTTTTGCCTTCTTTCACGGCGGTTTTTTCTAAAAATAAGCACGTAATAATTGCCGTATAAAATGGTTGATAGAGCCACCGCAACAACGCACGCTGAGAATAAAACGGCAACGATTTCTTCGGGCATTGCTGGATAGATAAAGAGAGAGAACATACACGCGTAAACGACAACCGTGCACATTTTTCCATACCAGCAAGAACTGCTCACCTTATCTTGCCGTCTAAAGAGCATAAGTCCCCAAAGGAACAAAAGAAAGTCTTTGATCAGCATAAGGGCAAGCAAAAATGCTACCCACCAATTTACCGTTGCAACGCAAAAAACCATTGCGCATTGCGTAAGTTTATCGGCAACGGGGTCAATAAACTTTCCCCAGTCGGTAACCATATTAAACCGCCTTGCAATAAACCCGTCGGCAACGTCGGTAATTCCCGATAAAACGATTACCCCTGCCGCCCAATAATGCAATGAAAAAGAGCAGTATAAAATAATAATTAGTGGAACTAAAAGTATTCTAATATAACTTAAAATGTTGGGAACGGAAAAAACTTGCTTCTTCGTTAACCGTTTTTTGAATTGTTCTTTCATAGTTTGTCCTTAAAAAGATTATTCTCTCAATAATTCCCAAAATGTGCACCAATAATAGCACAACTTTTAAATTTTGTCAACACCGACAAAAATTTTTTTATTTTAATGTCATATAGCCGTTGCATTTTTTCAATTGGGTGGTAAAATACCAAACGAAATGCTCGGCAACCTATTCCGTAGATTTTCGAGAGGAAGTTTTTGGCTTTTTTACACTTCCGTTCTCGATAATGATGCGGTTAAACGGGCTGTCCTTAAACACCGTTCTATCAAGTCCTGTCGCCGTGAACACCGTTTGCAAACCTTGAACCGCACCGATGAGTTTTTTCTGCCTTTTTTTGTCCAACTCTGAAAGCACGTCGTCAAGAATAAGTATGGGGTATTCACCAAACCGCTTATAGAAGATTTCCGTTTCGGCAAGTTTAAGCGAGAGAGCGACCGTTCTTTGCTGACCTTGTGAGCCAAACACCCTAACGTCATCGCCATTAAGGGTAAATTTAATATCGTCACGGTGCGGGCCGATCGAAGTAAACCCAAGCCTTATATCGCGCTCCAAACCTGTTTTAAGGTCTTCTTTAAGGGCAAAAGCAATATCTTCTTCACTGCCGTAATAACCGCTTTCCGTTTTCATTTTTAAGGTTTCTTTGCCGTCAGATAAAAGCGCGTGTTTACTCTCTGCAATGGGTGCGATTTCAAGCAAGAACTCGTTTCTCGCCTTTATGATTTTTGCCGCTTGAGCGCAAAGTTGTGTGTCCCAAATAGGAAGGGTGTCTTTAATAAGCGATATATCTTTATCCTTTAATAGGTTGTTTCGTTGGGATAAAATTTTGTTGTACCTTTGTAGTGCATAAAAATAGTTTTTAGACATTTGCGAAAGGGACACGTTAAGGAAGCGCCGTCTATCTTCTGGGCTTTCCTGAACAAGTTTTAATTCAGACGGGTTAAAGAACACACTGTTTATGTTGCCGAGTATTTCCCCGATTTTTTGAACTTGAATTCCGTTTACATAAATATTTTTCTTGTCGTTTTTGAAAAACCTGATTTTAACCGACACGTCGCCGTAAAGAGAAGAAGCAACGGCGGAGATTTCCGCACTCTCTTCCCCGTTTTTAATAACAAGCCTATCTTTATTGGCGCGCGGAGAATAACCCGTGCATAAAAAAAAGATTGCTTCGGCTGCATTGGTTTTGCCTTGGGCATTAGAGCCCGTTAAAATATTTATTCCGTCGTTAAAAGAAATATCTTCTTCGCGATAATTACGGAAGTTTTTTAGTGATAAAGATTTAATAAACATATAATTTTAAAAAAAATTTAATTTTTTTCGCCTAATGGCTTTATTTTAATTTAAAAATATTATATAATAAGTTCTACCTAAAAAGCAACTGTTAAAGAGGAAAGTTATTATGGAAAAAGAAAATTACGAAATTTTATGGGAACAAACAATATTGCCCGAACTTGAAAAAACAATAAGTGCAATATCTTTTGCTACCCATATTTCGCAAATTAAACCGGTTGGCGTGAATGGTAACAAAATTATTTTTTGCACCAAAAGCCAACTCTTTGCAAATACCATTATGAATCAAGCGAAAAATGGTATTGGTGGCAAAATTAGAGATGCGCTTTTAAAGTGTACCGACCATATTACTGACTTTTCGGTTGTTGTTGCGGAAAATAGAGAAGAATACTTAAAGCAACTTGATGAAGCGGAAAGAGAAGTGGTGGAAAACCAAGGTTCGCCCGTAAACTCAAAGTTTACTTTTGATTCGTTTGTTGTAGGCTCTTCAAACGAGTTTATTTACGCTGCGGCAAAAGCCGTTGCTGAAAACCCCGGTGATGCTTACAACCCCCTATTTATCCACGGCGGAACAGGGCTTGGCAAAACGCACATTTTGATGGCGATTGCTAACTACCTTAAACTCCATAAACCCAGCCTTAACGTGTTATATGCTACTTGTGAGCAGTTCACTAACCAACTTATCGAAAGCATAAGTAAAGGCAAAGGCGCGGGCGCGGGAACTGATTTCCGCAAAAAATATAGAAATGTTGATGTGTTGCTTATTGATGACGTGCAGTTTCTTGCAAAAAAACAAGGTATTCAAACGGAGTTCTTCCACACTTTTAACGAACTTGTTATGCAAAATAAGCAAGTAGTGTTAACTTCTGATAGACCGCCCAAGGAAATCGAAGTTTTGGAAGAGCGCTTGCGCACCCGTTTTGAAGGCGGACTTTTGGCAGATGTTCAACCGCCGGATATTGAAACGAGAATTGCTATCTTAAAGAGAAAGGCTGAAGAACAAAAGTGCATAGTTGACTTAAAGGTTTTAAGTTATATTGCTGAAATGAACGATTGCGATATTCGTTCGCTCATCGGCAAACTTACAAAGGTTGTGTTTGCATCAAAACTTCACGAAAGGCCGATCAATATCGATCTTGTTAACGAAGCCTTAAAAGAATCGGCAAGTGAAAAACAAGAAAAACTTGAAGCGGAAGATATTATTAACTGTGTTTGCAACTTCTATAAGATTTCAAAAGCCGATATGCTCGGTAAGAAAAAGAACAAGGAATACGCGCTTCCAAGACAAATCAGTATGTATCTAATTTTAGATATGATGAATCTTCCCAAGGTTACCGTTGCAAACATATTCAAGCGCGACCACACAACAGTTATTTATGCAGGCGATAAGATTACTGACCAAATAAAAACAGACAACAAACTTGCCGTTGAAATAAACGACATTAGAAAGATGCTTCTTAAACAATAGGCTGATATATAGGTTTTTAAAAAAACAATGACAAGATTTATTGAAGGACAATTTGATGCGGTAGTAATCGGTGCAGGACACGCCGGTTGCGAAGCGGCGCTCGCCCTTGCAAGAACGGGCTTTAACACAGCGATGCTGACACTTAATTTAGACAGCATTGCTTTTATGGCGTGCAATCCTTCGATAGGTGGAACGGCAAAAGGGCAAATTGTTAGAGAAATCGATGCGCTCGGCGGTGAAATGGGTATAAATGCGGACAACGCACTTTTACAGATAAGAATGCTCAACCGCGGTAAAGGTACGGCAGTGCAATCACTTCGCGGACAGGAAGACAAAAACCTTTATCACACCCTTATGAAGAAAACTTTAGAGAACACCGATAACCTTAAAATAGTTCAAGGCGAAGCGGTGGAAATTCTCACCGATGAAAAGGGCGAAAAGGTAACGGGAGTTTTGACTTCGTTTGGCGGTGTTTTAGAGTGTAAAGCGGTTATCGTTGCTACGGGCGTATACTTAAACGGAAGTGTTATCGCAGGCGAGTGGAGACAGAACAGTGGCCCCAACGGTTTTCAAGCGGCAACAAACGGACTTACCGAAAACCTTATTAAACTTGGCTTTACAGTAAGGCGTTTTAAGACGGGTACACCCGCTAGAGTTGATGCAAGGACCATTGATTTTGACAAACTTGAAATTCAAGAAGGCGAAAGAGACGTTTATCCGTTCAGTCTTTTGACCGAACGCGTTCCACAAAAGCAAAGTCCGTGCTATTTAACCTATACTAACGAAAAAACGCACCAAATAATAAGAGATAATTTGCACCGCTCTCCCTTATATGGCGGTTTAATAAAGGGAACGGGCCCGAGATATTGCCCGTCTATCGAAGATAAGGTTGTTCGCTTTGCCGACAAGGAAAGGCACCAACTCTTTTTAGAGCCCGAAGGTGGGGATACCAACGAAATTTATGTTCAAGGTATGTCCACTTCTCTCCCGCACGACGTTCAAAAGGCAATGTATCGCACGGTAGAAGGGCTAGAGCATTGCGAAATTATGCGTTATGCTTATGCGATTGAATATGATTGTATCGATTCGCTTGACCTTTACCCCACTCTTGAATATAAAAAGATTGAAGGGCTTTACACCGCAGGGCAAATAAACGGCACAAGCGGATATGAAGAAGCGGCAGCGCAAGGGCTTATTGCAGGCTTAAACGCATCACTTAAAATGCGTGGAATGCCCCCGTTAGTTTTAGGTAGAGATGATGGGTATATAGGTGTGCTTATTGATGACCTTGTTACAAAGGGAACAAACGAGCCGTATAGAATGATGACTTCGCGTGCGGAATATAGAATTTTACTCCGCCAAGATAACCCCGATTTCCGCTTAACCGAAAAGGGCAGGAAGGCTGGGCTTGTTGATGATGCGCGTTATGAAAGATATTTACAGCGCAAGGCAGAGTATCAAAGTGCACTTAGCGAGATGCAAAAGATAATTAAGCCCAAAGATGCGGAAGAACTTCTTAAAAAGCACGGTTATACAAGCGCAAACAGTGGTTTAACGCGCGCAGACCTTGTTAGAAGGAATATTCCCCTAGCGGAAGTTAAAGATGCTTTCGGCGGATTTGACGGCATTAGCAAAGAAGTGTTAGATATGGTTGAAACTGACGCAAAATACGAAGGGTATTTGCAAAAGGGTTTAGACCAAATAGAAAAGGCGAAAAAACTTGAAGAAAAAGTATTGCCCGAAGACATAGACTATATGGCGATTTCGGGATTACGAATTGAGGCAAGGCAAAAGTTAGACAAAATAAGACCGCGCTCTTTAGGGCAAGCAGGAAGAATTTCCGGCGTATCTCCCGCGGACATCGCAGTCTTAATGGTATATCTCAAAAAATAAGAAAAAACTCTCGATAAACGAGAGTTTTTTGTTTTTATGTATAAACTACATTGCACTTAAAACAAGAACACAAGCGGTTGCACAACTTGCAAAGAAGATTATAAAACAAATACCTACTGCAACAGCGCCGATGATTGTTCCTGCAAGACCAAAACCACGCCAGTTATCATCTTTACGTTTGCATTGGCAAAGACCAACGAGCGAAACGATAAAGCCTGCTAATGAGAAAAGGCAAAGGTCGTTAAATAAAAAGATGTAACTAATAAAAGAAAGTATAAAACCAACCAAACAACAAACGTTGTTCTTTTTTTGTTGGGGTTGGGTGTTGTACGAACAAGTGGGTTGGGGCGTAGAGCAATCATCAAAAAAACCTTTAGTTTCTTCTTTAACTTCTACCGCACTGCCACAAGAAGGGCAAAATTTAGCATCACTAGCAAGTTCTTTTCCGCAATATCTACAAAACATAATATTTACCTCCAATGATATTATTATACTCCGCGAAAAAATATTTGTCAAGAAAAAAGCCTCTTTCAAGGTTTTCCCTAGCAAGAGGCATAAAAAACTTCAAGTCGGTCTGTAAGCCGAGTTCTGTCGTGTACGGTCATTTATCTACGAATAACGTCTCCGTTATCCCCTAGCGATATTTGTTAAACCATTTCTAAAGAAGCGATGGATGAAATGGTTTGTCAATCTTGCTACGGGTGGGGTTTACATATGCCCCTCGCGTTACCGCAAGGGCGGTGTGCTCTTACCACGCCTTTTCACCCTTACCAGAATCTGGCGGTTGTTTTCTGTTGCACTTTCCTTAAAGTCACCTTCACCGGGATTTCTCCGGCACCCTGCTTCTTTGTAGCTCGGACTTTCCTCATTGACAGGCTCTCCCTGCCCCCGCGACCGTATAACCGACTTAAAAGCAAGTACGATTATACAACAATAAAACGCGCTTGTCAACAATATTTAAAAAGCAAAAAGACAATCAAAATTGCTTTTAATCGTCTTTTTACTAAATTTTTTTAAGGTTCTTCCTTACAAGTGTTAAGTTTTTTCTACAGATCGTCAGCATCTTGTATAGGTTTTTCATACTTATCAAAAGCGTTTACGCCCGTATAAGAACCTTGCGAATCAAAACTCGATTCAAAATTGTTATTTACAATTCTTAGCGTCATTGGCTTTAGCAGTCTTTGACTTGTTTTGAGTTTGAGTTTGATTTTGGCTTTTGCTAGCCGTTCTGTTACTTTTCTTATCTCTCATAATTTCCCCCTTGATAATATTGTGTGCCGAACGAAAAAGTTTATACAAACTATTAAAGGAAAATTATGGAAAAAGAGCAAACGAATTTTCGCTTGCTCTTTATATATTGTTTAAGATTTATCTCACGCCGATTCTTGTTGCTTTTGCCTTGCCAGATAAAATATCGCCAATTGTGTTCTTTGCTGAAGCAATGATAACTTCCGTGCCGATTTTAACCGCTTCTTTTACGTATTCAAGTTTTGCTTTTGCGCCGTTAGCACCCACGCGTGATGCGCCGTTGCAATAATTTTCACACTCGGTAATGTTATCCAAAACTTCATAGATATCTTTACCGCTAATTTCACTAATAAGTGTGGTGGGGTCGGTACTATCGCGGTAAATACCATCCGCACTTGTCAATATCAGCAAGGTTTTGGCTTTAAGCAAACACGCGATTTGGGTTGCCGTTTCATCGTTATCCACACACTCAACAACGTTTTGGTGGTCTTCTTTTAAGGACTGAATTTCAAAACGGCGAATTTCTTCAGTGCTAATCGCGTCGTTATAGTTAATAATAGGAATAGCCTTTTGTTCTATCGCGCGAAGAAGCAAGCCTTTAAGGTGTTCTCTCTTTTGCGCATCGTTAAAGTGTTGGTGCTCAACCAAAACTTGCCTTACCGAATAAGCAGGGTCTATAAATTGACGGTAGGTAGACATAAGGATAGATTGGCCTTGTGCCGAATAGTCTGTTTTAACGTCTTCAGGAGAGCCGACAAGTTCCTTGCCGTTGCGGTGGATATAATCAAGCCTTCCCGTTTCGGTTGCGCCCGAAGTAACCCAAACATATCCGGGTTTAAGTTCAGAAGATATTCTTGCGATCAAGGTGTAATCTAAAATATTGCTTTTTTTGTCGATGAGCGCCATCGAACCGATTTTGCCCACGAGTTGTACATCAAAATTCATAAGTATACCTATTTATTGTTAATTTATTTATATTATATATCAAAAGATAAAATTATTCAACTTATTTAGATAAAAGATTTAATATCGCGCGTTTATAAATGTCAAAAGAAAGCAACAAGTCTTCAACCGAAATATGCTCGTTTGCGTCGTGGATATTATAGTTTTTATCGGGAAATTCAGGGCCAAACGCACAGCCTTTGTTAAAAGCGCGTGCAAAAGTGCTTCCGCCCAAACTTATGGGTGTTGCGCTTTCGCCCGTAGCCGAATTATAGGCGGATAAAAGGCAATCTACAAACCAACCGTTCTTTTCCACCATAACCGATGGGTGTTTTTCTACCGCCGTGTAAGGCAAATTGAACTTATCAAAGGTTGATAAAAGGTCGGTTGTTTGTAAAGGGGCGGGTATTCTGCAGTCGCAAACGATTTTAATTTTGCCGTTTTCTTCAATCAAAAGGTCGGGCGATAAAGTTACCTTGCCTTGTTCGTTTTCTATTAGTGAAATGTCGCCCTTATCATAGAACAAATAGTCAACGATATTTTTAACATCTTCACCCATATCCAAAAAGTATTCGAAAAGGGCCTTTAACGCGTTTATACCAAGGTGTGGGCAAGAGCCGTGAGCAGCCTTTCCCCTGCTTTCGATAACACCGTTATTTAAGGTCAAGCCGTGTTTTTTAAGAAGAGCAATATCTATACCTTTATCGGTGGGGGTGGCTTGGGCAAAGTCGCAAACGGCATTTACTACCGTGCCACCTTTTAGGTTAGAAAAGTTTTTGAGCGCGGGGATAGTAAAGGTTGCAATGGTTATCCCTTTTTCCGCATAACTTAACGGGAAGTTGCCATCGGGCGAAAAGCCGTATTCGGGAAGAGTTGTTTTTGTTTTGATATAATCAATATCTCTCCACCCGCTCTCTTCATCACAGCCTACGATTAACCTAATCTTGCGGTTAGGTTTAACTCCGATTTGTTTAATTTCTCTTAAAGCATAAAGGCATTGCAATGGGGCGGTTTTATCATCAACGATACCGCGTGCGTATAAAACGCCATCCTTTTCGGTCAATGTAAAGGGGTCGCTTTCCCAACCGATACCTGTGGGCACAACATCAAGGTGACCGATAATACCAACTTCTTCACCTTCGCCAAAGATAATTTCCCCGCCATAGTTATCGTAATTTATTGTTTCAAAACCGAACTTTTTTGCAAGCGATAAGATAAAGGAAAGAGCCAAAGCATTTTGCTCGCCAAAGGGCATATCCTTTTTACTTTCGCCAAGCACACTCTTAAAGGAAAGAAGGTGTTTTAAGTCGGTTAAAAATTCGTTATAATATAGCATTAAGCACCTCTAACAAAACTTTCTCTTTACAGTATACTATATTTTAAATTTAAATGTACAGATTTAGCAAAAATAAATTTTTTATTTTGCTTTTTCTAAAATTTGTGTTACAATTATTATATGGAAAACCAACCTAATCTCCACCAAGGACACAGGTCGCGTATGTTTAGCAAATTAGTATGCTACCCCGATTCACTTTTGGAGCACGAACAATTAGAAATATTGTTATACTATGCCGTACCACGCACTGACACCAACCCTCTCGCTCACAAAATACTAAAAGCGTTTGGCTCGCTTGAAGCGGTGTTCAAAGCAAGTATAGCCGAACTTAAAACGGTTGAAGGCGTGGGTGACAAAGTTGCATCTCTTTTGTTTTTAGCGGGAGAGATGGCAAGGGCAACCTTAAATAAAGAGCCAATTTATCTCGCTTCTCCCGAAAAGTGCAAAGAATATGTTATCAATATGTTTAAGGGGGAAAAGGTTGAAAGGTTTTACTTATTGCTACTTGACGATAAGAAAAAGTTGATTGCAAAAACTGAGTTCACCGATAAGCATAAGGACTCTGTTAGTGCAGATATCCCCGAACTTTCAAGGGCGCTATACTTACACAAGCCAACCTATGCAATAGTTACGCACAATCACCCGAGTGGAATTATGTATCCAAGCATGGAAGATGATGTTGCGACAAAGAAAATAAACTTGTTATGTTCTATTACAGGCACAACCTTGGCAGACCACATAATATACGCGGATAAGCAAGCCTTTTCTTACCGTTTAAGCGGTAGAATTGAAGATATAAAAGATACTGCAAATATAGATAAAATGTTGAAATCCTTACAAGGAGAGAATATAGATGGATAAAAAAATTAGAACAAGATTTGCCCCCAGCCCTACGGGTTATTTGCATATTGGCGGGCTTCGCACTGCACTCTACGGCTTTTTGTTTGCCAAGAAAGGCGGTGGCGATTTCGTTTTGAGAATTGAAGACACTGACACAGCAAGATATGTTGACGGGTCTGTTCAAATTATATACGACACAATGCGCGATTCGGGTATTATGTATGATGAAGGGCCCGATGTGGGCGGTGATTATGGCCCCTATGTTCAAAGTGAAAGAAAGGCGCTCTATACCGAATACGCAAAAAAACTTGTTGAACTTGGTGGCGCATACTATTGTTTTTGTGACCAAGAAAGAGTTGAGTCCTTAAAAGATGAAACAGGCAATATCCGTTATGACAAGCATTGCTTGAAACTTTCTAAGGAAGAAATTGAAAGAAAGATTGCAAACGGAGAAAAATTCGTTATTCGCCAAAACGTTCCCACCGAAGGCACGGGCTCTTATCACGACCTTGTTTACGGAGATATTAGCGTAGACTATAAAGATATTGAAGACGGTATTTTGATTAAGAGTGACGGTATGCCGACTTATAACTTTGCAAACGTTATTGATGACCACCTTATGGGTATCACCCACGTTATTAGGGGAACGGAATATCTTTCTTCAACACCCAAATATAACCTTATGTATGATGCTTATGGTTGGGAAAGACCTGTTTATATCCACCTTCCCCCCATTATGAAAGATGCGCAACACAAACTCTCTAAGAGAAACGGTGATGCAAGTTATGAAGATTTTGTTAACAAGGGATACGTTAAGGAAGCAATTGTAAACTATATTGCTCTTCTCGGTTGGAGCCCCAAGGGCAACCAAGAAAAAATGAGTTTATCTGAACTTATCGAAAACTTCTCGTTAGAAGGTATCGGCAAGTCATCAGCAATCTTTGATGAAGCAAAGATGAAATGGCTCTCTGGCGAATATATTAAGGCTATGACCGATGAAGAATTGGTGGAAAAAGCCGATAAATTCTTCAAAGAAAGCAAGGTTTACGGCAAGTATGACCTTAAGAAGATAGCCGCTCTCTTAAAGCCGAGAATTGAAATTTTCAGCGAAATTCCTGAAAAGATTAACTTCCTTGAAGAGTTTGGCGAATATGACGTCGCACTCTATACCCATAAGAAGATGAAGACGGATGCGGAAATTGCAAAAGTTGTTCTTCCCAAGGCAAGAGAAGTTATTGCTGGCTTAAACGAGTTCACTTTCCAATCAATCCACGATGCGTTGATGGCGCTTGTTGCGGAAATGGGCGTTAAGAACGGCCAAGTGTTCTGGTGCGTGCGCGTTGCTATCTCTGGCAAAGAGTCAACCGCTGGTGGCGTTATGGAAATTGCCGAACTTTTGGGCAAAGAAGAAACCTTGAGACGACTTGATTATTCAATCGAACTCTTAAATAAATAAACAATAAAATAAAACCCACTGCTAAATGCGGTGGGTTTTTCTTTATGCGAGTATACTGTTTGTTGTGCTGTTTAAGGCGGTGAATTTTTCTATACCGCTTGATATAACATTTGCCATTTTATAAACAAGATTTAGTCTGGTTAGGTTAAAAAGATTATAGTTTTGAACCGACTTTTCTGCAACAATACCGATGATACTTATATCACCTATTGAGCCGAGTTTTTTATCTACCCCAAGCCCTGGTTTAATTCCACCCTTAATAACTTTTATAAGCCCAACGTCATCAGGGCTTCCTACGGCAGCGTCAACGGCAATAATGGTGGAGTTTGGGTGAAGTTGCTTTATGTGTGTTCTAATGCACCCTATTTCTTTTGCCGTTACCGGAAAGGAAAGAGTGCCGTATATATAGGCGGATAAATTCTTGTTTGTGCAAAAAGTGCCAACGAGTGGGCCCATACTATCCCCAAGCACCAAGTCGCTTCCTATACAAACGAACACGGGTGGTTTTTCGGGGTGAGAAAAATTTTTCAAGGAATCGGCAATGCCGTCGCTTGCATATTTGTTAAAAAGGTTAAAGGTAAATGAAAATTGTTCCATAATAACTCCAAATAAAAATTACCCTTTATTTATTGACAAAATCAAAAATTTTATACAAAGTAAAAAAACCGTTGATAAATTATTAAAAGTGTGGTAACATTATTATAAACACTACCAATCGAAAGCGAACGTTTGTTCGCAAAAAGGATATTTATGCAAAATCTTTTATTAGCAACGAGTGGTGGCGCAATAGTTGATATCGTAGCGCTAGTGTTTATCGCGCTGTTTACGATACGTGGTTTTGTTAAAGGTTTTGCAAAAACCTTTATATCGGTGTTTGGAACGCTGTTTAGTTTACTGTTTGCCGTGCTATTATGTTCGGCAGTGGCAAACTTTTTAGAAAGCGAGTATTCGCTCGTTACAAACACGGCTGAAAAAGTGAGCGGTTCGCTAAACAAAATATTTGGCGAAGAAGTTATGAACTCCACCCTTGGTGTTGCAACTGAAAACGCCTTAAAGGATGCTGGAGTTGGCGGTTGGCTTATTTCTATAATACTTGCCTTTAAATCTGACGGCAGTATTCCATTTTCAACCCCGCTTAGTGAACTTATTTGCCCCACGTTCGCATATTATATTGTAATTGCCATCACCGTAATAATATTATTTATTATATTCAAAATCATATTCTTCCTTATAGGAGAACTTGTCAAAAAATTATACGCAATTAAACTAATAGAGAAAACTGATAGAGCGCTTGGTCTTTTAAGCGGTTTGGTATGCGGAGTAATCTATTTAGAACTCTTGATTATGCTTATAGCATTTATGCCGTTTATGCAAAACATTTATGCCCACATACAAGCATCGCACATAGCAAAGTTTGTTGAAAATATAAACTTGTTTAGCAAACTGATCAGCGTAATATCTATTGGAGATATCGTAAGTTTCGTAAAATCAATAATTTAACCTATAAAAACTCCAAAAAAGCACAATAAATGCATATTTTGGGGTTTTTTATTGCCTTTTTAACTAAATTGCAAGAATAAAGGGATAACAAATCTTTACAAAAGCCATTTTCTACAACCTTTGTTTCACGTGAAACATACCCCTTTGAAAAAACCTACAAGTTGTTTCACGTGAAACATTGACTTCGTGGTTTTGTCAAAGTTTGCGTAAAATCTATAAAAAGTTGCCCTTGTGAGACAAAATGGCTGAAAAAATTCCCTAGAAAAATTTTTACCTATTCTCTGTGAGAGCGTTAAAATGACAATTTTTAAAACCAACAATTTTACCCGTTTATTAACCCTTGGCAGTTTTAGTGAGAGGCGAAACTAAAAATCATTATCCTTTTATTCTATTTCTTTGGGTAGGTTAGGGACAACTAAAGGTTGAGACGGGTGTTAGGTGTTTTTGGAATATTAATAATTTGATGCGCGGAAAACAATATTAAAATTGCGCTCTGATAAAAACTAGTGCAAAGACTTATTGCGCTTTTAAGGCTTGAAAATGGCGCAAAAATAACGTGGTTGGCGCAAAAAATATTGTCGATTTTTTCTCTATTTCTATTGTATTTTAAACTAAAATAGTGTATAATAAATAATAGATTAGTAGACAATTATAAAAGCATGTTTTCGCAAGAGAAATTCAAGGTTTTTTTAACATTGATTTGCTATAATATTTTTAACTAAAAAAAGAGAGGACCGATAAATTGAAGAAGAAAAAATCTAAACTTTTTTGGATAGTTATTGCGGTTATCGTTGCGCTCATTGGTGTTTTATCAATAACCAAGTGTGCGGGTGGCGGGAAAGAAGTTAACTATTCAGAATTTATAAGGCTAGTTGAGCGTTCTAATAACGGTGGATATATCACGGATAGTGATTTAATTTACGCGCCTACCGTTGATAGCCAACTTGGAAGTTATGAAACGGCAAAAATTACATCAGTTTACATTGATAACTATGTGATTGATTTTGAAATTCAAACGGTAAAGAACAATAGAACAACAACCTATTCTTTCACAACCGTTTACGCAAGGGGCGACACGGCTAACACGCTTGAAGAACTCCTTAATGAAAAAGGAATTGCAACCTTTGGTTATAGCAATCCCAATAGCGGAAGTTTTTGGTCATCATTGATGCCCATCTTTGGCGCTGTGTTAATTATGGTTATTTTCTTAATCATTATGTCGCAAACTCAAGGTGGAACAAAGAGCGCGATGAACTTTGCTAAAACCAATGCAAGGCTCAACCAAAACTTAAAGGTGCGCTTTTCTGATGTTGCTGGCGCTGAAGAAGAAAAAGAAGAACTCAAGGAAGTTGTTGACTTTTTGAAAAACCCCAAAAAATTCTCTGAAATCGGCGCGCGTATACCTAAGGGTGTGCTTTTAGTGGGCCCTCCCGGTACAGGTAAAACCTTATTCGCAAAGGCGGTTGCAGGTGAAGCGGGAGTTCCCTTCTTCTCAATCAGCGGTTCGGACTTTGTGGAAATGTTTGTCGGTGTTGGTGCAAGTAGGGTAAGAGACTTGTTTGAAGTTGCAAAGAAGAATATGCCGTGTATTGTATTTATTGATGAAATCGACGCAGTTGGTCGCCAAAGAGGAACAGGTATGGGCGGTGGCCACGATGAAAGAGAGCAAACACTTAACCAATTGCTTGTTCAAATGGACGGCTTTGAATCAAACGACGGCATTATTATAATGGCGGCAACCAACCGTGCGGACATCTTAGACCCCGCACTTCTCCGCCCCGGTAGATTTGATAGACAAATTTACGTTAACGTGCCCGACGTTCGCGGAAGAGAAGCAATCTTAAAAGTACACGCAAGAAATAAAACCTTGGCAGCCGATGTTAACTTTAAGACTGTTGCAAGGATGACAAGTGGTTTCTCGGGTGCTGACCTTGAAAACCTTTTGAACGAAGCGGCAATTCTCGCAGCGAGAGCGGATAGAAAATACATCACTAATAAAGACCTTTACGAAGGTATAAATAAAGTGCTTATGGGTCCGCAAAAGAAGAGTAGGCTTGTTACCGAAACGGATAAGCGCATTACCGCATACCACGAATCAGGCCACGCGGTTTTAGCAAGGCTACTTAAAAACTGTGACCCCGTGCACGAAGTTTCTATTATTCCCAGAGGTCAAGCGGCAGGCTATACTATGACAAGACCTGATAGCGATGACAACCACTTGACCAAAGCAAAACTTTTAGATGATATTGCAATGACACTTGGCGGAAGAGTTGCTGAAGAATTGGTTATTAAAGATATTTCTGCAGGTGCATCTGGCGATATCCAAGCGGTTACCAAACGCGCAAGGCTTATGGTTACCGAGTGGGGTATGAGCGAAAAGATAGGACCTATCTCATACGGCTCTGATAAAGAAGTGTTTATCGGCAGAGATATGGCATCGCACGTTTCGTATAGCGAACAAACGGCAGGAATTATCGACCAAGAAATTACACGCATCGTTGATGAAGGATTACAAAGAGCAAGAAAATTGCTTGGTGAAAATAGAGCGCTTCTCGACAATATGGCAAGACTTTTGGTGGAAAGAGAAACCATATTTGCTGAAGAAGTTGATATGCTTATGGAAGGCAAGAGTGTTGAAGAGATAATTAAGTTTATGGATGAAAACGAAAGAACTCTCTCTCAAAACCCCTTTGCAAGAAGAAGCAAATCTTCAGTTATAATTTCCGAAGAAAAAGCGGAAGAAAAAAAGACTAAAGAAACAAAAGAAGAAGTTGAAAAAACTGAAAAGGAACAAACGGATAAAGACCAACCTTCCCAAGAATAACGGGAGAAAAAAGGCAATTACAACTAACGAATAGGAGAAAATTATGGGAAAAATTATTGCTTTTTCAAACCAAAAAGGTGGCGTAGGCAAAACAACAACTTGCGTAAATATGTCGGCATATCTTGCGAGCAAGGGGTATAAATGTTTAATCGTTGACCTTGACCCCCAAGGCAATGCGACAAGCGGTTTAGGTTTTGCAAAGAGTGAAGTTAAAAACTCTGTGTATAATGTTATGATTGATGAGATGCCCATTGAAGATGCGGTTGTTAAAACTTGTGTGGACAATTTGGATATTCTCCCTTCAAACATAGATTTAGCAGGTGCGGAAGTTGAACTCGTTTATGTTAAGGATAGAGAACGCGTTCTCAAAAGAGTTCTAGAAATAGCAAAAAAGAGTTATGATTTTATAACGATTGACTGTCCGCCGTCACTTGGGTTACTCACCATCAACGCGCTTGCGGCGGCAGATACGGTAATTATTCCTATCCAAAGTGAATACTATGCGCTAGAAGGGTTAAGCCAACTTATGAACACTATAAAACTTGTTGTAAAGCATCTTAACCCCGCGCTCAAGATTGAAGGCGTTATCCTTACAATGAGTGATAACCGCGCAATCATATCAAGGCAAATCTCTGCAGAGATAAGAAAGTTTTTTGGCAAGAGAGTGTTTGACACTGTTATTCCAAGGAATATTCGTTTGGCGGAAGCACCAAGCCATGGCGTTCCCATTATGATGCACGATACCAAGTGTTCGGGCGCAAAGGCGTATTTGGCGCTCACCGAAGAATTTTTAGGTAGACAACCTGCAAAAAAATAACGGAAAAATAAACTAACGGAGAAAGTTAATTATGAAACCTACGAGAGGATTAGGAAAAGGATTATCAGCACTCTTTTCGGAAACTGAAGAAGATTACGGCAAGAGTTTGTTGTTTGAAGAAGAGCCTAAGGCAAAAGGAACTGTTACAGAGATAGATATTGCTTCAGTTTTTGCAAACCCCAATCAACCGCGTAAAGTGTTTGATGAAACGGCGCTTAACGAACTTGCTGATTCAATTAAAAAGCACGGTGTAATTATGCCTATTATCGTTAACAAGAGTGGCGATAGGTATATGATTATCGCGGGTGAACGCCGTTTCCGTGCGAGTAAAATTGCAGGGCTTTCTACAATCCCCGTAATCGTGAAAAATTACGATGAAAAGCAGATCAAAGAAATCTCTCTTATTGAAAACTTACAAAGAGAAGACTTAAACCCCATCGAAGCGGCAACAGCAATGCGTTCGCTTATGAACGATTATGGTATGACGCAAGATGACTTGGCGGATAGAATAGGTAAATCTCGCCCCGCTATTGCAAACACACTCCGCTTACTCACTCTTTCACAAGAAGTAATAAAAATGGTTGCAAACGGCACTTTGTCCGCTGGACACGCAAGGGCGCTTATACCCGTTCCGCAAGTAGACCAATTAAAACTTGCTGAAGAAGTTGTTAAGAACGGACTTTCGGTAAGAGAAGTTGAGAAAAAGGTTAAAGAATACTTTGCTCCGCCCGAAGAAAAGGTAAAGAAGAAAGTTAAGCAAGAACTCTCTTTGGAACTTAAAGAACTTATCTCTGATATGCAAAGGGTGTTCGGCACAAAAGTAAACGCAATCGGCAACGATAAAAAGGGTAGAATTTATATCGATTACTATACCCGTGATGACCTTGATAGATTGAGCGAGTTGCTTGAAGTATTAAAATCAAAAAATTAAAAAAGAAGGGGCGAGCGCGCCCCTTTAAGTTATAAAAATGAGTGAAATTTTTGTTAAGATTACTCCGCCCGTTTTTCTTAAAACCAAAAGGCTAACGATAACCGACTTTACCCCGAGCGATAAGGCCGAGTATTTTAGGCTTTATATGGATGATGAGTTAAACCGCTGGTGGGGGTATGATTATAGGGAAGATTTGAAAGAAAAACCACCCACCCCCGAATATTTTTACACCTTTATGCAGTCTCTAAAAGAAAAGGGGGAAGAATATTCCTTTGCTCTTCGCAAAGAAGAAAATTTGATTGGCGAATTGGTTTTATATAATTTTGAAGATGAAAGTTGCGAAATGGGTTTTAGGCTGTTTTTAGAACACCAAGGCAACGGCTATGCCTTTGAAGGTGCGAGCGCACTAAAAGAATACGCTTTCAATGCTCTCGGTGCAAAAAAACTAAAAACAAAGTGCTATAAACAAAACTTGCCGTCAAAAAAACTGATTGAAAAATTAGGGTTTAAGTTTATTAGCGAAGATAACACGCACTTTTATTTTGAGTGTGAAAAAGTTAGTTAAAAATAATACAAGATTTAAGAGATTGTGAAATAAAAAGTTAAAACATCACCTAAAAGGTGTGGTATAATATAAAAACCAAAAGATAAGGAGCAACTATGGAAAAGTTTTTTGATAAATACGAACTTAAAATTGGCGAAGAAATGGAATCGCCTTTTATGAACAAAGTTGGTGTGTTCCAAGACGGCACAACACCTATGTATCGTGACGTAGATGGCAAACTTTGGGCAATGAGCGGTCACTCACATATGGGACATATCGGTATGTTCTCGGGCACTTGCCTTGATGATATGAAAGAGGCTTGGCCGATTAACACAAACTTTTGCGTTGGCCACGCTGAACACGCGTACGATGGCGTAAGATACCCCGAAGGCATTTTACCGAGAGGTAGCATTTGGCCGTTCGGTCTTTATATTTGCCCCAACACCCATAGATTTTTCTGTTGGTTCCACAACGAAACGGGTTGGAACGGCAAAGGTACCGCATACGATGCGTATGGGCTTTGCAACACACCTAAACTTGACTCTGACTTCCGCCATGTTGGTCTTATGCACTCTGATGATGAAGGTAAAAACTGGTTCTTCGACCGTTGGGTGTTGACTGGCGAAACGGTTGCTTTAACCGAACTCTATAACCCCGGCGCGGGCAAGGTTATCGGTCAAAAGAACGGCGAGATTAAACTTGGCAGTGGCGACTTCTGTATGTTTATTGAACCCGACGGCGAATATATTTATTTGCTTTATGATATTATCACACTCGATATGACCAAAACCACATTTAAGGACGCGTGGAAGTCTTGCGACGCGTACATTGCGCGTTGCCGTAAGCGTACTGACGGCGTTATGGGTGACTTTGTTAAATATTATGAAGGCAAGTGGGAAGAAGCAGGCAACCTTGGCAAAGAATCGGTAATCCTAAAAGACTGCTGGCACCCGAGAGTTGTTTATAGCGAAGTGGAAAAAATGTATATTATGACGAGTAAACCTATCGCTAAATGTATGCAAGAGCAAATTCCCGGTCTTGACTTTAAGGGAAAGGTTATGCAAATTTCAACTTCAAAAGACCTTGTAAATTGGTCCGAGCCTGAAATTTGCTATGTAGATGGCAAGCCTTGGGGCAACCACTACAACGCGATTATCCCCGAAGATACCGTTAACCAACCCAACATTTTATCTTCAAACAAGTTCTCAATTTTGAACTGTCATAACGGCACCGATGTAATGAGATATAAAGCGGAATTGGTAAAAAAATAAACTATGAAGATATTATTTTTAGGCGACAGCATAACCGCAGGTGTAGGCGCAAGCGTGCCACACAACAAATATGTTGAGATAGTTAAAGCAAGACTAAATTGTGTTGCGCGCAACTATGGTATTAGCGGAAGTAGAATAGCAAGGCAAAGACTAGGCGACAATGTTGCCACTAATGATTGGGACTTTCAACAACGCGCAATCGTTATGGATAAGATAGCCGATTACATTTTTGTTTTCGGCGGAACTAACGATTTGGGGCACGGCAATGCAGAATTTGGCGAGAAAGGAAGCACTGACCCCTATACCTTTTGGGGTGCAATGGAAAATTTGACCGAATACTTGATTGCCACTTACGGCAAGGAAAAATTGTGCTTTTTATTGCCCTTGCACTGCGCGGAAGAAAACAAGGCAAACGGAGCAACGCTTTGTGATTATGTAAACATAATGAAAGAAGTTTTGACCGAAAAGGGAATTGACTTTTTGGACTTTTATAATAACGGGCCCAAAAAACCCTTGTCAAAAGAACCGAATGAATTCTTTCTTGACGGTTTACATCCAAACGAGAAAGGGCATTTGTGGATAGCCGAACAAGTGATAAACTACATAAAAACAAAATAACAAAAAAATAAAAAGCGAACTCAAAAAGAGTTCGCTTTTTTAGTTATCTTAAGGATTATTTATCATTCAAAGTAGATAACACTCTTTACAAAGCCTTCTTCTCTTTTAACCGAGTCAACGAAAGCTTGTTTTATGTCTTCTGCTTTATATTTATGTGATATTAGCAACGAAAGGTCGAAAACGCCACGTTCAAAAAGTTTAATTGTTTTGGGCCAATATCTTGAATACTCTCTGCCATCGTCGATTGCAGGGGAGGTGTGTATCAAGCGATTGCCTTTAAGATGTTGTGTTTTAAAGTCGATAGTTCTTTCAGTTCTATGCCAGCCGAAAAGATAAATGTCACCTGCTTTTGCACAAGCTTTAACCGCAAGGTCAAGTCCACTTTGACTGCCAGAACATTCAATAACTTTGTTAAATTCGCCCACAACTTGGTCGGGGGAACAAACGACTTCCGCACCACATTTTTTTGCAAGATCGCGACTGCTTTGTTTTACGTCACAAACTACAAACTCGCTAAACGGATAACCTTTTATAAGTTGCACCATTAAAAGCCCCATAAACCCAGCGCCGACCAAAAGCACTCTATCAGCAGGCTTTAAGTCCATATAGGAAACTGCGTTGACTATGCTTGCAGCGGGTTCGATAACCCAGTTTGCAGGATCGCCGAGATTGTCGGGAAGTTTATAAGCAAACTCTGCAGGGCCGACAAGTCTTCTTGACCATTGTCCCATATACCAACAGCAAGCGCAATAATCGCCAACTTTTAAGTGCTTAACATTCTTTCCAACGGCTAAAACTCTGTGTACTGCCTCGTGCCCCGGTACCATAGGATAGCGTGGGTGGGTTAGGTCGCCTTTATAAAGGCTTACTTCGTGAGTGCAAATTGAGCCAAGCACCGCTTCAACGGCAATTTCATCGTCTAATGGTGCTCTATCTAAACTCAAAGAGTACATTTCCGTTCCATGCTCTATATCTTCTTCGTCGGTGGGCATATAAACGTCGGAAGGTTTTACTTCTCTAAAAGTTATATCGCCCAAATCTTCTAAAATGATAGCTTTCATAATGGTTTTGCCCTCGCTTTATTTAAATAATTCTCTAATGCTGTCAGCAATTCCCTTTGCTTGCAAGCCGTATTGATCACGAATCCACGCTTGACCGCCTATTTTTGCAACGTTAACGTCGGGGAATGCAAGGCGCTTAAACTTTTTGGGATAAACGTTTTGGTCGCAAAGAACTTCGGAAACGGCACTGCCAAGACCACCCATAAGGTTGTGTTCTTCGATCGTTACGATACCGCCCGTGTTTTTAGCACTGTCAATAATCATATCTTTGTCGATAGGCTTAATGGTGTGCATACTAACTACTCGGCAGTTGATTCCTTCTTTTGCAAGTTCTTCCGCCGCTTTAACGACTTCTATGCCGATAGGACCTGCAAACATAAGGGTTATGTCTTTGCCTTCCTTAACGGTAATGGCCTTGCCAAGTTTAAAGTCGATAGGGCCAGAGTGAATATCCTTTTCGCCCTTATAACCGCAACGATAATAGAAGGGGCCGTTGTGCTCAATCATTGCATAAGTTGCGCCGATTGCTTCGTAGTTATCGCAAGGAACTTCAACAATCATATTGGGAAGCGCACGCATAATAGCGATATCTTCGGTTGAGTGGTGGCTCATACCGAGTGCGCCGTAAGAAACACCACCGCCAATGATAACGATTTTAACGTTTGCGTTATGATAGCAAGCGTCGTTTCTAATTTGTTCTAAGCAACGCAAGGTGGGGAAGTTTGCAATACTATAAGTTACAGCGATATTACCTTCCATAGCAATACCGGTTGCAACACCCGTCATGTTTTGTTCTGCAACGCCAACGTTATAATATCTTTCGGGGAAAGTATCGCGGAACGGTTCGATTTCGCCGTAGCCAATATCTGCAAGTACCATATGAATTCTTTTATCTTTCTTTGCAATTTCAAGCAAAGTTTTGTTAAATACCGCTCTCATTTATTTGCCCTCCTTAATTTTTGCAATAACTTCTTCAATCTTATCATCGGGAACATAGTTGTAGTGTGATCTAACAGTGTTTTCAAGGTAATCAATGCCCTTGCATTTAACGGTGTTTGCAATAATTGCGGTGGGGCGGTTACTTGAAACGGGCGTGTTTAAGAGCGCGGTGCGGATTTGGTCAACGTCGTGTCCGTCGATAATAACTGCATCCCAACCGAAAAGTTTAAGACGTTCGTCAAGCGGTTCAAGGTTTTCAATGTCTTTTGAAAAACCAAGTGCTTGAATTTTATTGTAGTCAATAATTAAGATTAAGTTAGAAAGGTGCTCTTGTGCGGCAAACATAATTGCTTCCCAAGTAGAGCCTTCGTTCATATCTCCGTCGGAAGCAAGGCAGAAAACTCTTCTTTTAGAGTTTGCGTATCTCGCAGCGATTGCCATACCAACAGCAACGGGCAAGCCGTGTCCTAAAGAGCCTGTTGAAAATTCAACCCCCGGAACTTTGTGGCTTATGTGTCCCATAAGTTTGCCGTCATCACAGTAATATCTTTTGAGCCAATCGGTGGGAATAAAGCCTTTTTGTGCAAGCACCGAATAAACGGCGGCAGCAGCGTGGCCTTTACTTAAAATAAACCTATCACGGTCGGGCATGTCGGGGTTTTTTGGGTCTACGTTAAGTATTCCGTCATACAAAACCGCAACGATTTCAGCCATAGAAAGCATACTGCCAACGTGTCCGCTATGTGCGGCGTTTGTCATTTTGATGCTGTCTACACGAATTTGTTTAGCAACTTCTTTTACGTCACTCATTTTGCTATCTCCTAAAATTTTATTTTTAAGTTAATTATATCAAATAACAAAAGGAATACAATATATATAAAAACGGAAAAATGTCAAAATATTTCGAGAAATTTTTATTGTTTTTTCAAAAAGATGGTTGACTTTAGAAAGCGATATCACTATACTAAAAAAGGGGTAAAAATATGGCAAAGTATTATAAGCACAAAATTGCACGCGCTATAAATGTTTCTAAAATCGTTACCGTGCATTATCTTGAACTTAACAAAAAATTCTCTTATCCACCTGAATCGCACGATTTTTGGGAATTGCATTATGTAGATAAAGGGTGTTTATACTGTTTCCAAAACCAAGAAAAAAAGGAAGTGAGCCAAGGCGAACTGATATTTTTTAAACCTATGGTAGAGCACCATTTGGAAATGGATGAAGTTGAATCAAACCTTTGTGTTATATCGTTTGAGTGCAAATCGGAAATCCTTAATGAAATAAGCGAAGCCGTTTATAAACTTTCCACGCGTGAAAAGGCGCTTATTTCTACCCTTTTTGAAGAGGCGGAAAAAACTTTTGTTATGCCAAAGTTAGACCCCGCCTTAAAGAAAATGCCCTTAAAGAGCAATGCGCCACTTGGCAGTATGCAATTAATCCAACTCTCATTAGAAGAACTTATCATAAGGTTGCTTAGAAAGCGGGGAGTGAACAATACTGAAAAGGACAAGTTGGTGGTAAATTATGATGATAAAATAATAAATGAAATTATAAACTATCTAACCAAAAACCTTGCGGAAAAAATTTCCCTTTCGGATATTGCAAATAAAATGGGGTACGGCAAAACCTTTTTGTGTACGCGCTTTAAGGAAGTTACGGGCAAAACGATTTTTAGTTTTTTTACCGAACTTCAAATAGAAGAAGCCAAAAATATGATAAGAAAAAGCAAGGACAACACGGTTGCGGCAATATCCGATGCTCTTAATTTTAGCGAGCCGACTTATTTTTGTTCGGTATTTAAAAAGATTACGGGCATGTCCCCTAAAGAATACTCAAAAACTATACACGCGTTTGATAAAGAATAAAAAAATCTCTCCAAATGGAGAGATTTTTTGTTTATAGTGAATTTATTATTTCATTAACTTTTTCTTTTAAGTTGTCGGTCGTGCCATTGTTTTCAATAACGGTGTAGGGGGTAAGGTCAAGGCTATCGTAATCAACTTGATTATTTATACGAGATTCCACTTGCTCGCGAGTAAGATGTGAGCGAAGCATTGCACTTTCAATTCTTTTTTCTTTTTCGCGCGTAACCACAATCACCTTGTCAAAATATTTTTGAAATTCGCACTCAAAAAGCAAGGGTACTTCTGCAAAGATAACCCCACCCACTGCTTTATAAACGGCAATAATTCTTGCCATAACGATAGGGGTGATAAGTTCGGTCAATTGGCGGTGTTTTTCCTTATCCATAAAAACTTGCTTTGCAATTTCCGCCCTGTCAATGGTAAGTTTAATTCTTCCCGTAACAGCGGTTGGGAATAGCAATCTCAACAACTTTTTAATTTTGCGTTCCTTATAAATTTCGCTAACGATTTCATCGGAAGATAGGGTGAGAAAAGAGTTTTCTTTGATTATGTTAGTAACCGTACTCTTTCCGCTTCCTATACCGCCTGTGATAGCGATTAAAAGATTCTTTTTCATTTATTTTGCCTCTAACCAGTTTTTGCCTTCGCCCACGCCAACAGTAAGCCTAACGGCAAGGGAAACTGCATTTTGCATTTCTTCAACAAGTATTTTCTTAACCGCATTCTCTTCTTCTTTGACCGCATCGATAATAAGTTCGTCGTGCACTTGAAGAATAAGCGCGCTCTTAAGGTTTTCTTTCTTTAGCCTTTTCCATACATTAAGCATAGCAAGTTTAATAACATCAGCACTGCTACCTTGCAAGGGCATATTCATCGCCACTCTTTCACCGAATTGGCGAACATTGTAGTTAGAAGAAGAAAGTTCCCTAATATAACGGCGCCTACCGAGTAAGGTTTTAGAATAACCGTTTTCCTTTGCGAACTTAACATTGTTATCCATATAATCTTTAACTTCGGGGTATTCTTTAAAGTAAGCATTGATATAATCGCGCGCTTCGGCATTAGATACCTTTATACTCTTAGCAAGCCCAAACTCGCTCATACCATAAATTATACCAAAGTTAACCGCCTTTGCACTACTTCTCATTTTGGGAGTAACTTGGTCGATAGGCACGCCAAACACCTTTGAAGCAGTTGCCGAGTGAACGTCTTTGCCATCTCTAAAAGCGTTAATCAATGGCTTGCAACCTGAAAACGCAGCGAGCAAGCGGAGTTCGATTTGTGAATAGTCGGCACTAATAAGCAACCCGTTGGGGTTTTTTGGAACAAACAGTTTGCGAATTTCCTTGCTTTCATCATCGCGTACGGGGATATTTTGTAAATTTGGCTCTTTACTTGAAAGTCTGCCCGTTGCGGTAACCGTTTGGTTAAACGAAGTGTGGATAAGCCCCGTTTTCTTGTCCACGAGTGGCTTAAACCCTTCGATATAGGTCGAATAAATTTTTTGGAGTTGGCGGTGTTTTAAAATCAAGGGGATAATAGGGTGGGCATCTTCAAACGATTCTAAAATTTCCGCGGTGGTAGAATAACCTGTTTTGGTCTTTTTGCCTTTGCCGATTTTAAGTTTTTCAAAAAGCAATTCGCCGAGTTGCTTTGGTGAGTTTACGTTTAATGTTTGCTCATCAGCAAGGTCACGAATTTGCTTTTCAATTTCTAAAAGGGTGTTTTTATAAACTTCGCTTGCTTCAACAAGTGCGTTGTAGTCAATCTTAAACCCTTCTTGTTCCATTTCAAACAAAAGGTCGGCAAGCGGAAGTTCCACTTGTTTATAAAGGTCGGTTAGTTCTTGCTCAGCAAGTTTTTCTCTTAAACTGTTAAACGCAACAAGCAAAGAAGTTGCGGGAGTTTTTTCCGCAAGGTTATACTCGGTGATAACTTCTAAAAGCGTTTCTTCCCTACCTGAATAATCGGCAAGATATTTCATCAAAGAAAGGTCATCTGTGGGGGCGGTTAAGTCAAAGCCACCGTTTTTAACTATAAAATGGCGGAAATCTTTCTTTCCAAACACAACGAGCGGAGCATTGCCGAGAGCAAACGGGCGGATAATATTTAGCGCGCTCGACAAAGAAAAGCCGTCGTCAAGAAGTGTTTGTTGAATAGGGATAATAACTTCCCTTTCGCCGTCGGAAAGGTTAAATGCCGTGTTGGAAATAGCGATTGATAGGGGAGAGCCGAGAGTGGTTAAAGAAAAATTTTGGTTTTCAAAAAGGTTTATAATCTCAACTTCTTTTCCGCTGTCGGTTTTTATTGGCTCTAACTGTTCATCTTCGTGAACAAAAAGGTTTTCTTTAGAAATGAGCGCCTTAAATTCCAACTCAACAAACTTTCTCTTTACCTTTTGGCTAAAGGGGAAAGAAAAGGTCATTTTACTTACATCGGTGTCAACACCGCAGTCACAGTCGATAGTTGCAAGCGTTTTTGAAAGGAAGCAAGAATCTTTGCCTTGCTCAATTTTTTCTTTTAATTTGCCCGTAAGTTCATCAACATGGTCGTAAAGATTTTCCACAGTTTTATAAGTAGATAAAAGGTTAAGCGCGGTCTTTTCGCCAATGCCTTTTACCCCTGGGATATTATCACTTGAATCGCCCATAAGTGCTTTAAGGTCTATAATTTGTATGGGGTCAATGCCCATTTTTTCAAAAAAGTTTTGTTCGGTATAAATTTCCGTGTCGGTAATACCGCGCTTGGTAAAATGCACTTCGGTTTCGTTATCAACCAATTGGAAAGAGTCTTTATCCCCCGTAAAAATTATGGTTTTAATAGAAGTGTGTTTTGCAATCGTGCCGATAATATCATCCGCTTCAGATCCAGGTTTTTCAATCACTGTAATGCCCATAAGAGAAAGCACTTCTTTAAGGAGCGGAATTTGTGGGCGGAGTTCATCGGGCATCGGCTTTCTTGTGCCTTTATAGTCGGCAAAAATATTGTGGCGGAAAGTGGGGGCTTTAACGTCAAACGCAACGGCAATATAGGTAGGTTTAATGTCGGTCAAAATCTTTACAAGCATATTGGTAAAGCCAACAACCGCGTTGGTGGGCGTGCCGTCTTTTGTGTAAAGAACGGGCATCGCGTAAAATGCGCGGTTAATTAAACTATTTCCGTCAATCAATACTAATTTTTCCATAAAAAATCCTTTAATCTGCTTGCCAAACGAAAAAATTTGTGGTATTATCTTAAAGCAAGTTGGTTAAGGGCAAATGCCCCTACATAATATTACCCTTTAATTTTACCAAAAAAACCAAAAGAAAGCAACAAATAATTTAATCTTTATGCCGCTGTGGTGAAATTGGCAGACGCGCTGGACTCAAAATCCAGTGGGCTAATACCCCGTGCCGGTTCGACTCCGGCCAGCGGCACCAACGAAAAAGACAGGTTAACCCCTGTCTTTTTTCGTTGCGTGCTTGTATGGCGGAGTCGAATTAGGAGCGAGCAACTTTAGTTGCGTGTTCGCCGAAAGGCGAAAAAACAGTCCAGTGGACTGTTTTGCGGGAGGCTCGAGAGAAGCGACTCCGGCCAGCGGAAACGAGAGTCAAACCTTCGGTTCGATCCACTAGCGTGGGACGGCAACCCTTTTGTCGACCAAAAGTCGACATTTCCCCTAACAGGGGAATCACCGGCCAGCGGCACCAACGAAAAAGACAGGTTAACCCCTGTCTTTTTTCATTGCGTGCTTGTATGGCGGAGTCGAATTAGGAGCGAGCAAAAATTTAAAACAATAAAAAAAGGAACGGAAAACCGTTCCTTTTTGATTATATTTTGTTGTGTTATATTTTATTTTTTGGTTGAATCGAAAGTTACTTCCTTACCAAAGAAGTATACGCCGAACATACCAGGGCCAACAGAAGCGCCGATTGCCGCGTTGATATTGCCGATGTGAATTTGTTCGGGTTTAACATCAACTCTTGCTAAAATTTCTTGTTTAACTAAAAGAGCATCTTCTTCACAATCAGAGTGTTGGATATAAATATCGGGGAGTTGTTCGCCAGTGTAGTTCATAGCAACTCTTTCAGCCGTTCTAATGATAGAAGTTTTTCTGCCCTTAACTTTTTCAATAGCAACATTATAGCCGTGGATATCAGCAATGATAAGGGGCTTAATAGATAAAAGACCGCCAAAGAACGCGCTTGCTGCAGAAATTCTGCCTGCCATTTTTAAGTAGGTAAGTTTTTCAACAGAGCCTTCTTGGTTGATGCATTGCTTGTTCGCTTGTACCCAATCAGCAACTTCATCAATAGTTTTGCCTTCATCACGAAGGAGAGAAGCCTTTATGCAAAGAAGACCAAGACCTGCACTTGAAATAGTTGTGTCGATACAAATAATTTTTTGGTCGGGGTAAAGGGGTGCAAGTTCATCTCTAATGTGATATGTTACATTAACAGTGCTGCTTAAAACTGCGGGACAAGAAAGTGATAAAACATCATAGCCTTGCTTTAAGTAATATTCAAATTTTTCTTTGCAGTCAATAGTAGAAATTTGAGAAGTTCTAATTCTGTTGCCTTCTCTCATATAATCATAAAAATCTTTTAAGGGCATTGCAGACCAATCGGGGTCGCCACAATATTCCTTTTCGCCAATGAAAAAGCGGTTAGGAATAAAATCAACATCATATTGTTCTCTTAAAGATTGAGTCAAGTCACTACTTGAGTCGGTAATAATTGCAAATTTGCTCATTGTAAATCTCCTTTTTTGTATGCAAACATTATATCATATCCATAGTTAAATATCAACAAATTTTAGAAAATAGTTTGCTTGTGAATAATTGGCATGAAAAATCCAAAAAACATTATGAAAAATAGTTGAAAGCGTATTGACAAACGGGGGTATGGGTGGTATAATCGTTCATATTTTATAACAAGCAATAAAAAAGGTGGAAAATGGTAGAATTAATTTGTCTTTTGCGCATGGTAACCGCATTGGTGTTAGGCTTTGCCATTGGCTTTGAAAGAAAACAACGTTTTAAGGAAGCGGGCATAAGAACGCACACTATCGTTTGTGTGGGCGCGTGCTTATATATGATTATTTCTCAATTCGGTTTTAGCGGTGCGGATACTGCTCGTGTTGCAGCGCAAATCGTTTCAGGTATCGGTTTTATCGGTGCAGGTATGATTTTTTACCACAAGGAAGCCGTTCACGGATTGACCACGGCGGCGGGCATTTGGGCAACGGCTGCAATCGGTATGGCTGTAGGCGCAGGCATGTATATTATAAGTGCTTCGGCAACTGCGCTCATCATTTTGGTTCAATGCGTAATGCACTTAAACTTTAAGGTGTTTAAGCAAAGAAGATACGTAAGGCTTAAAATTGTTTTCATTTGTAACGACGTTGCGGAAAAAGAAAAGGTTAAATCGCTTTTTAATGTATCGCGTTTTTCAAGAATAAGCGCAAAAAAAGAAGGAGATGATATAGTTTATAGCGCAATAATCACTTCGGATAAAGAGTTTGCCGATATTGATATTTATAACGCTCTATCAAACCACTCCTTTATTCGTTCAATCACAAGAGAAGACGACGAATTTTAGAAAAAAGCCTTGGCAGAAGCCAAGGCTTTTTTGTTTATTATTCTGCTTGAGAAACATTTTGGTTTTTGAAGTATTCGGTAGAAGCCGCGTTTTTGTTTACGTCTTCAGGCTCGACAAAGGTGGGCACGGTCGCCTTAATTGCATCTTTAACGATATCCGAATCAACAAAGGTTTTGCTTTTATCAACCGCGTCTAAAAGGATTTTTAACTTGTCGGCAATTTGTTCTCTCGTGTAAGGGGTATCCTTTTCGATAAAAATCATTTTGTTATCGGTTTTAACAAGCGTTTCGTTTTTCATAAGTAGTTCTTCGTAAAGTTTTTCACCGGGGCGAAGACCTATTTCTTTAATTTCAATATCTTTATCGGGGGTTAAGCCCATAAGTTTAATCATATTAACCGCAAGGTCATAAATTTTAACGGGTTGTCCCATATCGAGCACGAAAAGTTCGCCCTTTCTTGCCTTTGCACCTGCAAGCATAACGAGTTGGCTTGCTTCGGGTATGGTCATAAAGTATCTTATAATGCGCTTATCGGTAATTGTTACTGGTCCGCCGTTTGCTATTTGTTTTTTAAATAGCGGAATAACGCTTCCGTTAGAGCCTAACACGTTGCCGAATCTTACCGCGGCAAAGTCGGTATTGCTATCAATTCTACATTGAACAACCATTTCGCAAAGGCGTTTTGATGCGCCCATAACGTTGGTGGGGTTAACCGCTTTATCTGTGGAGATAAGTATAAACTTTTTAGCACCGAACTTTTCCGCGCTGTTTGCAACATTATAGGTGCCCATAACATTGTTCTTTATGACTTCGCAAGAAGAATGTTCCATAAGAGGAACGTGTTTGTGTGCTGCCGCGTGGAAAACTATTTCAGGTTTATAGTTTAAGAAAATACTTTCCACTCTATCCACGTCACGAACAGAGCCTATTTCTACTACAAGGTTAAGGCTATCGCCGTATTTTCTAATAAGTTCTTGTTGAATTT
Source organism: Christensenellaceae bacterium (assembly GCA_045645305.1). Lineage (GTDB taxonomy): Bacteria > Bacillota > Clostridia > Christensenellales > Borkfalkiaceae > UBA1259. The sequence continues at coordinate 35,039 of JAZRIO010000017.1, forward strand.
CGTACGCGTTGTTTTCGTAAATATCAAAGATGATAAGTTGTTTTGGACCACACTTTGCTATTTGACGGCAAAGTTCACTGCCAATAGATCCGCCACCACCCGTAACCAAAATGGTTTTGTTTTTATAATAGTCAAACTCTGCTTGTTTATTGATGTCAAGGGGAGCACGGAACAAAAGGTCTTCAATAGAAAAATCTCTTAAAGCAGGTTTAGCGTTTTTGTTTTCGGTATCGAGTGGAAGAGAATATCTTTTAATTTGACAACCGAGTTGGCTATATTTTTTCCAAAGTTGCTCGGCTTTCTCTGCTGGAAGATTTGCTATTGCAAAAATAACAGTGTTAACGTCGTGTGTTTTGATTGCCGTTTGGCTATCCACGTCATCATATATAGGAAGGTTGCAAACGCGTTTGCCTATTTTTGCTGGGTCGGTATCAATAAAGCAAAGGGGTTCAAAGGAAGAAGTGGGGGAGTTTTTGAGTTCGTTTGCAAGGTAAGCGCCAAGTTGACCAGCACCAACTATTGCAACGGGAGTTTTTTGTGTTGTTTTGCGCGTGGTGTTCGCGTGTTTATACATTAATCTATAAACGAATCTTGAAGACAAAGTCGCAAGCGCGGTAAGTGAAGCAACCGTAAGGCTTTGCCAAATTCCAATATAGAATCCGCTTGCCCAAACTTCAATAAGTCTTGCTGAAAGTATGGTTACAATTCCGCCACAAGCATCGGCAACAACCATATAGAGATATGCGCGTGTGTTGGTGTATCTCCAAACATTGCCGTAAACTTTAAGTATACCGCGGAAGAGCGCCATAAAGAAGACTAATAGCAATGAGTTGTATAAGTAAAAAATCTTGTTTTCAAGATGCGCGATTATACCCATATTGTTAGAGAGCAAGTAGTATATCGCGTTTATAACCGCAAATATTAAAAAATCAATAAAGAACAAGGTAAAAAGTCTACCTTTTCCTTTAAATAAAAAATTACCTAACTTTTTCATTAAAATCACCTTTTTGTTTAAGTACGAACTTTCGCACTATACATTTTGCTTATGATAAATTATAGTATAAATAATTCAATCGGTCAACCCTAAAACTCAAAAAAGTGTTTACAATATTTAGAAAAAGTGTAAAAAACAACCCTTTTTTGTCCAAAATTTGACAAAAAATAAAAAAGCCGGTCAAAAACGAACGGCTTAAATCTATTTTTTAAGTTTAATTGACAAAAGGCTGTCAAGTTTATAGTCAAGCATTTGTAAAAACTCATCCCTAAGAAGGTCCTTAATAAACTCAACGTTTCCGCTCTCGGTAAAGTCAATGATAGTTTTTCCAAGCGCGTCGGTGGTGTTGACCGTAACATTTGCCTTTTCGGTAATAAAAAGTTCTGGATACACAAGCGCAAACAAGGCGCAAGTATCGTTCGTGGTAATGCGCTTGGTGGGGTAGCGCGGTTCCCAATATTGCGAATACATTTTATAAATAAACTCCCCAACTTCCCCCTTGTCTTTAATCGCATAAACAAAGTCTTGCTCCAAATGCGCCTTAATCCTACCCATATGTGACGGGCACATAAGAATAGGCACACCAGTGTCTAGCACAACCTTAAATGCTTCGGGGTCGGAGTATAGGTTAAAAGAGATGTGATCGGGATAATCTTTGTGCCCAAAGGGAGAACCGCCCATCACCACTACCTTAGGAATCTTTTTAACTATATCGGGGTGCTTCCTTATAAGGTTTGCAAGGTTGGTTTGCGGGCCTAACATAACGGGCACAATATCCCCGTTGCCGTTTGATAAAACGCGATACATCGCTTCAACCGCATCTTCATCTAAAAGATTTTTGTCAACAGTTTGTGGTGGGGTGTATCCGCCAAGCCCTTCTATGCCGTGCATATGCATTGCGTTGGGGGTGGGGCGTTCAAGCGCCTTTTCCGCACCCTTTGCAACGGGATAATCTTTTCCAAGAATAGTTAAAAGATGCAAAAGGTTTCTCGTTGCTTTGTCAATAGAGATGTTGCCCGCAACCGTGGTGAAGAGTTCAATCTTTATGTTTTGGTCAAAAAGCGCATAGAGTATGCAAGCCGAATCATCAACACCGGGGTCGGTGTCGATTATAACCTTTACTTCTCGGTTTTTAGTTTTGTAAATATCAGTAGAAAAATTTTTGTTCATACAATTATTATATCAATTTTTTAAGAATTTTTGCGCCTTTATAAAAGTTTAGTTTAGTATATCATAAAACATTTTTGATTTCAATACAAAAAAGGAAAAAGGACAAGTAAAAAAAATTTTAAGAAAGTAAAAAACTTGTGCTTTTCGCTTAAAAAAACAAAGAGCAGTATGATAATATTATGCTTGATGCGGAGGATGAAATGTACGATTTTAAAAGCATAATTAAAAACTTTGAATTAGATGGTGATTTCGTTAGTTGTGATAGGTATGGCGAAGGTCATATAAATCAAACTTTTTTGTTAAAGCTTGAGAAAGCGGGCAAAAAAACCGATTATATTCTTCAAAGGATAAACGATAAACTTTTTAGCGATGTGGACAGGTTAATGAACAACATTAAACTCGTTACCGAATATAACCGCAAGCAAATTGAAAAGCGCGGTGGAAATCCCGATAGAGAAAGTTTATCGCTTGTTTACGCTAAAGATAAAAAGCCTTATGTGTTTATTGAGGGCGCGGGTTATTTTAGGGTGTATAAGTTCATCATTGATGCTATTGCATACCAAACGGTTGAAAGGCCTGAACTTTTTTATCAAAGCGCGGTTGCTTTTGGTAATTTTGCCAACCTCTTAGCCGAATTTGATGCAAACGCTTTATACGAGAGTATTCCCGATTTTCACAACACGGAAAAAAGGTATGAAAACTTTTTAAAAGCGGTTGAAGAAGATAAGGTGAAAAGAGCCGATTCGGTGCGCGATGAGATTGAGTTTGTAAAACAAAGAAAAGATTATTGCGGATAGATTGTAAATCTTCTTAAAAGCGGAGAGATGCCCACAAGAGTAACGCATAACGATACGAAATTGAACAATGTTATGCTTGACAAAGTTAGTGGAGAACCCGTTGCCGTTATCGACCTTGATACCATTATGGAAGGAAGTCTTTGTTACGATTTTGGAGACAGCATAAGGTTTGGTTGCAACCACGCAGACGAAGGGGAGCCTGACCTATCCAAAGTAAACTTTGATATAGATTTGTTTAGAGAATATACAAAAGGTTACTTGTTTGCAATAGGTGATAGCATAACCAAGATAGAAAAAGACAACCTTGCCTTTGGTTCGATACTTATGACCTATGAGTGCGGTATGAGATTTTTAACCGATTATCTAGAAGGGGACACCTATTTTAGAATAAAACACCCTGCTCACAACATTGATAGAACGCTCATGCAGTTCAAGTTGGTTGCCGATATGGAAAAAGCCCTTCCCGAAATGGAAAAGATAGTAAACGAATATTAAAAACAATAAAAAAGCCACCGCGGTCGCGGTGGTTTTTTATTTATCTAACAGAATATCGCCAACAGAGATTTAAGGTGTAGTTCCAAGCATCAACTCTTGAAGAAATAAGGGGTTCATTTTTGCCAACAATTCTAGAAGTTGCTTCATACATATCCCTCCTTTCTTCTCCGCGAGCGCGCCGAGCAAAGAGCATAGAAAGAGCAATCATCTCATCGGCGTGAACGGCAAGCACCTTCCAAGCCATATTGTCGCTATTTACACTCATTTCAGGGTGGTTTTTCTTAAACTCACAAACAAACGCGGGGATAGAGATAAACTTTTGGTAGTTTTCTTCGGATAAAGCAGGCTTTTCTTCTCTTATATAAACGGGGTCGAAAAGGTCTGATATTTTCGTAAGGTATTCTCTAACTTCTCTTGCCTTATCGCCAAACTCAGCGGTAAAATACTCATCGGCAACTTCATCAAAGTTTAATGTTTTATCCCACAAACCTTTGGCCATTGCATAAAGGGGAAGCCCCGTGGGGAAAGATGCCCTTGAAACTTGGCAACTTATCATACCGTCAAGCCCGATTTTATCTAAACCGACCATATCTTCAAAAAGAGTTTTGGAAATTTGCATATATCCAGGGTCTTTTTGGTGGTCCCACATCAAATGATAGTCAAATAAGAACCCTTCACCCTTAAACACTTTTCTCCAATCGTTAAGGTATGCAAGGTTTTCTGCAACCGAAGTTGGGAAAGTGAGTTTGTTGCGCACGTAAGGTGTGGTAGAAACTTCTTTACTTTCCTTTACGCTTTGCACGATTGTTTTAGAATAAGTTCTCTTAATCGGCGCAAACATTATAATAAAACGGTCGGGGTTAATAAAGGTGTTCTTTTGCGGTGCCCAAAGTAGATCTACATAAATAAGGAACACGATTTTTGTGTTTAGATTGTTTTCAGTAAGTTTTTTGTCTACAAGGTTTAGAAGTTCAACGTAATAATCCGAAGGGATTGTGTCTTTACAGTTATCGCACTCGCAGTTATTGTTTTCGCCGTCGGCAAGCCAAAGGTGAAGAACATTTAAGGTCGGGTGAGATTGGGCATATTCAACCACAGCATCCGACATTATTTCCATAACCTTGGGGTTAGAATAGCAAAGGTTAGTATTAAGGGGAACACCCTTAAAAGTTTGCCTTTTCCCGTCAAAAAGCGCGGTAAGTTCAATATATCCCTCGGGTAGAGATTGGTCGGGAACTTGGTGCCAACCTTCCCCCTCTATACCAAACGGAACGCACGTCCAACCGTGCCCTATCGCGTGGTGGCGAATTCCGCGCTTTGCCGTTTCAGCGGTTAAACGCGTTAAGATATCATCAACTTCTTCGGCGGAAAGGTTGCGTTTTTCTTCTGCCTTAAAACAATCGTTCCAATGGTGAGAGTACCACCTTTTGAAAAAGACTGATGGGCGGAAGAATTGGAAAAAGTAAGAGTTCATTCCAACGCGTGGAATAAAGTCCAACATTTCTAAAACGTGTTCTTCAGAAACCGCGCCCTCTATACAAACACCCCTATGTTTATAAGAGGGTGTTTCTTGTAAATTGATGGTTAAAAGTTGTTCGGTTAACTGTTTTTTAGGTATATGTTCGCCATCTTTTCCAGGGCAGGTCCATATGCAACCAAGTTCTCTTAAAAAACGGTATACGGCAATTAAAACCGCACCCTCGTTTGAACCGCAAATTTCTCCAGCACCACCGTTGAGCAAAATGCTCACTTGGTCGTTTTGTTCATCGGCATTTTTTATTGAAAGGACAATTTTCTTTCCGCCGTTGCCAAAAACAGTGTCGCTATCCATTTGATAAAGGTAGCGTTCAAGTTGCTCTTTAGCGTAGGCAAAAACGGGTGTATCCTTTGCGCATAAAATATGGAATTTCATTGTTTAAGAACTCCTAAAAAAGAAAAATCTTTTAGGAGTTAAGTATAACAAATATAAAAAGTGTTGTCAATTATGATTGCAAATTTTGCTTATTAATTCATGTCCAATCGCTCGCCCGTTATGGCATCTTGAAACATCATCCAATATCCGTCGCCATGAACATTAAACACGGAAAGGGGGATAAAAGTGCTTTTTCCCGCAAGGTCTTTTGGCGGTGCGCTAGAGTATGTTGCAGGCACGCCGTAACAAATATATTTTGGCTGAGAATTTTCTTTAATTAAACCCACAACATAAAACTTGTTTTCGGCATAGGTAATTTTTGCCCATTTGCTGTTTGGAAGCGCGCCCGTTAACTCCTTTTCTTCGGGGAATTTTCTAAAAATCTCGTTAAGTTCACTTCTCACTGTGGAGTAGAAGGGGTTTTTTTGCGAATATTTTGCGAAAGAGCCACCATTTTTTTCATTTTGAGAGCAAGAATTATCCGTTTGGATTTTTTCCGTTTTTTCTTTGCTTCTATTATAAGGCAATTCATTTTCCATCCGTGAAACAACATTGTCGCACTCCTTGATTTTTTCTAACTTGCAGTTTATGTCCGTATCAAAATCGTAATAATTGACCGTGGCAACCGCTTCATCATCATAAGAAGTGGATTGTTCTTCGGTTAGGAGGGTGGTAGAGCAGACTTTTTTTGTCGAAGCCGTTTGCTTTTTTTCTTCCACAACCTTTTCTATAACCGCCCTGTTAAAATCTTTTATAGCGTTGGGGGCGTTTTGCTCAGAGGCAAAAGCAAGGGTTAGGGGGATATCGTTTTTTATTAGCACCACCCCAAACGATAGCGGATGAGATGTGGAAAAGTTGGGTATAATTGTATGTAAAAAGGTTGGATTAGAGCCAAGGTCAATGCAAAAAATTTTCCCGTTATCGTAAGAAAAAAACCCTTTATAAACCCCATCGAAAGTGGGGGAGAAGTTTATAAAAGACAAATGAATTTCACAAATACCATTTTCGCATTCTACGCGCACAATTCCGCCAAGCGGACGGCACTTATCGAAAACGCCGTATTCGGTTTGTTTTAGAACAAGCACTTTTTTATAATAATCCATATTAACTCCTAAACAAAGGCAAAATAAATATACATAATAATATATGAAAAAGGGCGCAAAAATTTTGGTAAATATATAAAATTGTGCGGTAGTGTTGTCGAAAAGATAAAAAACAACAAAAATTTATTTATAAACTTAAAAAAATGCCGAGCAATTACCTTTACATTTGTTAAGTTTTGTGGTAGAATACATACTGCGATACGATAAACAATTTTTAGGTGTCGATGAAAAATTTGTGCAAAAAAAAGGGTAAAAACCCTATAAAAAAGCCAAAATTTTTCAAAACAAATTAAATTAGTAAAAAAACTCGGCTAAGCCGAGAATACACAAGGAGAGTATTATGACGAACAACAAAAAAGTTTTGGATTTTATCCAAGAAACTAAAGCGCTTTGTCAACCTGACAACATCGTTTGGATTGACGGAAGCGAAGAGCAACTTGAAGCGTTGAGAAAACAAGCGTGTGATGAGAAAATTCTTATCAAACTCAACCAAGAAAAATTGCCCGGTTGCTATCTCCACCGCACTACCGTTAACGACGTTGCGAGAGTAGAAGGTAGAACCTTTATTTGTTCAAAGAAAAAAGAAGACTCTGCTCCCATCAATAACTGGATGGAAACTAGCGAGGCTATGGCTCTTATGAACGACCTCTTCAAGGGCGTTATGAAAGGCAGAACTATGTATGTAATCCCCTATTCAATGGGTGCTGTAGGAAGCAAATTCTCTAAAATCGGCATCGAACTTACTGACTCTGTATACGTTGTACTCAACATGGCAATCATGACCAGAGTAGGTAAAGATGTATTAGATGCTTTGGGCGATGGCGACTTCATTAAAGGCTTGCACTCTTATGCAGAACTTTCTGAAGAAAAGAGATACATTATGCACTTCCCCGAAGAAAACACCATTATGAGTATCAACTCTAACTACGGTGGTAATGTTCTTCTCGGTAAAAAGTGCTTCGCACTCCGTATTGCATCTTTCCTTGGAAAGACTGAAGGCTGGATGGCAGAACACATGCTTATCCTTGGCATCACCAATCCTAAGGGCGAAAAGAAATACATTGCGGCTGCGTTCCCCTCTGCTTGCGGTAAGACCAACCTTGCAATGCTTATTCCCCCCAAGGCTTATCTTGACAAGGGATACACTATTGAATGCGTAGGCGACGATATCGCTTGGATTAGAGTTGGTGAAGACGGAAGACTTTGGGCAGTTAACCCCGAAAATGGATTCTTCGGCGTTGCTCCCGGTACCAACCTTAAATCAAACCCCAACGCACTTAAATCTACTATGAAAAACACCATTTTCACCAATGTTGTTCAAAATCTTGATGACAACACTGTTTGGTGGGAAGGTCTTGATAAGAACCCCCCGAAGAACGCTGTCGACTGGAAGGGTAATCCTTGGAACGGCGATATGAAAGATGCTGAAGGAAAGGCAATCAAGGGTGCGCACCCCAACAGCCGTTTCACCGCACCTGCAATCAACTGTCCTTGCATTTCTGACCAATTCGAAGCACCCAACGGTGTTCCGCTTTCTGCAATCGTATTCGGTGGTAGACGCGCTAAAACCGCTCCGCTCGTATATCAAAGCAAAGATTGGAATAACGGTGTATTCGTAGGTTCAATTATGGCAAGTGAAACAACCGCTGCAGCAACTGGTGCAGTAGGCGTTGTAAGACGTGACCCGATGGCTATGAGACCTTTCGTTGGTTACAATATGGGTGACTACTTCAATCACTGGATTGAAATGGGTAAAAAAGTTTCAAACCAACCCAAAATCTTCAACGTTAACTGGTTTAGAACTGATGATGAAGGCAACTTCATTTGGCCGGGATTCGGTGACAATATGCGTGTTCTCGATTGGATTATCGACCGTTGTGAAGACAAGGTTGATGCTGTTGAAACACCTATCGGTTTCATCCCCAAGGCTGAAGACATCAACATCGAAGGTTTGGAAGACGTTACTATCGACACCATTAAAGAACTTCTTACTATCGACAAAGAAAACTGGAAGAAAGAAGCAGAAGGTATCGAACAATTCTACGGCGAACTTACCAGAGTTCCTGCTGAACTTTACGATCAACTCAAAACCCTCAAAGAAAACCTTGATAAATAAGGAAATTAAGGAGTGCCAAAAGGCGCTCCTTTTTATTTTTAAGCAGTCAAGCGCAAACTGACTTTGTCAAGTGTAAACTGACTAAACTAAGGCAAATGGGTATTGACAAGTGGGGCAAAAGAGAATTAAAATTTAAGTATAGAAAAATTTTCTTTAGGAGAAACAAAATGAAAGAAAATAAAACTCTTCAAGATAAACTTTGGCTTTGGGGACAATCGCCCGATAGTCACTGGCAATTTGACAACACTTATAATCTTCCAGGGCACTCAAGAATGAGCGCGGTTGAAGGTTGCTTATACTTTGATATACATAATATATGTCGCGTGCGTATGTTAGGTCACCCATTGCCACCATACGATCAAGAGTCCGAAGCGATGAGACCTTGCAAAAGGGTAATTTGGTCGCTTTTGGGTGCGGGTGCAGAGCCTGTTACCGAGTGGGGTGACGTTGATGAAGTTATCCGCCAATCAAAAATGTATGACAATATTGTGGGTGGTATATTTGATGACTTTTTTAATGTTCCCGAAAGAATCAAGTTCTATCTCCCCCCAAGATTAAAAGCGATTAAAGAAAGAATGTGCGAAGGCGCGGGCAAAAATCTTGATATGTGGGTTGTGCTTTATGAGTTTATGATGGACCGCGTGCCTAATTTAGAGAGTTATCTCAGTGCGTTTGACGTTATAACCTTTTGGACTTGGAGAGGATTTAATATCCCAAACATTAGAGAAAACATTGATAGAGTTCGCAAAATGGCGCCGGGTAAACGCATTATGGCAGGGTGTTATCTATGGAACTATGGCGAAAAATGTCCGTTAACGCTCGACCAAATGAAAGAGCAATGCGATACCTATCTTGAACTCATAAAAGAAGGTGTTATCGAAGGCATTATCGTTTGCTCTAATTGTATTGCCGACCTTGGTATTGAAGCGGTTAATTGGATGAGAAACTGGATTAACGAACATAAAGATATAGTAATTGAAAAATAAGGAGAAAATTATGGGAAAGGTAACTTTAAAAGATAAATTGTGGCTTTGGGGGCAATCGCCCGACTGCCATTGGGAAACAAGCAACAGATACAATCTTCCAGGGCATTCTCGTATGACGGCGGTTGAAGGTTGTTATTACTTTGATATCCTCAACATTTGCCGTGTAAAAATGATGGGAAAACCCGAAGCACCGTACGACCAAGATTCTGAAGCGATGCGCCCTTGCAAGCAAGTTGTTTGGTCACTGCTTGGCGCGGGTGGTGAGCCCGTTACCGAGTGGGGCGATTTAGAAGAAGTTGTGCGCCAATCAAAAATGTATGATAACATCACGGGTGGCGTGTTTGATGACTTTTTCTTGCCCCATAGAATTGCACACTTTACCCCTGAAAAACTTTTAGAAGTTAAGAAAAAAATGTGCGAAGATGCGGGTAGACATCTCAATATGTGGGTAGTATTTTATGAACAAAAATTCGATACTCCAAACCTTGCCGACTATCTAAACGCGTTTGACGTTATTACCAACTGGACTTGGTGCGGAAGCAACATTAAAGATGTAAGACAAAACCTTGATAAACTTCGTGAAATGGCACCAACCAAGCGCATTATGGCAGGTTGCTATATGTGGAACTATGGCGAAGCGTGTCCGTTAACCATAGAACAAATGCAAGCACAATGCGATGTTTACCTTGAATATATAAAGAAAGGTTATATCGACGGCATTATCGTTTGCTCTAACTGTATTGCTGACCTTAATATTGAAGCAGTTACTTGGATGAGAAATTGGATTAACGAACATAAAGATATTGTATTGGAAAAATAAGATTATGGAAAAATTAAAAACAGTTACAGGTGAAATCACTCGTGATGGGCTTGGCGTTACCACCACGCACGAACACGTTTTATTGGACCTTACCGCCTTTTATACCGAACGCGCGGTTGAGGGAATTAAATGTCCGTCAAAACAAAAGGTAAAAATGAACAACCTTGGCATTTTGAGTCGCGACTGCTATGCTTTTAAGGATAATCTCCGCTTGGATAACGAAAAACTTCAAGCAAAAGAAATATCTAAATTCAAAGAAGCGGGCGGACAAACGGTTGTCGATGCTTCACTACCAGGGATTGGTAGAGATGCAAAGGCATTAAAGAGAATTGCCAAAAAAACGGGGCTTAATATCGTTATGGGCACGGGCTTTTACGTGGGCGAAACCCACCCCAAAGCACTTGACTCTATGACCGAAAGAGAGATTGCCGACATTATGGTAAAAGAACTAACTGTTGGTGTTGACGGCACGGATATTTGTGCTGGTTATATCGGTGAAATCGGTATAAGCGAAATCTTCGATGAAAAGGAAAGAAGGGTGCTCCGCGCAGCCGCTATTGCCCAAAAAGATACGGGTGTTGCAATCAACGTGCATATTAACCCTTGGACAACCAACGGATTAGAAGCAAGCGATATATTGCTTTCGGCAGGGGTTAGTCCGGATAGAATATGCATAAGCCATATCGACGTGGAAAATAGAGAAGACTACGTGTTTGCACTTTTAGAAAAGGGTGTTTACGTTGAGTTTGATAACTTCGGCAAAGAATATTACATTAAAAGAGAAGTTAGAAACTCTGGATACGGCTTGTTCGTTAGAGATACCGATAGAGTTGCTTTCATAAAGAAGATTATAGAGAAAGGCTACCTAAATAGAATTCTTTTATCTTGTGACTTGTGTTTGAAAAACCTTATGCACGCGTACGGCGGTTGGGGTTATGACCACGTGTTAAAGAACATCGTTCCTATGATGGAAGATGAAGGTATTACTAAAGAACAAATTGACACAATGCTTATTAAAAACCCAGAAAATTGGCTTTTTGGCGAAAAATAAACGATAACAGGAGAAGATTATGATAAACGTTCCATCAATTCCATTAGAAGAATATAAAGAGAGAGTAGTTAAAGTACAAAAAAACATGAAAGAAGAAGGGTTTGACCTTTTGCTTTCTTATGGTAACGAAGCAGAGCCACAATTCTGTCGTTATTTTTCGGGATACTGGCCGAGTTTTGAAACGGCGGGCGTACTTATTCCCGTTGAAGGCGACCCCATGCTTTTAATTGGCCCGGAAAGTTACACCTATGCAACCGACAGAACAAAAATTCCTACCGTAAAAATGCTCAAGGCTTTCCGCGAATCTTCAGAGCCTGAATACCCCGGTAAAAAACTTGATACCTTTAACACGGTTATCGAAGAAATGTGGGGGGATAAACCCATTAAGCGCTTTGGTGTTGCGGGTCTTCCATTGATGACTATCGGTGTTTATGAAGCGCTGGCAGAAGCGCTCGCTAAATATGGTGTTAAGATTGAAAAGGCCGATGAAGTTGTTTCAAAAGTGCGTATGATTAAAACGGAAAACGAACTTAAATGCATGCGTGCGGCGGCGGAAATCACAAGAAAAACCTTTGACTACGTTTTGGAAAATGTTAAAGCGGGTATGACCGAACAACAAGTTGTTGGGCTTGCGCTTGGCAAAATGCACGAACTCGGCGCGGAAAGAGAATCTTATCCACTTTGGGTGCTTACAGGTCAAGGCTCTAACCAAGCAATCAGCCGTCCAAGAAATAAGGTTATTGAAAAAGGTGATTTGACCTTTATGCAAATTGGTGCGCGCGTTGACGGATATGCTTCAACCATTGGTAGAGCAGTTGTGTTCGGCAAGGCAACTGATGAGCAAAAGAGCCTTATAGAAGCAGGTTATAAGGCACAAGAACTTGCAATCGGTATGTTAAAGGCTGGCGTTCCCGCGTGCGAAATTGCAAAAAAACATATCGAAAATGTTACCGCGATGGGCTATGGCGATTGGCTTTTGTATGGACCTTTCCACGGCAACGGCACAATGGAAGGCGAAGCACCTTGGATTGAAACCACTTCCGATTACCTTTTGGAAGAAAATATGACCTTCTGTGCGGATATCTTCCTTGGCTCTAACGAAAAGGGCATAGGTCTTCGCGTGGAAGACGTTGTTTGCGTAACCAAAGACGGCGCAGAAAACCTTACCAACTATCCAAGAAAACTTTTCGAGATTGATAGATAAAATAGAAAAAACTAACCCCCAGCGCGTTAACGCTGGGGGTTTAATTTTAAGACTGAAATTGTGCGCGGTATTGGGTGGGGGTTTTTCCAACTCTAGCAGTAAAAGTTTTGATAAAGTGCGGAATATCGGTAAAACCAACCATAATTGCCGTTTCATTTACGCTTGTTGTTTGCGTGCGTAAAAGTTCCATTGCTTGATTTATTCTATAATCAATTATAAAAGTTCTAATAGAAAAACCTGTGTGCGCCTTAAAAACTCTGTTCATATAGGAAGAGTTAAAAAAGAAGTGTTCGGCAAGGTCGGTGCTCTTTATAGGTTTATTATAATTTTCTTGTATAAACCCTATAACTTGTCGGGTGAGAAAGGCGGTTTTAACGTCGCCCGAACTCCCTTTTTCTCTATTTTGCCTAACGATGCTTATGATTATAGATTTTAGCATAGAAGAAAGAAGTTCATCTTTGAATTCAACCGAAGTGTTTATTTCAACGGCAAGGCTTGTAATTTTAGATTCTATTGACGGAAAAACCGAAAGCACAATCGCATCGTTTAGTTCAGCACAATCGCAAAAATCAATCTTTTTAGAAAAGTTGTCTTGTGGGAAAACTTCCGCACTGATTGGCGAAAAGGACTTGCGAATATGTAAAAAGTCTTGCGTATAGTCAAAATTTATGGCGATATAGCGCATATCTTTTATTTGCCACACGTATTCGGTGCCCGCTTGAAAAAGGATAACCGAACCCGCTTTTATTGGATAGGCCGTGCCTTCAATAATTATCTCACCACTGCCGTGAAGAATATAAAAAAGTCTGCAATCGACAGTTTTAATTTTTCTGCCAGTGTACAACGATGAGTGTAATTTTGTTATCAATGCTTGCCTAACGAAAGGCTTTATTTCACCAAGTTTCATTTTATTCACCTAAAATAAGTATACAAAAAAACAAAAAATATATCAATCGAAAAAGCGCGCAAAAGTACAAAAAACACAATTAAAGTTTGTTTTTATCCATTTGATTGGAGCAAAAGTAATGATATAATTAAAAAAGAAAACAAAAAATCTACAATAAGGCGATTATGAAAACAAAAAAGATACTTGAAAAATTCAATGATGCAATGAGAGAGAAATGCGTTCGCTTGCACGGTGTTGTGTTAATGCAAAAAAAGCAAGTTGTTGGCGAACTTTATAACTCACCGTATACAAGTGAAAGCCAAAACAGAATGTATTCGGCAACCAAATCGGTTGTTGCAATTGCAATAGGCAAACTCATTAAAGATAATCTCCTTTCTTTAGATGAAAAGGTTGTAGATATCTTTTCTAATAGGATAAGTACAAAAAACACACACCCGAACGTTAAGGAACTCACCGTTCGCGAGATGCTAACTATGACAACGGCATATTCAAGCCCAACCTACACGGCAAACGATAAGAATTGGCTGGAAACCTATTTTAACCATAATTCCACCCACCCCTCAGGAACAGTTTGGAATTACGATAGTTCGGGAAGTTACGTTTTGGGTGCTATTGTAAAACAAAAAACAGGTAAAAACTTTATTGATTATTTAAGACCGATTTTTGCTGAAATAGGTGTAAGCGAAGATATTTATTGTATGGAAGGGCCGGACGGAGAAGCGTGGGGACCTTCAGCAATGATTGCAAAAACAACCGACCTTGCAAAAATTGCTTACCTTATGCTTGAAAAAGGGCAATGGAATAAAAAACAATTATTGCCGTTTGACTATGCGCTTGATGCGATATCGCCACTTGTTAGAAATGATGATGGCGCAAAGAATACAAGGTTTGATTGCGGGTATGGCTACCAAATATGGTCGCACCCAAATGGCGCGTTCGCGTTTAGGGGGCTTGGTGGACAACTTGCAATCGGTTTTCGCGGTAGAGATTTGGTGTTTGCTTGTAATGCGGATACTGCGGGCAACAACAGTATGTATGATGATATATTTAACGCGGTTGAAGATATAATCTTGCCCAATTTTCCAATCATAGATAAAAAAGAGTATGAAAAAGCCCAAAAAAGAAACATAGAGAACAACATTTTTGACAAGGTTTGCAATAAAAACATTGTTCTTAAACCAAATCAAATGGGCATAAGCCATTTAAGGCTTGAACAAAAAGAGCAAAGTAAAAGGCTAATATACGGCAGGGATAATAAAGAGTTTGCCATTGATTTTAGTTTGGAAAGAGAAGTGCAAATAATTTTTCCACAAAAGTATAATGGCGCAAAACTTTTTAACCGTGAACACGATATAAATTATAAGTGTAGCGTTATTGCAAGGTGGCTTGAGCCAAAAAAACTGCACATAAAGGTGTGGGCAGAAGACTTGTTCGTGGGGAATATGAGCATTGCGATTGCATTTAGAGAAGACGGAAAGGTCGGTGTAAAAATGCAAAAGAACGCACAGTTCTTTTTTGATGATTTTGTGGGCTTTGCCGAAGGTAATTTGGAATAAAAGGAGAAGGATATGGAAAAGAAAAATTTAGCACTTATCGGTTGCGGAAGGTTTGCCGATTGGTTTGTTCCTTTGTTTAAGGCGCACCCAAACCTTAATAAACTATACGCGTGCGATTTAATTAAGGAAAAAGCAGAAGAATTTTCTAAAAAATACGACATTGAAATAATAGATTCTTTTGAGCAAGCGCTCGAAAGAGAAGATATAGATTGCATCTTGAATTTTACGCAAAGACACTTGCACGGTAGCATAGTAATAAAGGCACTAAAGGCGGGCAAGCACGTGTTTTCCGCCGTGCCAATGGCTTCTACAGTAGAAGAGTGCAAGCAAATTGTGGATTTGGTAAAGGAAACCGGTTTAATTTATATGATGGCTGAAACTTGTTACTATTACCCTTGCGCTATGTTTTGTAGAGAAGCATATGAAAAGGGCAAGTTTGGAAAATTCACATATGGTGCATCGCAATATTATCACGATATTGATTCAATCGGTTACGGAAAAGATAAAAACGAGGCTGGTATGCCACCGCTTCTTTATCCCACGCACTCGACGGCAATGATTTTATCGGCGGTGGATTCTTTTGTTACAAAGGTTACTTGCGTTGGCTATAAAGATACGGAAGATGACAACCGCTTTGGCAAGGGCAAAAACCTTTGGGATAACGAGTATTCTAACCAATACGTGTTTATGGAACTTGCAAACGGCGGTGTGGCAAGGGTGACCGAAGCGAGAAGGATAGGTTGGGGCAAGCCAAGTTCGTATATATCCGCTCTTTACGGAACAAATGGCGGTTACGAATTTAGCAACGCACAGCATATCCTTGTAGAGAGAGATTATAAAGCGGGCGAAAAAGAAAAGGTTAAACTAACCGACGTGAGTGATTACGTTAACACAAGAGAGTTGACCGAACATAAAAAAGACATAGACTTTATGGAAAAGGTTGCTAATGGTGAGTGGCAATGGAATAGCAATTCGCCCGTTCAAGACAAAGAAACGGCACGCCTTCCCAAAGAGTTTGAAAAATTGCCCACGGGGCATATGGGTTCGCATAAACTATTGGTGGACGATTTCTTTACAGCCGTTTGCAAGAACGAGCAACCGATATTAAACGCTTGGCGCGCAGCAAGGTACACCGTTCCGGGGCTTGTTGCAATTGAATCATTAAAGCAAGGGGGCGTGCCACTTTCCGTTCCTGATTTTGGCGAGTATAAAAAGTGATAGGATATTTATATTTAACTTTGGCGTTAATAGCAGGGTTAACTAAAGGGCTTTTTGGCAAAAAGGTAAGTAGAGACGTTATAACCTTAAAAGACGGTTTTACGGTTAATACTATAAGAACGGTTTTTTGTGCATTAGTCGGTTTTCTGGTCGCCATAATTCAAGTGGGGATAAACGGGTTTTATCTATCAGTGCCGTCGCTTATTGTTTGTTTAGCATCGTCAATATTTATGGCAATGTTCTCAATGAGTTGGCTTTATGCATATAAGAGCGAAGCATACGTTTTCTTAAACATTTTTACTATGCTTGGTTCGGTGGTGACCGCCCTTTTAGGCTGGGCAATATACGGCGACAAAATAAGAACGGGGCAAATTGCAGGGTTTATCTTACTTTTCGTTGCCGTTTATATAATTTCTTTATACAATAAAAATATAAAGGGAAAAATGAGCAAGCGCGCAATCTTTACCCTTTTAATTGGTGGCGTGGGCGTTGCCCTTTCGGACTTTATGCAAAAGGTTTTCGTTAAGCAAAATCTTGGCGAGCCGAGTGTGTTTACCTTTTACACCTATTTTTTGATGATAATTCCGCAAATTATTGCCCTTGTTTTATTTAAGTTCAATAAAAGCACCCCAAAGAACCCAACCCTTTGCAATAAACGGCATATACTTATTTTCTTTGTAATTTCATCTGCGCTATATCTTAACGTTATTATGAAAACTATGGCGGTGGGATATATTCCGTCAACAAGACTCTATCCTACTTTGCAAGGCGCCAACCTAATAGCATCGGCACTTTGCGCAAGCCTATTTTTTAAGGAAAAAATTACTGCTAAAAGCATTATTGGAATATCAATAGCACTTGTTGCGGTAATAGTAATGAATATTTAAAAAACTAACCCCCTCCGCGTTAGCGGTGGGGGTTTAATATTAGTTTTTCTCTTTTCCGTGTAACCACATACTCATCAAAATAAGTCTGCCGTTTGCACTTGCGTTCGGTTGCCAAGGGCACCAGAAAGCATCGTGACTGTTAAAGCGCTCTACCATATAACCTTGGTTAGAGATAGCATACTTTAACTGGCAATCGAGAATAAGTTTTAACATTTTCTTGTCGCCCAAACGATTGTAATAGTCGAACATTTCGTATTCGCTAGTATTGGTATACCAACGCTGACCAACGGGTGGGGCATATCTACTTCCACCTTTTTTATGGTCACGGCTCATTGGCATAAAGTGCCCGTGGCGCATAAAGTGAACACCCGCTTCTTTTTTGATGTTTTTCAAAATTTTTCTTGCAAGCGGGGTATCATCGCCCGCAACACCCAATGCCAACCAATGCGCTTGGTGAAAGGTTTTACAATACGAACAATACTCAAACTGTCCATCAAGTTTTTTCTCTATTTCAGGGTCATTTCTTGCATCGCGCGGAACAACCCACTCCTCTTTGCCGTCGGCTTCTTTAGCAAGTTCAAAGAACCTATCCTTAATACAAGCAAGATAATCATCAAGGGCAACGGAAACTTCTTCGCGCTCTAAAGTGTTGTATTTTTCACAAACTTTCTTGAACTCTCTATACGCTTCAATGTTCCACTTGTCGGTTAAACTCCAAACTTGTTCGGCATCGCCAAAGTCAGATGAAACCCACGGTGGGAAAAGACCGGGGATAAGGTTGGGGTCGGTTTTTGTTGAAGCGCGTTTTTTCTCTATCCAGCGGAAAGCATCAAGGGCATCTTGGTAATAAGATTTAAATATTTGTTCATTTTCCATAGCGACATAGGCATAAGATTGCACCGCCGCTGCTGAAAGTGAAGACCATTGCATACCAAAGGTGTTAACTTGACCTTTATTTTCCCCTTCTTTAACTTGTAAAATATTAAAATACATATTTAGAACTTTGTCTAAATAATCATCAAAACCGCCAACTTGTGCAAGTGCGCGGAACAAGGGTTCTGCTTCTTTGGGGTAAACAACTCTTTCAATTCCGCCTTGTCTAAAAAGAACGTAATTTTCGCCCTTTGGATAACAAATCATTTGCAAACTTTGAGCGATAAGGTTGTTAAACAAGCCTTGCTTTAGATTTTTCGGCTTAAACTGTGCTTTAGCAACTTCTTTTACCCAAAAACTTTCACACTCTTTTTTGGCTTTTAGATAAGACAATGGCTTTTTATTTTTGTTTCTTGTAAGGGTGAAAACATAGGTTTTTTGTTCGCCCGCTTTAAGAGTTAGGCTAACGCTTAAATCATCGTAATTTTTTTCAGTAAAGCGGTAAGAAGAAGAGAATCTTAATGAATAAGTGCCGTTTGTTAGTTTGTTTGAATAACGAATAAAGGTGGGCATAGTCATCCATTGCTTTTTAAGTTGTTCAAACCATCTATATCCATCGGGCTCATCTCCACCAATAAGGTCAAATTCAGGGCCCGACCTAACCATTGCGCCAAAATCAAAGGGCAAGGGCGCATTGGTTGTGTTTTTAACCGTTACCTTTATGTAAGCGGTGGGCAATCTTTCCACATCGCAAAATGCTTCTTCATTAAACTTAATACCGTCAACCAAGTGAGATATAGAGTGCAAGGGCAGGCCATCTTTTCTAGTTGAGTATTTAACCTTTGTCCAAGGCAAAAAATTGCCGTTAATGGTAAAAATAACACCTGTCGAAGGTAGCGCGCTCATATGCCCCCTACCGTTTAACATAACGTGAGAATCTTTACCGCCCAAGGTTTCGCCAAACAAAATCATTGAAGATGGCCACATTGTAACAAGGTTTTCCGCAAGCGGTGGGTGGATATATCTCTTAAATGTAAAAGGTTTTCCCCAAGGCTTGTCTTTAGAACTTAAATGCATAATTTCCCCCTAGTATAAATTATAAATTTAGAAGTATTACCGATGCAAGTCCAATAACTATGCCGATATATTGCAAAAGGTCATATTTTTCTTTATAGATAAGGCGACCTAAAATAAAGGTCAAAATTAAACCACCGCCCGAGATTACGGGGAAGAAGATTGGCACGGGCATAAGATTTCCGCCAGTAAAGAGCATAACTATAAAGTTGTTCATAGCAATCAAAAAACCAGATGGTGCACCCCAAAGAATAGCACTTGTTGTTGCAGTCTTTATATTTTTTCTTTCGGTGATTAACGTTGCAACAATCAAAATAACAACGGCAAGAGAGAGCGCAGTTATCATAAGTTCGCTACCACATTGACCTTTGTATGCTTTTTGTTGCATTGTTTGTGTGATACAGCAAAAACCGTTAGAAAAAAATGAAATTGCAACGAAAATTAACCACTTTATAGTGATGGGCTTTCTTTTTCCCACGTTTTTACCAAACTTTAAGTTAACCAATATCAAACTTGAAAAAAACAAGGTTAAGCCGATATAGAATAAAAAGTTAACGCTATCGCCAAGGAAAATTATTCCGTAAAGGGTGGGTAAAATTAATGAGAACGAAACGAATAGCCCTGTCAAAGAAAGGTCGCCACACTCAAGTGCAAGAATGCTGAAAATTGTGCTTATTGCAAAGCATAAACCAAAAGGAATAGCAAATTTTAACAAATTTAGGCTATATCCCGAAAAGTTAAACCCGTTTTGTATAAAAAATATTATAACAAAGGTTAAAAGGGCAGAAGAAAGGCAGATTAAGGACAAAAGGAAAGGCGATTTTTTAGTAAATTTTTTCTTAAATACTTCGCCAAAAGTCATTGCGCAAATTTGCCCTAAAAGTAAAAGCACGGTTGTAAATTTCATTAATCTTGCCTCCGATAATTTCCAAACAAATTATATCACGAGAAAAATAAAAAAGTTATAAAATTTTTATGTATCATATTGTAAAAGTTGGACTATTTTTATATTTTGTGGTAAAATCGAACACATGAGAGAGTGGATAAAGTTAAAAAGTATACCAAAGATTGCGTTTGCGCATACATATGCGACAGATGATGGGTTTAAAAACCATATCCCGAAAAGAGAAAACTTTTTGGAGATAAGTTATTGTAGATATGGAAAATGTTATACCATAAAAAACGGCAAAAAATTTGTCAGTGTTGACGGTAGTGTTGGGGGAGAAATTAACAAGACGGAAATTGACGCTACGTATGAGGGGCCGTTTGAAGCACATTCTGTTGGTATGGTTGTGGACTATGATTATAACGAGACTATAATAAACAGCAATTTCGGTTTTTCTTTGATTGGTGATAGAAGTGAAAAATTGATGCGCATTATTGATGAATTAATTTTTTTGCATCATTTTCACCCCGAAAGAGAGCATAAAATAGTGTCGCTTATCTTTGAAGCGGTGGACATATTAAACGCTAGATTTATTGAAGAATGGCAACAAGAGGAAGAAGTTTCGGGCGAGGTTTCATACGTTAACAAGGCAAAAACGTACATAAAGACAAGGATAGCGCAAAAAATTGCTATAAGCGATATAGCAAAGCACTTGCATGTTTCTTCTTCGTATATTTGCGTAGTTTTTAAAAAAATCACAGGCGAAACGATTGTGGAATACATAAATAAGTATAGGCTATATTTAATCAAGAATTACGTGGTTAGCCAAAATATGACCTTGAAAGAGGCGTGCGCACTTGTAGGGATAAATGATTCTGCATATGCAAGCAGATTGTTTAAGAAAATTGAAAACCAATCCATAAGAGAATTTAAGAGGACGGGGTGGAATAATCCCGCAAAAGAGGCAAAAAAATGACGGCAGAAAAAACACACATTAAAGACTTTACAAAAGGCAAAATTTTTAAGCCGTTGCTTATTTTTGCCGCCCCGCTATTTTTATCTAACCTTTTACAACTAGTCTACAACATGGTGGACATGATTGTGGTTGGGCACGTTCTAAAAGAAAACGGCTCTGCCGCTGTTTCAGTCGGTGGAGATGTCGTTAATTTTTTAACCGTTGTTGCAATGGGTTTTGGATTTGCCGTTCAGGTTATTATTGCACGATATATCGGCAGTGGTGAACGAAAAAAGATAGGCGCATTCGTTGGCACAATGGGTGGGTTTTTGTTTGTTTGCGCTATCGTTGTAAGCATTATATCCATAGTATTTCAAGACGGAATATTAAGGCTTATGAACACGCAAGAGGGCGCTTTTCAAGGCGCAAAGGACTATTCTTTAATTTGCATGCTCGGCTTAGTGTTTATATATGGGTATAACATTGTAAGTGCAATTTTAAGGGGTATGGGGGACTCTAAACACCCCTTCGTATTTATAAGCATTGCCGCGGGGTTAAACCTTGTTTTAGACTTATTGTTCGTTGTCGTGTTCAATATGGGAACGGCAGGCGCGGCGCTTGCAACCGTAATAAGTCAAGCGGTAAGTTTTATCGTGTCGGTAATATTTTTGGCGACTAAAAGACGGCAGTTTGAACTAGACATAAAATTTTCCGCGTTTTTTAAGTGGAACAAACCCATGTTTATAGCGCTATTAAAACTTGGTATTCCGCTTGTAATTCGTTCGGCAGCGGTGCATATATCAAAACTGTTTGTAAACTCTTATATAAATGGATATAGTTTAGAGGTAATGACCTTTTCGGGTATAGCGCATAAGATTGCATACATAGTAAACCAACTTGCATTATCAGTTTCAACTGCTGGTTCTACAATGGTTGGGCAAAATATTGTGGTTGGGAAGTATGATAGGTGTAAAAAGGTTATGGGGTGTATAGCCATTGTAACCGTGTCGCTATCCACGATAATGAGTATAGCAATGATTTTATGCCCAACGCAGATATTTTCGCTGTTTATTTCTAAAGATGCAACGGGCGTTCTTGCATTAGTTGAAGGCTATATACCAATAGCACTGTTGCTTTTTGCTGCAACGGCACTGCGACCAATAACAAATGCACTTATTATGGGCAGTGCCAATAATGTGGTTAACTTTTCCACTGCAATACTTGATGGAATTGTTATGAGAATAGGGCTTGCGCTTTTGTTTGGGTTGTGGCTTGATATGGGGTATTACGGCTTTTGGCTTGGTGATGCTCTTGCAGGATTTACCCCATTTGTAGTGGGCGGAATATTCTTCCTTACAGGAAAGTGGAAAACAACCAAATAATAAAAACTGACCTTGCGATGCAAGGTCTTTTTTTGTATAGTTTTTCTCTTTTTGCGCACACTGAAAACAGGAGGGGAATATATATGGCAAATATGTTAACAACAAAAGAAGCAACGCTTATTTCCGACCTTTTAACGTTGGAAGAACTGGCTTGCAAAAAGGCAAAATACTACTCAAAAACTTTTTTAGACCCTGAGACCGCGGAGTTTTTTAAGAAACTGGAAAAAAACCACGCAAAGCGCTTTAACGCGCTTTACGATATGCTTTAAGGAGAAAATTATGTCAGAATTTAAAGAGATTTCTAAACTTAACGAAAAGGAAGGTTTTACCGATATTTTAACTCTAGAAAAGCATATTCTAAACGTGTATTCTATCGTTATGGCTGAAAGTGTTAGCGACGGGTTTAGGGCGATTGTAAACGAGCATTTAAACCAAACGGTAAGCGATCAATTTTCAGTATTTTTGCAAATGACTGACCGCGGTTACTATAAAACCACCACAGCGGAAGAGCAAGAAGTAGAAAAAACGAGAGAAAGTTTTTCTAAAAGCCAACAACAAATAAATGAATAACACAAAAAATCCTTGCATTTTATAAAAAAATAGTATATAATCGGTTGCGTAAGAAGGTTTTCGGACAACACTTCTATAAAACAACCGAGAAAGTAAATAGATTTTTTATCTCTTTCTCTGGTTTTAGGGAGAGAGATTTTTTTATGAAAAATTCCTATGCAAAAACAATAGCCAAAATAGGCATAACGGCAGGGCTATACACGGCAAGCACCTTGCTTGTTTTTCCAATTGCAAGTGGGGTTGTGCAAATAAGGGTTAGCGAAGCGCTTTGTTTATTGCCCCTCATATTTTTTGAAGCCGTTCCGGGGCTTTTTATTGGTTGCTTGCTTTCAAATATAATCACAGGTTGTGCACCTTTCGATGTAATATTGGGCAGTTTAATAACACTATTTGCGGGCGTATTTACCTATATAATGGGTAAAACTGTTAAAAAAACCGCCTTAAAGATTTTCATCGGTGGGTTTTTCCCCGTGTTGATGAACGCCTTTTTGCTTCCCTTAATTTGGCTTTTATACGGCGCGGGCGAGCAAGCATATATGGTGCAAGTTGCATTTTTAACGATCGGCCAAACGGTATCCGTTTACGCACTTGGAACGCCATTATACTTAAAACTAAATTCCTTAAAAAAGAAAGGCAAATTATTTTAGTAACAAAAAAACTCTTTTCAAAAACGAAAAGAGTTTTTACTTTTATTCTACCACTTTGAACGGGTGGTACAATGCCCAAACGAACAAGAGCCACAATGCAGAGATGCCAACGAGTGAATAAATCAATCTTGACACAACTGCGGTAGCACCGCTTCCGAAAATAAAAGCGACAAGGTTAAAGTCGAATATACCGACTAAAAGCCAAACGAGTGCACCCACGATAACGAGAGTGAACGCAATAATCGAAGAAATTTTCATACGCCCTCCTTTTACTATAAGGTTGCGCAAAAAATTAAAAAGTATGCAAGATATTAAATTAGTGCGTTCTCTAAAACCAATTTGTCAAAAGAGATTTGCTCAACAAAATCCGACTGCGTAAAGCGAACATTGTTATACTTTGCATAGTTAAACAAGTGTGTTTTAATTAAAACGGGGGTGGCAATATCAAGATTTGCGCAAATTTCGGTTAAATAATCAAAAAATTGCGAATAGTCTATGCTTTCAAACCGTTCAAACATATATTGATTAATAATTTTGTCGTTTTTTATAACTTTTGCCCAAATGCGAACCATAATTACCTCTAACTGTAAATTATTGTATCACAAAACCTGTCTTAAAATCAACATAATAATTGACAAACGCGCTCAAAAATAATACAATGTATAATAAGTGGAAAATTTTTCGCCTAAAAAGGAGATAAAAATGAAAAACCTTAAAGACCAATTAATAGATTTACTTACTGAAAACGCAAGATATTCGAACGCGCAACTTTCAGCCATTATCGGCGTTGCGGTTGAAGATATAGAAAACGCACTAAAAGAACTTGAAGCGGATGGCGTTATCGTTAAATACGCCGCCATTTTAAATACCGAAGCAATGGAAAAGAAAAAGGTGCAAGCCTTGATTGAAGTTAAGGTTGCTCCCCAAAAACTCAAAGGCTTTGATTCGTATGCCGAAGAAATTTATCACTTCCCCGAAGTTCAAAGTTTGTATTTGATGAGCGGTGGTTTTGACCTTGCCGTGTTCGTTGAAGGTGTTAATATCACCGACGTTGCGATGTTCGTTTCGGAAAAATTAAGCGTAATTGATGGAATAGTTAGCGTGCAAACACACTTCATATTGAAGAAGTATAAGATAGAAGGGCAGGTTACCCGCCCGTCGGAAGAGGGTAAAAGACAGTTAATTCAAGCATGAGAGATTTTTTAAGTGATAGAGCAAAAAATATCAAGCCGTCTGGCATAAGGAAATTTTTTGACATCGTTTCCGAAAGGAAAGACGTTATATCCTTAGGCGTTGGCGAGCCTGATTTTATAACGCCGTGGGAAATACGCGATGCAGGTATCGGCGCAATCAAAAGGGGATACACACAGTATACTTCCAATAAAGGTTTGCCCGCACTCCGCAAGGAAATATCCGCTTATCTAAAAGAAGTATTTTCAGTTGATTACGGCGCTGATGATATGATTATAACGGTGGGCGCAAGCGAGGCGATTGACCTTGTGTTTAGGGCAACCATTAACGAGGGGGATGAAGTTTTAATTCCCGACCCGAGTTATGTTTCGTATAAGCCGTGTGTGGAACTTTTAGGTGGTGTGCCTGTGTCCGTTCCGTGCAGTGGTAAAAACGGATTTAAGTTGACAAAGGAAGCGCTAGAGAGCGTTATCACACCCAAGACCAAAGCGCTTGTTTTTCCCTACCCCAACAACCCCACAGGCGGTATTATGAGCAAGGAAGACATTGAAAAAATTCTTCCCGTTCTTAAAGAGCACGAAATACTTCTTATCGCCGATGAGATTTATGCTGAACTTACTTACGGCAAACAGCATTGCTCGCTTGCAAGTTTTGATGAACTCAAAGATAGAGTGGTGTTAATAAGTGGTTTTTCAAAAGCATTTGCAATGACAGGTTGGCGTATCGGTTACGTTTGCGCAAAAGAGCCAATCTTATCAACAATGCTTAAAATTCACCAATACTCAATAATTTGCGCACCAATTTTTTCGCAGTATGCCGCATTAGAAGGCTTAAAGAAAGGCAGAACAAACGGCTATGCTTCGGTAAAAGCAATGTGTGATGAGTATGATAAAAGGCGTATGTTTATGCTTCGCACCTTTAAGGAAATGGGGCTTGATTGCTTTGAGCCTGAAGGCGCGTTCTATATATTCCCGTGTGTAAAGAGCACGGGTATGACAGGAGAGCAGTTTGCGACCGCACTTTTAGAAGCAAAGCAAGTTGCCGTTGTCCCCGGTGATGCTTTCGGTGAGTTTGGTAGAGATTATGTAAGGTGTTCTTACGCATATTCAATGAAAGATTTGTCCATTGCAACCCAAAGAATAGGGGAATTTGTTAAAGGACTTAAAGGATAAACAATTCAAAAGAGGAAACTTTTATGGATAAGGTAATAGTAGTTGGTGCTGGTATATCCGGCGCAACGATAGCAAGGCTTTTTGCTGAAAACGGTTATTCGGTTACGGTGGTTGATAAAAGAGACACCATTGGTGGCAACGCTTTCGATTACAGAAATAAAAATGGAATAATCGTGCAACCATACGGCCCGCATATATTCCACACGAATAGCGATAGGGTTTATAAGTTTTTGACAAAGTATACCGATTGGAGAGAATATCGCCATAAGGTGCTTGCAAAAATCAGAAAGGACAAACTTGTTCCCGTGCCTTTTAACCTTAACTCTTTGCATACCGCCTTTTCTAAAAAGAAAGCGGATAAAATAGAAGCGATTTTAATTAAAGAGTTTGGCGAAGGTGCAAGGCTTAATGTAATGGACCTTAAAAACCACCAAAATCCCGAAATTAAAGATTTTGGCGAGTATGTTTACAAGCATATTTTCTATATCTACACAATGAAGCAATGGGGGTATAAACCCGAGCGATTGAGTGAAGAAGTTATGGGTAGAGTGCCCGTTGTTCTCTCTTATAACGATGAATATTTTGATGATAAATATCAAGTTATGCCCGAAGATGGTTTTTCGGCAATGATATCCAACTTGTTGCGCCACCCCCACATAAAGATTAAGTTAAGAACGCCAGCCAAAACCGATGCGTACCTTAACGAAGGTAATATCTATATCCGTGGAAAACTTTTTGACGGAATAGTTGTTTACACGGGTAGCATTGATGAAATGTTTGACTATAAATACGGCGCGTTGCCATATAGAACTGTTAAGTTTAAGTTCGAATATAAAAAGTGCGTTTCTTACCAATCGTCAGCGGTAATAAACTACACGGTGTCTGGCAAACAAACAAGGGTGACCGAGTTTTCAAAATTCACTTCAGAGCCGTCAAGCACGGGCACGATAATAGTGAGTGAAATTCCCAAAAAGCACAAAAAGGGAACAAACGAACCATATTATCCAATCCCACTTGCTAAAAACAAAGAACTTTACAATAAGTATGCTGAAGATGCAAAGGAATATAAAAACTTGTTCCTTTTAGGTAGGCTTGGAAAATATAAATACATAAACCTTGACCAAGCGGTTGAGGATGCAATAGAACTCTTTGAGAAAATTACCGGAGAAGAAGTCGATGTCGATTTAATAAAGGAGACTAAAATAGGTAGGGGAGTTTAAGAAAGTGGAGCAAGAAAGCATCAAGATTTTAGAACTAATTGACTGTTTTTATCCGTCGGTTGACGGCGCGATAAACGTGGCAAAGTTTTACTGTCAAGAACTGAACAAGATTTCGCCTTGTCATTTGGCAACGGCAAAGGCTTCAAAAAAGTCACATTATGAAGACAAGGAATCTTTTAAGGTCGAAAGGTGCAATTCGGTTAGTGCTCCCGAAAAATATAGATACCCTTTTCCCTTCTTTGATAACGACTTTAGAAAGCGAATAAAGAGTGGCAAATACGATATAATGCACACCCACTCTCCGTTCGCGCTTGGCAGGTTTGCTCTAAGGGTTGTTAAAAAACAAAACATCCCGTTGGTTGCAACCTTGCACACCCAATACCACCAAGATTTTAAGCGGTATGTAAAGTTTAACTTTATAACAAGGCTTATGATTAGGTATTTAATGAAAGTTTTTAATCGTGCCGACAGCGTGTGGACAGTGAGTGAAAAATCGTGCGAAATCTTGCGCGATTACGGCTATAAAGGGGATATAAAAGTTGTTAGAAACGGCACGGATATGACCTATCCTGATAACCCCGCAGAGTTAATAAATAAGGTTAACGAATTGCACGCGTTAGAAGACCAAAACAATGTGTTGTTGTTCGTTGGGCGTATGGCTTGGTATAAAAACCTTAAAATCATTTTAGATGCCTTAAAAATTATTAAGGACGGCGGAAAAGACTTTAAGGCGGTGTTTGTCGGCGGAGGGTTTGACTTTGATGAAGTTAAAAAATACGCCATTAGTTTGGGGCTTGAAAGCCACTGTATTTTCACGGGAGCGGTAAAGGACAAAAATCTTCTTCAAGCCTACTACTTAAGGGCTGATGTGCTTATGTTTCCATCAACCTTTGATATGGCACCTGTAACCGTTGTTGAGGCGGCGGCACATAATCTCCCCGCGATTATGACCAAAGGCTCTTGTTCGGCGGAGCAAGTTGTTGACGGCGAAAACGGTTTTTTGGCGGAAGAAAATGCTGAGAGTTTTGCAGATAGATTAAACTTTGTTATAGATAACCCCGAACTCTTAAAAAAAGCGGGCGATAATGCAAGAAAAACCTTGTATCGCAGTTGGGAAATGGTTGCAAAAGAAGTGCACCAAAATTACTTACAAATAATTAAAGAAAAAAGAGAAAAAACAAAAAACGCGTAGCAACTGCTACGCGTTTTAATTTTTTTATTTATATTGTGGCTCTTTGCCTTGCAAAATAAGAGCAAGGTTAGCACCCGCGTGTAAACCGATTTTTTCTTGACCTAAGCCATTATAATGTCCCCTTGCATAAGGGTTAATATAAGTGGGGTCGGGGATTAAATCTTCGGTAATACGCGTAAGCATCAAAAAGTCCTTGTCGATAAGGGGGAGAGTTTCTTGCGCATCAAAAATAACTTCATCGCGATCGGTTGTTGTAAACTTGCCAACCTTTATAATGCCGAACTTTTCTATGCCAAAATCTTTTTTAGCATTGTTTTTAAGTTCAATCATTTTGTCCATATAAGTTTGTTTTGTCGTGCCGGCAATAGCATCGCTTTCGCCCTGTAACCACGCGATATAGATTTTGTCAATTTCAAACTGCCCTTTAATGCACTCTACCGCCTTTTGCATCTTTTTCCAAGCGGTTAAATAAACAGGATTATCGGGAAGCCAATCGTTAACTACGGTTGCGCCCTTTGCCGTATGTACGGCAATAACCTTTTTGCCAGTTAGTTCACTGTAAGTAGAGCAAAACTTGGGCACAAGGTTAATTCCCTTTGTGCAAGAAGCACCTAGCGCGTGCGCGGTTTGCCACTCTCTAATCTGGTCAGCAACACAGTCAATAGGAACATCCCAACCTTCACCGCCGTCTTTTTTTATAAATTCGCCAACGGGGTGTTTTAATGGTTGCAACTTGTCACCAAAAAAGTGATATTCATACGCGTTTTGAACGGGTGCGTTGTCGGTGGGGAGAGTTCCGCTTTGACCTTGCATATTGCTCTGCCCCATAAACCACAAAATATCAACTTTTTCTTTCATATCATTTTCTCCTTTGCTTGTTGTTGATGTATTCTCTCGGCGAACAGTCGGTCAGCGACTTAAACACCTTTGAAAAGTAAAGAGGGTCGTTAAAACCGCACATAAAAGCAACCGTTTTAATGCTCGTGTGTCCCTTTGCCATAAGCGAACAAGCGTGTTCTATCCTTACTGAATTAAGGTATTTAGAAAAGTTAGTTTTATACTGTTTTGTAAACACCGAAGATAGGTATTTGGGGCTATATGATAGAGCCTTGCACACAGAAGAAAGGGTAAGAGAAGGGTCGGAAAAATGCGCGTCAATATACTTTTTTGCCTCGGTTGCGCCGTTTGTTTCAAGGTCGGGCGCAGGTTCGTTAGAAATAATAGAGCCTATAACCGAATAGGTATAATAAAGCACGGCTTCCATCCTTAAATCGGTAACCGATTGGCTCACGGGCAAGGCATTTTTCCACACGCTTAAAAGTTCGGTAACATTATCGAAAACACAGTTCTTTTGGCTTAACTTAAACTTGTCGGTAAGTGCCGATGCGCGAAGCCCTATGTAACTTATGTAATAATACTTAAACCCCGCCGACGGAATAAGCGAAAAGGTCTTACCAGGGAAGCAAAAAAATACGCTACCTTTTGTAACTTTGTGCTCATTATATAAAGTTTTATAAATTCCCTCGCCTTCGATTACAAAATAAACCCTATAAACCGAAAGAATAGTGTTATTCTCTCCCACTTGGTTGGTTTCTAAAACAAAGTGTAAGGGTTGAAGGTCAAGTTCGGTGTTCCTTGATGGAACGAATTGACAAATATTTCTTTCAAACATAGTTTTATTATATAAAAAACGAACCGCACTGTCAATCAATACTTACTATTTTCCATATTTATAGGGAAAAAAGTTATTTACAAGATGTTTTATTGGTGGTAAAATAAAATCACAAAAATAAACGGAGATTTATTATGGCAAACAAGAAAATTAGAATTGGTGTTATGGGTGCATATCGCGGAACGAGTATGATAAGTTATTGCGACATTGCTGACAATGCGGAAATCGTTGCAATTTGCGACAAGTGGCCGGAAGCATTACAACGCCAAAAAGATAACTATGGCGATAGAAACATTGCTTTCTACGACAACTTTGATGATTTTATTAAACACGATATGGATGCTGTGTGGCTTGCAAACTATGCGCACGAACACGCACCCTTTGCAATCAAAGCATTAAAGGCAGGCAAGCACGTTGCAAGTGAAGTGTTGCCCGTTCAAACTATGGCAGAGGCAGTTGAACTTGTTGAAACTATTGAAGAGACAGGTTTAACCTATGTTTACGCGGAAAACTATGTATATATGCCCGGCCCTAACGAGATGAGAAAACTCTATAAGGAAGGCGCAATCGGTGAACTTGAATATGCTGAGTGCGAATATATCCACAACTGCGAAAGCATTTGGCCAAGCATTGCTTATGGCGATAAAAACCACTGGCGTAACAGAATGTATGGCAACTTCTATTGCACACACTCTTTGGGCCCAATTCTTCACGGCACAAAACTCCGCCCCGTAAAAGTAAACGGCTTCAACGGTAGACTTAACGAAAGAAACTTCCGTATGGGTAAACTTGGTGCATCATTTGCGCTTGAAATGGTAGAACTTGAAAACGGCGCAATCGTTAAGAGTTTGCACGGCGGACTTTATAAAGGCTCTTGCTGGTTCAATATGTATGGAAGCAAGGGTAGAATGGAAACGGCAAGAACGGATGCAAGTTCTGATACTTACCGCAGAATTTATGTTTATAACGACCCGTTCTCAGGCGATTATAAGAATGAAAAGAGAGTTTCATACCTTCCCGAAGTAAACGATAAGAGCAACGCGTTTGGTCACGGCGGATCTGACTTCTATTCGGCATATAACTTTGTAGAAGCAATTAAAGGCAACCCCGAAGCCGATTATATCGACATCTATTCGGCGCTTGATATGTGCTTCTGCGGAATCTTTGGTTATCGTTCAGTTCTCGCTGGCGGTGCAACTATGGATATTCCTAACTTTAGAAATAAAGAAGAAAGAGAAGCATTTAGAAACGACCATTTGAGTGTGTTTGCAGAAGACGGCAGTCCCGATAAGATTCCTTGCAATAAAGAAGGAATTGAATCAATGCCTGATGAAGTTTATGCTCGCCAAAAAGAACTTTTTGAGCAAGACTTAAAGAGTTCTACTGGGTACTCTAATATGGCGTTTAATCAGTCACGCGCAAAATCTAAAAAGATAGAGGTATAAAGGCTTATTTGCTACGCATCTCTGTGTTGCGTTCCGCGTTGCTTGTGTTACATACAAAAAGTATGCGCCACTTCGCAATGCTCACGCGCCTTGACCTGCTTGCAACTAATCCTTTAACAAGATATGTGAAAATAAAAGCCACCGAATTTTCGGTGGCTTTAATTTATAAGCCGTGCTTTTTTATTGTATAATAAAAAATTTTGCATAATTGCTTTTAAGTAATTGCCAATGTTTAAGGAATTTGTTATAATATATAAGTAAATTCATTTATATAAGGAGTTTTTTTATGAAAAAACTTTATCAAGGAAAAACCAAAGATGTATATCAACTTGAAAACGGAAATGTTTTGCTTAAGTTCAAAGATGACTGCACCGGAAAAGACGGTGTGTTTGACCCAGGTGAAAACACCGTAGGTCTTACCATTGACGGTATCGGTAAAGCAAACCTCCAAACTTCAGTTTACTATTTTGAAATGCTTAAAGAAGCAGGCATCAAAACTCACTATGTTTCAGCAGATATTGAAAACGCTACTATGGAAGTTCTCCCTGCAGAATGCTTCGGTAAAGCGCAAGGCGGTTTAGGATTGGAAGTTATTTGCCGTCTCGTTGCAACCGGTAGTTTTATTCGTAGATATGGCGAATATATCAAAAACGGTACCCGTTTAGAAGGTGGCTATGTTGAATGCACTTTCAAAAACGATGAAAAGGGTGACCCCCTTGTTACTGGTGAAGGTCTTGCAGCATTAAAGGTTATGACTCCCGAAATGTTCGAAAGTATGAAGGCTCAAACCTTAAAAATCACCAAAATCATCGCTGATGACCTTGCAAAAATCGGTCTTGACCTTTGGGATATCAAGTTCGAATTCGGTTACAACAACGGCGAAGTTATCCTTATCGACGAAATTGCTTCTGGCAACATGCGTGTTTACAAGGGCAATGAAATCGTTGAACCTGTTGAACTTACCAAGTTAATTAACAATAGATAAAAAAATCAAAAAAATTAAAAGCAATCTATTTTTTAGATTGCTTTTTTTGTTTATTTATTGATAAGTATGCGCATTATTTCCTTAATTTCATTAAGTGCTTTGTTCGTTCGCTCTAAAAGACCTTGCGTAGAATAGCGGTCCATATCAAAACGAAAGCCGTTATAATCGGGGTATGGGGCTCTACCTAGTTCCCTACGGCAAATGCCATCTATAAGTTCATCTTTATTTAACTCTTGCGGGTTTTCTACACCCATATATTTTGCTATTACCAATAATTCTTCAATAGGTTGCTCTTTAAGTTGATTTTCCAATTCGCCCATTAGCATAAATATCTCCTAAAAATAAAAAAATGCGCCAACCGAGGTCAGCGCATACAAAAACGCAAATCCCGATTGTCGCCAAACAATTTGATTACTAGCATAAAATACCAATAACACGGTGGAATTGCGTAATTGCAATTATTATCCGTGCGATATAATATTTTATGCGCTTATATTAAATTCAAATTGTTTGGCATAGGTAGTATATCACAATATATAAATTTTATCAACCCATTTAAAAATAAAAAAAACCGATTTAATCATCGGTTTTTAATATTTTATCTAAAATCGGGGCAATTTCTTCTATCGGCAAGCCGACAACATTATTCAAACTTCCCGAAAAACTTTTAACCAAGCCATATCCGTCTTGAATACCATACGCGCCCGCCTTGTCAAGCGGTTTTTTGCTATCTACATACTTTTTTACTTGTTCGTTTGTTAGGTTGTTAAAGGTAACCTTGCTTTCGCTAAAGCCTGTTATGGTTTGTTTTTCAGTAACGATTGCAAATCCCGTAACAACAGTGTGGGTGTTATTCGATAAAAGGCTTAAAATTCGGGTTGCGTCATCGCTATCTTTGGGTTTACCGAGCAAAGCGTTGTTAAAAAACACAACCGTATCCGCACCTAAAACGGCAACGCCGTTCTTGTTTTCAAGGTTGTTAAAAGTTGCCGTTGCCTTGCCTACTGCGTTGTAAATGGCAGTTTGGGTGGGGGAAAGGGCAATATCTTTTTCATCAAAATCGGCTACGACAACATTAAAATCGTATCCAAAATCTTTCAATATTTCTCTCCGCCTTGGAGAGTTGCTTGCCAAAATTAGTTCCATAGTTTTTTGCTTCCGCTTTTTCTAAAAACAAGCACACAACAAAGAATTTTGTTATGTGCCGATTTATTCTTGGTGCACTCGGCGGGAGTCGAACCCACAACCTTCGCCGTCGGAGGGCGATGCTCTATCCAGTTGGGCTACGAGTGCATAACTGCCACTAATCAAGGGTGAAAAGTGGCAGTAAAATCATTATTCATCTTCTTCGTTTTCAGTAATTTCGTTTTTAACGATTTTTACTTGTATAATCTTCTTAACGGTAGACTTAAGAACTTCGATATCCAAATTCTTGTGTGAAACGGTTGCGCCAGCGCGCGGGATTTCGCCCATCATTTCGATAACCCAGCCACTAACCGTGCTTGCTTCAAACTCTTCACACTCATCTTTATCGAGTCCAAGATATTCAAAGGTGTCGGTAACAGGCGCGTTGCCGTCCACAAGGAAAGTGTCGCTTGATAGGTCCTTAAAATAATGCACTTCTTCATCGTGCTCATCGTAAATTTCGCCAACAAGTTCTTCTAAAATATCTTCAAGGGTAACAAGGCCAAGCGTTCCGCCATATTCGTCTAAAACGACTGCGATATGCACCTTTTTCTTTTGGAGTTGGCGCAAAAGGTCGGATATCTTTGCGTGTTCGGTGGTATAAAAAGCATTTTGCATAATGCCGTCAATACCTTTTTTGCCACGGAGATAAGCAGTGTAAAAATCCTTTTGGTGAATTGTGCCGATAACCGTGTCGATTGAATCTTTGTATACGGGAATTCTCGAATACCCTTCTCTATCAAACACCGCCCTAATTTCTTCCATAGAAGAAGCAATGTCGATAGCAACGATGTTTACTCTAGGAACTAAAATATCGCCAACTTCTAAATCATCAAACTCGATAACCGAACGGATAAGTTTGGTTTCTTCGGTGTTGAGTGTGCCGTCTTCTTCGGCTTCTTCAACGATTGTCATAATTTCTTCTTCGGTAACAACTTCGGCGTTCTTCAAGCGGAAAACCTTGCTAAGTATCCATTTCCAACCGCCAAAGATAAGGTTTAGCGGATAGAAGATATAGTAGAAAAGTTTAATGATTGGGAAAAAAGCCATAGAAAACTTTTCAGGGAAGGTTTTTGCAAGGAATTTTGGTGTGATTTCACCAAAAATCAAAACTGCAACCGTCATAACCGCGGTAGAAACCAAAGCGGAAGTGTTGCCGTCAGCGATTAAGTTTGCAAAGAATATTGTTGCAAGCGTGGTAGCCGAAAGGTTAACTATATTATTGCCAATAAGCACAGTGCTTATAAACTTATCATAATTTTCTTCGGCAAGGTCAAGCACCTTTTTGGCGCGCTTGTTGTTGTTTGATGCGAGTGCGCGCAACTTGATTTTGTTTGCGCAAGAAAAAGCCGTTTCCGTTGATGAAAAGAAAGCAGACATTATTATTAGCCCAAGTATAGCCAAGAATAGGCCAAGACTAAAGGTAGGGGTGAACCCCGAAAGTAATAAGGTTTGCAACGGAACGGTACCGTCGGTACTCATAAATTCCTCCTAAAACAAAAATTTATACAAATATTATATCATAAAACGCAAAAAATGCAAGCGGAATACTATGTCGCAAGCAAGATTTTAGTGTGTGCGTTAAAATAATTGATATTTTGCGCCGTTTATGTTATTATGTGTTGCAAGGAGAATAAAAATGCCAAAAACAGTAGTTGTGGGTATGAGCGGTGGTGTGGACAGTTCGGTCGCAGCCCTTTTACTCAAAGAGCAAGGATACAACGTCGTAGGACTTTATATGAACAACTGGGAAGAGAAGGATGAATGCGGTGCTTGCACGGGCGAAGAAGACTTTGCTGACGTTCGCCGTGTTGGTAATGCGCTTGGTATTCCATACTATTCCGTTAACTTTGCCAAAGAATATATGGACAGAGTTTTTTCCTATTTCCTTGCAGAATACAAGGCGGGCAGAACTCCTAATCCCGATGTTTTGTGTAATCGCGAGATAAAGTTTAAGGATTTTAAGCAAGCGGCACTCCGCTTGGGTGCGGACTATGTCGCAACCGGACATTACTGCGATATTTTGCATGATAATGGCACGCATTACCTATTAAAAGCAAAAGACCAAAGCAAAGACCAAACTTATTTTTTGAACCAATTATCACAAGACCAATTAGACAAGGTTTTATTCCCGCTCGGCAAACTCGATAAGAGCGAAGTTAGAAAAATTGCCGAAGCAAACGGGCTTGCAACCGCAACCAAAAAAGACTCCACGGGTATTTGCTTTATTGGGGAACGCAATTTCAGGCAGTTCTTGCAAAAATATATCCCTGCCCAAAAAGGTAAAATTATGACCTATGACGGAAAGGTTATAGGTGAACACTTGGGATTAATGTATTACACAATAGGTCAACGCAGGGGACTTGGTATCGGTGGTCAAAAAGAAGATGATGGCTCGCGTTGGTTTGTTATTGAAAAAGACCTTAAAAACAATATTTTATATGTAGCGCACGGCGCGGAAGACAAACTCTTCTCCGACGGCTTGTTTATGAAAGAGTGTAATTGGATACCCTATAAGCCACAAAAAACCGAGTTTGATTGCACGGCAAAATTCCGTTACCGCCAGCCCGAACAAAAATGCCACGTTACCATTTTGCCCGATAAAATCCGCGTAGATTTTGCTGAGCCTCAACGCGCAATCACCGAAGGTCAGTTTGCAGTATTCTACGACAACGAAAAGTGCATTGGCGGTGGCGTTATCGAACAATCTTTTAAGAACTTATAAGCATCGTTGCAGGTCGTTTACTGATTCGCCAAAACAATCTCGATGAACAGGCGTTCTATCTTGTCTGTTTTGGCTCGCGAGCCTACTGCGACTTGTTTCTGCTTCTTGTAGCAACATAGTGGACTGTTCTTACAAATTTTGCCACAAAAAATAAAAAGAAAAATTTTACCAAAACGCGCTAATTTTCAGCGCGTTTTTTGTATTTTTTGCGTTCAATTGCGCTATTTTTTGCGCATAATTTATTTTAAGGGCAAAAAACTGTAAAAAAATATGTAAAATACAAATGTTTCTTGCCGAAAAATATCTTGTTTTATTGCTTGACAACGCGCGCGCGTTGTAATATAATTATAAAGCATATATAGAATATACTGAAAGGAGATTCGGAAATGAAAAAACTAATCGCTGGCGCTGTCTTAGTTCTTCTTCTTATCGGTCTTATCATTTACTACTTCGCAACTTGCGTTGGTGTAAAGAGTACGGCTGGTTGGGAAGTTACCGACGGCGTAGACTACATGAACATATCTCACAAATATGCTTATGTATATCGTTATAATGGCACCGATAAAGACGTTGTTCTTGGTGACATTTATTACAACCAATCAGTTATCTCGATTGATGAAAGTGCTTTCGCAAGCACTGAAGCGGGATTGGCTATTGAAAGCATCAAAATCCCTGCAAGTGTTGAAGAAATCGAAGATAGCGCGTTTGAAAACTGCACCAAATTGAAAAGGGTTGAATTCGAAGAAGGAAGCAATCTTAAAATCATTGGTAGAAACGTATTTAAGAACTGTACTTCATTAGAAGAAATCGTTATTCCTAAAAACTTGGAAAAGATTGGTGCATCAACCTTCCTTAACTGTTCATCACTTAAGAAAATTGCTTTGCCCGATACTGTAACCGAACTTAAAGAAGAGCTTTTCTCTGGTTGTACAAAACTTGCAGAAATTGACTTGCCGAAGAATCTTACCAGCATCGGCGCATCTTTGCTCACAGGTTCTGCTTATTACGAAAAGGCTGCTAACTGGTCAAACGATGTTCTCTATCTTGACAATTATTTGATTGAAGCAAG
Source organism: Christensenellaceae bacterium (assembly GCA_045645305.1). Taxonomy (GTDB): domain Bacteria; phylum Bacillota; class Clostridia; order Christensenellales; family Borkfalkiaceae; genus UBA1259. Next base: position 72,498 of record JAZRIO010000017.1, read on the forward strand.
ACCAAGTGTTGCAGATACTTATCAAGTAAAAGCAAACACCAAGGCGATTGCAAGCAAGGCTTTCAACGGCAATGCTACCTTGGTTAAGGTTGAACTTCCCGCATCCCTCGTAGCAATCAGTGCAAATGCGTTTGTTGATTGCTTTAGATTGGTTGAAGTTTACAACAAGTCTAACATCGTTATCCAACCGGGTGCTACTGATAAAGAAAACGCAACCAATTCAGGCAACCTTTGTTTGTATGCATTGAACGTTTATGATGATGCTAACGAAACCAAACTTTCAACCGATGCACAAGGCTTCTTGGTGTATACTGACGGCGCAGAAAAAACTGTAATTGATTACTATGGTTCTGCAATTGTTGTTGCGTTACCCGCAGGCACTACTGCAGTAAATAGATCTGCATTTAGGGATTCAGCAATCACAGAAATTGAAATCCCTGCGACTGTAAAATCATTTGGCGAAGGCGCATTTGAAGGATGTGCTGTAAAGGTTGTTAATTACCTTGGTAGCGAAAGTGATTGGGCAAGCATCAATTTCGCAAATGAAAAAGCAAACCCCATTTACTATGCAAAAGGCTTGAAAGTAAATGGTGCCGATCTTATCGATGCGGTAATCTCTGCGGAAAAAGTTTCGGCATCTGCTTTCTACAATTGTGAAACCTTAAAGAAAGTAACCTTTACTGCAGATGTTAAGAATGTAGATAAAAATGCATTTAAGAACTGTAAAAACATTGGATACGCAAACTACACTGGCACTATTGACCAATGGGCAAGCATTATTTTTGGTAACAGTGATGCTAACCCCGTTGCCAATGCTCACAACTTGTATATCAATGATGTGCTTCAAACTGAAATCACCTTGAGTGTTGAGCAAGTTGCCAGATGTGCTTTCTATGCTTGCTATTCACTCAACAAAGTAACTTTCGAAAGCACCGTTAAAGAAATTAACGCGTTCGCATTTACCGATTGTTATAAACTCGTTGAAGTTTGCGATAAGTCTAACATGGGTATCAACCTTAAATCAGAAGAAGGCGACATCGCTGAACACCTTATTGGCGTATGTAAGACCGATGCTGCAAGCAAACTTTCAACCGATGCAAACGGTTACGTAATTTATACTGATGGCGATCAAAAGATTTTGGTTGCTTACAACGGAAGCGAAACCGCATTAACTTTGCCTGAAGTTACTAAGATTAACGCTTATGCTTTCAAGGGCAACACTAACATTGTAAGCATTGTTCTTCCTGAAACATTAGAAGAAATCGGTGCAGAAGCATTTGCGGAATGTGAATTGTTAACAAGTATTGTTATTCCCGAAAGCGTAACCACTATCGCGACAGGCGCATTCACTTATACCGAAACTCTTTATATCTACTGTGAAGCAGAATCAAAGCCCTCTAAATGGAACAGAAAATGGATCGACGATGATGCTAATGTTCTTTGGGCAGAAGATTGGGAAATGGTTGGTGACGTTCCCACTGCAAAAGATGCCGAATAATCCTAAAAAATAAATTAAAAGCAGATTCCATAACGGAGTCTGCTTTTTTGTTTGTTCCTATATATATTATATAATATTGTAACGCGTACGCACGCGCGTGCGCATAGGCGCTTCATATTGAATATATTTAAGAAAAAAAGCAGAGGTTTTGTAGCGCTAAAAAGAATTTTAAAGATTTTTAAAAAAGTTTTAAAAAGTGTGAAAAAATGGTTGACAAATGATTTCATTTACTATATAATCGGTAATGCTCTCTAGTTGAGGGCGATAATTACATAGCCAAAATCGTTAGATTTTATTTAATGATTTGCGGTCAAGCCGAATTCAAAATATAGTGGCTCAAACGAGCGAAAACACAATATTTTGTGTCCAAAAAAGTTTTTGAAAAAAAGTTAAAAAATCTTTAAAAAACTATGAAAAAATGCTTGACTTAAAGAAAGGCTTATGTTATTATATGTAGGCTGTCGCTCGAACGACGGCAAACGACAACCGATGTTGTCGAAAGTTGTTTAAAAATTGAATAGAAGGAAATAAGACGAAATAATAGTTATTTTGAAAGTTTCTGTCAAAATCTTTTGAGTATGAAATATGTACTTGAAAACAGTCATTAATTGACACAATAAACGCAAAACAAGCGAAAATCGTTAGAGCAGTTGAGTCTACGGACTCGGCTTTAAATAATTAAACTTAAGAGTTTGATTCTGGCTCAGGACGAACGCTGGCGGTGTGCTTAATACATGCAAGTCGAGCGGAGATAAAGGGGCTTGCTCCTTTATCTTAGCGGCGGACGGGTGAGTAACGCGTGAGCAACCTGCCTATATCTGGGGAATAACACATAGAAATGTGTGCTAATACCGCATAAGACCACAGTGGGGCATCCCACAGGGGTAAAAGATTTATCGGATATAGATGGGCTCGCGTACCATTAGATAGTTGGTAGTGTAACGGACTACCAAGTCGACGATGGTTAGCCGACCTGAGAGGGTGATCGGCCACATTGGAACTGAGATACGGTCCAGACTCCTACGGGAGGCAGCAGTAGGGAATATTGG
>JAZRIO010000018.1:0-88343 GCA_045645305.1 Christensenellaceae bacterium
AGAAATTTTAAATAAAATAATGGAAGTAAAAGGAGTGAAATCATGTTAAATGAAATCAAAACATTTGAAGAAAGAAAAGAAGCATTAATAAAGAAAGGGAAAGAAAACGGATTTGTTACCTATGAAGACTTAGCAAATGAATTAAAAGGTTTAGATCTTGATAGTGAACAATTAGATGAATTGTATGATGCTTTAGTAGAAAATGGTATTGAAATTATTACTGAAGAAGAAATTGCAGGAGATGATGATGATGTTCCTGGTGGTGAAGATATTGAGGATATATTAAAAGACTCTAATATTGCTAAAGAACTTACTATTAATGATCCTGTTAGAATGTATTTAAAGGAAATTGGTAAAATTAGTTTGTTATCTTTAGAAGAAGAAACTGCTTTATCTGAAAGAATTGTTGCTGGTGATGAAACTGCAAAAAATATTTTAGCTGAATCTAACCTTCGTTTGGTTGTATCTATTGCTAAAAGATATATGGGTCGCGGTATGCAATTTTTGGATCTTATCCAAGAAGGTAACTTAGGTCTTATGAAAGCGGTTGAAAAGTTTGATTACCAAAAGGGATTTAAGTTCTCAACTTACGCAACTTGGTGGATTAGACAGGCAATCACTCGTGCTATTGCCGACCAAGCGCGTACTATTCGTATTCCCGTACATATGGTTGAAACAATCAACAAACTTATCAGGGTTTCTAGAAGACTTTTACAAGAACTCGGCAGAGAACCACTCCCTGAAGAAATTGCAAAAGAAATGGATATAACTGAAGAAAGGGTTAGGGAAATTCAAAAGATTGCACAAGACCCCGTTTCTTTAGAAACACCTATCGGTGAAGAAGAAGATAGCCACCTTTCAGACTTTATTGAAGATGAAAGAAGTGCTGCTCCCACCGATGCCGTTTCGTATACTATGCTTAAAGAACAACTTATCGGCGTGCTTGACACTTTGACTCCTAGAGAAGAAAAGGTTTTAAGACTCCGTTATGGTCTTGACGACGGTAAGCCTAGGACTCTTGAAGAAGTTGGTAAAGAATTTAATGTAACCAGAGAGCGTATCCGTCAAATCGAAGCAAAAGCGCTCCGCAAACTTCGTCACCCCAGCCGTAGCAAGCGTTTAAAAGATTACATTGAAAAATAATGAACAAGCGTTTAACTGAAATTTTTTCCGCACTGCCAAAGTGCAATACCTTTGCTGATATTGGTTGCGACCACGGGTATATTACACAAGCAATGCTTTGTGGTAAAAAGTGTGAAAGGGCAATTATAGCCGATGTCAGTGAAAAGTGCTTAAAAAAAGCGCAAGACCTTTTGTCTCCCTTTGTTAAAGAGGGCAAGGTGTATAGCGCTGTTGCAGACGGGTTTGATAATCTTCCGCCAAGCGACCTTGCACTGATTGCAGGTATGGGTGGGGAAGAAATTGTTAGCATAATCAAAAAGGCAAAATTCCTTCCTGAAAAGTTGGTTCTTCAACCAATGAAAAATGTGGACAAGGTGCGTTTGACCGCCGTGCAACTTGGGTATAGGATAATTAAAGATTATATCTTTTTTGCAAGCGGTGTGTATTACGATTTAATCGTGCTTGAAAAGGGCGAAGATAATCTTTCCGCTGATGAAATAGAGTTTGGTAGAACAAATATTATTGAGCGCGGAAAAGATTTTCGCGATATGATTTTTGCTCGCTTAGAAAAAATTAAAGAGTATAGCAAAAACCCATCTCTTTCTCAAAGCGCGAAAGAACAAATGGAAGAACAAATTAAAAAGTTAGAAAAGTATGTATAGTGTTAAAGAATTTATGAAGATTTTAGAGGGGTTTGCTCCCCTTGAAATCAGTTATAAGGCGATAGAGCGCGGAGATTACGATAATAGTGGCGTAATCGTGAACAGCGGAAAAAACGCGGAAAAGGTTTTGTTTTCGTTAGACCTATCCTTAGCAACCGTTGAGCGCGCTATCACGATTGGTGCGGATACAATCGTAACTCACCACCCAGCCATTTATAGACCTATAAAAGCGCTTGATATTGACGGGGACACCGCGTCCTTATTAAAGGCGGTAAACGCGGGGATTAATGTTATATCAATGCACTTAAATCTCGATATGGCGGATGAAGGTATAGACTATTACCTTGCAAAAGCCTTTGGCGGTGAAAAGCAAAAGATTTTAGATATCGTGTGCGGTAAAAACGGATATGGTAGGGAATTTGCTATCGACAAAACTGCTGAAGAAATAAAAGAAATTGCACAAAAAGTTTTAGGAACGGACAAGGCAATTTTATATGGAAAGGGCAAGATAAGAAAGATGGCAACCTTTTGTGGCGGTGGTGCAGAATACGCGCTTTCGGCTGTGGAAAAAGGGCTTACTGATGCAAGCCTTGTGCTTTCATCGGATATGCCACATCACGTTCTAAAAGGCCTAATAGAGCGCGGTATAGCGGTTTTAATAGTTCCGCATTACCCGTCAGAACAATACGGATTTGAGAAATTCTACCAAGCGGTTAAGAAAAAAGCGAAACAAGCGCAAGTAGAATATTTTGAAGATAAAAGATTTATGTAAAGGAGAATTATTATGATTCAAGCATTACTTGATTACCAAACAGCGGATGCAAAACTTAAAAAGATTGAAAAGACGCTCGCTGAAAGTGAAGAGAGAAAGAAGGCCGTTTCGGCAAAAAAATATCTTGAAGGCGTGGAAGAGAGCGTAAATAAACTCGATGACCGCGCAGGCGAACTTATCGCAACTTACGAACAAGCGACCAAAGAGCAACTTAAACTCAAAGAGCAACAAGTGGCTATTGAAGGTATGCTTAACGCGGTAGAAGATGAAAAAGAAGCGGGCTACCTTATCAAAAAGGCAGAAGAACTCATTGCTCAAATCAAAGCGCTCGGCTCAAAGGCAAGCAAGATTTTAGCGGAAATTCAAAACGTGATGAAAGAATATGCCAACATTAAAAACACAACCAAAGTTGCACAAGTGCAATATAAGGAAAACTTTGAAAAATATAATGCCTTAAAAGAATCGGTAAGTGCGGAAAAAACGGCGGTTGAAAATGAGTTAGAACAACTTAAAGGCAAGGTCGATCCAGCGCTTATGGAAAGATACCTTAAAAAGCGCGCAAATAAAATTTACCCAATCGTGTATAAGGTTAGGGGCAACGTGTGTGGCGCGTGCAATATGGAATTGCCGATGTCTGAGATAAATAAACTCAAAAATGGCGAAGTGATTGATTGCGACCAATGTGGTAGACTTATTTACCAAGATTAAGAATACGCTTGAGAAAAAGCGCGGAAGTATAACTTCCGCGCTTAATTTTTTATATCCACGCGCGCTATCACTTATAAGTTTAAAATATTTTAAAATAATCTCCCAAAATGTATTGTAAAAATGCGCGAATTTTGGTATAATTAAATGGACAATAAATTAGAGGTGCACTTTTGAACGGATTAGGTAGAAAAAAGGACGAAAAAGAAGTTAAACAGTCGATATTAACCAAAGAAACTTTTGGTGTGGTGCTTATTTTATTTGCCACCCTTTGTTTGGTTTGCCTTATAACTCGCGATTCGGTATTTTCAGACCCCGGTAGATGGGTAAACTATTTCCTTTTAGGTAGTTTCGGTGTTTTTGCATATGCCGTGCTTTTGTACGCAATTATCGTTGGCGTAACCCTAATCACTGGTAAAAAGACAGGCCTTTCATTGAAGAAGAAAATTCTTATCACTGTAAGTTTTTGTTTGCTTGCAATATTATCACACACAATCTCTATGCGTGATTATTCAAGCCTAAATTTTTCCGAATATGTTTCCGCTTCTTACACAGTTGCTAAGGACGGAATTTCTGGAAGTTCTGCTGGCGGACTTTTCGCTGGTATTTTAACCTATGCTTTCCCCGCGCTTTTAACTAACGTTGGTAGTTACGTTGTTTTAAGCATTGGCCTTGCTGTAAGTGTTTATTTTACAGGCAAAGAATTTTTCACCGCAAAAAATGAAAAGAACGGTGAAAAGGTTGGAAGATTTAAGGGCGCTTTTATCAGCAAGAAACAAAAGCAAGAAGAAATTAGTATTGACGGCATTGTGATTGAAGGGGAAAAAGATTATCCCGTTGAGGCTGTGGATATGCCTGTTGATCAACACAAAGCAAAGTTATTTGTGAACAATGAAAATGACTTTGCAATGAGAAATAAGCGCGATATGGCAAAAGATAAGGGCGACTATACTATGAAAATCGGCTTTTCTGCAAACGGGCTTGGTGTTGTAAATGTGGCAACTCCCACCGTGCAACCGAGCGCACCTATCACTGAAGAATTACAAAGCAAACTTGACTACATTAAAACTCCCGTTGCTATTAATGTGGAAAAAATAAGTTCACAAACTTTTGAAAAGACCTTTACTTTCGGCAATCCCGACAAGCAAACAACCGTTTCTGACTATGTTGAACTTCGCAAAGAAGTTGAGATTGAGCCCGAAAAGGTGGAAGAAGAAATTCCTCACTTAGAGCACGAAGAAGAGCAAGACCAACCCCTTGCAAGTGCTGAAAGCAATGCGCAAGACTTTGAAAGGTATGCTGATTTTGTTGAAGAAGCCGAAGAGATTAAAACCTTTGAGCCTGAAGAAACTTTTAGAGAAGTGCCAGAAACTTCTTTCGCGGTAGAAGAGAAAGTGGAAGAAACCGTTGACTTTGATATTCCTATGGTTGAAGAAACGGTTGAAGAACCTATTGGAGAAATCAAGGAAGAGCCGATCGAAGAAATAATCGAGCCGATTGAAAGCGAGATTAAACCTATTCAAGAGCAACCCGCAGAGAGTATTATCAGCACGAGAAGAATTAGGAACTTGTTTGGCGACCAACCGATTGAGCCTATCGCACAAGAAGAAAAGCCAACGGTTGAAGAGATAACTCCGCCCGTTCAAGAGATTAAACCGCAAGAAAATGCGTTTACTAGTAGGGTAGAAGCGGATAACAATTTGTCCGCACCGAGAAGGATTTTTGGTTTTGGTGAAAGGCAAGTGCAACCCGAGCCTACACCCGAACCCGTGGTTGAAAAACCACCCAAACCCGCTCCCCCGATAAATAGAAAATATTATCGCCCACCGTTAGATTTGCTTGAAACTTATTCTTTGCCCTTAAATGCTGACCGTGATAATCACGAAGAAAGGATGGAGATTATCCAAAAGACTTTGGAAGAATTCCACATTAACGCAATTCCGCAAAGTTACGTTAAAGGCCCGTCTATCACAAGATATGAGATTATGATGCCTGCCGGCATATCGGTAAAAAAGGTTTTGGGTTATGATGACGACTTGAAGATGCGCCTTGCCGTGCGTGACGGCGTGCGTATTGAAGCGCCTATCCCCGGTAAAAACCTTGTCGGCATAGAAGTTGCAAACACGGTTAAGGTTACCGTTGGGCTTAAAGAAGTTATGGAAGGGCTTGCAACAAAACAAAGCAAACCCACTTCGCTTATGTTTGCACTAGGCAAGGATATCGTAGGCAATGCTATAAGCGATGACTTAACTAAAGGCCCGCACTACTTGGTTGCAGGAGCAACAGGCTCTGGCAAGAGCGTTGCCCTTCACACTATGATAGTAAGTTTGTTGATGCGTTATAGTCCTGAAGAACTTAAACTTGTATTGGTTGACCCCAAGAGCGTTGAGTTTAGAAAGTACGAACATATTCCGCACTTGCTTGTCGATGAAATTATCACCGAGCCTAAACGCGCACTTGCGTTGTTGCAATGGGCTTATGATGAAACCAATAGAAGAAACGAAATGTTTACTAACTGCGGTGGTATGATAAGCAATATTGAAGATTACAACACTCAAATTGCAAGCGACACCGTGCCTAAACTTCCTAGAGTTGTGTTCGTTATTGATGAACTTGCCGACCTTATGGAAGCGTGCAAAAAAGATTTAGAAGAAAAGATTAGAAAGGTTGCTGCAAAATCGCGTTCTGCAGGTATTCACTTAGTCCTTGCAACCCAACGCCCGTCAGTCGATGTTATCACGGGCACGATTAAGGCGAACTTGCCGTCAAGAATTGCGCTTAAAGTTATGAATTATGCCGACTCTCAAACTATTTTGGGCGAAGGCGGTGCTGATAAACTTTTGGGCAACGGCGATATGCTTTATAGAAACTCTTCTATGGGTGATTACGAGCGTTATCAAGGCGCGTATATCAGCGGTAAAGAAGTAACCAATATCGTAAATTACATCAAGGAAAAGAACAAGGCATACTTTGATGATGAAGTTCAAGAATTCCTTGATAACGAAACGCGTGCAAAACCCGAAAGCACGGCTATTGGTGGCGGTATGGATGATGATGCCAATAGCAACGAGCCGAGCGAACTTTTCTTGCAAGCATTGTGGCTTGCGGTTAATTCGGAAACTGCTTCAATATCTCAATTCCAACGCCGTTTTGGCATAGGCTATGCAAAAGCGGGCGGTCTTATTGATAAAATGGAAAGAATGGGCTTTGTTTCGGGCAACGAAGGTAGCAAAGCGCGTAGAGTTTTACTCTCTAAAGAAGACTATACCGACCGATTTGGCACTCCCCCCGAACTCTTTTAAGGAATAATTATGCAAGCGAAGAAAGTTGGCGTTATATCGTTAGGTTGCGATAAGAATAGGGTAGACACCGAAAAGATGCTCGCGCATTTAATCCCCACACATAAACTCGTGGGCGATATTAGTGATGCGCAAGTTATAATTATCAACACTTGTTCGTTTTTGGAAAGTTCAAGAAAGGAAGCGATTGAAGAAATTTTATCGGCAATTGACCAAAAACAAAACGGCAGTGTTGAAAAAATTATTGTAACAGGTTGTTTGCCACAAAAATTTATCGACCAAATAATCGATGAACTCCCCGAAGTTGATGCTTTTATGGGTGTTTCCGATTATGCCGAGATTTTAACGGTTATTGAAAAAATATATTCAGGTGAGCGCGTTTGTGCCGTTGGTAAACCGCGTGGTGAGTGTGGTAAAAAGAGAGTTTTAACCACTGACAATTATGCTTACCTTAAAATTGCGGACGGATGTTCTAACCACTGTACATACTGTTTGATACCTTATATCCGCGGTGCTTACCGTTCGGTGCCGACTGCTGACCTTATTGAAGAAGCCAAATCACTTGGCGAAATTAAAGAACTTATTTTGGTTGCGCAAGACACGGCAAAATACGGCGCGGATTTATCGCCAAAGACCGACCTTGCGGAATTGATTGAAAAACTTTCCGCACTCGATAATATTAAAAGCATAAGGTTAATGTATTGCTATCCCGAAAATATTACCGACCGTTTGATTGAACAGTTAAAGACAAACGATAAAGTGATTAAATACTTGGATATGCCCTTGCAACACGCAGATGACGGCGTGCTTAAACTTATGAACAGAAAGGGCACGGGGCAAGGATATTTAGAACTTATCAATAGGCTAAAGAGTGAAGTTAACGGCATTGCAATTAGGTCGACCTTTATTGCGGGTTTCCCAAGAGAAAGTGAAGAAGCATTTAACAATCTTGTAGAGTTTATAAAGAAAGCAAAACTGTTTAACGCGGGATTCTTTAAGTACAGTAAAGAGCAAGGCACGGCGGCAGCACGGCTTGACGGACAGGTTTTAGCAAAGGTTAAGTCAGCGCGTTGGAGAAAACTTTACTCAACCCAAAAGGCGGTTGTTAAAGAAAACTTAAAGCAGTTTGTTGGAAAGACAATTAAAGTGCTTGCCGAAGGCTTTGACCAAGACGGACTTATCTATTACGGAAGGGCATACTTTAACGCGCCCGATATTGATGGAAAGGTTTACTTTTTCTCTGCTGATGAAGTGGAGTATGGCAGTTATTTAGAAGTTAAAATTATAAAAGCAACAGGCTACGACCTGTATGGAGAAAGATTATGAATTTACCAAACAAATTAACTATTGCAAGAATAATTATGATTCCGCTTTTCGTTGCAGTATTCTATCTCACGATTATTCCTTTTAACTACATAATTTCAGCGGGAATATTCGTGATTGCAGCGGCTACCGACTTTCTTGATGGACACATTGCAAGAAAGCATAATTTAGTAACCGACCTCGGCAAGTTTTTAGACCCCATTGCGGATAAAGTTTTGGTGTCTACCGCGCTTATCGTTATGATTATGCCACTTGGCGGTGCGGTGATTATGCCTTTCTACGGCGCTATCGCCGTTGCACTTATCCTTGCAAGAGAACTTATTGTAAGCGGATTTAGAATGGTTGCCGCGTCAAAGGGTATGGTTATTGCAGCAGATAAAGTTGGCAAAGTTAAAACCTTTACGCAAGACATTGCGATTGCAGTTTTGCTCGTTGCAGCGGATATTTCACCCGTATTATATAGTCCCTTTAACATTGCAGGGCTTGTGATTTTGGGTATTGCAACCGTGCTTACTGTTATCTCTGGAACGGAGTGCATTGTTAAAAACATTTCCGTTATTAAAACCAAATGAGAACAGCCATTTTACTCTTTAGGGAAAGCCAAACACAATTAGACGGGAAGTATTTAGAAAACATTATCTCGGCGTTTAGAAACGGCGGGGTAGACGTAAGCGATATTTGTGTTTTGCCACCCGATGATGAAGTGCGGTTAAGCCACCGCATTGATGAATTTAAAGATACTTGCGACAATCTTATTTTGCTTGACAGTGACAACCACCCATATAACATAGGCGAGTTGATTGCAAGAAAAATGGATACCGTTTTAGTGGAAAACGAAAACGCAAGGTCCTTTTTAGATGCTCTTTCGAAAACTGATGGGGCTCTATATCCCGATAGATATGCTTATCTTCCTGTTGAAGCAACGGTAATACCCAATCTTCGCGGGGCATATCAAGGCTATCTAGTTGATGCAAACGAATTTACTTTGGTAGTTTTGCCGTCTGATTATTTAGCCGTTAAAACTATGTGTGATAAATACGTTTTGCCATATATCGAAAACAAACACAATATAAAACGAAAGAGACTAACTCTTAAATACTTTGGCGATGTTAAGGCGCTAAACCAAGCCATAGCCCAAGCAAAGGGAGAGAGCGATGATATTGCAATTAATGTTTGCACATTAAACGGCGATAGCACGGTGGAAATTCTTTTCAAAAATGGAGATGACGGTGCGCGCATAGGCGAGTTTACGAGAGAAGTTGTTGGAAAATTAAAAGAAAACATTTACGCAGAGTTTGACACTACTTTAGAAGAAAGGCTTTTTGACCTTTTGAAATTAAGAAAGGTTAAACTCTCGGTTGCAGAGTCTTTCACGGGCGGAAGAATTGTTTCTGCCATAATCAAAAATTCGGGCGTTTCCGAATACTTAAACGAAGGGGTTGTAACCTATTCAAATGAGAGCAAGATTAAAAGGCTTGGCGTAAAGAAAGAAGATTTAATTAAGCACGGCGCAGTTAGTTCTGTAGTTGCCTACCAAATGGCAGTGGGACTATTAAAGACGGGCGAGTGCGATTTAGCCATTGCAACCACGGGAATTGCAGGACCAAAGAGTGATAACTCACTTAAACCCGTAGGGCTTAATTACATAGCAATCGGCTTAAAAGACGGTGTGCACACTTACCGTTATAATTTAAGTGGCGATAGAGAAGAAATTACTGAAACGGCAAAGAATACCGCGCTGTTTTTAGCAATAAAAAAACTTAAAGAACTATAAGAGGAAAAAATATGGATGAAGCAAAATTGAAAGCGCTTGATGGAATGATGGCGCAAATTGAAAAACAATACGGAAAGGGCGCTATTATGCGCTTGGGACAAAATGCTGGAGATGAAGGTATTGAAGTTTTGCCCACCGGTTGCTTGTCTCTTGACCTTGCGATTGGTGTTGGTGGACTTCCTAGGGGAAGGATTATTGAAATTTACGGACCTGAATCTTCTGGTAAAACAACGGTTGCACTCCACGTGATTGCAGAAACCCAAAAGGCTGGCGGTATCGCTGCGTTTGTCGATGCAGAACACGCGCTTGACCCCGTTTATGCAAAAAACCTTGGCGTTAACCTTGATGAACTTTACGTTTCTCAACCGGACACAGGCGAACAAGCACTCGATATCACCGCATCACTCGTAAACAGTAAAGCGGTTGACGTTATCGTTGTTGACTCTGTTGCAGCCCTTACTCCTAGAGCGGAAATCGAAGGGGATATGGGGGATTCTCACGTTGGTCTTCAAGCAAGACTTATGAGCCAAGCACTTAGAAAACTCACCGCAATCACAAACAAGTCAAAAACTTGTATCATTTTCATTAACCAACTCCGTGAAAAGGTTGGCGTAATGTTTGGCAACCCCGAAGTTACCGCGGGTGGCAAGGCATTAAAGTTCTACGCATCTGTTAGAATCGATGTAAGAAAGGCTGATGCTCTTAAAGATAGCGATGGTGCATACGGCAACCACACCAAAGCAAAAATCGTTAAAAATAAGGTTGCGCCCCCCTTTAAGACTGCTGAATTTGATATTATCTTTGGTAAAGGTATTTCAAAGGGCAGTTGTTTAGTTGATTTGGGGCTTCAATACGATATACTTCAAAAGAGCGGTTCTTGGTTCTCATATAACGGAGAGAAGATTGCTCAAGGTAGAGAAAAGGCAGTTGATTATCTCGAAAACAACTTAGATGTTGCAAAAGAGATAACCGACAAGATTATGCACGCTTTTCGCGAAGCGGGCAAATAAATTTTGTATATAGATTGACTTTTTAAACAATTTATTATACAATATAAGTAGTAATAAAGCGCATAAGGAAAAAATGCGTTTAATTAAAAACAGGAGGGCATAAAAATTATGCAAAATTTTAATTACGGCTCCCTGTTCTTAGCGCCCGAAGGGGCAACACCCTGGTTTGTGTTAATCGCCGTTGCTGCATTAGTAATCGGCGGAATTGTTAGTTGGTTAGTTACCAAAACATCCTTAGTTAGAAAGTATGAAAAGGAAAGTGGCAACATCGAAGAACAACGCAACAGAATGCTCGATGACGTTAGAGAAGAGAGCAGGGCAATAAAGAAAGAGGCTTTGTTGGAAGCAAAAGAACAGGAGATTAGGCTCCGCAATGAATTCGAACGCGAATCTAAAGAAAAGCGTGTTGAACTCCAAAGAATGGAGAATAGACTCAACCAAAAGGAAGAGACTTTGGAGAAAAAGGAAGAGAATTTAGCGAAGCGCAATGAAGAAACAACAAGACAACAAAACGCGTTAAAAGCAAAAGAACTCGAAGTGGAGAAAAAACTTGAAGACCTTGCGGAAGAGAAAAACCGCATCATTGAAGAGTTTGAAAAAATCGCACAAATGAGCAAGGAAGAGGCAAAGCAAGAATTAGTGCTTGCCATCACCGATGAAGCAAAACGCGATGCCGCTGGTATGGTTAAAAACATTGAAGCGGAAGCAAGAGAAAATGGCGAAAGAAAGGCTAAAGAAATCGTTAGCCTCGCTATTCAAAAATGCAGTACCGAGCAAGCAACCGAAATCACCGTTTCAGTCGTTCCGCTACCTAGCGATGATATGAAGGCAAGAATTATCGGTAGAGAAGGTAGAAACATTAGAACCTTAGAAAATGCAACCGGTATTGAACTTATTATCGACGATACGCCTGAAGTTGTTATCGTTTCAGGCTTTGACCCCGTAAGGCGTGAAGTTGCAAGAATCGCGCTTGAAAAACTTATTCAAGACGGCAGAATTCACCCCGCAAGAATTGAAGAAACTGTTGAAAAGGTTAAAAAAGAACTTGACCAACAAATCAAAGAAGCGGGCGAAGCAGCAATGTTTGAGTGCGGTATATTCGGTCTCCACCCCGAAATCGTTAAACTTTTGGGTAGACTTAAGTTCCGTACAAGTTATGGTCAAAATGTATTGAAGCACTCTATTGAAGTATCACATCTTGCAGGTGTTATGGCAACCGAACTCGGTGTAGACCCCGCTCTTGCAAAGAGAGCAGGTCTTCTTCACGACCTTGGTAAAGCCGTTGACTTTGAAGTGGAAGGAACGCACATGCAAATCGGTGGCGACCTTGCTAAAAAGTATAGGGAAAACCACAGCGTTATCAATGCAATCGTTTCACACCACGGCGACGTGGAAGCAAAAACTATCGAAGCAATTTTGGTTCAAGCAGCCGATGCAATTTCTGGCGCAAGACCCGGTGCAAGGCGTGAAACTACCACTAACTACATTAAGAGATTGCAAAAACTTGAAGAGATTTCATCAGGATTTAAGGGCGTTGAAAAATGCTATGCAATCCAAGCGGGTAGAGAGGTGCGCGTTATGGTTAAACCCGAACAAGTTAACGATGCACAAACTATGTTCCTTGCAAAAGAAATCGCTAAGAAGATCGAGCAAGAAATGGAATACCCTGGTCAAATCAAAGTTAATGTTATTAGAGAATGGCGCGCAACTGAATTTGCGAAATAAAGGCTTTTCCGTACTACTTGTTTGATGCAAAAAGCGTGAAACACTGCGCAATACCTTCGTTACACCCTTGACAAGATGTATACTCTTGCCTTTGGGTGTTCCAAAAGTCTTGCTTGCGTTTGCCACTTTTCGCTTATATCAAACCGTATTGCTACAAAACCTTATGGGAAAACAATAGCAAAAATCCCCGACAAATTGTCGGGGATTTTTATTGTTGTTATATTTAACGATTGCGCATGTATATAAAACAGTTTCCTTTTTTTAACACAAATGCGCATACGATATATATGTTTAGTGGAAACTAAATAGCAAGTTCTATTTCAATATCGCCCGTGGTTGTCGTAAGTGAACAAACACCGATTCCTGTCGATTGGGGGAGTTCAATATCGCCCGTATTGGTCTTTGCGATAAAAGATTTACTAGAGAGTAAACTGCCTTCAATATCGCCAGTAGAAGTGCTAATATAAATTTCACTTGCATCACAGCGCTCAAAGTCAACATCGCCCGTGCTTCTTTCTATTGAGAATTTTCCGCTTGCGATAACACCTATCATATCTATATTACCCGTTGTTCCACTAGTGACAATGTTAGAGCACTTAAGATTTGTTAAATTAGTTTTGCCTGTGGAAAGGTCAAGTTTAATATCGCCTGCACAAGTTGTGTTGCTAATATTAATTTTACCCGTTGATAGGGAAATTGTGATAGAGTTTAAGGTCAAGCCGTCAATAGACACTCCGCCCGTGCTTGATTTTATAGAAAGGTCGCCAAATTCTTTTTCGGGTAAATACACCGTTATCGTGGGGGAGTAAAAGTCAATATTAAGGTGGTTATACCACTTTCTTGTATCGTTGAGTTTAATTGATAAGGTGTCGTTTTCAACTTTTACTTGGTGCGCAACTTTTTCTTGTTCAAAGCAAATGACCTTTGCCGTGTTGTCGGCGCTCTTTTCAAAGGTTATTTTTGCAGTTTTGGTGTCTATATCAATATTTTTAAATTGCTCGGTAAACTCGTATTGATTGGTTTTATATTCTACGGTAGAAAGTTTTTTAAAATCCCATTTCATAATACTTATAACGCTCCCAAAAACAATAAGTCCTATCAAGGCACAACAAGTGGCAAGTATAAGCAACTTTTTCATGTTTGTTTTCATTATGCCACCTCCTTTTTCACAAAGCATCTTTTAATGCCGATAAACATCTTATTTGCAAGTTTAAGAATTGCTTTTGAAAAGGCTTTGCAAAAATAGAATAGGAAAATGGATAATCCCACACTAAATATTCCTGCACTGATAATGGCAATTCCCGAAAGTGCGTTGCCATTAAACGAATAAATTATGCCCATTATTATTAAGACGGGGGAGCAAACGCAAACGGAAGCAAACACCGCCCAGCAAGAAAAAACAGCAGACAAAATGCAAGCGTAAAGGGAGATAATAACTGCTATTGCACAAACGAGCAGGGAAACCCAAATGGGTGAGCCGAGTGCAATAAGTGTTATTTCCCACGCACTCATTTTATTTTTTTGTCTACTCATTTTTTGCATATCCTTGGGTAATAAATTTATAAATAGAGATAACACTCTCCCACTCTTTTTTAAATTCTTCAATGCGAGAAAGTCCCTTTTTAGTTATCTTGTAATATTTTCTAAGTCTACCGCCGTGTTCAGCCGTTCTAACAGAAAGCATATCTAAACTTTCCAACCGTTTAAGTATGGTGTAAAGGGTAGATTCCGCAAGATTTGCATAAGGGCTAACGGTCTTAATAATCTTGTACCCGTAAGACTCTTCGTTTTTTATGGCAGTTAGCACGCAAACGTCTAAAAGAGCACGCTTCATTTGATTATCCATAAATACTTCTCCTTTTGATATACATCGTATCACGAAGTATTGAGTTAGTCAAGGTTTTTGCTTGAAAATAAAAAATAATTTTTTATTTAGTTCATTTGCAATTTACTTGTTTTGGCTCTTGACTTTTACATTTGTATAGAATATAATATGTGTATAAATCAAATGTTTAGGAGAAAAAACACTATGCAAATGCTTGAAATGTTATATGATGAGATTAAAGATGCGGTGGACAGAAAAGTTCCTTTCGTAATTCCTATTGGGACATTAGAATATCACGCACGCCACGCTTCTTGCGGAACTGATACACTCGTTATCACCGGTTGCTTAAGAGAATTAGAAAAGGAAAAGGAAATCGTAGTTTGCCCTCCGCTTTGGTATGGCGTTGCATCTTATGCAGTATGCGAACCCAAGCCCAGCCACTTCCATGTTGATGAAGATGCTTATGTAAACTACTTATACTATATCTTAAAATCAATGATAGATGCAGGTCACAAAAACATTTATCTCGTTGCGCACCACCAAACCGAAGGTGCAGGCTTGATGCCTATGACCATTGCTTGCCATAAAGCCGCTAAAAAGGTTACTATGGAATATATGGAAAACAAACTTGGTAAAGGTTGGTGGGGCAGTGATGCTTACAAAACTTATTACGAAGATATGGGTAGTTCTGATGACCCGTTCTCATACATTAAGGTTATCCCCCTAATCGGTGCTGACGCGCAAATTAAGTGCGGTGGTTTTGACCACGCAGGCAAGTGGGAAACAAGCCTTATGATGGGAACATACCCCGAACTCGTTGACCTTTCTCGTTGTGAAAGAAATACTGAGTGGTTTGCTGAAAGCGCAAAAGAAGCAAGCGTTGAAACGGGCAAACATATGGTAAACTGCACTTTAGAGTGGCTTAGAAAAACCATAGTTTAATAATCAAAAAACAAAAAAGCCGTCTTTTTTAAGACGGCTTTTATTTTGTCTAAATTTAATTTATTATTCCCATTCAATAGTGCCGATGGGCTTGGGTGTAAGGTCTAATAAAACTCTGTTAATGCCTTCAACTTCTTTAGTGATTCTATCGGTAATCTTATGAAGAACACTGTAGTCAATTTCTTCAATAGTCGCGGTCATCGCGTCAACAGTGTTTACCGCTCTAATAATTGCGGGCCAACCTTCGTATCTCTTTCCGTCTCTAACACCAACACTCTTCATATCGGGCACAGCGATAAAGTATTGCCATACTTTGCCACTAAGACCGCAGATATCAAACTCTTCTCTTAAAATAGCATCTGCTTCGCGGAGTGCGTGGAGTCTATCACGAGTGATAGCGCCAAGACATCTAACGCCAAGACCGGGGCCGGGGAAGGGTTGACGGTCAACCATTGATGCGGGAAGACCAAGTGCTTTACCAACCACTCTAACTTCATCTTTATATAAAAGTTTAACTGGTTCAACCAATTCAAATTGCATATCTTCTGGCAATCCGCCAACATTGTGGTGAGCCTTTACACCGTCACTTTCAATAATGTCAGGATAAATAGTGCCTTGTGCAAGGAAAGAAATGCCTTTTAATTTAGATGCTTCTTCATCAAAAACCTTGATGAACTCACCACCGATAATCTTTCTCTTCTTTTCTGGTGCTGAAACACCTTCAAGTAAAGATAAGAAACGGTCAGTCGCATCAATATAGATAAGGTTTGCATCAAGTTCTTTACCGAACACTTCGATAACTTGTTCACTTTCACCTTTTCTCATCAAGCCGTGGTTAACGTGAACACATACGAGTTGTTTGCCGATTGCTTTGATTAAAAGTGCTGCAACGACAGAACTATCCACACCGCCCGAAAGAGCGAGAAGAACTTTTTTATCGCCAACTTGTTCACGCACGAGTTTAACTTGCTCATCAATAAACGCGTTTGCAAGGGCAGGGGTTGTTATTCGTTCCATATTATCAGGTCTTTTGTTGCTATCCATAAAACTCTCCAAAAAGGTTTTTAACAAATATAATTATACACCACACCGCCCTTAAATTCAAGCAAATGAATTCAAAAAATTGCCGTTGCACTATTAAAATTTCTTAAAGATAGTATAATTTTAAGGTATGCTTTGTGTTTTTGCTTAAAATGGGCTTATATTTTATAATTCCGTTTGCTAAAAAATTTTTATTGTGTTATAATGTCGATATAAATTTTTTAAGGAATTGTTTAAGATGGCAAAAAAGGTTAATGCAATTAGTGGGGATAGAGAAGGCTTTGGCTCAAGGCTTGGTTTTATTCTTATCTCGGCTGGTTGTGCAATTGGACTTGGTAATGTGTGGCGCTTTCCGTATATTGTTGGTAAATATGGCGGTGCAGCGTTTATTTTAATGTATTTATTGTTCTTGGTTATATTTGGGCTTCCCATTATGACTATGGAATTTTCAGTTGGTAGGGCAAGTAGAAAAAGTATAATTTCTTCTTTTAAGTCGCTCGAACCAAAGGGAACAAAGTGGCATGCGTTTGGATACGTTGGCGCGCTTGGTAACTACCTTTTAATGATGTTCTATGTCGTTGTAACTGGGTGGATGTTCATATACTTCTTTAAGTCGGTTGGCGGTGCATTTGTGTCTACTGATCCTACGGCGATAGGCGGTCAGTTTACAGAAGTTAAGGGCAATGTGCTTTTACAAGTGGGTATGTCTGTTTTGGTTGTTGCTCTCGGCATATTCGTTTGCTCGCTAGGTCTTAAAAAAGGCGTTGAAAGAGTTAACAAGATAATGATGATTATGCTTTTAGTTATAATCGTTGGACTTTCTATATATGTTATAACATTAAAGGGTGCGGGCGAAGGTCTTAAATACTATCTCGTTCCCGACTTTGCTAAACTATTTAGCGAAAACTTTGGCGAAGCAGTTTTTGCCGCTATGGGACAAGCATTTTTTACCCTTTCTATCGGTATGGGTTCTATGGCAATCTTTGGCAGTTATATTAAAAAAGATAAGCGCCTTTTTGGTGAAGCAACCACCATCGCCGTACTTGATACGGGCGTTGCTTTCTTTGCAGGTTTAATCGTTATCCCTGCTTGCTTTGCCTTTAATGTTGACCAAACTGCTGGCCCCGGTCTTATCTTTGAAGCATTGCCGGCTGTATTTAATAATATGGGACCGATTGGTGGAAGAATAGTTGGCTCTTTGTTCTTCTTGTTTATGATTTTTGCGGCTATGTCAACCGTTATTGCCGTATTTGAAAACATTATTGCTTTTGGTATGGATAGATGGGGTTGGAGTAGATATAAATCTTGCTTGATTAACCTTTTATTACTATTAGTTTTAGTTTTGCCTTGCATTTTTGGCTTCAATTTGTTGTCGGGCGTAACTCCTTTGGGTGCAGGCACAAACATAATGGATTTAGAAGATTTCTTGATTTCAAGCAATATTTTACCCTTAGGCTCACTCGTATACGTATTGTTCTGCACTTGGGATAAAAGGGCGTGGGGTTGGAACAACTTCCTTACCGAAGCAAACACAGGTAAGGGTGTTAAAATTTCAAACAAACTCCGCATATATTGTAAATACATTTTACCTTTATTTTTACTAGTGCTTTGGGCACAAGGCATCATCGCCACATTTAGTTAAAAAAGAAAAGGCGTTTCTTAAAAAGAAGCGCCTTTTTTATTGCCAAAATTAGAATATAAATCCGCTTGCAAACACGGCTATACAAGCAAGAATTGCAACTATTATAAGTGAGAGTTTGCAAAGTGTTGCAACCACTGCAACAACCGTTCCTATAAGTGCCGTCCAGAAGTTCCCAGTCGAGTAAAAGATATAGGGGAAGGTCATTGCCGAAAGTACCGCGTAGGGTATATAGAAGAACAAACTTTTTAGAAAGCGAGATGTTATTTTCTTTCTAAATAGAACGAGCGGTATCATACGGATAAGGTAGGTAACACCCGCCATTACTAAAATCATTAAAGCCATTTTACCTAAAGGCATATTACTCATCCTCCTTTTTTATTGGGAAAAGTAGTGCCATAACGATGGCTGTTAGTAGTGCGCTTATTATTACTTTTATACCATCTTTTATACCGCTAAAAATAGGGATAAAGAAAAGTGCTGAGCTTATAAGTGCGCTTAAAACAACGGCTATTGCAATGCCTTTTTGCTTGATTGATGGGGGGATAATTATTGCTATAAACATAGCGTAAAGTGCAATGTTTAGCGCGTTTGTTACAGTGGTGGGAAGAACACTTCCTGCGGTTGCGCCAAGCAAAGTTCCAAGCGACCAACCGACATAGGGAAGGATTATCAAACCCAAAAAATACTTCTTGTTAAACAACCCTTTTTTAGATGAAGAAACGGCAAAAATCTCATCGGTTACGAAAGCCGAATAGAAAAACCTATTGCCAAAAGTGAAGGAATCATCCATTTTTTGTGACAGCGTTATGCTCATCAAAAAATATCTTGAGTTGATAACTAATTGGGTAAGTGCAATCTCTAAAACCGTGCCGAGGGAAGCGATAACTGTAAGCCCTGCAAGTTGTCCAGCCGAAGTAAGGTTTGTCATCGATATAAAAAGGGACATAAACCACGGCACGCCTAAAACAACCGCTTGAACGCCAAAAGCAAAGGACACGGATAAATATCCAAGCCCTATTGGAAGCCCGTCGCGAAGACCGACTTTGAAATTCAGTTTTCCACTGTTATTCACTGTGGTTTTTGCCTTTTGCATATCAATCGCTCCATAAAAATTAACGAACATATTTTATCACAAATTTAGTTGCTAGGCAATTAAAAATTGATAAACGATTATAAAAAAAATTATTAAAAGCGCTAAAACAGGCAACGGGTGGGAAAAGAATAGGATAGGCTTGATAAAATTTATAAAAAATTTCCAATACTTTTTGTAGATATTTATATATAAATATTTTACAAATATCGCAAATTTTGTTATAATTAAGCGGAAATAAAATTATAACGGAAATTTATACGGTTTTTTTGGGCGAAAATAAAGCGCAACTAAACCGATAGACAAGGAGAATTATTATGGATTATCGTATTGAACACGACTCAATGGGTGAAGTTAAAGTTCCCGCTGACCGTTACTGGGCGGCTCAAACTCAAAGAAGCCACGAGAACTTTAAGATTGGTGAAGGCATTGAAATTATGCCCCGTGAAATTACCAAGGCGTTCGGCGTTTTGAAAAAGGCGGCGGCTCTTGCTAACCACGAACTCCGCCCTGAAAAGATGACCGATAAAAAACTTCAAGCAATCGTAAAGGCTTGTGACGAAGTTATCAGCGGTTCATTAAACTCTCACTTCCCGCTAGTTGTATGGCAAACGGGTTCAGGCACTCAATCAAATATGAACGCAAACGAAGTTATTGCTAACCGTGGTAATGAAATCGCAGGGGAAAAGATTTTGCACCCCAACGATGACATCAATATGAGCCAATCTTCAAACGATACTTTCCCCACGGCAATGCACATCTCTGCTGTTATTGCTTTGGAAGATAAACTTATCCCCGCGGTTGAAACTCTTATCGAAACCTTCAAGCGCTTGGAAAAAGAAGAAGGCGAAATCGTTAAGTGTGGCAGAACCCACCTTCAAGACGCAACCCCTATTAAGTTCGGTCAAGAAATCAGCGGTTGGAGAACAAGTTTGGAGCGCGATGTTGAACTCTTGAAACTTGCACTTAAACCCCTTGCAGAATTAGCACTTGGCGGAACTGCAGTAGGTACCGGACTCAATGCTCCCAAAGGCTTTGATAAACTCGTTGCTGAAAAGGTTACCGAAATCACCGGAAAGAACTTTGTTACCGCAGGCAACAAATTCCACGCACTCACAAGCAAAGATGAATTGGTGTTCGCACACGGCGCAATCAAGGCACTCGCTTGCGATATGATGAAGATTGCAAACGACGTTCGTTGGCTCGCAAGTGGCCCCAGAGATGGCCTTGGCGAAATCTTTATTCCCGAAAACGAACCGGGCTCATCAATTATGCCGGGTAAGGTAAACCCCACACAATGCGAAGCAGTTACTATGGTTGCCGTTCAAGTAATGGGTAACGACGTGGCTGTTAGTATGGCGGCATCACAAGGCAACTTTGAACTTAACGTGTTTATGCCTGTATGTATCTATAACTTCTTGCAATCGGCAAGACTTTTGGCTGAAGCAATCGTTTCGTTCAACGTAAACTGTGCGGTTGGTATTAAAGCAAACAAGGAAAAAATGGATCACAATCTCCAAAACTCACTTATGCTTGTTACCGCACTCAACCCCTATATTGGATATGAAAATGCAGCAAAGACTGCAAAGAAAGCATATAAAGACAACATTTCCCTTAAAGAAGCGTGTGTACAACTCGGCTTCTTGACGGCAGAAAGATTTGACGAGGTGTTCCACCCCGAACAAATGGTTTAATAACAAGGAGCAAGATAAATGAAAGTAAGTTATTTTCCCGGCTGTACGTTAAAAACAAAAGCAAAAGTGCTTGATGAGTACGCAAGAAAGTGTGCGGAAGTTCTCGGCGTAACGCTTGAAGAAATTGAAAACTGGCAATGCTGTGGCGGTGTCTTCACAACCGCAAAAGATGAGATTGCAACCAAACTCTCATCAGTGCGCGCATTAATTAGTGCGGACAAGAAAAACCAACCGCTCGTTTCAGTATGTTCTGCTTGTCACAACGTAATCAAGCAAACCAACTACGATATGCAAACCGACCAAGGTTTTAACTTCCGTGTTAACCAATACATCGCACCCGATAAATACGATGGTCAAACAGAAGTAATTCATTACCTTGAACTTCTCCGTGATAAAATCGGTTACGATAAGATTAAAGAAAAGGTTGTTAAGCCTTTAACGGGCAAAAAGATTGCACCCTACTATGGTTGCCTTCTTCTCCGCCCCGGTAAGGTTATGGCAATGGACGACGTGGAAAATCCCAAGATTATGGAAGATTTAATCCGCGCGCTCGGTGGCGACCCCGTTACTTATTCATACCGCAACGAGTGTTGTGGTGGATATATCACTTTGGAAAGCAAGGAACTTGCAAAGGCAAAGAGTTTAAAGGTTTCTTCTAATGCCAAAATGAACGGTGCTGAAGTTATCGTTACCGCTTGTCCGCTTTGTAAATACAACTTAGAAAAGAACGGCAGTGATTTGCCGGTAGTATATATCACCGAATTGCTTGCAGAAGCATTTGGGGTAAAGGAGTAACAAAATGGAAAATTACAAGAACGTATGTGATGAAATCGTTCGCGTAAGTAAAGTAAACCCGAAAAAGTGTATGAAATGCGGTAAATGTTCGGGAACTTGCCCTGCGTACGATGAAATGGAATATCATCCCCACCAATTCGTTTATATGGTTGAAACGGGTGATATTGAACCGTTATTGAAGTCAAAATCAATCTATCGTTGTCTTTCTTGCTTTGCTTGTATTGATAGATGCCCGAGAGGAGTTGAACCTGCGAAAATCGTTGAAGCAGTTCGCCTCACCGCTATTAGACAACAAGGCAACAATCACTTAAAGGCAGACGATATTCCCGCACTTTTAGACGAAGACTTGCCACAACAAGCAATCGTTAGTGCTTTGAGGAAATACAGTAAGTAAAAAGGAGAGTACAAATGCAAAGAATAGGAGTATTCGTATGTTGGTGTGGTAGTAACATCGCTGGTACGGTTGACGTTGTTAAAGTTGCCGAAGCATTAAAGAACGAACCGGGCGTAGTTCACTCTGCCAACTATCAGTATATGTGTTCACAAGCAGGTCAAGAACTTATCAAGGCCGCTATTAAAGAACACAACCTTACGGGTATCGTGGTATGTTCTTGTTCACCGAGAATGCACGAAGCAACTTTTAGAAAGACGGCTGCTGCTGCAGGTCTTAACCCGTATATGGTGGAAATTGCAAACATCCGTGAACAATGTTCTTGGATACATAAGGATATGGCTGAAGGTACCGAAAAGGCAATCGTTCTTGGTAGAACTGCTATTGCAAAGGTAAACCTTAACGCACCGCTTATCCCTGGCGAGAGCCCCGTTACCAAACGCGCGCTCGTTATCGGTGGCGGTATCGCAGGTATCCAAACTGCACTCGATATTGCAGATGCAGGCTTTGAAGTTGATACCGTTGAGAAAAAGCCCACTATCGGTGGTAAAATGGCTCAACTCGATAAAACCTTCCCGACGCTTGACTGTGCGGCTTGTATTTTGACACCTAAAATGGTTGACGTTGCTCAACACGAAAAGATTAGAATTTTCTCTTATAGCGAAGTGGAAGAAGTTAAAGGCTTCGTAGGTAACTTCGACGTTAAGATTAGAAAGAAAGCGCGTTATGTTAAAGAAGACGTTTGTACCGGTTGCGGACTTTGTACTGAAAAGTGCCCGATGAAAAAAGTTCCTAACGACTTTAACCTTGGTATGGACAACAAGCGTGCAATCTATATTCCGTTCGCGCAAGCAGTTCCTAAGGTTGCAACAATCGATGCTGATTACTGCAATATGTTAAAGAACGGCAAGTGCGGTGTTTGTGCAAAGGTATGTACCGCAAATGCAATCGACTATACCCAAAAAGATGAGTTCATTGAAGAAAAGTACGGCGCAATCGTTGCCGCAACTGGATTTAACCCCATCAGTATGGACAAGTTTGATGAATTTGCTTACAGCCAAAGCAAAGACGTTATCACTTCATTAGAATTTGAACGCTTAATGAACGCGGCTGGTCCTACCGCGGGTAAACTTCTCCGTCCGTCAGACGGTGTTCACCCCCACAAACTCGTGTTTGTTCAATGCGTAGGCTCACGTTGTGCTTCTTGTGCGGAAAAAGGAAAGGAATATTGCTCAAAGATTTGCTGTATGTATACCGCAAAACACGCAATGCTCACCCGTGATAAATATCCCGATACCGATGTAACCGTTTTCTATATCGACGTTAGAACTCCTGGTAAACAGTTTGATGAATTCTATCGTAGGGCAGTTGAAGAATACGGCGTACATTATATAAAAGGTATGGTTGGTAAGGTTTCACCCGAAGGTAACAAACTTATCGTTCAAGGTTCAGACCTTATTGCAAACAAACAAGTTAAGATTGAAGCAGACCTCGTGGTATTGGCGGCGGCAATCGAACCGGATAAATCGGCAAGACCGCTTGCAACAATGCTTACGGCAAGTATGGATACAAACGACTTCTTTACCGAAGCCCACCCCAAACTTCGTCCGGTAGAAAGCCCCACGGCTGGTATCTTCTTATCAGGTGCTTGTCAAGGACCTAAGGATATCCCTGAAACAGTTTCTCAAGCAGGTGCTGCTGCAGCAAAAGTTATCGGTCTTCTCTCTAAAGATAAACTAACTGGTAACCCGTGTGTAGCACAATCTGATGAAATGATGTGTAACGGATGTTCTTCTTGTGAAAAGGTATGTCCTTACGGCGCAATTACTTATTCAGATAAAGAATTCCGCGGACCTAACAGAACAACGCTTATTCGCCGTGTAGCATCGGTAAACGAAGCGATTTGTCAAGGTTGCGGTTGTTGTACGGTTGCTTGTCCTTCTGGTGCTATGGACCTTAAGGGATTTGCATGCAAACAGATTATGGCGGAGGTTGACGCAATATGCAAGTAAACGAATATAAGCCCAAAATCGTGGCGTTTTGTTGTAACTGGTGCTCGTACGCGGGCGCTGACCTTGCGGGAAGTAACCGTTTGGCGTATCCTGCAGAAGTAAAAGTTATTCGCGTTCCCTGTTCTTGCCGTGTAAACCCGATGTTTATTCTTCGCGCGTTCCAACGCGGGGCAGACGGCGTTATCCTTTGTGGTTGCCACCCTGGGGATTGCCACTACACTTCGGGTAACTACTACACGAGAAGAAGAATGGCACTTTTGTTTTCAATGCTTGATTATCTCGGTATTGAAAAGGAACGTACTAGAGTTGAGTGGGTGTCAGCAGCAGAAGGTGCAAAATTCGCTGCAACTATGAACGACTTTGTTCAAACGGTAACCGCTCTTGGTGAAAATAAGAGATTGGAGGACTTAAGATGCAAAAAATAACTCGCGAAGCGCTTATTGAAAAAGCAGGCGAACTTCTTGCAAACGGAACAGTTGTAAAAGTTCTCGGTCTTAAAAAGGGTGAGTTCTCTTACGACCAAACCCCTGCAGTTTTCACCGACGTAGAAAGTATGAAGAAAGAGTTTGTTTTCGATGATTTCTCGGGCGCAAACTTCTCAAAATACTTAGTTAAAGAAACAAGAAAGGGCGAAGGCAAAACTTTGGTTTTCTTAAAGCCCTGTGATACTTACAGTTTTAACCAATTGCTCACCGAACACCGTTTTGACCGTGAAAAAGTTTACGTTGTTGGCATTCCTTGCGACGGTATGGCTGATGTAAGAAAGATTAAAGGCCTTATCGGTGACGGCATTGTTTCAATCGACAGTGCAAACGACACCTTGAAAGTTGAAACTCTTTATGACGGCGTTAAAGAAGTAAACAAGGCAGATGTTTTGCAAGAACGTTGCCGTAACTGTAAGAGTAAAAAGCACGTTGCTTTTGATGAACTTCTTGGCGAAGATGGCGAAGTTACCGATTCTAACCGTTTCGACCAAGTTGAAGAACTTGAAAAGATGACTGCTGATGAAAGATTTGCTTTCTGGCAAAACGAATTGTCTCGCTGTATCCGTTGTAACGCTTGCCGTGACGTATGTCCTGCTTGTACTTGTGAAAAGTGCGTGTTCGACAATCCTAACTCAGGCGTTCAAAATAAGGCTGCAGCAAACAGTTTTGAAGAAAAAATGTTCCACATTATCCGTGCTTTCCACGTTGCAGGTCGTTGTACCGACTGTGGTGAATGCTCAAGGGTATGTCCGCAACAAATTCCGCTCCACTTACTCAATAGAAAGTTTATTAAAGATATAAACGGTTTCTATGGCGATTATCAAGCGGGTGAAGAAGTTGGAAATAGAGCACCGCTCACTAATTACACTAAAGAAGATTTAGAGCCGAGCGAAGCAGTAAATAGGGGGGATGAATAATTATGCGTAAAGTAGCGTTATCAAATTTAGATAAACTTTTTGCTTTAGTAGCAGAAAGCGCAAAATTGTATATTCCCGTTGACGGCAAAGGTGGTGCATCATATAAACTTTGGGAACAAGGCGTGGTGATGAGCAATGCCTTAAATACCGTTAGAAGCGCAAAGGACTTTTTCTTCCCGCAAACTGAAAACCTTATGGAATTTAAGAGCGAAGGAAAGAGCATAGAAATTATCGACAATAGAGAAGAAAAGGAAGATTTCGTTGTGTTTGGCGTTCGCGCTTGCGACGTAAAGAGTTTTGAAATTCTCGATAGAGTTTTCCTTGCTGAACCCATTGATACTTACTATGCTTCAAGAAGGGAAAAGGGTGTTATCGTTTCACTCGCTTGCGGTAGACCTAACGAAACTTGCTTCTGCAAGACCTTTGGTATCGACCCCGCAAACCCCGCAGGCGATGTTACCGCGTGGAAGACTGAAACCGATTTGTATTTGACCGCTAATACTGAAAAAGGTCAAAAATTGCTCGATAAGGTTAGCGCTATCACCGAAGATTGTGATGACAGTGCCGTTAATGAACAAAAGAAGGAAATCGCTCAAATTTTAGATAAACTTCCCCTTAAAGACCTTACCACTGAAAAGTTTGGTGCAGGCAAAACCAAAGAATACTTTGATTCACCCGCGTGGGATGAACTCTCTTCACACTGCTTAGGTTGTGGAACTTGTACTTTCGTTTGCCCGACCTGTCAGTGCTATGATATTAAAGACTTTAAGACAAACAACGGCGTTCAACGTTTTAGATGTTGGGACTCTTGTATGTATAGTGACTTCACTTTGATGGCACACGGCAACTCAAGAAACTCACAAAAAGAACGCTTCCGCCAAAGATTTATGCACAAACTTGTATACTATCCCGATAACAACGATGGTATGTTCAGTTGTGTAGGCTGTGGCCGTTGTCTTGCAAAATGCCCAATTTCAATGAATATTGCAAAGGTTATGAAAACTCTCGGAGGTAAAGAAAATGATTAATGAAACTTTAATCCCGAAACTTGGTGTGATAACTGACGTAAGACAAGACACACCCGATATTAAGACCTTTAGAGTTGTTTCACCCGAAGGCAAAAAACTTTTTGAACACCGCCCCGGTCAATGCGCAATGGTTTCAATCCCCGGTGTAGGCGAAGCAATGTTTTCAATCACTTCTTCTCCCACAAACACCGAGTTTATGGAATTCTCCATTAAGAAGTGCGGTTGCCTTACCACTTGGTTGCACCAAGCGGAAGTAGGTCAAAACGTAACCGTTCGCGGACCTTACGGCAATCCTTTCCCCGTAGACGACGTGTTTGCAGGTAAAGACCTTTTGTTTGTTGCAGGTGGCGTAGGTTTGGCACCGCTCCGTTCGGTAATCAACTATTGCAGACACTATCGCGATAGATACGGCAAGATTGATATCGTTTACGGTTCAAGAAGTAAAGACGACCTACTTGACTATCAAGAAATTATTAACGAATGGGCAACTGATAACGGTGTAAACGTTCACCTTACCATTGACCGTGAGCAAGAAGGTTGGGACGGACACGTTGGTTTCGTGCCTAACTACGTAAAAGAACTTGGCTTTGATACAAATAAGGTTGCAGTTCTTTGCGGTCCGCCTATTATGATTAAGTTCACTTTGGAAGGACTTAAATCGTTAGGATTTGAAAAGACACAAGTTTACACTACCTTGGAACTCCGTATGAAATGCGGTGTTGGTAAATGCGGTAGATGTAACGTAGGTTCAAAATACGTATGTAAAGATGGTCCGGTATTCCGTTTCGATGAACTCGACGAATTGCCGAATGAATATTAATAAGGAGAAAACAAATGGAAAATTTAGTTAACGTTTATTTTTTCGGTAAGAAATATCAAGTTCCCGAAAGTTTAACAATAATGAAAGCAATGGAATACGCTGGATACCAACTCGTTCGCGGTTGCGGATGCAGAAACGGTTTCTGTGGCGCTTGTTCTACAATTTACCGTATCAAAGGGGATAGAGAATTGCACGCTTGTCTCGCTTGCCAACAAAAAGTTGAAAACGATATGTACGTTGCAACACTTCCTTTCTTCCCGCTTGTAAAAGCAGTTTACGATATTGAAAAGGTTAAGCCGACCGAACAAATTATGATGCAACTTTACCCCGAAATTTACGCGTGTGTTGGTTGCAACGCTTGTACCAAGGCTTGTACTCAAGGTCTTTCAGTTATGCAATACATTGCATACGCGCAACGCGGTGACTATGCAAACTGCGCAGAAGAATCTTTTGACTGCGTAATGTGTGGCGTATGTTCTTCAAGATGCCCCGCTGGTATCTCACATCCCCAAGTTGCTGAACTTGCAAGAAGACTTTACGGCAAGTATATGGCACCCGAAACACAACACCTTCTCGATAGAGTTAAAGAAATTGAAGACGGCAAGTATGTTGAAATGATCGAAGCGCTTATGAACAAGCCTATCGAAGAACTCAAAGAACTCTATAACAATAGAGAAATTGAAAAATAGGGGGAAGAGTTATGTATAAGTATACACAAGAACAATTAGATTCAATGAAAAAGGTCCAAGCGACCAGAGAACAAAGACTTAACAACTTGTTTGCAAGAATGACTGCTGAAGAAAAGCAAACCGTTTTGCAAGAAAACCACCCCGACTATATCACTTCTGCTTATGAAGAATTGAAAGTTGGTCCTAACAAGGGCGGTAAGGTATTGCACGAACTTGCTGACCTTTTGCAAGGTAAGTCAAGAGTGCTCGATTTAGATATCGATCTTTCTAAACCCGACTACGATGTAGATGTTTTGGTTATCGGTGGCGGTGGCGCAGGTTCTTCTGCTGCTATTGAAGCACATAACGCAGGCGCAAATGTTATGATGGTAACAAAACTTCGTATCGGCGATGCAAACACTATGATGGCTGAAGGCGGAATTCAAGCGGCTGATAAACCCAACGATAGCCCCGCTATTCACTATCTCGATGCGTTTGGTGGCGGACACTTCGCAGCAAAGCACGAACTCCTTTATAAACTCGTTAACGATGCTCCCGATGCTATCAAATGGCTCAACGAACTCGGCGTTATGTTCGATAAAGAAGCAGACGGCACTATGATTACCACCCACGGTGGCGGTACAAGTAGAAAACGTATGCACGCTTGTAAGGACTATTCGGGTGCGGAAATTATGAGAACTCTCCGTGATGAAGTTCTTAACCGCCAAATCCCCGTTGTTGACTTTACCGCTGCAATCGAAATTATTAAGGATACCGAAGGCAAGGCTGCTGGTGCAGTTCTTCTCAATATGGAAACCAAAGATATCCTTGTTGCAAAGGCAAAAACCGTTATCATTGCAACCGGTGGTGCAGGAAGACTTCACTATCAAGGCTTCCCGACTTCTAACCACTACGGCGCAACGGCTGACGGCTTGGTTTTGGGTTATAGAGCAGGTGCAAAACTTCTCTATGCTGATACTCTCCAATATCACCCCACTGGTGTTGCTGAACCTACACAAATCTTCGGCGCACTCGTAACCGAAAAAGTTCGTTCACTCGGTGCACAACTCGTAAATAAAGATGGTGAAGCATTTGTTTACTCACTTGAAACTCGTGACGTAACCGCTTCTTCAATCATTAGAGAATGCAAAAAACGTGACAATGGTATTAAGACCACCGATGGTGAAGGCGTATGGCTTGACACCCCGATGATCGATATTATCCACGGTGAAGGCACTATCGAAAAGCGTATTCCTGCTATGCTTCGTATGTTCGGTAAATACGGTATCGATATTAGAAAAGACCCCATTCTTATCTATCCCACACTCCACTATCAAAATGGTGGACTCGATATCTCTGCTGACGGCATGACCACTACCGTTCCCAACCTCTTCGTTGCAGGTGAGGCAGTAGGGGGAATCCACGGCAGAAACAGACTTATGGGTAACTCTCTCCTCGACATTATCGTATTTGGTAGAAACGCAGGTAAGAGCGTAGGTAAGATTTATAAAGACGTTGAGGTTAAAGAACTCACCTTAGACCACGTTAAAGCATTCGATAAGGAATTAAAAGATGCTGGTATTAACGCAACTAAGTTGTCTCCTCAATTGTTGCCTAACTACACAAAGCAACCCAACGTTTAAGCGTTTATAAGCATCGTTGCAGGTCGTTTCTGCTTAGTGTTTTGACT
This sequence comes from Christensenellaceae bacterium, assembly GCA_045645305.1. Classification (GTDB taxonomy): domain Bacteria; phylum Bacillota; class Clostridia; order Christensenellales; family Borkfalkiaceae; genus UBA1259. Next base: position 29,433 of record JAZRIO010000018.1, read on the forward strand.
TCGATAACCAACAAGGTTTATCTCACCCAAAACACTTCGCGAGCCTACTGCAACTCGCTTCTAACCCTTTAAGAAAAAGTAAAACTTACCCGACGGCATTTTTGCCGTCGGGTAGCAAACTGTTATATACATTATATAATAATAGGGAAAAGATGAAATTTTTATCAAAATTTTAAGGAGAAAAAATGGAAAAGGAAAATTTGCAAACGGAACAGACTGAACTTTCGACTGCTCCTAAAAAGAAAAGCCTAAAATGGCTTTGGATAACCATTGCACTCGTTGCTGTTGCTGGTATCGCCGCTTGGTGTATTTATAATGGTATTACCGGTGAAAAGGGCGTTAGCGGAGTGTTTGGATTAAGCGCATTGTTGTGCGGAATATTTATTGTTTGTTCGCTCGGTTACATGCTCGGCAGAATTACTATAAAGGGTGTATCACTCGGAACGGCAGGGGTATTCCTCGTTGCTATTTTATTCGGTTTCTTGTGTACGCTTATTCCCGAAGACCTACCTGTGTTAAGCGTTTTCCATCTTGACGAATCTGCTACAAACGTAAAATATTATAAGAGCGTAATTCAAAACGTTGGACTAGTTATGTTCGTTGGTTCCGTTGGTTTTATCGCTGGACCGAAATTCTTTAGGGACTTAAAGAAAAACTTCAAAACCTATATACTTATGGGTGTAGTTATTATTCTTGTGGGAACTGTCGTTGCAGTGGCGTTTGCGCTCCTCCCTGAAATTGGACCGGAATTTTCTGCTGGTATTCTCTCCGGTGCGCTCACTTCTACTCCCGGATACTCTGCAGCACTTGAGGTCGCAGGAGAACTTGAGGGGTTGGTAACTCTCGGTCACGCGATAGCATATCCGTTTGGTGTTATCGGTGTAGTTCTTTTCGTTCAACTTATGCCTAAATTTATGAAGGCTAATATGGAACACGAAAGAAGTTTATTAAAACCCGAAGTAATGCAAGCTAGAGAAAAGAAAGAGAATAAGAAACTCTTTAAGTGTGATGATTTCGGTTTCACCGCAATCGCTCTCGCTATCGTTAGCGGTTTAATTTTAGGCGGAATTAAAATTCCTATTTTCGCAGGTGCAAACTTCTCACTTGGAACTACGGGTGGCGTACTCATTATGTGCCTCGTATTCGGTCACTTTGGAAGAATCGGCAAACTCTCTTTGGAAGTTCCTGAAAAGAGCGCAAAAGTTATGCGTGAACTCGGACTTATGCTCTTCCTCATCGGCGCAGGTGTAGACGGTGGTGTTAACTTGGTAGCACAAATTTCAAACGCTGGTGGCGGAATGATAGTTGTTTGGGGTTTGCTCGGTGGTGCAATTATGACCATTATGCCTATGGTTGTTGGTTTTATCCTCGGAAAGAAACTCTTAAAACTTCCGCTCCTCAACAACCTCGGTTCAATCACCGGTGGTATGACGAGTACTCCTGCACTCGGCACTCTTATCAATACCGCAGAAACGGAAGACGTTGCAGGTGCATACGCATCAACCTATCCTATCGCACTCGTACTTATCGTACTTGCTTGTAACCTAATGATAGGCTTGTTGTAAGATTAAATTTAAAAAGAAAACTCGCTAAACGAAAGTTTAGCGAGTTTATTTTTTTATGGTTTTTAATTTTTATCGATAGAGTTAACCGCGTCAGTAATTGTGTTAAAGTCCGCCATTTTACCAAACTTGTCAATTTTTATGCGGTTTGTGTCTCCGTGGGTCAAGCAACCTGCACCGCCAACACAACCGTTAAGGCAAGCCATACCTTCAATAAAATTGCCGTCAAGCATACGCTTGCTCGCTTTAAGGAGTGCAACCCTACAAGCATCGATACCGTCGCAAGGAACGGCTTTAAGGTCAAAGTTAATTATGCCGTTTTCTTTAAGACCTTCTGCAACGGCTTCCGAAAGTCCGCAACTCCTTGCGAAAATTCTGCCGTAGTAAGATGCGTGGTCGATATCTTCTTCTTTAAGCGCAGTGATTTCAATATTCTTGCTATCGAACAAGGCTTGCAATTCTTCAAAGGTGATAACCGTGTCAACGAACGGGGTAACTTCGGGTTTTTTAATTTCCATTTTCTTTGCCGTGCAAGGACCGATAAACACGACTTTTGCATTTTTATCTTGCTCTTTAATTTGTTTTGCAATGGTTGCCATAGGCGAAAGGTTATGCGATATATATTCAGCAAGGTCGGGGAATTGTTTTTTTACATAGTCAACAAAAGCGGGACAACACGAACTTGTCAAGAACCCTTTTTCCGCAAGTTCTTTTGCTTCGGATAGGGCAACGATGTCCGCACCGAGCGCCGCTTCAACAACTTCATCAAAGCCGAGTTCTTTAATGCCCTTAATCACCTGACCTAACTTTGCATAAACGAATTGGCTTGCAATAGACGGGGCAACAACGGCGTAAACTTTTTTCTTTTTAACCTTGTTTTTAATAAAATTGATAACATCTAAAATGTATGATTTATCGTTAATTGCGCCCCACGGGCATTGGTAAACACACGCGCCACAAGCAATGCACTTTTCATCATCAATTTTTGCAGCCTTGCTTTCATCCATAGAAATAGCCTTAACTTTGCACGCTTGTTCGCAAGGCCTTTTGTGGTTTATAATCGCACTGTATGGGCAAACCTTTGCACACATACCGCACTCAACACACTTTTCCTTGTCAATATGCGCTTTCATTTGTGCATCGATAGTTATAGCGCCTTTTTTGCACACATCTTCACAACGGTGGGCAAGGCAACCCCTGCACGCACCCGTAACTTCGTATCCACCCATAGGGCACTCGTCACAAGCAATATCTATAACTTCAATAACATTTGGGTTAGCATCGTTTCCGCCGATAGCAAGTTTAACCCTTTCGCTAACGATAGCGCGCTCTTTATAAACACAGCAACGCATAGTTGCGGTCTTTCCAGGCACGAGCACATTAGGAATATTAATAAGGTTTTTATCTAGTGTGCCTTCCCAAGCGTAGGTGGCAACTTCTTTTAATACCTTATATTTTAAGTGTTGAACTTTTGTATCAAACTTTCTCATAAGTCTTTCCTTTAGCAGTTAAGAGTTGTTTTTAATATGTTCTTTGTAAAAGAGAGCAGATTTTTTAGGTTTTCTATCAATCGTGTGTATTCCGTATTTGGTCGAATACCCAGCCGTCCACTCAAAGTTGTCAAGTAATGACCATAGGTAATAGCCTTTTATGTCTTCGCCTTCATCAAGCAGTCTTTTTATACAGTTAAAACTTGCAGTTAAATATTTTATTCTTTCATCATCAAAAACTATTCCGTCAACTTCTTTCTCATCTCTAAAACCAACGCCGTTTTCGGTTATGTAAATGGGGAGTTTAACATTATAATCTTTTCGTAAAATTTTAACCGTATCGTAAATGGCATCGGGGTAGTATTCTTGACCGTTTTGTAAAAAGTTTCCGCCGTTTTGGGTGAGCGTTTGTCTAACGTTTGCGCCCGAAGAACTAACCACGATTCGATTATAGCAGTTAAGTCCAAAGAAATCTAAAGGTGCAGAGATAAGGTCAAAATCCTTTTCTTCCATTTGGATATTAATGTTATTCTTTTCAAAATAAGAAAGCAAAATATCATTATACTTTCCAGAGAAAATAGGTGATAGGTAATTGCCGTGCGCCAAAGCATTTTGTTCTTTTGCATATAGAATATCATCTTGGCTTTCGGGGCAAAGCGGAACGCGATTCCACACATCAATAACTATACCAATTTTTGCTTTGCTATTAGATGCCCTAAACCTTTCAACCGCCTTGCCGTGCGATAAGAGAAGATTGTGGTTTGCTTGTCTACCGTATTGTTCTACTGCAAAACCGGGTGCAAAAACCTTTTTAGCATATCCAACATAGGTTGCAATCGGCTCATTGTGGGTGGAGAACATATATGCATCGGGAATTTCCTTAAAAATAAGTTCTGCATAGTCACCAAACCAGTCGGCAATATCGCGATTAAGCCAACCGCCAAGCTCGTGCAATGCGTACGGTAAATCCCAGTGATAAAGAGTAATGTTTGGCTTAATTCCTTGGTTAAGTAAGGTATCGGTAAGTCTTTTATAATAGTCAAGCCCTATTTGGTTCACCTTGCCTTTTCCTTCGGGGAGAACGCGTGACCAAGATATAGAATAGCGGTAAGAGTTTACGCCAAGGTCTTTTAAGAGATTAATGTCTTCTTTCCATAGTTTATAACTAGAGCAAGCAATGTCGGTTGTATCGTTGTTTCTTATGTTTCCTTGGACACGGCAAAAAGCATCCCAAATAGAAAGCCCGCGTCCATCTTCGGTAACACTTCCTTCAATTTGACCTGCCGCTGTCGCAACACCCCATAAAAAATCTTTGTTCATAGGTTAATCCCCCTAACATATTTAATTTGAGCAAACAAATTAAATTGTTTATTAAGTGTAAAACATTATAACATATTTAAATGAACTTATCAAGGGAAAGAATAGTTAAAAAGGGGGAGTTTTTTCCTTTTATCTAAACGAAGAATTGACAAAATTTTGTGATTGTGGTATCATCAATTTATAAAAGAAAAATCTTTTAAAAAAAGATTTTAAGGAGATAAAAATGGATTATAAAAAATTGCAAAACGGCTCTGATATTCGTGGCGTTGCATTAGAAGGTATTGAAGGTCAAAACGTTAACCTTACCGAAAAGGTATGTAAAGATATTGGTAGAGGTTTTGCCGTTTGGATGAAAGAAAAAATGGGCAAAACTGAAAATATCCGCGTTGCAGTGGGTAGAGATTCTCGTCTTTCAGGTCCCGCACTTTGCGATTGGATTTGTTCTGCTATGGTAGATGCTGGTCTTAATGTGACCAACTTCAATATGGCATCAACCCCAGCAATGTTTATGTCAACCGTAACCGAAGGATTTGCTTTTGACGGCTCTGTTATGATTACCGCAAGCCACCTTCCTTTCAATAGAAACGGCTTTAAGTTCTTCACCGCAAACGGCGGACTTGAAAAGGAAGATATTAAAGCAATTTTAACTTATGCAGAAAACGGCACCGAAACAGGTATGCAAAAAGGCACGCTTGTTGAAGGCGAATTTATGGATACATATTCAAAAATCCTTGCCGATAAAATTAGAAAGGCAACAGGGGAAGATATGCCCCTTAAAGGCTTCAAAATCGTGGTTGATGCGGGCAACGGCGCTGGCGGATTTTATGCAAGCAAGGTGTTAGAACCCCTTGGTGCGGACACAACGGGTAGCAGATATTTAGATCCCGATGGAAGTTTCCCCAACCATATTCCTAACCCCGAAAATAAAGAAGCAATGGAATCTATCACCGAAGCGGTTAAAGAACAAAATGCTGATCTCGGCATCATCTTTGATACCGACGTTGATAGAGCAGGCGCAGTTTTGTCTGACGGAAGCGAACTCAATCGCAACAGAATTATCGCAATGCTTTCAGCAATTCTTCTCCGTGAACACCCAGGAACTACCATTGTTACCGACTCTATCACTTCAACAGGTCTTGCTAAATTTATTGAAGAAAAGGGCGGTATTCACCACAGATTTAAGAGAGGCTATAGAAATGTTATCAACGAATCTATAAGACTCAATAATTTAGGGCAAGATAGCCAACTTGCAATCGAAACTTCAGGTCACGGTGCGTTTAAGGAAAACTATTTCCTTGATGACGGCGCGTATATCGTAACGAAACTTCTTATCGAACTTGCAAGGGGCAAAAAAGAAGGTTACACTTTAGAGTCAATCATTGCTTCGCTTGAAGAACCTAAGGAAAGCGTTGAATTTAGAATGAACATTTTGCTTGATGAATTCAAAGAATATGGCCAAAGCGTTATTGCTGACCTTAACAAGTATGCCGAAGGTAAAGACGGCTGGTCGCTCGCTCCCAACAACTTTGAAGGCGTTAGAGTAAACCTTGATAAAGACCACGGAAATGGTTGGTTCTTGCTCCGTTTATCACTTCACGATCCATTACTTCCCTTAAACATCGAATCTAACGACATTGGTGGTGCTAAAAAGATTGCAACTGAACTTGCAGAGTTTATCAAAAATTATGGTAAATTAGATGCAACAACACTTTTGGGCTTTACAAAATAATAAACAAAAATCCCTGTATATCACAGGGCTTTTGTTGATAATTAACAATTTATAAAATGGAGAAAATTGAAATGAGTAAATTTGTTATTATAACCGATTCTTGTAGTGAACTTAATAAGGAACTTCGCGATAGGTATAATATAGAATATATACCTATGCACTTTAGACTTGATGGTATTGAATATGAGGCAAGTCTTGATTGGGAAAAGGTTAGCCCCAAGCAATTATACGACTCTTTGAGAGAAGGCAAAAGGGTTACCACCGCGCAAATTACAAAAGAAGAATATATCAAAGCATTTTCTTCCTTCCTTGATGATGGTTTTGATGTGTTGTCAATCTCTTGCTCATCAGCCCTTTCCGCATCGGTAAAATCAAGTTGTTCGGCAAGAGATGAATTAAAAGAAAAATATCCCGATAGAAAAATCATTTGTGTTGACTCGCTTATGGCGTGCGCAGGGCTTGGTATTTTGTGTATAACCGCAAGTGAGTTAAGGGCAGAAGGGAAGAGTGTTGAAGAAGTTAGTGCTTGGGTTGAAGAACACAAACTTACAATGAATCAAGAGTGCACAGTTGAAAAACTAACCTACCTTAAAGTTGCAGGAAGAGTAAGCGCGACAAGTGCTTTCTTTGGCGGACTTTTATCCATTAAGCCAATTATTATTTCCGACGCAAAGGGACAAAACTTTGCTATTGAAAAGGTTAAGGGAAGAGTAGCATCTATCGATAGAGTTATAGACCGCTTTTTTGAAGCCTATGAAGATTTGCCTTACCAACATATTTTTATAAGTCATGCCGACTGCGAACAAACGGCACTTGAAATCAAAGAAAAAATTCTTTCGCGCTTGGGCGAGAACAAAGAAATTCAAATTTTGCCGTTAGGCCCGATTATCGGTGCAACTTGTGGACCGGGAACGGTTGCTCTTTATTGCTATGGCAAAAAGGTTACCGCCAACGCAGAATAAAAGTAAAATAAAAAACCTTGCTTTTGCAAGGTTTTTTTGTTATACTAATTAAAAACATTTTGGAGTTAATTATGAAAGGTTTAACGGCAGTTATAACGGGTGCGGGTAGCGGAATTGGAAGAGCCATTGCTATCGCTCTTGCAAAAGAAGGTGTTAACATAGCACTCGTTGGCGGAAAGAGAGAAGAAAATCTTAAAGAGAGCAAACTTCTCGTTCAAAACGAAGGGGTGGAGTGTGAATATTTTAGTGGTGATTTAACCGATGATAAAACACTTTTAAATTGCTTTAACAAAGCGGTGGAGCGCTTTGGCGGTGTGGATATTTTGATAAACAACGCAGGCTTAACCCATAACTCGCTCCTTAAAGATACCGAAATGCAAACCTTTGATAACATGATGGCGGTAAATGTGCGCGTGCCATATCTTTTAACTAAAACAGCACTTCCCGAACTTAAAAAATCAAAGCGAGCAAGCATTGTCAACATCGCATCGGTGGTTGCACACTCGGGCTATGCTTGGCAAAGCGCTTATAGCGCATCAAAACACGCGCTTTTAGGTTTTACCAAAGCACTTTCAGCAGAAGTTTATAAAGATGATATAAGGGTGCATGTTGTTTCGCCCGGTGGGGTGTTTACCGATATGGTAAAAGTATCCCGCCCCGACCTTAACCCCGATGGTATGATTATGCCCGAAGATGTTGCCGATGCTGTTTTATTCTTAATTAAAAACCGCACAAACGCGGTGGTTGACGAAGTAGTTATTCATAGGGCAGGCAAACAACCATTTTTGGTGTAAGGCTTTTCCGCATTGATATAAAGACTTAATATGATACAAAGAAAACTATTTCAAATTGCATCGCGTTTTATCAATTATATAAAACAAAAAAAGGAGCGAATTTTCGCTCCTTTTAATTTTATAAGTTTATTATAAGTTATAATACTTTTCAAACTCAGCGGGGTGGGGAATTGAAGACAATTGTCTGCATTCTTCGCGCTTGGTTTTGATAAAGTTTTTAAGCAATTCTTCGGGGAATACTCCGCCAGCGGTAAGGTAATCGTGGTCTTTTTCCAAAGCATCCAAAGATTCTTCTAATGATGTGGGGAGATGATGAAGTTTTGCTTTTTCTTCATCACTTAAGTGATAGAGATTCATATCGTAGGGGCCCCAACCGTTTGCGTGCGGGTCAATCTTGTTCTTAATACCATCAAGACCAGCCATAAGGATAGCCGCATAGCAGAAATAGGGGTTGCAAGTCGCGTCGGGGTTGCGGAGTTCGAAACGGCGCTTCTCGGGTGACTTTGCATAAGCGGGAATACGGATAACCGCACTGCGGTTAGAAGTTGCATAACCAACGGTAACGGGCGCTTCAAATCCGGGGATAAGGCGCTTAAACGAGTTGGTGCTGGGGTTGGTGAGTGCGCAAAGTGATGAGATGTGTTTTAAGAGACCACCCATAAAGTAGTGCGCAGTTTCACTCAAACGAGCATAGCCGTTGTCATCAGAGAAAACGGGCTTACCGTCTTTTAAGAGCAACATATGAACGTGCATACCGCTACCTGCTTCGCCATAGATAGGCTTGGGCATAAAGGTTGCAGACTTGCCGTATTTAAGTGCGGTGTTGTGGATGATATATTTAATCATCATAGTAGCATCCGCCATTTTAGACATTTTGCCAAGTTGCGGTTCAATTTCGAACTGACCAGAAGCAGCAACTTCGGGGTGGTGATAGTTGATATCAATACCCGCATCCTTCATGTGAAGGCACATTTCACTTCTGCATTCATAAGATTGGTCAAATGGTTTTGCAATGTGGTATGCCTTTTGTTTTTGAACGATAACACCGCGACCTTCAACCGCACTGTTCCAGTAAGATTGTTGTGTGTCTAAAGAAACGCCAACGCTATTGGGTTGAACTTCCCAACCAACTTGGTCGAAAAGATAGAACTCAAATTCGGGAAGGATAAGCATAGTGTCAGCAATACCGCTGTCTTGCATATATTTTTCGGCAGCAAGCACGATATTTCTGGGATATTGCGCAAGGGGGCGGTTTTCGGGGTTGTGAATAATCATTGCGTTACCCGTCATTGAAAGGGTGGGGATATCGCAGAAGGGGTCAACAACCGCAGTTTCGGGGTCGGGTATAAATACCATATCGCTCTTTTCAACTACTGCATAGCCGTAGTTTGATGCGTCAAACCCGATACCACTTTTCATCGTGTCTTCCGAAAAGTTTTCCGCAGGGATGGTTACATGGCGGTATTGACCGTTAATGTCAACCATCTTAAAGTCAATCATTTTTATGCCTTGTTCTTTAATAAGTGACATAATATCTTTGGTGCTTTTTGCCATAAGATTTTGCTCCTTAAATAAAAATATAATTAATTATAACAATTTTTGCTTTTTAAGTCAATAAAATGTTAAAAAACACCCAAAAAAATTGTATTTTTTGTTGTTTTTGCCCTTTATTTTGCTTGAAAAACTTTTTCTAATATGACAAAAGTTGTCTATTTGCCGTGCGATAATAAAGGAAAAAGGGGGCGCGTTATGCAAAGGATAAAGGTGTATAAAAAAAGAAAAGGATATAATGGAGTGATAAAGGGTGGTTGTTTTGTTTGGCTATCGATAATGCTTGCTATGATTATAGCAACATTTATCGTGCAAGGGGTATAAAAAACGCCCCCGAAAACGGGGGCGAAAGGTTATTGTGCTTTTTTCTTGAAGCGAGCAAAAATCTTTTTTATGTCTTGCTTTAAGGACTTGAAGTCGAATATCAATGAAAGCAAGAAAGCAAAGGTTGTAAGGTAAACGAATATTGGTATGATAAGCCAGAACCACGGCCAATATTTTTCTTGCCCAGCATATTCGCCAAAGGGGATAACCTTAAAGAATTTGGGGCATAAAGGAACGAATAATTGTGCAATGGCATCATCGCCCGGTCCCCAAATAAAGGAAGTGTTTTTGTATCCAATATCAAAGAAACCACCTTTTCTTAAGGGGATAAAGCCGATTTCACTTTGCAAGATTTGGTTAATCATTATAAACAACATAACGATTAAAAGTCCAATCGGGCAAGAGAAAACGCGCTTGTAACTTATGGTATGAACTTTAAGCATAACCATTAAAAGCGGTGTTGAAAATAAGATTATGTGGTGTAAATAAAATCTAACCGTGTCGAATATGAGTGGGTTTTCAGCCGTTTTGCTAAGTGCTTCGGTGGGGTATAAAAGAGCAAGCCCACCACCGATTATTCCCATATAGAATATGTAATCTTTTACATATTTGTTTTTGCATAAGAACAAAAAAGGGAAGAGTGCAATGTTTGCGCCACAAATGTTAATAAACCAACTATCGCGAAGCGCAATGGTTTGGTTTGTAGTGTATGGAGGGAAAAGAAGTTTTAAAAAGTGCAACACTAATGCGAATAAAAGTATGGAAAATAAAGTCCATTTTTTTGTCTTTAGTGATTTGTTACGGAGTAAAAAGTATAAACCTGTTACTACTCCACCTGCAAAGAGTATCCAAAAAAGATACCATAAATTAAATAATCTAACTAACATAGTCTTTCTCCTTAGTGTTTATATTGTAGCACTTGGCATAATACTTGTCAATACCAAGGTGAAAAAGTATAAAAATTTCAACCTAAATTTAAAAACGCGATATATTTAACTTGCATTTATTCGCAAAATATATTATTATAATTAGCGGACTTTAATCACGGAGAGGTGTCAGAGTGGTCTAATGTGCACGCTTGGAAAGCGTGTATAGGGAAACCTATCGGAGGTTCGAATCCTCTCCTCTCCGCCACGACAAGGCACTGCCCTTTTGGGCGGTGCTTTTTTGTCGTGGCGGAGAGGAGAATTTGATACCGAACCCTTGGGTTCGGTCGCCTTTGACGGGCTAACCTTGACGGGCAAAGTCCTGACAGAGTTCCCTATTTATAGGGTATGGCAGTATCCTCTCCTCTCCTCTTAAAAAACCATTACTAAAAATAATATTGACAAAGTAAAAAACATTTGTTAATATATAGAAAAACGATAAAATGGTGTGGTATGGAAAACAATAAACCTAAACATTATCTTATATTAAAAGTGGTTGGCTTTTTGGGAATTGCTTTGGCAATTTTCGGCTTTGTTTTAATTTTTACAGGCTTTGGTGATTTTGAAAGCAATAAATTTATGATTGGCATGTTTGTTGTGCCTTTTGGTATCTTTGTGGGTATTTTTGGTTTGGCAACAGGTTTCCGCCCAGAAATATCAAAAATGACGGCAAAATCAGCAAAATATATTCAACAAGAAAACAAGCAAGATTTAACCGATATTGCTTCAACCAATGCGGAAATTATAAGCGGTGCGGTGCAAAAGACTGCCGAAGCCGTAAAGCAAGGTTTTGCGGAAGAAAAAATGTTTTGCAAACACTGTGGTGCGCAAATTGATGCGGATTCAACCTTTTGCAATAAATGCGGAAAACAACAATAAGAAAATAAAAAACTAAAAAACACGGCTAAATTTAGCCGTGTTTTTTATTAAACTTAAAACTTGACTAAAATATAATAAAGTAATATAATAAATAAAAAAGCAAGGAGGTAAGAGTATGGCAAAAGCAAAAAAATTATTTATCGTGATTGCTTCGTTGTTTATGTCGATTTTTATTTTGGTCGGCTATGCGCAAATCAATTCTTCCTTGCAAATAAGTGGAACGGCAAATGCTGAAAGGGTGAACGAGATTTATATCAGCGATGCTTATGCCGATGAAAATTCTACGGTTAACGCATATATAGGAACGGCACTTTCAAGCACTGTTTCGTTAGGATATGCAAACTCAACGGCAACAATCGTTGTCACAATCGTTAACAACAGTGAAACAACAAAGGTTTTTAATGCCGTTAAGTATTTAGAAGACTCCTATTCAAACCCCAACATAGTTTATAGATTAAACGGAATAACCACGGGTACTCCCGTGCCCAGTTATAAAGACAGCCAAAACAACTCTATAACCTTTTCGGTAGTATTTTCTTTCTCTGGCTCAAACACTTCAAACCCAAGGCTTGATTCGGTTTTGCTGTTTGAGTTTGCCGAAGCAGCCGAGTGGGAGCCCGAAGGTGGCGGTAACACAGGTGGTGGCACTGGCGGTGGAGACATCGGTGGTGGTGACGAAGGCGGAGATGAAGGCGGAGATGAAGGCGGTGGCGACGTTGTTGTCGACGTGGGGCACGACTTCCTTGCACTTATAGAAGCCGCTATGTCCGACAAGAAGAACAGTTACGGCATCAACGACCCCAATAAGGGTTCAACCGTTGTATCAGCAATAAAGAAAAATGCGATATTGTATAGCAACACAAATATTCAAGGTGGTAACTTAGACCACTTTGCAACCGAAACACTTGACACTCACAATCTTGACTTCTTGTTTGAGTATTCAAGCGACACGGAAATTTTCTTATATATGTGGCGTCTTGAAGACCTTGAAGATGCAACTATCGGTCAAACGGAAATCACAGTGTATAAGCAAGCATACCACAAGGTAACGGAAAATGGAAAAGCCAAGTGGGTAAAGAGTGTTACTTTAGCAGGGCACTCTGTACTTATTAGGGTTAATAGCCAAACCACTGCTATCGACCATGAAAAGTGGGAAGTTGGCCCACCTGAAAACACCAACGCGTAAGCAAATCAAAAATTAGGGGCGAAGTTTCGCCCTTTTTTATTTTTTAAAATTCCCTTATATATTATATATAATGTATAGGGCGCAATAGGTTGTGGCAATGCACCACTATATATAGTGTGCCTTTTGAGAAAAGAGATGTTATTTAAGGAAAATTTAAGGCAGTTTGGCGGGTAAAATCAAGGGAAAAATAGCAAAAACAAGGGGTTTTTAAGCGTTTTTATGCAAAAAGGCTCAAAAATACCCAAAACACAATATATTGTGGTTTTAACAAAAAATTTTTACAAAATATTGTTATAAAGTATTGACAAGGCGTATATAGATATGGTATATTATTAACGCTCACAAAAAAAGGAAATTTACACGGAGGGATAAAATATGTTTCAAGTTAAAAAAAGAGACGGAAAGTTAGTTGAATTTGATATGAGTAAGATCACAACTGCACTTTCTAAGGCGTTCAACGCAAAGAAAATTGATTACACGGCTGACATATTGAATATGCTCGCTTTACGCGTTACCGCTGATTTTTCAAGGAAAATCAAAGATAATGTTATCAATGTAGAAGATATTCAAGACAGTGCCGAAGTTGTACTTATTCAAGCAGGCTATGTAGAAATTGCAAAGAGTTACATTCTTTACCGTAAGCAAAGAGAAAAAGTTCGTAACATTAAAGACACCATCGTTGACTACAAGAAGGTTGTTGACGATTATTTAAAAGTTGCTGACTGGCGTGTTAAAGAAAACTCTACCGTAACCTATTCGGTTGGTGGACTTATTCTTTCAAACAGTGGTGCGGTAACCGCAAACTACTGGCTCAGTGAAGTATACGATGATGAAATTGGCGAAGCACATAGAAATGCGGATATCCATATTCACGACCTTTCTATGCTCACCGGTTACTGCGCAGGTTGGTCTCTCCGCCAACTCATTAAAGAAGGTCTTGGCGGTGTTCCCGGCAAAATCACTTCTTCACCCGCAGGCCACTTATCCACACTTTGCAACCAAATGGTTAACTTCCTTGGTATTATGCAAAACGAGTGGGCAGGTGCGCAAGCATTCTCATCTTTCGACACATACCTTGCTCCGTTCGTTAAGGTTGATAACCTTACCTATAAAGAAGTTAAGCAATGTATCCAATCTTTCATCTACGGCGTAAACACTCCGTCAAGATGGGGTACACAATCTCCCTTTACCAACATTACTCTTGACTGGGTAGTGCCTAACGACCTTGCTGAAATGAACGCAATCGTTGGCGGAAAGGAAATGGACTTCAAGTATAAAGATTGCGTAGAAGAAATGGCAATGGTAAACAAGGCGTTTATCGAAATTATGATTGAAGGCGATGCTAACGGCAGAGGCTTCCAATACCCGATTCCTACCTATTCAATCACTTCTGACTTTGACTGGTCTGAAACCGAAAATAATAAACTCTTGTTTGAAATGACTGCTAAATACGGCACACCGTACTTCAGTAACTATATCAACAGTGATATGGAACCGAGTGACGTTCGTTCAATGTGGTGTCGTTTAAGACTTGACTTAAGAGAACTTCGCAAAAAATCAGGCGGTTTCTTTGGTAGTGGTGAGTCAACTGGTTCAATCGGTGGTGTAACCATCAATATGCCGAGAATTGCTTACCTTGCTAAGACTGAAGAAGAATTCTACGAAAGATTAAAACACATGATGGATATCTCTGCTCGTTCACTCAAGGTTAAGAGAGATACCGTTACCAAACTTTTGGAAGCAGGACTTTATCCTTACACCAAGAGATACTTGGGAACTTTCAATAACCACTTCTCAACAATCGGTCTTGTTGGTATGAACGAAGCGTGCCAAAACGCTAAGTGGATTCAAAAAGATTTGACTACTAAAGAAGCACAAAACTTCACTAAAGACGTTTTGAACTTTATGAGAAACAAACTCTCTGACTATCAAGAACTCTATGGCGACCTTTATAACTTAGAAGCAACGCCTGCTGAATCTACTTCGTTTAGACTTGCTAAACACGATAAGAAGAGATATCCCGATATTATCACCGCATCTGATACGGACAACGCACCTTACTACACCAACAGTTCACACTTGCCCGTAGGATATACCGATGATATCTTCTCAGCACTTGATATTCAAGATGAACTTCAAACCCTTTACACTTCGGGTACTGTATTCCACGCGTTCCTCGGTCAAAAACTCCCCGATTGGAAGGCTGCTGCAAGCCTTGTTCGCAAGATTGCACAAAACTACAAACTTCCTTACTACACAATGTCTCCCACTTATTCAGTATGTGCTGACCACGGATACATTGCCGGCGAAGTTTACGAATGCCCGACTTGTGGTAGAACAACCGAAGTTTACAGCCGTATCACCGGTTACTATCGTCCTATCCAAAACTGGAACGATGGTAAGAGAAAGGAATTTGAAGACAGAAAGGAATACAACATTGAAACTTCTAACTTCACTGAAAAGCAAGTTGAAACTTGCGAATGCAAGAAGCAAGAAGCAGGTGTTGAACTTGACGGCTTAGTTCTTTTCACCAGAAATGGTTGCCCCAACTGCAAAACAAGCAAAATGATGCTTGATAAGGCTGGCGTTATCTATTCTGTTGTTAATGCTGAAGAAAACAAAGAACTTACAGTAAAACTTGGCGTTAAAAAGGCTCCCACCTTGCTCGTTCCCAACGGCAACGGCTTCGATGCTTACGACAACGCAAGTGAAATTAGAAAATATATTGAGAGTGTAAACAAATAATGTATGACGTTATCGTTATAGGTGCAGGCGCGGCAGGGATGACCTCCGCGCTCTACGCTTTAAGAAATAATAAAAAAGTATTAGTATTAGAAAGCGAAAGCCTTGGTGGACAAATTGCAATGTCACCAAGACTTGAAAATTACCCGTCTATTAGAATTATTAGTGGGGAAGAGTTTGCGGATAACCTTTATAACCAAATAACCGACCTTGGCGCTGACCTTGAAATTGAAAAGGTTGTTAAACTTGAAAAGGGTGAAGACAAAATCTTTACCGTTCACACCGAATATAACACCTATCAATCAAAAACGGTTATTATCGCTGCGGGCGTAAAGCATAAACATCTTCGCACCAAGTCTGAAAGAGATGATTTGGTTGGCAAGGGCGTTTACTACTGTGCGCTTTGCGATGGACCTTTCTATAAGGATAGGGAAGTTGCGGTTATTGGCGATGCAAACACCGCACTCCAATATTCTTTGCTTTTAGCGGGATATTGCAAAAAAGTGTACATATATACACTCTTTGATAAGTTCTTTGGCGACAAGGCGCACGTTAAGGCACTTCTCTCTAAAGAAAATATCGAGTGGAGACCTAATACAAGCGTGGTAGATTTTATTGGCGAAAACGAACTTACCGCTATCGAATATAAAGATGCAAACGGCGAAATTAAACGCCACGAACTCCCTGCGGTGTTCGTTGCAATCGGTCAAGTGCCCGACAATAAGGCGTTTGAAGAATTCGTTGAACTTGACAATTTAGGTTATATCGTATCCGATGAAAATTGCAAGACTAAAACCGAAGGGCTTTATGTTGCAGGGGACTGCAGAACTAAGGCGGTTAGACAGGTTGTTACAGCGGTTGCTGACGGCGGTATCGCTGCTACAAATGCTTGCCTATACATTGATAGTTTAGACGCATAAAAAAAATTTACAAAAGAAAAAAACTCCCGAAACCAAAGTTTCGGGAGTTTGATTTTTATTCAGTTTATAGTGCCGAAATAAACTCGTTTACACCGAGAAGTGCTATACCGATAAATGTGATTGCAATGGTTAAATAGTGCTTCCAAGAAAGTTTTTCTTTCAAGAAAATTCTGCTCCAAAGCACTGATACAACACAGTAAGCCGAGATAATGGGGATAAATTGTTCATACGGAGAGAACATAACCGCCATATAGAAAATTTGGCCGAGTGTTTCGCAAGCACCACCGAGATAGATTGCACTGCCTTTCTTTGCAAAAAGTTTGTCTTTCTTTACGAATTTTACCCAAATGAAGGAGAAGATTGCAAGCAAGAAGAAGGTGAGTTCAAACGCAGAGTTTGCAGCATAGTCGCTTGCATTATCGCCTAAAATATGGAAATAAACTTCATCACCAACAGTTCCAAGTGCGTCTATAATAAGGTATGCAATGGGGAGAAGAAGTGCCAAGAAACTCTTTGTATATTTTCTATTAGATTCCTTTCTGCGAAGTTCTTTTAACTCTTGATTTTCCTTGCTGTCAACCAAACCAATACCGATAATACCCAAGGTGATTGCGATAACACCAATGATGATAAAGGCATCAAACTCAACGGGGTCAGCACCGATAAGGGGGAAGAGTATTGCGCAGAGCAAAAGTGCAAGTGAGCCAGAACAGTTACAAATGGGTGAAGATATTGAAAGTTCGATATATCTTAAACCGATATAACCTAAAACCATTGCTAAGATGTAAAGACCGGCAACGGGTAAGTAGTAAACAAAGTCAATCAACTTAAAGTCTGTGTAGAAAAGGCTTGAAACGAATTTTGGCAACGCGTCTAAAGAGCCGTTTGCATCAATGATAGCACCGCCAATCAAGGTCATAACAAAGTGGATACCCATTATTAGACCAACCGCAAAGGTTACCTTCCAATGACTGTTGGGGTCTTTTTCGTTAGTGCCTTTTTTAGAAAAAAGGTCAGACCCACTCCAACAAAATAGCGCAACGAGTGCGAATATAAAATACATATTAAATTTTTAATCTCCTTATAATTTATGTGGCATTTTAGCCAAAAAAGTTTTGTTTAATAAAAAGATTAAAAATTCCACGGCGGGAAAATATGGCTTGATAAAGTTTTTGCAGTTCGATTTCTTCTGTAAAACATAATTCACCGCCCTTTGTTTTGATGGGTTTATTTTATCATAAAAACGCAAAAAAGGCAATAATATGAACAAAAAAAACCGACTTGCGTCGGTCTTTTGCTTTATTTTTCAATCTTAAATTGTGGGGTGTAAACTTGCTTAAAGTCTTCCCAAACGATTTCTCTAACTTCAATATCGCGTATGCGGAGTTTGGTGCAGTACGCAGAGAAACCAACGTGACCACCAGAAATGGGGTTGGGGTCGATAAGTTCGGTTACAAGCACATCATCAACAACCATAAAGCAGTGTCCGTCAATAGAACCGCAAATCATTCTAACTTCAGTTCCGGGGGTATATTTATAAAGTGAAGTGGTAGAGTAAAGTCCGTTTCCGCGGTGTCTTTCAATACCAGCCTTGTTTTCCCACCAACCGTTAAGTCCGCAAACGTAACCCGAATCAAGATAATCGGTAACGTCATCCCAACGCGCCGCCCAAACGGCATTTAAGTCACGCGTTGCGGGGAGAACGGCAGACACGGTGAAGCAAAGCATAACATCTTTTTTATAGAACTCTTTTGTAAAGAGAATACCGCCCTTATTATCAGGCTCAAAACCTATAATCGCGCCGTCTTCATAATACCAATTACCTGACTTAACGTCAAAATAATTTTTCCAATCTTCTTTTGGTTCGTAAGAGAAAACAACGGGGGATTTATCGAATAAAACCTTCTTTTTTGCTAAACGAATTTCCTTCATATTAATAACCTCTAAGTGAAACTTTTTTTATTTTTTTACTAAGTATTTTTATATATTCTTCTGCAATACCTTGCTCTACGGGGGTTAAACCTTGGTTTATACAGTTTTCGCCATCGCGGAACAACTGCAAAAAGTATTTATTTGCGCCAGCAATCCACTCGGCAATCTTTTTAATATTATCTTCCTTGTGGTATTCTTTAATTATAGTCGTTCTAAATTCATAATCGGCTTTGCCTGAAAGAAAGAACTCCACACTTTGCTCAACCCTTTTAGTGTTATACTCGTTAAACCCGATAATCTTTGCATAGTCTTCTTTATTGTTTTTTATGTCCATTGCAAAGTAATCAACAAGTTTATCCGCGCAAAAATCTTTTATCAAATCGGGGTTTGTGCCGTTTGTATCAAGTTTAACTTTTAAGTCTAATTTTTTAAGTTTATATAAAAACTCTGGCAAGTCTTTTTGGAGTGTTGGCTCTCCGCCCGAAACACAAACACCATCAATAATTCCCTTGCGTTTTTCAAGGTAAGAAAGTATTTCTTCTTCATCAATAGTGGGGAGAGAGTTTGCGCCTAAAACGAGTGCGGAGTTGTGGCAAAAACCACACTTAAAATTGCACCCACCCGTAAAAATAGTGGTTGCAACAAGCCCGTCAAAATCGACTAAAGACATTTTTTCAAGCCCGCAAATGTGCATAACTTTTCACTCCTTAAAAAACTGATTTTATTATATAGTATACAGCAAAAAAAGTCAAGTCCAAGTTATGAAAGATAGCGTATAAAAACATCAAAAAAATCGCTTTTTTAAATTTATGCGTTTCAATTATTTTACTTTTTATATCAAAAGTGCTATACTTATAAAAAACAAAGGAGAAACAAAAAATGAGCACGCGTAAAATTGTTATGACCGCAGTTATGACTGCAATAATAACACTTACAACCATAGTTGTTCAAATTCCATCGCCAATGAGTGGGTATGTGAATTTAGGCGATGTGTTTGTGTTGCTCGCTGCCTTTTTGCTAGGGCCTATTTTTGGCACTGTTGCAGCAGGTGTTGGCTCAATGTTTGCAGACCTTTTAACAGGTTATGTTATCTATGCACCCGCAACTCTTATCATAAAAGGTTGTATGGCTTTGGTCGGTGCAATTTTGTTTAGGTCGCTTAAAAAACACTTCAAGAACAAGGTTGTTCCAGTGCTAATTTCGGGTGTTGTTAGTGAGTTGATAATGGTTGCAGGCTACTTTTTATATGCCGCGCTTCTTATGGGCGAAGGTTGGGTTGCAGCCGCAAGTATTCCCGGAAATCTTGTTCAAGGTGCGGTGGGAATTGCCGTGTCAACCGCGCTTTATCCCGCGCTAATAAAAGTTAAGTTTTTAGCCGAATAAAATGTTTGATAAAACAGTATAAATAAACAACCGAGTATTGACAAATACTCGGTTGTTTGCTATACTTAATCTATTGATTAAAAAGGGGGAGAACGCTTTGAGAAAAAGAAAAAGTTTTATTCGTGAAGACAAAACTATAATATCACAAAAAGTACGCGAAGCGTTTTCTTCGGTTTTGCCCATAACCCTTATCGTGCTTGTTTTGTGCTTTACTATCGTGCCGATAGAGAGCGGAACTTTCTTAGGGTTTATTGTGGGTGCGCTATTAGTAATCACAGGTATGGGGCTTTTTACCCTTGGTGCTGACACGGCTATGACACCTATTGGTGAATACGTGGGCACAACGGTAATTGGCACAAAGAAATTGTGGATAATTGTTCCCGTATGTTTTTTAGTGGGTGTTTTAATCACCGTTTCCGAGCCCGACCTTCAAGTTTTGGCATCACAACTTTCCCAAACTATTGATTTTTGGACCTTGATTTTAACTATCGGTGTGGGCGTTGGCGTATTCCTTGTAATTGCTTTTTTGCGCATCGTGTTAAGGGTAAAACTAAAATATTTACTAATCGGCTCGTACCTTGTGGTGTTTGTGCTTGCATTTTTCGTGCCTGAAAACTTTGTGCCGTTGGCATTTGATTCGGGCGGGGTAACCACAGGGCCGATGAGCGTGCCGTTTATAATTGCAATTGGCACGGGTGTTGCTTCAATGCGAAGCGATAAATCGGCGGAAACTGACGGGTTTGGTTTGACCGCGCTCTGTTCGGTGGGACCTATTCTTGCCGTTATGATTTTGGGTGTAATTTGTCAGCCCGAATCCTTTAATGTAACCACAAACGAAATTGTTAATTTTACCGACTCTCGCCAAATGATAGGCGCGTTTGGTGCGCAAGTGCCACACTACTTAAAAGAAGTGGGCATTGCACTCTTGCCAATAGTTGCGTTTTTCTTTGTGTTTAAGATGTTTGGGCAAAAGGTTTCAAAAAACGAACTTATTAAGATTTTAATAGGTATTGTTTACACCTATTTTGGTTTAGTATTGTTCTTGCTTGGCGTAAACGTTGGCTTCTTGCCCGTTGGTAGTTTCTTGGGCGAAAAAATTGGCGCGCTCGGTATAAACAACTGGATAATCGTGCCTATCGGTATGGTAATCGGCTACTTTGTTGTTGCTGCAGAGCCTGCCGTGCACGTTCTAACAAAACAAGTTTACGAAATCACTTCGGGTGCGATACCCAAAAAAGCACTCCGCTTTAGCCTTATGATTGGCGTTGCGGTATCGGTTGGTCTTGCAATGCTTAGAATACTTTGCGGAATACCAATAATGTATTTTTTAATCCCAGGGTATTTGATTGCACTAATTTTAACCTTTGTGGTGCCTGATATATTCACGGCAATCGCCTTTGACTCGGGCGGTGTTGCATCCGGCGCAATGACGGCAAGTTTCTTGCTACCACTTGCGCTTGGCGTATGCTCTGCGGTGGGCGGAAACATCGCTACCGAAGGGTTCGGCGTTGTGGCAATGGTTGCAATGACACCGCTTATTACTATACAAATATTAGGACTTGTCTTCAAGATTAAATCTGCAAAAATCAAAACGGCAGAACCCGTATCATACGGCGAAGAAGACATTATCGAATAGGGGAGAAAAGTTTATGTTGGCATTAAAATATATGATGGTGATAACCAAGCGAGAGTTTTCCGAACAGTATCTCGATTTCTTTCACCGCCACGGCGTAAGCGGAGTTATAAGTTCGCTCTGTAACGGCACGGCAACCGACTCGACTCTCGATGCGCTAAGTCTTGAAAAAACCGAAAAACTTATGTTTGAAACAATGGTTACCGAAGATGCGATAGAAGGCATTGTAAAAGACCTACTTATCGAAATGAGAATTGGTGGGGCGGGCAACGGTATAGCCTTGTTTCTTCCCATAGACGGCATAGGCGGAAGTTCATCACTAAAATATTTCGTAGGGGAAAAAGAAGTACAAAAAAAGGAGAATACGGAAATGGCGGAAAGCAATTCAGTTCTTATTATAACCATAGTAGATAAAGGAAACACCGAACTCGTTATGGATGCGGCGCGTGGCGCTGGTGCGGGCGGGGGCACGGTCATGAGAGCAAAAGGCACGGGCGCGGAAATCGCTAAGTTTTTCGGCGTGTCTATAAGCGAAGAAAAAGAAATGGTTTATATTGTTGCTTCAAGAAACGGTAGAGATGATATTATGCACGCTATTATGGAAAAGGCGGGCAAGAATACCGAAGCACACGGAATTGTGTTCTCACTTCCCGTAGATAAGGTTGTTGGAATTAGGGAGTTTGAATAAAATATGCCCCAAAAGTATAGCGATATGAAAGCCCAACTTGAAAAAGATGGGGTAATAGCCTTTGTCCCCGGGGGGATAAGCATGTGGCCAACACTTAAAGATAAAGGTCAGTCGGTAGTGGTTGAAAAAAATCAAAATAGGCTTGACAAGTTTGATGTTGCCTTGTATCTTCGCGCGGATGGAAGTTATGTCTTGCATAGGGTAATCGGTGTTGCTGACGATGGTTACGTTATGCTTGGGGATAGCCAAGTCAATCCCGAAAAGGTGTTAGAAGAACAAATTTTAGGGAAAATGACAGGCTTTTATAGGGGCAAAACCTTTATTGATGTGAACTCTAAAGAGTATGTAGAGAAGATTGAAAGGTGGTATAAAAACCCCAATCGTAGAAAAAGAAAGATAAAACATTTTTATTTTAGACAAGCAGTTAAGAAAAAACTTAAAAAAATTTTTAGTAGGTAAACGATATGGTTGATTTACACGCGCTCGGTGAAAGGGCAAAAAAAGCATCGCAAGACCTTTCTTTGCTCACCGAAGAAAAAATAAATAATGCATTAAAAAGTGCGGCAAAACTTCTCCGTGAAAACTCTAAATTTTTGATTAAAGAAAACGCGGTAGATATTCAAACTGCAATAGATAACGGCGCTAGCCCTTCGTTTATAGATAGGCTAACCTTAAACGAAAAGGTTATTGAAGGTATGGCTATCGGTATCGAACAAGTTGCAGAGTTAGTTAGTCCCGTGGGCAGAGAACTTTACTCTTACAATAATCAAGAGCAAGATATAAGCGTAAGTAAAAGGGCAGTGCCTTTTGGTGTTGTGGGTATAATTTACGAATCGCGCCCCAACGTTACGGCCGATGCTTTTGCACTTTGCTTTAAGACGGCAAACGCGGTAATCTTGAAGGGTGGAAAAGAGTCCTTAAAGTCAAATGTTGCCATAGTAAGTGTGCTTAAAAAAGCACTTGAAATGAACGATATTAACATTGATGCGGTTAACGTTATTGAAGACACATCAAGGGAAACAACCACCGCTTTTATGCGCCTTAATAAGTACGTTGACCTTATAATACCCCGCGGTAGCGCTTCGTTAATAAGGGCTACGGTGGAAAATTCTACTATACCCATTATCGAAACAGGTGCAGGAAATTGCCATGTATACGTGGACAAGTGTGCAGATCTAAATATGGCGGCGGAAGTTATTTTCAATGCCAAAACACACCGTTATAGTGTATGCAACGCGTGTGAGTCACTCGTTATCCACTCGGCTGTGGTTGACCGCGCGCTTCCGCTTATTGCAAACAAGTTGAAAGAAAAGCAAGTGGAAATAAGGTGCGATGATATTGCGTTTGATGCTATCAGAGGCTATCCTTACCTTGCAAAAGCAAGCGATGAAGATTTTTATACCGAATATGGCGGGCCGATAATCTCTGTTAAAACGGTTGACTCTATCGATATGGCAATCGCGCACATTAACGAGCATAGCACCCACCACTCCGAAGCCATAATCACGGCGGATAGTGAGGCGGCGGAAAAGTTCTTAAACGCCATAGACTCATCTTCCGTATACCTTAACGCGTCCACAAGATTTACCGATGGATTCGTGTTTGGGTTAGGGGCAGAGATAGGCATAAGCACCCAAAAACTCCACGCGAGAGGACCTATGGGGTTAGATGCGCTAGTTACCACAAAGTATTATGTTGTTGGCAACGGCTCAACAAGAAAATAATTATAAAAAAATAACGCTCTCACCAAAAGGTGAGGGCGGTTTTACTTTTAAAAGTAAAATATTGGCAAATTAGCCGTTTAACGGCTTAAAAGCGCTTGACTATAAAATTAAATTGCTTTATAATTTTATTGTATAACAATAAAAGAGGTACGCTTTAATGCAAGAACAACTATTCAAAAAACTTAACGGCGGAACGGCTGAAGAAAGGCTTTCTGCTCTTAAAGCGCTCGTAG
This sequence comes from Christensenellaceae bacterium, assembly GCA_045645305.1. Lineage (GTDB taxonomy): Bacteria > Bacillota > Clostridia > Christensenellales > Borkfalkiaceae > UBA1259. The sequence goes on from JAZRIO010000018.1 coordinate 53,411, forward strand.
AGTGCGAAAAGGAAAAACCCGTTCGTCGTGATAACGATGCAAACAACCATATTCACACCATTTATTCTTTCTCACCCTATTCGCCCACAAAAGCGGCTTATATGGCATACTTGGCAGGTTTAACCAGTGCAGGTATTATGGATCATGACAGTTTGTCTGGTGTTGAAGAATTCAAAAAGGCTTGTGAAATTTTAGGCCTTGGTTCTACTTGTGGTGTAGAAGTTCGTTGTAAGTATAACAAAGGCTTCGGTAAAATGAACCACCCCGACCAAGCAGAATGCATCTATATGGCAGCACACGGTATTCCCGCACAAAACGTTAAAGCGTTTAACGAATACCTTGCACCTTATCGCCAAAAGAGAAACGAACGCGATGCTGAAATGTGCAAACTCATCACTGGCAAGTTTGGCAAGTTCGGTATTGAACTTGACTTTGATAAAGATGTTAAGCCTTTGTCAGAGGCGGTTGACGGCGGTAGCGTAACTGAAAGACACCTTTTGTTTGCTCTCGCAGTAAAACTAAACGAAAAATTCGGCAGAACAAATGAACTTATCGCTTTTTTGGAAAAGGATTTGGGATTAAAGGTTGCCGATAAAATTAAGGGCTTCTTGCTCGATGAAAATAACGAGCACTTCTTGTATGACCTTTTGGGTGTATTAAAAGCAGACACCGCTTTCTTCTATATCGATGCTGATGAAGAAATGCCCGATGCTGAAGAGTTTGTTAAAAAGGCAAAAGAATTTGGTGCAATTCCCGCATACGCATATCTTGGTGACGTAGGGGATTCAGTAACTGGCGACAAAAAGGCACAAAAGTTTGAAGATGACTTCCTTCCCGAACTTATCGCTGAAATCAAAAAGTCAGGTTTCCTTGCTTGTGCATATATGCCCACGAGAAACACCCCTGCACAACTTCAAAGACTTGGCAAAATGCTCAAAGACAATGAACTTTTTGAAATCAGTGGGGAAGATGTAAATTCACCCCGTCAAAAGTTTGCTTGTGCAGCGCTTGCTCTTCCCGAATATGCGCACCTTATCGATTCTACTTGGGCGCTTATCGGTCACGAAGCAATCTCAACCGAAAAAGGCGTAGAGTATGGTATGTTTAGCGAAAGGTCAATCAAAGAAACACCCAACCTTTACGAAAGAATTAAAAAATTCGCAAAAATCGGTCACGAAACCGTAAAATAAAATTAAACTTAACTCAAAAGGAGACATAAAAATGAGTTCAATCAACTTAAAAGGTAAAGTAGCAGTAGTAACCGGCGCAAGCCAAGGTCTTGGAGAAGCACTTGCAATGCGTCTTGATCAAGAAGGATGCAAAGTTGCAGTTTGCGATATTAACTATGACGGCGCACAAGCAGTTGCTTCAAAATTAAGCGATGCAATGGCTCTCGCAGTTGACGTTACAAAGTATGACCAATTGGAAGCAGCAGCAAAAGCAGTTATCGAAAAATGGGGACAAGTAGACGTTCTTATCTGCAACGCAGCAATCGTTAAGAGTGGTGATATCTTCAATCTTTCACCCGAAGCATTTGGTTTGGTTACCAACATCAACTTGAACGGTTATTTCAACACTGTTAAAGCATTTGCTCCCTATATGCTCGAAAAGAAGAGCGGAAGCATTATTCAAATCAACTCTAAATCAGGTAGAAAGGGCAGTTTCAAAAACGGCGCTTATGCAGCAAGTAAGTTTGGTGGCGTAGGCTTAACCCAATCTTTGGCACTCGAATTTGCTGAAGCAGGCGTAAGAGTTAACTGCATTTGCCCTGGCAACCTTTTGAACTCACCTCTTTGGGTAAACAGTCTCTTCAAGCAATATGCAGCAAACCAAGGCATTACCGAAGAAGAAGTAAGAACCAAGTATATCAACCAAGTTCCTATGAAACGCTCTTGCGAATACAAAGACATCGAAGACGTTATGGTATTCCTTGCTTCTGACTACTCAAGTTATATGACTGGTCAAGCAATTAACGTTACTGGCGGACAACAAATGTAATAAAGGCTTATTTGCGTCGCATCTCTGTGTTGCACTCCGCGTTGCTCGTGTTACGTACAGACGTACGCGCCACGTCGCAATGCTCGTGCGCCTTGACCTGCTCGCAACTAATCCTTTATTAAAGGTTTATAAACTTCGCGATACTGCGTTACTGCTTAGTGTTTGGACTTCGATGACCAACAAGGTCAATCTCACCCCAAACCCTTCGCGAGCCTTATCTCGCTTGTTTCTAACCACTTAAAAGCAAACAGCGAATTTTTATAATTCGTTTCAAAACTTAAAACAAAAACACAACTTTTAACAATTTGCGTCGCTTTCTTGCGACGCAAATTGTCAAATAAAAAATACTATTTTTAGGAGAAGCAACTATGAATTTTAACTTAATGCACCCCGCGGAGCAAATTGTGTTGCTTATCAATAGAGTATATCAAAAAGGGCTTACCACCACTTCGGGCGGTAACCTTTCTATACTTGACAGTGAAGGCAATATTTGGATAACTCCTTCGGGAATTGACAAAGGCTCTCTCACTCCGTCTGATATTTGTAAGGTTCTTCCTGACGGAACGGTTATTGGTAAATACAAGCCGTCTGTAGAATTGCCTTTCCACAAACTCGTATATGAAACAAGACCTGATGTGTCCGCTGTTTTGCACGCGCACCCACCGGCACTTGTTAGTTATAGCCTTATAAGGCAAATTCCCAATACCAACATTATTCCCACACCTCACCAAGTATGCGGTCAAGTTGGCATTGCTCCTTATGAAGTCCCTGGTAGTGATGCTTTGGCGCAAAGAATTGTTAAGGAAATCAAAAAGGGCTTAAACGTTGTCATTATGGAAAACCACGGTGTAATCACTTGTGCGGATAACTTGTTTGAAGCATTTAAGCGCTTTGAAACACTTAACTTTGCGGCATCAATCAGTATCACCGCTTCAATTTTGGGTAAACCAGAAGCGCTTACCGATGAACAAATTGAACTCAACGCGAGAAAAGGTATGACTTCGCTTGGCGAATTTATTCCCACCACTTTCAGCTCGGAAGAAAGAAAACTCCGTGCGGAAATGTGCGCGCTTATTCATCGTTCTTATGACCAAGGTTTGTTCACAAGTACGCAAGGCACATTCTCCGTTCGTTTGAGTGAAGATTCTTTCCTTATCACACCATACGGCGTTGATAGAAAGTATATTGAACCGCAAGACATTGTTCGCATAGAGCATAATTGGAGAGAAGCGGGCAAAAACCCCAGCCGTTCGGTTGGACTTCATAAACTCATTTATGATGAGCACCCTGAAATCAATGCAATCACCGTTGCACACCCCAAACACTTGATGGCGTTTGGTGTAACCCACACGGCAATTGATAGCAGAACCATTCCCGAATCATACATTGCAATGCGAGATATTGGCAGAGTTCCCTTTGGAACTAACATTGTAAATCCCAAAAAGATTTCCGATATGATTTCACCAAAATCACCCGTTGTGCTTGTTGAAAATGATAGCGTTATCAGTACGGGTAACACACTCATTAACGCGTTTGACCGCTTGGAAGTTGCAGAATTTACCGCAAACACCATTATCCACGCGAAGATGATTGGCGACATCGTTATGATTAGCGATAAAGAAGTTGAAGATATAAATAAGGCGTTCCATTTGGAATAAGAAAAGAGGAAAATAAAATGCAAAAAACTATTAAAGATTTGATTGAAATTTCACAATACGCAGGAAACCGTGCAGACTACACCCAAGGTGGTGGTGGCAACACTTCAGTAAAGAACTTTGATAACGGTACTATGCTTATCAAGGCTTCTGGTTATAGACTTGTTGACATTAACGAAAACACCGCTTTCGTTGCTGTTGATAAAAACAAGATTGAAAGTTACTATAACAGCGTTGATTTGAGTGTTGAAAAGGACTATGAAAAGGAAAGTGCAGAAGTTTCTAAAAACTCTGTTGTTGAAATTTCAGGTATGGCAACCCTTCGCCCGAGTGTTGAAGTTGGTTTCCACGCAATACTTAAAAAGTATGTTATCCACACTCACTCTGTATATGCAAACCTTTTAACTTGCAGTCAAGAAGGCGAAGCGCTTGCTCAAAAACTTTTTGCTGATAAAGACTTTGGCTTTATCTTCTTGCCCTACATCAACCCCGGTTTTGAATTAACCCTTGCTATGAAAAACAAGATTGATGAATACGTTAAGACCGCTGGCAAGTATCCCGAAGTTATCTTTATGAAAAATCACGGTTTGGTTGTAACGGGCGATTATATCGAAAGGGTAAAGGCTGTTAATACCGATGTTAACGAAACCATTAGAAATTACTTTGGTTTAGAAGACAACTTTAGAAGCGTAACCTTAAAGGCAACCGAAACAGGCTTTGTTTCTGAAACCAACATCGTTTGCGATTTCGTTAAAGAAAATGTGCTCGATAAAGCGCTTTTAGATGAAACTCCCTTGTATCCCGACCAACTCGTTTACCTTAACAACATTTTGGCGCACTCACCCAACACTTTGGTTGTTGACGGGGGAAAGGTTTACTACAACACCGATATTAAGCAAGCAACCACTTTGGAAGAAACACTTGCTGCATATCTTTTCGTTGTAACCACTGTTAAAAAAGCAAACCTTACCGTTTCAAAAATGAACGAAAAAGAAGTTTACTTCATTAACAACTGGGAAGCAGAAAAATATCGCCGTTCGGTGAAGTAATAAGTCTTTTCCGCAAAAATGCTTGATGCAAAAAGCGTGAAACACTACGTAATACTCTCGTTACACCCTTGTCAAGATGTATACTCTTGCCTTCGGGTGTTCCAAAAGTCTTACTTGCGTTTGCCACTTTTTGCTTAAATCAACCATTTTCGCTCCAAAGCCTTTTGGGTAAGTGAAAAGATTATTCGCATAAAATAAGTTTTATGCAAATGCAATGAATAAAAAATTGCAATATGCAATAAAAAGTGCATAATAATAAAAAATATTCGATTATTTTCAAATATTTTCAAAATTTATGCATAAATTGTTTGACATTAAATTCTCCTTGTTTTATAATAAACGGGAAATTAACCATTGGAGGAAAACTCACATGAAAAAAGAAGACATTAAGAAAGTAGTTTTAGCATATTCGGGCGGACTTGATACGTCCATTATCATACCTTGGCTTAAAGAAAATTACAACAACTGTGAAGTTATTGCTGTTGCTGCAAACGTTGGTCAAGCAGATGAACTTGAAGGCTTAGAAGAAAAGGCAATTAAGACCGGCGCTTCAAAGTGCTATGTTTTAGACCTTACTGATGATTATGTTGATAACTATATCGTTCCTTGTGTAAAAGCAGGCGCTATTTATGAAGAATACCTTTTGGGTACTAGCCACGCCCGTCCTTGCATTGCAAAGGCTCTTGCTGAAATCGCAATCAAAGAAGGTGCAGATGCAATCGCACACGGCTGTACTGGTAAGGGTAACGACCAAGTTCGTTTTGAACTCACCTTTAAGCACTTCGTTCCCAATATGCCCATAATTGCACCTTGGCGTGAATGGGATATCAAATCTCGTGAAGAAGAAATTGATTATGCAGAAGCGCATAACGTTCCTTTGAAAATAAACAGAGAAACCAACTATTCAAAAGACAAAAACCTTTGGCACTTATCACACGAAGGTCTTGACCTTGAAGATACTGGTAACGAACCTACTTATGAAAAGAAAGGTTTCTTGGAAATGGGCGTTTCTCCCATCGATGCACCCGATAAGCCTACCTATGTAGAAATCGAATTTGAAAAGGGCGCACCCGTTGCTCTCGACGGAAAGAAGATGAGTGCAAAAGAAATCATCTTAAAACTTAACCAACTCGGTGGTGCAAACGGCATTGGTATTTTGGATATCGTTGAAAACCGTTTAGTTGGTATGAAATGCCGTGGCGTATATGAAACGCCGGGCGGTGCAATCCTTTATAAAGCGCACAGTGTTTTGGAAACTTTGTGTTTAGATAAAATCACTATGCACGAAAAACAAAAACTCGCTATCACTTACGGTGAACTCGTTTATAACGGACAATGGTTCACACCCTTGCGTGAAGCGCTTGCAGCATTTGTTGACAAGACACAAGAAACGGTTACCGGTAAGGTTAGACTTAAACTTTATAAAGGCAATATGATTAACGCAGGTGTATGGAGTAAGTATTCACTTTATAGTGAAGAAATTGCAACCTTTGGCGAAAGTGATTATAACCAAAAGGATGCAGAAGGCTTTATCAACCTCTTCGGTTTGCCAATTAAAGTTCAAGCAATGGTAGACGAAGACAATAAATAAGTCAAAATAAAAACATAGTCCTGCACGGGAGTTTTTTCCGCGCAGGACAATTGTCGTTTTTAACGGAGAAAAATTTTATGGCAAAAATGTGGACAGGGCGCACTAGCGGTGTTACCGAGAAGATTGCGGACGATTTTAATTCATCAATAAAGTTCGATAGCAGAATGTATAAGCAAGATATTCTCGGCAGTATGGCACACGCAAGTATGCTCGGCTATAAAAACATAATAACTAAAGAAGAAGCGGATATGCTTATTGGCGGGTTGGAAGCAATCCTAAACGATTTAGAAAGCGGAAAACTTGCTATCGATATGAGTGCGGAAGATATTCATATGTTCGTTGAGCAAGAGTTGACTAATCGCCTTGGTGCGGTTGGTAAAAAACTTCACACTGCAAGAAGTCGTAACGACCAAGTTGCACTCGACACGCGTATGTATCTAAAGGATGTTGCTAATTCAATTATCCAAAAGATTACAAACCTTGTCACCGCAATAACGGTTAAAGCCGAAGAGCATAAAAGCACCATAATGCCGGGGTATACTCACTTACAACGCGCGCAACCCATAACTTTTGGGCACCACCTTATGGCTTATGCAATGATGTTTCTCCGTGATATCGATAGATTTGGTGATGTTATCAAGCGTATGGACGTTTGTCCCATCGGCAGTTGCGCGTTAGCAGGAACAACTTACGACACGGATAGAAGATACGAAGCGGAAAAATTGGGCTTTTCTTCTATCGCGCTAAACAGTATTGACGGCGTTTCGGATAGGGATTTTTGCATAGAGTTTGCATCGGCATCGGCAATCACGATGATGCACTTATCAAGGCTTGCTGAAGAGATTATTCTTTGGACAAGTTGGGAGTTTAAGTTTGTTGAACTCTCCGATGCGTTCACAACAGGCTCATCAATTATGCCCCAAAAGAAAAACTCTGATATGGCTGAACTTGTTCGCGGAAAGACGGGTAGGGTATACGGTGATTTGATTGCACTTTTAACTATGCTTAAAGGCTTGCCCCTTGCTTACAACAAAGATATGCAAGAAGACAAGGAAAATGTTTTCGACTCAGCTGATACACTCGTTATGTGTTTAGATGTGTTTGCACCGATGATAGGTGGTATGAGTGTTATTAAAGAAAACATGAAACTTGCCGCACAAAAAGGTTTTATCAATGCAACCGACCTTGCTGATTATCTTGTTAAAAAAGGCTTGCCTTTCCGTTCAGCATATAAGATTTCGGGCGAAATCGTTGCCGATTGCATCAAAAACGGCAAAGTTTTAGAAGATTTAACCATAGAAGAATATAAAGGTTATAGCGACTTGTTTGATAGTGACGTATATAAGGAAATCTCGCTTGAAACATGCGTGTTAAAACGTACTTCTGAAGGCGGAACTTCCCCCAACTCAGTTCAAGCACAAGTTGACTATGTTAAAGGAAAATTAGAAAATGTATAATGTATTTATAGACGGTAGTGCAGGTACTACGGGATTAAAGATTTTTGACCGTCTACAAAATAGAAAAGATGTTAACTTAATAATACTTCCGGAAGAAAAGAGAAAGGATGCTAAGTATAGAAAGGAAGCCATAAACTCTTGTGACCTTGCCTTTTTGTGCTTGCCTGATGCGGCGGCGATTGAAGCAGTTTCACTTATCGAAAACGATAAGGTAAAGGTGATTGACACTTCAACGGCGCATAGAACAAACACTGCTTGGGCATACGGCTTTCCCGAACTTAAAGGCTATCGCGAAAAGATTAAAAATTCTAACCGCATAGCAAACCCCGGTTGCCACGCGAGTGGATTTGTGTCTTTAATCAATCCGCTAATTAACGCAGGGGTTGTAGATAAGAGCGTAAACTTAACTTGCTTTTCAATCACTGGCTACACGGGTGGCGGAAAGAAAATGATTGCAGAGTATGAGGGGGAAGATAAACCAGAACTTTATAAAGCACCCCGCCAATACGCGCTTTCACAAAAGCACAAACACCTTCCCGAAATTCAAGCGGTGTGCGGGCTTGAAACCGCCCCGATTTTTTGCCCCATAGTTTCTGACTATGCGTGCGGTATGGAAGTGACCGTGCCCTTGTTTAGAAAGGATGTTAAGGCAAGCATAGATGATATTAAAAAAATCTATAGCGAACTTTACACGGGCGAAGTTGTTAAGTTTAGCGACAGTGCTGATGAAGAAGGATTTTTATCGGCAAACAAGTTTAGCGGAAAAGACGGTATGGAAATTTCCGTTTTCGGCAATGAAGAAAGAATATTGCTCGTATCAAGATTCGACAACCTTGGTAAAGGCGCGTCGGGTGCGGCAATTCAAAATATGAACGTACTTTTAGGACTTCCCGAAACAACGGGACTTATACTTTAAGAGAGGACTTAGAATGAAGATTATTGAAGGTGGCGTTTGTGCCGCAAAAGGATTTAAGGCAAACGGTGTTCACTGCGGAATAAGAAAAAACCGCACTAAAAAGGACTTGGCACTTATCGTTAGCGAAGTTCCCGCAACAACCGCGGCAGTTTATACGACCAATTTGGTTAAGGGCGCACCCCTTACCGTTACCAAAGACCATATTAAAAACGGCATAGCGCAAGCAGTTATTTGCAATAGCGGAAACGCCAACACTTGCAACGCTAACGGTATTGAAATTGCAGAGGCAATGAGTGCCCTTGTATGTGAAAGCACGGGTATTAAGGCTGATGACGTTGTGGTTGCTTCAACCGGTGTTATCGGTCAACCGCTCGATATAGAGCCTATTAAAAACGGTATGGCAGAACTCGTTAAGGGTTTATCTAATAACGGTGGCGAAAGCGCGGCTGAAGCCATTATGACAACCGACCTTGTTAAAAAAGAGATTGCCGTTGAATTTACTATCGGCGGAAAAACTTGCCGTATGGGTGGTATCGCAAAGGGAAGCGGTATGATTCACCCCAATATGGCAACTATGCTTGTGTTTATCACTACCGACGTATGTATAAGTGCTAATATGCTCCAAAAAGCATTGTCAAACGATATCCAAAGCACTTTCAATATGCTTAGCATTGACGGAGATACTTCAACAAACGATATGGTAACTGTTCTTGCAAACGGTATGGCTGGCAATAAAGTTATCGATAGCGAAGGCGAAGATTTTACCGCGTTTATGACCGCACTTAACAGTGTAACAGTTGCCCTTTGCAAAATGATTGCAGGCGATGGCGAAGGTGCAACCAAACTTTTAGAGTGCACGGTAGATGGCGCTAAAACCGAACAAACTGCAAAAACAGTTGCTAAAAGCGTTATTTGTTCAAGCCTACTTAAGGCAGCAATGTTTGGTGCTGATGCAAACTGGGGACGCGTGCTCTGTGCGATAGGTTATAGCGGTGCTGATGTTGATGTTAATAAAATTGATGTTGCTTTCAAGTCGGCTAAAGGTGAAATCCCCGTTTGCAAAAACGGAAGCGGTGTAGCCTTCTCCGAAGAAAAGGCAAAAGAAATTCTTCTTGAAAAAGAAATCAATATACTCGTAAACCTTAATGATGGGGAATATTCTTCCAAAGCGTGGGGTTGCGACTTAACTTATGACTATGTTAAAATAAACGGTGATTACCGTACTTAATTTAAAGGTGAAATTATGGATAAGCATTTTTCAAACATGCAACGCGCGGAAGTTTTAACCCAAGCGCTTCCTTACATTAAAAGATATAACGGCGAAATAGTTGTTATTAAATACGGCGGAAACGCTATGATTAACCAAAGCCTTAAAGAGCAAGTTATGGAAGATATAGTTCTTCTTTGGCTCACAGGTGTTAAGGTTGTTTTGGTGCACGGCGGTGGCCCAGAAATTTCCGATATGATGGATAAACTAGGCAAAAAGTCAGAGTTTGTTAACGGACTTCGCGTTACCGATAAAGAAACTGTTGACATTGCTCAAATGGTTTTGGCGGGTAAAATCAACAAGTCACTCGTTAATTACTTAAATGTAAACGGCGGTAAGGCTATGGGCATTTCGGGTATTGACGGTATGCTTATCGAAGCATCTGTTAAAAACGAACAACTCGGTTATGTTGGCAAGATTGAAAAGGTTAACATTGGCGCGGTTGAAGATCTCCTTGAAAAGGGTTATATCCCCGTAGTTTCTACTATTGGATGCGATAGCGAAGGAAATGTTTATAATATCAACGCGGATACGGCGGCTGCTTTTATTGCAGGTGCGCTCAATGCAAAGCGTCTTATTATGATGACTGATATTGCAGGTATCTTAAAGGATAAAGATGACCCTTCAACACTTATTCCTGATATCACAGTAAGCCAAGCCAAAGAACTTTATGAGCAAGGTATTATCTCGGGTGGTATGATACCTAAAGTTGACTGCTGTGTTGAAGCAATCAATAAAGGCGTAAAAAAGGTTATCATCATGGACGGCAGAGTTCCTCACTCAATTCTTATGGAACTTTTCACCGATGAAGGTGCAGGCACAATGGTGCACGGAGATTAAAATGAGCATAACTCAAATTGACAAACAATACGTTGCTAACACTTACGCGCGTTTCCCTGTGGAAATTGTAAGTGGCAGTGGCAGTTATCTATATTCGCCCGACAAAAAAGAGTATATCGATATGGGCTCGGGTATTGGCGTAACCGCTTTCGGCATTGCCGATAAAGAGTGGGTAGAAGCCGTTAGCGCACAGTTAGGCAAGGTGCAACATACTTCAAACCTTTACTACACTGAGCCTTGCGCTCGCCTTGCTGAACTTCTTTGCAAGAAGACGGGTATGAAAAAGGTGTTCTTTGGAAACTCTGGTGCGGAAGCAAACGAGTGTGCAATTAAGGTTGCAAGAAAGTATGCATCTGACAAAAAGGGCGCAGATTATAATGTTATAATCACCCTTAACAACAGTTTCCACGGCAGAACACTTGCCACATTGTCAGCAACCGGACAAGATAAGTTTCACGAACTTTTCAATCCGCTCGTTCCGGGGTTTGTACACACCCCCGCAAACGACATAGAAGCGCTTAAAAAGGCGGTTAAGGACAACAAAGCGTGTGCGATTATGATTGAATGCGTGCAAGGGGAAGGCGGTGTTAATTGTCTAGATAAAGACTTTGTTTTGGCTGTTCAAGATGTTTGCGATAAAAACGATTTAATTTTAATCGTGGACGAAGTGCAAACGGGTAACGGCAGAACGGGTAAACTTTATTCGTATATGAATTTCGGCATCGCGCCCGACGTTGTTACCACGGCAAAAGGCTTGGGCGGTGGACTTCCTATCGGTTGTTGTATGCTAAATGAAAAAACTGAAAAGGTTTTAGGGTTTGGCGATCACGGATCAACCTTTGGTGGTAACCCCGTATGCGCGGCAGGTGCGCTTTCAGTTTTAGAAAGATTGACTGATGAATTTTTAGATGAAGTAAACAAAAAGAGTAAATATATATTTGATGAATTATCTTCCGCAAAGGGAGTTGAATCAATGAGCGGTGCAGGGCTTATGGTCGGCATTAAGACCACCCGCCCCGCAAAAGAAGTTTTAGCGGAGTGTATAGAAAATGGTGTTTTGTGCCTTACAGCAAAGGACAAGATTAGGCTTCTTCCCGCACTTAATATTCCGTTTGAAACACTTAAAAAAGCAATCGCTGTTATTAAAGAAGCGGTTGCAAAGTAAGGAGTTAACTATGAATCTTAAAGGCAAAAGTTTCTTAAAGTTGTTAGATTTTACACCCGAAGAAATAAACGGGTTGATTGACCTTGCGGCAAAACTTAAACAAAAGAAAAAGAAGGGTGCAAAGCATAGACTTTGCGAAGGCAAGAGCATTGCACTCGTTTTTGAAAAGACAAGCACAAGAACGCGTTGCGCTTTTGAAGTTGCAGCGGCTGACCTTGGTATGCACCCCGTTTACCTTGACCCACAAGGCTCTCAAATAGGTAAAAAGGAAAGCATTGCCGACACGGCAAGAGTTTTGGGCAGAATGTTCGATGGTATTGAATACCGCGGTTTTGGTCAAGAAATCGTTGAAGAACTTCCTAAATATGCAGGTGTTCCCGTTTGGAACGGACTTACCAATGAATTCCACCCCACACAAATCCTTGCTGACTTTTTGACCATTAAAGAGTATTTTGGCGACTTAAAGGGCAAAAAACTCGTATATATGGGCGATGCAAGATATAATATGGGCAACTCGCTTATGGTTGGCGCAGCAAAGATGGGTATGCACTTTGTTGCTTGTGCCCCTAAAAAATATTTCCCCAACCAAGAATTGGTGGACACTTGCCTTAAAATCGCAGAACAAACGGGTGCTAAATTAGAGTTTATTGAAGACCCGATGCAAGCGACCAAAGATGCACACGTTATTTATACTGACGTTTGGGTGTCAATGGGTGAACCCGATAGCGTATGGCAAGAAAGAATTAACGACCTTATGCCTTACCAAGTGAACAAAAAGGTTATGGAAAATGCAGGTCCGCAATGCAAGTTTATGCACTGCTTGCCCGCTTTCCACGACTTAAACACCAAGATTGGTAAAGAAATTTACGAAAAGTTTAACATTACCGCAATGGAAGTGACCGATGAAGTGTTTGAAAGTGAAGCATCAATAGTGTTTGATGAAGCCGAAAACAGAATGCACACTATTAAAGCGGTTATGGCAGCAACACTTTAATTAATTTTATAAAAATCATTGACTTTATATAAGTTAATTATTATAATAATTAAACAAGAAAATTTAATCGTGCAAAAAGCGCGATAAAAAAGGAGATAAATTATGAAAAAAGTATTAACACTTATTTTGGTTGCAATGCTTTCTGTTATCTGTGCTGTTAGTATGACGGCTTGCGGAAAGGGCGACTACAAAGCAGTTGAAATGAAGGGCGTTGAAGCAGAATCTTATGGTTTTGCAGTAAACAAGGGCGCAAATGCAAACATTCTTGCTGCGTGCAACACAGTTATTGGCAAAGCAGATTTTGCGGATAAGGTTGATGAACTCGTTGAATATTACACCGCAATCTATGGTGAAGAAGAGCCCGAAGCACTTTCTTTCAATTTACCTGACCTTTCGGACAACACTGCAGGTACACTTAAAGTAGGTACTGAAGCAGGTTTTGCACCGTTTGAATTCTCATCAAACTCTTACGGTATTGATGGCGTTGCAGGTCTTGACGTTGCTATTATGATGTTTGTTGCTGAAGAACTCAACTACACTCTCACCATTAGCGATATGAACTTCGACTCATTGCCCGCAGCATTAGAATCAGGTCAAATCGACATCATTGCAGCAGGCTTTACCAACAATGCAGAACGCGCACAAAAGATGGATTTTTCTAGCAACTATTTCACTTCAAAGCAATTTATCGTTTGCGCTGAAGATGCTGATTATGAAACCATTGAAGACTTAAAGGGACTTAAGATTGCAGTTCAACTCGGTACTACTGGTGACTTCCTTATTTCAGATGAAATCGATGCAGGCTCACTCAAAGATACTGGTGCTGAAATCGTTCAATATAAGTCAATAACTCTTGCAATGCAAGCGCTCAAAAAAGGCGATATCGATGCAATCGTTATTGATGAACTTCCTGCAAAAACACTTGTAAAATAATAACGAAGTTTTAATGCGGTAAGGAAGGGCAATCGCTCTTCCTTATTGTGTGATTTAGGAGAATTATGTCACAATTTTTTGAGTGGATAAGCGAACAGTTTTATCGTACGCTTATTTATGACAACCGTTATATGATGTATATTGACGGCTTGGTTAACACCCTAATTATCTCGCTTGGCGCAATCGCATTGGGCGTATTTTTGGGTATTTTGTTTGCCACCGTTAAATACTTAAATAAGCGTTGTGGAAAAATGAAAGCGCTCGCCAAAGTGGTTGACTGCTTGATTTTTATAGTTAGGGGCACGCCTGTAGTCTTGCAATTGATGATAATGTATTTTATTATTTTGTTCTTTATCAGTAACGGAATAATAGTTGCAATTATAACCTTTGGTATAAACTCTGGTGCATATGTTGCGGAAATTCTTCGTGGCGGACTTGAAGGTGTTGACGACGGTCAGTATGAAGCCGGCCGTGCGCTCGGCTTAGGCATAGGCACAACCCTTATAAAAATCATTATCCCGCAAGCAATCAAAACTTGTATCCCTGCATTTTTCAATGAGTTTATCGCGCTCATTAAAGAAACCAGTGTTGTTGGTTACATAGCCATTGGCGATGTTACTTATGCTGCGTATAGAATTCAATCAAGAACGCTTGACGCATATTTCCCGCTTATAATCTCTGCGATTATATACTTGATGTTGGTTGCACTTTTAACATTTGCACTTCGTAAAATAGAAAGGAGACTTGCTAAAAATGAAAGATAATATCATTGAAGTTAAAAACCTTTATAAAAGTTTTGGCGAAGTTAAAGTATTAAAGGGTGTTTCATGCGATATTAAAAAGGGTGAAAAGGTTGTTGTTATAGGACCTTCTGGTTCTGGTAAATCGACCTTCCTTCGTTGTATGAACCTTTTAGAGCAACCCACTTATGGCGAAATTTGGTTTGAAGGCAATCTATTAAACCAAGTTGACCCATACCTTCACTTTGAAGCAATAAGGCTTTCTAGAACGTATAAAAAACTTGTTAATAGCCTTAAAAGTGAAACCCCCACTCTTACTGATGAACAAGCGGATAGCCTTGCAATCAAGGAAATTAAAGAGAAAGATTTGCTTGATTCAACCGAGGGCAAAGAGTTTAATGCGTGGGTTAAAGCATACTATAAAGAGCACTACCAAAACGTTAACTTAACTCGTAGAAAAATCGGTATGGTTTTCCAACAGTTTAATCTCTTTAATAACCTTACCGTTATGCAAAACCTTACCCTTGCGCCTGTTCAACTTAAATTAAAGACCAAAGAACAAGCCGAAGCAAAGGCAATGGAACTCTTAAAGAGAATTGGTCTTGAAGAAAAGGCAAACGTATACCCATCGACCTTGTCGGGCGGTCAAAAGCAAAGAATTGCTATAATTCGCGCGCTTGCAATGGAACCGGACGTTATGCTTTTTGACGAGCCTACTAGCGCGTTAGACCCCGAAATGGTTGGCGAAGTTTTAGATCTTATGACCGAACTTGCAGATGACGGAATGACCATGGTTGTTGTTACGCACGAAATGGGCTTTGCAAGAGAAGTCGCTTCAAGAATAATTTTTGTTGATGAAGGTGTAATTAAGGAAGAAAGTTCTCCTGAAGAATTCTTTACTAATCCTAAAAACGAAAGACTCAAAGAGTTCTTGTCTAAAGTTTTATAATTAGAAATAAGTAAAACAAAAGCAAAAAAATAAAAAAACGGCGGTAATTTGGTTGACAAATTTTACCGCCGTTGGTATACTAACTATGCTTATCGAAACGCCGTGTGGCAAAGGAAGGTGAAACAGTATGTCTATCGTAAGAGTTGGTGAAAACGAAAATATCGACAGCGCTCTTCGTCGTTTTAAGAGAAAATGCTCACGCGACGGTATCATTGGCGACCTCAGAAAGAAGGAACATTACGAAAAACCTTCCGTAAGAAAAAAGAAAAAGTCAGAGGCTGCTAGAAAGAGAAGCATTAAAGGCTAAGAAAACAAAGAAATCTACCGAAGAAAAGTTCGGTAGATTTTTGCTTTTAAATTAAAAAATATGTCGAAAAAGGTCGAAAATAAAAAACGAGGGCAAAACAAAATGGAAGAACAAAAAACCTTAAAACAATATTGCAAGGAAGCCAAAAAGCGTCTAAAACAAGGCTTTTGGCAAAACTATCATAAAAACCTAACTGAAACCATTGAGAAGGCGGAAAGGGAAGGCGTTGCCGTTTCAAAGGTTAAAGAGTATTACGTTAGCAAAGTCAGCGATGATATTAAAAACGTTAATGAAGAAAGGGAAGAATTTTATCAAAGGGTTAAAAAACTGCTTGATGAAGAAGGCGAAGTTTCTAACGCGATAGGTCGCCTTACCGATTTAGAGTATTATAAATCGCTATCTTATGATGAACAACAGCGGTATAATTTAAGTCTTTCGGAAAAATATCTTCAAGCGGTTGAGCGGTATAAAAAAGAAAAGGCTTTGCAATTATAGGCTTGATTTTTTTGTGAATATTTATATAATAATAAAAAGCGCACGGAGAGATAAGTATGAAAGAACATTTTGAAAAACTTATTAGAACAAGGCAATCTTGTAGAGATTTTAATGATAAACCTTTGGATAAAAAAATTGTTGAAGAAATAGCAACACTTTCTATGCTATGCCCGTCAGCCTGTAATTCTCAGCCTTGGAATATGTACGTTGTTACTTCGCCCGATAGAATCAAAAAAACGGCTGAAGCACTTGGCTTAAACGGTCACAACAAGTTTTTAAGCGGGGCAAAGGCATTTATAGTTGTTGCTGAAAAACAAGCCACCTTAAAAGAAGGGGTTAGGTTTGACCGCAACCACTTTGTTAAGTACGATGTGGGCGAACTTTTAGCGTATATAACCTTAACGGCAAAGAGTATGGGGGTTGAAAGTTGCATTATTGGCATGGTTGACCAAAACCTTATAGGCGATGCGGTTGGCTTAAAAGAAGGCGAACTTTGCAACGTTGCGGTGGCGCTTGGCTATTCTGACATTGCTATCCGCGAAAAAAAGAGAAAATTAAAAGAAGAAGTAATTGAAATTATCTAATAAAAAAACCACCGAACTCGGTGGTTTTTATTTTTATTCATTATATAGTAAAAAATAGCATTTTATAGTAAAATTATATACTTGTTAAAATGCAAGGTTGTTCACTTGATAATAATAAGCATAAATAAAAAAAGAACTGTTAGCGCAGTTCTTTTTAGTTTGCCGTGTGGTTTATTTGCGCGTTAAAGCCAAGGCTTATTAAAAGGGCGGTGTTGACCTTTTGCATGGCAACGGGGGATAGTTCGCCAATCCGCTCTTTTAACCGCCTTTTATCAAGTGTTCTAATCTGTTCTAACAATATAACCGAATCTTTGTTAAGTCCAAACTCACCCTCGCAAATTTCAATGTGCGTGGGGAGTTTTGCCTTGTTTATTTGGCTTGTGACCGCCGCGGCAATAATGGTTGGGCTGTATTTATTGCCCGTGTCGTTTTGCACCACCAAAATTGGTCTAACACCGCCTTGTTCACTACCAACAACAGGGCTTAAATCGGCATAATAAAGTTCTCCTCTTTTAATCATAGTGTCTCCAATGCTTCAAGTCTTCCCACTATCAAAATATGTATTTTTTGCGCGTGGTGTTAATGCTTAAAGCAATACAATGTTTTCCTTTTTGCTATGATTATATACCTCCTAAGGTGCAACTATATCCAGTAAAAAATACTGCTTTTGTCTTTTTATTGGTAGTAAAATGTTGGTTTTTACGCGGAATAAAAATCAAAGTATAATTTTTGGTATTAATTTTAACGGAAAAACTTTATTACACTTATTATAGTTGACAAAAATTAAAGTTAGTGATAAATTATTTATGGTAAAAATAATATTTGCTTCCTTAGTTAAATGGATATATCGAGCGAGGCTCGATGGCGTTCGCACCAAGGTGCTCGGCTTAACATTGTTACATCCATTTAACATGAATTAATACTTAATAAATATTTGCTTCCTTAGTTAAATGGATATAACAAGCCCCTCCTAAGGGCTAGTTGTGGGTTCGATTCCCGCAGGGAGTACCAAAAAAGACCGCATTTTGCGGTCTTTTTTTCCTTTGATGAGAAGAAAGGGTGTCAAGTTCTGTCGCCTTTGACGGGCATATCTTGATGGGCAAAGTCCTGCGATTTATCGCAGTTTCTTGTTGGGGGCTAAATAAAACCAAACAAAAAAAGACAGGCTTTAACCTGTCTTTTTTATTTTTAATTTAATTATGCTTTTTGCATTTTTTAACGATTGCTCTAACTCCGTAGATGATGCCGTAAACAGCAAGAATTACAAGGAAGAAAGCAACGGGGTTGATAATCATAAGTGACCACTTGGGGATAATTCCGCCAGCAACTAATCCGATGTAGAAAGCATCTTCATTAAGGAAGAACCAGTTGTGTTCAAGCAAGATGTTGCCGAGTTTTGCCCAAAGGGTGATGATGAGTAAAAGGATAAGACCTTTCCAGCAATTTTGGAGTTGGGGTTTAACTTTGCCGAAAGCAACGCTCAAGATACCCCAAGCAAGCAAGGTTCCGTGATAGAACATAGTTTGAACTGCTTGATAGCACCAAGGTTCGCCATCACCGATACTTGCGGGGTAGCAAATGTACATCAAGGGAGCAACGATTGAAAGCATTGCAACAGGTTCAAGGAACTTTTTGAAGCGCTTATTAAATTGTGTGAACGCAACGATGGGGCAAAGTACAGTGCAAATATGGAAAGGAAGTTTATCCATATTAAGTCCACCATAAACAAAGTCGTGCACAAAGAAGTCTGAAAGATATGAAATGGTGAGCGCATATGCAAGAATTCTTAAAACCTTTTCGGTTTTTTCTTCACCTTTCTTTCTAAATGAAAGGAACAATCCCACGATAGCACCGGCAATCAATAAAAGATATACGATGTGTGAGAGAGAAAAGGCGGTAATTGAAATGCCTGTGTTAAAGTGAGACATCTCAAAAAGTTTGAAAAATAAATCTCTCATAAGTTTCTCCTTAAAATTTTATTATTTTATTTGCTTTTAGCAAATTTTTTCTTTAGTAAAGAATACCAGCGTTCTTCTTTCGGTAGCCTTAATTCCACTAATGCAAGAATTCCAGCAAGCAAGAGTATAGCAAACGGCCCTAAAAGCATAGGGGAAACAGGGAACAAGGGGTTAGAATATAAGAACATTCCGTCGGGTGATTCCATGCCGAACAAAGCAAACAACCCGTTAACGAGAAGGCCACAAAGAACAAACACTCCAAGCCCTGCTGTTATGCCAATAATGTTTGATACCCTTATCTTTATAAACCTGCCAACCATTATATAAATACAACCGAAAAGCATTGTAGAGTGGCTTAAAAGTCCTTTAAGCACGTAATAGTCTTTAAGTGTGGGGGTGTTGTCAAAGTTGATGTTGAACATAATGCCAACGACACCGCAAATTACACCAGCGTAAAAGCAAAAATCGGCAAGAAGTTTAAAGCCTATGCTTTTTTTGTTTTTGATTAAACTTGCAGCAAGCAACATCCACATTACCACGTTGCACGGATACATTGGGAGGATATGAGTACCTGAAATGGTTTCTTCACCGTTATTGGCAAAATATCCATACCAAAGGTCGCTATAATGGATAGCAACGGTAATGACTGCGGAAAGCAGTAAAATTAAGTTTTTGTTTTTGTCTTTTTTGATAAATATCCCACAAAGCACAAGCAAAATTGCTGTGATTGTAAAAGAAATTACCATATACCAAATGTGTTGATTGTTAAACATACCCCCATTATACACCTTTCGACAAAAATCTACAAGTAATTTTTACAAAAATTACTCTTAAAATTAAAAAAATCGCCACGCGTAAAAATGGTGGCGAAATAAATGTGCTTTATTTTAAGAATTTAGGTCACTTTTCCTATATTTTGTTGGAGAAATTCCAAATTTTTTCTTAAACACTTTAGAAAAATAGTTATAGTCGAAAAATCCCACTTTTTTGCAAATCGCAAACACGGGCAAGGTGCTTTTTTGTAGCATATCCCCAGCCACGTTAAGTCTTCTATTTTTAACATAATCTGCGGGGGTGGACATAAAATATTCCTTAAAAATAGAGTAGAGTTCGTTGTTGGATAGGTGAAAAATTGAACATAGTTTTTGCACGGACAAATCACCGCCTAAATTGGCGTTTACGTAGTTAGAAATTTGTATATCAATCTTTTGCTCATTTTCATTAATTGTTTGTTTTAAGTATTCGTAACTTGCAAGTGCATCCAATATGCAAATGGCGGAATTAATTTTATCAGTGCTGATTTTTGGCAGTTCGTTAAACTCTTGCTCTAATCTATTAATATTTTTTTGGGGGAGAAGTGCTTTAATCTTTTTAAAATCATCACCCTTTTTTCGCATTTGCCCAATCATAATAAATCCAAGCACGTTTTGACCGTATAATATAGGCGTAACGCACTCTAAAAGCCCCGCAGGGCAGGTATATGTAAAGTGGGATTGTGTTTTTTTGCACTCGGAAAATGCCCGCCTTTCACAGTTTTTGCAAGCCGAATCCATATCGGCATTTTCCCTAACGAGCGAACAAAAACCTGAAAGTTTTTGTGGGTAATAGTAAAGTTCATTGCCCGATGCGTCGTAAAGACAAATCTTCATACCAGTAAGGTTGTGAAAGTTCATTAAAAGTTCTTGAGTTTTTTTGTGAAAAATGTTTGGTGTGTTTATCATAATCGTTTTTCTCGGTAAGAAATTACCATATTTTTGTATAAATTATACTATACTTTTTTCTATAAAGCAACTAAAATATTATTATAGGCGATTATTTGGTGAATTTATGATAAATAAGATATTGTCGTGCGTTGCAGACGCGTATAAAAACTTAAAAACCGAATATAGAACTAATGCCAGTGTTGACCTTATTAGAGAGCGTTTTTTAACCTTTATTAAAAGCAGGCTAAAGGGTTGTGCTTTTAAGTACGATTTTTTGCTTGGGAAAGACACTCTTAATATAGACGGGGTTAGTAGTGGCGTAAGCGGAAAAGACGGGGACACCTTGCTTATTGATATTAGCGTTAGATATAACGGAGTTTGGTGTGACGTTTGTAGAACTTTCTTTATTGGCGAGCCAACAAAAAAACAGCGCGAAGTTTTTGAGATGATAAAAGAGTCTATCAGAAGTGGGGAAAGGGTGTTAAAAGGTGGCGTTAAGGCTTTAGAAGTTTATAACGCAGTAAATGCTGTTTATGAAGACAACGGATACACGCTTATCCACCACGCGGGGCACAAAATCGGCACGCGCGCTATGCTTCAACCACAGTTTTTGAAAGAAAAAGTGGGCAAGGTAAACGTGGGGGAATACTTCACCATAGAATCAGGACTTTACGACGGTTGTGGTATTAGGCTTGAAAACGATTATTTAATTAGTAAAGACGGGGCGGAAAACCTATTTGAAAGTCTTTTGCCCTTAAAAATAGAGGAGTATATTTTACAATGAGAGAATTTTTAAAAGGACCTTTCGCCGTTTTGATGACGCCGTTTAAGGACAACAAAATTGATGAAGAAGTGTTTATTAAACAAGTAAAGCGCGTTAACGGAACGGGTGTATCTGGCTTTGTTGTTAACGGAAGCACGGCAGAGTTTATCCAATTATCTATAGAAGAACAAAAGCGTGCAATCAAACTTGTTGCCGACAATAAAGAACCGAGCAAAAAACTTATTGCAAGTGCTTGCACGGGCAACGCGGTTGACACGGTTGACATTGCAAAGTATGCCCACTCAGTTGGCGCTGATGCAATTTTGGTTTGCCCGCCTTACTATTTTACTTACACTGCTGAACAAAAAAAGCAATATTTTATTGAAGTTGCCGACAACTCACCAATTCCTGTGGTTTTATATAATATTCCTTTCTTTACCCAAGAAATCGAACTTAAAACCGCGTATGAACTCTTTGACCATAAAAACATTATCGGCACAAAAGATAGCAGTGCAAACATGAAAAGGCTTATGCACCAACTCGACGTTTCAAAGGATAAAAACGTTGCGGTGCTTACGGGTACGGACGATATTTTGATTTCCGCTTTGTTTGCAGGTTGTGTTGGAAGTTTCACCGCGTTCGGTGCAATTTACCCCAATGAAATCTCTGAACTCTATTCAGCGATGGAAAAGGGCGATTACAAGAGAGCAAGAGAAATTCAAGAGTGGTTTATGCCACAATTAAGAAAGGCCGATAGCAAAACCTTCCCGTTTGGCTACAAGGAACTTCTTGGCGAAGTTATGGGCGAAAAAATAGGAAATAAGGAGATTTAATTAATGAAAGCGGCTGTATGGACAGGCGTGGACAAGATTGAAATTCAAGACTTGCCACTTCCCGAACTAAAAAAAGATGAGGCGCTTATTAAAGTTAGGGCTGCTGGTGTTTGCGTAACCGATTTTCACATAATATCGGGCAAACTCAAAATCGGCAAAACCCCAAATGTACAAGGCCACGAAATTTGCGGTGAAGTTTATAAACTTAACACCGATAGAACGGATATTAAGATAGGTCAGCGTTGCGTGATTGCAACTTCACTTGGTTGCGGTTATTGTGATATGTGTAAAAACAACAAGCAATACCTTTGCACAGAAAGTGCGGAAATAGGGTATTATCCGCATAACGGCGGATATGCCGAATATGTTAAAGTGCCAATCTCTGCAATCGTGCCTATTAGCGACAAGGTTAGCGATGAAGCGGGCGCAATTTTAGAAAGTTGCGTTTGCCCAACCGAATCGATTATGAGAGTTGGTGTAGAACTCAACAGCACCGTTTTAGTAACTGGTAATGGCCCTGCCGCACTTGCATACATTATGGTTGCAAAGGCAATGGGTGCAGGAAAGATTATATCGGTTGTTCGCGATGAGAACAAGGCAAAGTTAACGTTAGAATTTGGTGCAACGCACGCGCTTAACTCTAAAACAATGTATGTAGAAGAAGAACTGATAAAGTTAACCAACGGCAAAAAGGCAAACCTTGTTATCGAAGCAACGGGCGCACCTACGGTTATCGAAAAAACCTTTGATTACTGTGCAAAAGGTGGCACGATAATTCAGTACGGAATACCCGGTGATGATGAAAAGGTTACCGTTCCCGTAAAGAAAATGATTACTGAAGAAATAACCTATCTCGGTGCGGTTGGTAACACCAAAGCGTGGTATCCATTAGCAGAGATGATTGATAACGGTAAACTCGATATTGCAAAGATGGTAACGCACACCTTTACTTTAGATGAGATTGACAAGGCGTTTGACCTTTATAGAAATCACGATAGAAAATTAATTAAAGCAATAATAAAATTTTAAGAAAAATTAAGGAGAAATAAACATGAAAATTACAGACGTTGAAGTTGTTGTTGTAAGACAAGACGAAGTTAAAATGATTGGTGACGGCAGTCAAGACACCGCGGTTATTCTCGTTCACACTGATGAAGGCATTACCGGTATTGGCGAAGTTGACTCTTCACCCGAAGTTGTTAAGGCTATCGTTGAAACACCTGCATCGCACGACCAATGCAGAGGTCTTAAAGAAATTCTTATCGGCGAAGACCCCACTAACGTTGAATATCTCTGGCACAAAATGTACTATTATAGTTACTACTACACTAGAAGAAGCGTTGGTATCCACGCAATGAGTGGTATCGACATCGCACTTTGGGATATCACTGGTAAAAAATACGGCCTTCCCGTTTCCAAACTCATCGGCGGTAAGTTTAGAGATAAAATCCCCGCATACTGCTCAGTATTGATGCCCGGAACGAAAGAAGAAATCGATGAATTGGTTGCTCACCACAAAGCAGACTGCAACTACCACGGCTATAAATTCGGTTGGGGCGCACTCGGCGAAAGCGAAGAAAAGGATATTAAACTTGTTGAATACTGCCGTCAAGCAGTTGGCGACAATAAACTTATGATTGACATCGGTATGAGATGGACTGACTATAAATATGCGCTCCGTGTTTCTAAAGAATACGAAAAGCAAAAGATTTATTGGCTTGAAGAACCGTTCGCACCAGATAGAACACCCGACTTCGGTAGACTTGCTGATAACATCAACATTTCACTCGCATCTGGTGAAGAATTCGGTACAATGTATGAATTCCACGATATGTTAGAAAACGGCAAAGTTGACATCGTTCAACCTGATATGAGCCGTTGCGGTGGTATTACTATGGCTAAAAAGATTGCAGATATGGCACAACTCCGTGGTAAGAAACTTATTCCGCACGCATTTAAAACTGGTATTCTTATCGGTGCAACCTTACAACTTATCGCAGCAATTCCCAATGCAGACATTTTGGAATACTGTGCACAAGAAACCGTTCTTTCTAAAAACTTGGTTAAACACCACTTCCAACTTGACAAAGATGGTTACGTTACTATTCCCGACCTTCCTGGTATCGGCGTAGAACTCAACATGGAAGTACTCAACAAATATAGGAGATAATTATGAATGTTTTAGCAATTGGTTGTCACCCTGATGATTTAGAAATCAATGCGGGCGGAACGCTTGCAAAGTGCGCAAAGCGTGGCGATAAGGTTACTATGTGCGTGCTCGGTAACGGCAGTGCAGGACATAAGGTATATACCAAAGAAGAAATCGCTGCAATTAGACTTGAAGAAGCAAAAAATTCGGCTTCAATTATCGGTGCGGAATATATCAATCTCGGTGTAGACGATATGTTTTTGCGCGCAAATTACGACTTGCTTGTAAAACGCGTTTCAGACGTTATTAGAAAGTGCAGACCTGATTTTATCATCACACACGGTGCTGATGAATATATGGTTGACCATAGCATAACCCACACTATCGCGTTTGATGCGACAATGGCTGCAACCGTTAGCCATTATCCCACCGACCACCCTGAATATCCCGTGTTCGATAAGTTTACACCTATTTTCACAGCGGAAAACACCCACGCGGTAAACAGTTTCCCTGAAATTTTTGTTGATATTACTGATACTATTGACACAAAGGTAAAGATGTATGAGTGCCATAAGAGCCAAATTGAGTGGCTTAAAGTGCACGATAATATCGATACTTCGGAAAACATTAAGGTGTTTGCAAGAGCGCGCGGTCTTCAATGCGATACAGGGTATGTAGAAGGCTTTAACGTGTTAAAACAAGCACACCACTTGCCATTAAAGAGATATTTACCCGAATAATATGAAGATATATTTATCTAACTACAAAAATATTGAATCAGTTGTTGTTGAAACAAAAAATTCAATCGCGCACTTCTTGCCAAAAGAAGGTGGCAAAATGGCTTCTTTTGTGTCGGGGGGAAAGGAATATCTTGTTCAAAACCCCTCAAAAGAGTTTTTGCACTTATCAATGGATGGCAGTTTTGAAAAGACCGAGTGCGCTGGGTTTGACGATATGTTTCCAACAATAGACCCTATAACCGTTAAAGAAGGTAGCAGAGCGGGTAAATATTACCCCGACCACGGCGAAGTTTGCCGTTTGCCTTTTGAATACCAAATAAATAAGGACAGTTTGGTTTTAACCACCAACTCAACCGAACTCGGCTATGCTTATAAAAAGACTATAACCGAAAAGGACGGCGACTTGTTTATTGAGTATTCGATTGAAAACCTTTTAGAAGACTTCCCTTGTGTTTGGGTGGCGCATTGCTTGATAGATATATCGGGCGGTGGAAAGGTTTTAACACCCTTTAATGTGGGAGATGAGATTGACCTTGTTTCAGATGTAAAGCAAAAGTTTGCAAAAAGTGGTTCAACACTTCCTTTAAGTGAACAAATGCTCACCTTTGATAAAACACCCGACGGGCATTGCTATAAAATCTACTTCCCCCAAAAGTTATCGGGCGGAGAAGTTGGCTTTACCTATGCGGACGGCAAAACCTTTTTATTGGAGTTTAGCAAAGAACTTTCTTACCTTGGACTTTGGCTTAACCACGGATATCTTAACAACTGCAGTTGCATCGGTTTAGAGCCTTGCACGGCTGGATACGATACCATTTATAACGCGCTTATGCACGGACAAAAGAGCGAGATTAAAGAAAAAGGCAAACTCCAATTTAGCATTAAGGTTAGCGTTAGATAATCTTTAACAAAAAAATAACCCCTTTACCATTAGGTATAAGGGGTTTTTTATTAGTTTATATCAGTTCTTATGTGTTTATCTTTTGGAATAAAATCTTGTCTATCGGTGTTGCTGATTAGATAATCTATATCGTTAATAGAGCATAGGCGATAGGGGGAAGTTCTATTAAACTTTGCATCATCGCACAAAAACACTTTCAGTTTGGAGTTCTTTATCATTGCGCGCCTTATAAAATTTTCTTCTTCAAAGCAATCGTATATTTCGCCGTTATTATCAATTGATTGCGCAGAGAAAAAGGCAATGTCTGCGTGGAAGTTTGAAATGGTGTTTTCAGCATATCTTCCAACTAATACCGAAGTGTTTTCCCTTGAAACTTGCCCACCAGTTGAATACGCGGTAATCCCTTTTTTAGAGAGAAGAGAAAGGGTGTCAATACCGTTTGTTATAACCTTGATATTATCAAATTCGGTCAAATATTCAGCAATAAAAAAGGCAGAAGTTGTTCCATCAAGAAAAATCACGTCGCCATCTTTGATAAGTTTAATAGCGGATAAGGCAATCTTCTTTTTTTCAAAACTGTTTTGGTGGATACGGAAGGTAAAACTTGGCGAAAAATTATTTTCATCGTTTATTTTAGCACCGCCGTGAGTTCTACTAATAAGTCCCGCTTGTTGAAGTGAGTTTAGCGTTCGCCTTACCGAAGATGGACTTAAAAAGACTTTTTCCGCAATTTCTTCAACTTTCAAGAATTGGTTTTCTTCTAACAGTTTAAGTATTTTTTCTTGATGATTTGTTTTCATAATTCACCACGCAAAATATAAATTTGAGCGCATAAATGTTGCGCATTTTTCAAAATTACTTGTCAAATGAGCAAAAAGAGAAAAGCATTATGCTCATTTTGATTAAAAGTATTATAATATAACAAAAAGAAAAAGTCAACTGCTAAAAAGGAGCAATAATGTTTGACGTTTTAGTTATCGGTGGTGGAGTAATAGGCGGAACTATTCTTCGCGAATTAACAAAATATCAATTATCTGTTTGTTTACTTGAAAAGGAAAACGATGTGTGTATGGGGCAAAGCAAAGCCAACAGCGGTATAGTTCACGCGGGGTTTGATGCAGTGCCTAACACCTTAAAGGCAAAGTTTAACGCGCTTGGCAACAAGATGATGAAAGGTTACACCAAAGAACTAGGTGTAAAATATAAAAACAACGGCGCGTTGGTTGTTGCATTTTCTAAAGAAGAATTGGATATTTTAGAGCAACTAAAAAATCGTGGCGAACTTAACGGAGTTAAGGGTTTAGAAATTATAGGTGCAAGCAAACTAAAAAGGTTAGAGCCTAATGTTTCTAATCAAGCGGTTGGCGCGCTATATGCTAAAACGAGCGGTATAGTTTGTCCTTATGAACTCACAATCGCATCTATCGGCAACGCAATGGATAACGGCGCAACTCTTATTACCGACTTTGAAGTTGCGGATATTGTTAAAAAAGAAAACAAGTTTATAGCAAAATCGGCTTTAGGCGATGAGATTGAAAGCAAGATTATTATCAACTGTGCAGGGCTTGGAAGCGGAAAAATTGCAAGTCTCGTTGGCGATAGCGATATAGAAGTTAAACCAAGAAAGGGCGAATATATATTGCTCGATAGAGAAAGTGGGGGTTTTGTTTCTCACACCTTATTCTTTGTGCCGACTAAAGCGGGTAAAGGAATTTTAGCAACACAAACGGTTGATAACAATATTTTGTTTGGACCTACCGCAGAAGAAACGGAAAAAGAAGATATAGATACAAGTGCAAAAGGACTTTCATTTGTTATCGAAAAGGTTAACACCATTTTGGAAAAAGCGCCGTTATTTAACACTATAACTTCTTTTGCAGGTGCGCGCGCATACTCAAATCGCAACGATTTCATAATTGAAGAGAGTAAAAACACCAAGGGTGTGATACACTGTGCGGGCATTGAGTCACCAGGATTAACTTCCGCCCCCGCAATAGCAAAATTTGTGGTTGAAGAATTGGTTTCAAAACAAATAAAGTTGGTTAAAAATAAAAAATTTAACGGCAAAAGAGAGCGCGAGAGTTATTTTAAGGACCTTTCCATTAAGAAAAAGAACAAAATTATTAAAAAAGACAGTTCGTATGGCAAAATCGTTTGTAGGTGCGAACAAATAACCGAAGGCGAGATTTTGCACGCGATTCGCACAAATCCCCCCGCAAAAAATATTGATGCCGTTAAGCGTCGCACGCGAAGCGGTATGGGTAGGTGTCAAGGTGGATTTTGTCAGCCGTACATTGCCGATTTAATTGCAAAAGAACAAAACATCGCATTGACCGAAGTGACAAAAAAGGGAAAAGGCTCGGAAATTCTTTTAAGGGTGTGCAAATGAAGAAAAAATATGATATAATAGTAGTCGGTGGTGGTCCAGCGGGGCTTGCTGCTGCAATATCCGCCTATGATAAGGGCGCAAAAAGTGTTCTTATTCTAGAGAGAGAAGATTGCCTTGGCGGAATACTTAACCAATGTATACATAACGGCTTTGGGCTTAATAGATTCAAAGAGAGTTTGTCAGGTCCCGAATATGCCTTCCGCTTTATCGACCAATTAAAGACAAGAAATATTGAAGTAATGCTTAAAACCACCGTGCTTTCTATGGCGGAGAATAAAAAAATTACTGCAATTAACTCTGCTAAAGGAGTGTTTACCTTGCAAGCCAAAGCAATAATACTTGCAATGGGTTGTCGTGAGCGAAGCCGTGGCGCATTAAATATTGCGGGAAGTCGCCCTGCGGGTATTTATTCTGCGGGAACGGCGCAAAAGTTTGTTAACATTAAAGGCTTTTTGCCCGGTAAAAAGGTGGTAATTTTAGGCTCTGGTGATATAGGTCTAATCATGGCGCGCCGTATGACTTTAGAGGGCGCAAAAGTTCAAGCCGTTTTAGAGATTATGCCTTATTCAAGCGGTTTAAAACGCAATATCGTGCAATGCCTTGATGACTTTGATATTCCACTTTATTTAAGCCATACCATAACCAAAATCGAAGGGGATAAACGCGTTACGGGTGTGGTTGTTAGCAAGGTTGACCAAAATAGGCAACCAATACCCAACACGGAAATTTATTTTGATTGCGATACTGTGCTTTTTTCGGTTGGGCTTATTCCCGAAAACGAACTTTCAAAAAGCGCAAATATCCCACTTGCACAAAACACGCGCGGGGCAATAGTGTATCAAACAAGAGAAACGCTTGTCGACGGATTTTTTGCTTGCGGAAACGTTTTGCAAGTGCACGATTTGGTTGATTTTGTTTCTGAAGAAGCCGAAATTACTGGCGCTTATGCTTGTGAATATGTTAAAAAGGCAAATAAAAAGCGCGACACTGTTGATGTGAAAAACGGTAAAAACGTTTCATACGTTGTGCCCCAAAAGATTGATAAGAATATTGACGGCAATATTAAACTTTTTTTCCGCCCGACAAAAATGCTTAAGGACTGCACGATTACCGTTAAATGTGGCGATGAAATTCTTGTTAAAAAGAACAAAAAAATCGTTGCCCCCGGTGAGATGGAAACCCTTATATTAACAAAGGAAAAGATAGACAAAATTGTTTGTGCGATTGAAGTGTTAGTGGAGGGGGATATATGATAGTAAAAAATTTAACTTGTATAGAGTGCCCAATGGGTTGCCAAATACAAGCCAAAATAGAAAACGAAAAGTGTGTTGAAATTATCGGTAACGGCTGTCCTCGTGGGAAAATTTACGCGGAGAACGAAGTGGTTTGCCCAATGCGAATAGTCACTTCAACCGTTAAAACCGATGATGGAAAAATGCTTCCCGTAAAGACCGATTCACCGATAAAAAAGGCAGAAATCTTTGAAGTAATGGGAAAAATTAACCAAATAAAAGTAAAAACCCCTGTAAAAATTGGGGATATTATTAAAGAAAACATTGCTGATGGCGTAAACTTAATTGCCACTTCAAACATTGATTAGGAGAAAAATATGAAAGATTGTTTAGGTAAAACCGTTAACACCTTAAAGGACAAAAAACTCTACCTTTTTGATATGGACGGAACTGTGTATTTAGGAGACATACTCTTTGACGGAGTTAAAGAGATGTTAGAGAAAATATCAAGTAAGGGAGCAAACTACGTTTTTATTACCAACAATTCTTCTAAATCGGTAAAAGATTACGTTAAAAAGATGCACCGCCTTGGTTTAACAATGGTTGGCGACAACAACTTTTTCACTTCATCACAAGCAATGGTGGAACTAATAAAGGAAAAGCACGGCAAAGACCTAATTTACCTTCAAGGCACAAAATCTTTGATTGATGAATTTACAAAAGAAGGGCTTAATATCACCACTGAATATAATGCGCTTGCAAAGGCTGTTGTGGTTGGCTTTGACCCCGAATTTACTGGCGAAAAGGTGTATAACACTTGCAAGATGTTATCTCTCCACGATTTACCTTACTATGCAACCAATCCCGATTGGGTTTGCCCCGTAGAGTTTGGATATATTCCTGATTGCGGTGCAATGTGCCAAAGCATAGAGCGCGCAACGGGCAAAAAGCCAGTGTTTATCGGCAAGCCCGAACCTACTATGGTGCAAAAGGCAATGCAAATTTTCGGCGCGACAAAAGAGCAAACTGTTGTTGTGGGCGATAGGCTTTATACCGATATTGCATCGGGTAACAACGCTGGGGTGGATACCGTGTGCGTTTTAAGTGGTGAAGTTACTTTTGAAGAAGTCGAAAAGGCGGTTGGGGTAGAAAAACCGACCTACCTATTAGATAGCGTAAGAGATATTGAAATTTAATGATTGGCAACCCTATGGGTTGCCTTTTTTGTGTAATAAAAAATATTTGCAGCATTAGGCTATGTTTTTGTACACAAAACGATTGACAAAAAGTTATATGGGTGGTAAATTGTATTTAGCAAATTAAATGCGAGGAATTATTATGGCTAATAATTTACAAGTAGGATATGCAAGAGCAGTTGTGACCCCACCTATGGGAATTCAAATTGCAGGATATTATAAAGAACGCATTGCCGACGGCGTGCTTGATGATTTGTATGTTTTGGCAACGGCAATTAAGTCTAACGACAAAACAGTTCTCTTTATGAGTATTGACCATTGCGGGCTTCAAAAGGCTTATGTTGAGAGATTTAAAAAGGCAATAACTGAAAGAACGGGTGTTCCAGCAGAAGCAATTTTTATGTCTGCAACCCACACTCACACTGGTCCTAAATTTGGCGAACGCGGTGTTCCTATCTCTAACGACCCAATTGAAATCAACTATGTAAATATGGTTGAAAGAAAGTTTGCTGACGTTGCACAATTTGCAATCGAAGACTTAAAACCCGCAAAAATGGGTATGGGACAAGGCTTGGCACCCAACGTTGCCTTCGTTCGTAGATTCCGTATGAAAGACGGCACGGCTAAAACTAACCCCGGCGTAAACAACCCCGATATCTTAGCACCTATCGGTGACGTTGATGAAAGAGTTGTTGTTCTTCGTTTTGATAGAGAAAATGCTGAAACAGTTGTTCTCGTTCACTTTGCAAACCACCCCGACGTTGTTGGTGGCAACAAAATTTCAGGCGATTGGCCCGCACTTACAAGAACTTTTGTTGAAAAGGCATTAGATAATACCAAATGTATATTCTTCAACGGCGCACAAGGCGACGTAAACCACGTTAACGTTCATCCCAAGGCTGGCGACTTTAACGATATGTTCAACGATTTTGACGGTTGCTCTCGTGGATACGGCCACGCAAGATACATTGCGCGCGTTGTAACCGGTGCTGTATTGCAAGTTTATGATAAAGTTGCATACGTTGACGTTGATTCAATCAAATATTCTATGAACATCGTTGATATCCCTGCAAACAAGGCAACAAAAGAGCAACTTGTTTTGGCACATAAATATAACGACCTTCACAATGCTGGTAAAGATGATGAAATTCCCTATAAGGCAATGATGCTCACCACAGTTGTTGCAGAAGCTGCAAGAATGGTAAGGTTAGAGAATGCGGAAGATTTCTTCCACCTTCCCTTTGGTGCAATCGCAATCGGCAACGTTGCTTTCTTCGGTATCCCCGGTGAACCCTTTACAGGCATTGGTAGGGGCTTGAAAACTTCAGAGGGTTGGGACTACGTTCTTCCTTGCTGTTTAACTAACGGTAGCGAAGGATATTATCCTATGAAAGACTCTTACGATGAGGGTGGATACGAAGCGCGTTCTTCTGGCTTTAAGGCAGGAACGGCTGAACTCATTATCGAAAAAGGCTTGGAAATTTTAGAGGACCTTAGAAAATAAAAACAAACGACACGGCAAACAGCCGTGTCGTTTTTACATTTTGCGCTAAATTTTGTTGACAAAACTTTAAGTATATGTTAAAATAACTTCAAATTAAAGGCGTTGAAGAAGAGGGCGCGTTATAGTTTTGTTTAGAGATATGGCGGTTGGTGCAAGCCAGAACAAGGCTTTTCGTGTTGTAACTTTTGAGCCGAAGGGAAGAAAGTCATTTGATTAGTAGAACCCTTCCGTGACTACTGCGTTAACGTATAAGGGTTGATAGACCCTGATAAGTGGCGGAATTCCGCAATTTGAGTGGTACCGCCGGTGTATGGATTTTCACTCGTCTCAAAGTAAAGGCTTTGGGGCGAGTTTTTTTGTCCCTAAATGAAAGGAGAACTTTATGGAACAAATGACAGGTCTTGACTTAAAGATTAAAGAGATGGCGCGCCGTATTCGCGAACTTCGCGATATCGTTGGCCTTTCCGCAAGTGAAATGGCTGAAAAAACGGGCGTTACCGAACAAGAATATTTACTTTGTGAAAATGGGCAAAACGACCTTAACTTTGCCTTTATTTATCGTTGCGCAATCGCGCTTGGCGTCAATGTTACCGATATTATTGAAGGTTATAGCCCCAAACTTAAAGGCTACACCGTAACTAGAAAGGGCGCAGGTCAAGTTATTGCAAATGCACACGGTATGACCTATCATAACCTTGCTTACGCGTTTAAAAACCGTATTGCAGAACCCCTTTACGTTAAGAGTGAATATAGTGATGAAGCACAAGGTCAGCCTATCGAACTCACAACCCACGCAGGTCAAGAGTGCGATATCGTTGTTGATGGCTACCTTATGGTTCAAATTGGCGAACATAAGGAAGTTTTAGGACCGGGGGATAGCATTTACTATGATAGTGATGTGCCCCACGGTATGATTGCGGTTAATGGAAAGGACTGTATTTTCTATGCGATCGTATTAAACCCCACAGGCGAGCCTATCCCTGAACTTTCTGCTGAAAAGATTGCTAAAGCACCCAAAAAGGAAAAGGCAATCGACAGCAAAAAGAGAATTTATCACGATTATATTGATGTTGTTGAAGATAGCGAAGGAACGCCCACTTCAATCAAATTTAAGAACACCGAAAAGTTCAACTTTGCGTTTGACCTTGTTGATGCACTTGCCGACCGCGAACCCGATAAACTTGCAATGCTTCACATTAGCAAGGATAAAACCGAAAGAAGAATCACCTTTAGTGATATTAAGAAAGAATCAGCAAGATGCGCAAACTACTTTAAGTCACTCGGCATAAAGAAAGGCGATAGAGTTGTGCTTGTTCTAAAGCGCCACTATCAGTTCTGGTTTGCAATGATTGGTCTTAACAAACTCGGCGCAATTGCAATTCTCGCAACCAATCAACTTCAAGAACACGATTTTGAGTACAGATTTAAGGCTGCAGGTGCAAGTGCAATTATTTGTACTGCCGATGGCGACACCGCGCACCAAGCCGAAATCGCTATGGCAAAATGCCCTGATATGAAGCACAAAATTATGGTTAACGGCACTAGAGAAGGTTGGCGCAATTTTGATGAAGAATATGTTATGTATAGCACCAACTTTAAGCGCACCGAAGATACACCTTGTGGTGACGACCCACTCCTTATGTTCTTCACTTCTGGAACAAGTGGATATCCAAAAATGGCGCTTCACAACCACAAATATCCTTTGGGACACTTCCATACTGCTAAATACTGGCACAACGTTGATCCCGATGGCTTGCACTTTACCATTTCCGATACTGGTTGGGCAAAGTCAATGTGGGGTAAATTATATGGACAATGGCTTTGCGAAGCGGCAACCTTTGTTTACGACTTTGATAGGTTTGATGCAGCCGATATTTTGCCTATGTTTGCTAAACATAAAATCACAACCTTCTGTGCTCCACCCACAATGCTCCGTATGTTAATTAAAGAAGATTTGTCAAGATACGATTTTTCTTCCGTTCAACATATGTCAACCGCGGGCGAAGCATTAAACCCCGAAGTTTACAGTCAGTTTGAAAAACTCACAGGTCTTCAAATTAAAGAAGGCTTTGGCCAATCGGAAACCACAATGCTTGTCGGCAACCTTGTTGGCAAACCGCACAAGATTGGTTCAATGGGTAAACCCGCACCCATCTACGATATGGATATCGTTGATGAAAACGGCAACTCCGTTAAGGTTGGTGAAGTTGGTGAAATCGTTATCAATGTTAGTGAGGGTGCACCTTGTGGCTTGTTTATGGGCTACTATCGTGACGAAGAAAAGACTAAAGAAGTATGGCACGATGGATATTATCACACAGGCGACACTGCTTGGCGTGATGAAGACGGCTTCTATTGGTACGTTGGCCGTGTTGATGACGTTATTAAGTCATCAGGCTACCGCATTGGACCGTTTGAAATCGAATCAGTTATTATGGAACTTCCTTATGTTTTAGAGTGTGGTGTTTCCGCCGTTCCCGATGAAGTTCGTGGTCAAGTAGTTAAAGCAAGTATCGTTTTAACAAAGGGCACCGAACCCACCGAAGAATTAAAGAAAGAAATTCAAAAATACGTAAAAGATCACACCGCACCTTACAAGTATCCTAGAGTAGTTGTATTTAGGGA
>JAZRIO010000019.1:0-65881 GCA_045645305.1 Christensenellaceae bacterium
GGTCTTACCTGTGCAGGCGACCTTGCTAAAAAAGGTTACGAAGTTACCGTTTTCGAGGCTTTCCACTTAGCAGGTGGCGTTTTGGTTTATGGTATTCCTGAATTTAGACTTCCTAAATCAATCGTTCAAAAAGAAATCGACACCTTAAAAGATTTAGGTGTTAAAATCGAAACTAATATGGTTATCGGTAAAGTTCTTTCTATTGAAGAACTTATTAAAGAATACGACTTTAAGGCAGTATTCGTTGGTTCTGGCGCAGGCTTACCTAAGTTTATGAACATCCCTGGTGAAAACTTAAACGGTGTATATTCTGCAAACGAATTCTTAACGCGTATCAATCTTATGAAAGCGTATAGGGAAGATTCTTCTACCCCGATTAAGAAAGGTAAGAAAGTCGTCGTTGTAGGCGGCGGTAATGTTGCAATGGACGCAGCAAGATGTGCTAAGCGTTTGGGCGGTGATGTTCATATCGTTTATAGGCGTACTCTTGATGAACTCCCTGCAAGAAAGGAAGAAGTTGAACACGCAATGGAAGAAGGAATTATCTTTGACCTTCTTACCAACCCCGTACAAATCAACGGCGATGAAAACGGCTGGGCAAAATCTTGCACATGCGTTAAGATGGAACTCGGTGAACCCGATGCTTCTGGAAGACGCCGTCCCGTTGTTGTTGCTGGTAGCGAATTTGATATTGAAGCAGATGTTGTTATTATGGCGCTCGGCACTTCGCCCAACCCGCTTATCAAATCTACAACTGAAGGTTTGGAAGTAAATAAACACGGCGGTATCATCACTGATGAAAACGGCGAAACATCGGTTGAATATGTTTATGCTGGTGGTGACGCGGTTACCGGTGCTGCAACAGTAATTCTTGCAATGGGTGCAGGAAAAACCGCTGCAAAAGCAATCGACGAAAAATTGTCTAAATAAATGCAAAAAAGCCTTTCGATTATCGAGAGGCTTTGATGCCCTAAAAAATAAAACATTAAATTACAGCAAAGGAGCAAAAAATGAACAAAACTTTTGATTACTCAGTGCTTGATAGTGCGATTGAAAAGTTTGGCAACAAAGAAAGTTCTCTTATTGCAATTCTTCAATCAGCTCAAGAGCATTTTAGATACTTACCAAAGGAAATTTTCCCCTATCTTGCTGAAAAGCTTAATATTAGTGAAGCAAAAATTTTCGGCGTTGTAACCTTTTATGAAAATTTTTCAATGGAACAAAAGGGTAAATACGTTATTAAGGTTTGTGATGGAACTGCTTGTCACGTTCGTCATTCAGTTCCCGTGCTTAACGAATTGAAAAAGCAATTAGGTCTTAAAGAAGGACAAAAGACAACTGAAGACCTTTTATTTACAGTTGAAACCGTTTCTTGTCTTGGTGCGTGCGGTTTAGCACCCGTAATGATGGTTAACGAAACCGTTCATTCGGCTATGACGCCCGAAAAGGTTAGAGAGGTTATAAAGACCATCAAGGAGGCTGAAAATGTCTAAATTTACTAGCGTTAATGAATTGAGAGAATTTAGAGAAAAATGCAAGACCGAACTTGATTTGCAAGCAAAAAAGATTTTGGTGTGTGCAGGTACCGGTTGTATCGCTGGTGGCTCTTTAAATATTTACAATAGACTCGTTGAGTTATGCGAAAAAAGCGGGGTAAACGTTCAAGTTTCACTTGAAAAGCACGTTGACCATCCTATTGGTGCAAAGAAGACGGGTTGTAACGGCTTCTGCGAGTTGGGTCCTCTTGTTAGAATTGACCCTCAAGGCTGGCTTTACACAAAAGTTAAAGTAGAAGACTGTGAAGAAATCGTAGAAAAATCCATCAAAAATGAAGAGCTTATTCAAAGATTGGTATATGCTCAAAATACAGACTTTGCTGTTCAAGAGCAAATTCCTTTCTACAAAAGACAAACCCGTATCGTTTTTGAAAATTGCGGTCATATCGACTCTGAAGACATAGGCGAATATATTGCGCGTGGCGGATACGTGGCACTTGAAAAAGTGTTGTTCGAAATGAAGCCCGAAGATATAGTTAACGAAATTAGCGAATCAGGTCTTCGTGGTCGTGGCGGTGGTGGATTCCCCGCGGGCAGAAAGTGGGCACAAGTTGCAAGACAAAACAATTTCCCCAAATACGTTGTATGTAATGGTGACGAGGGTGACCCCGGCGCGTTTATGGATAGATCGGTTATGGAAGGTAACCCCCACGCAATGCTTGAAGGTATGCTTATTGCGGGTATTGCAACGGGTGCAACCGAAGGATATATTTACGTTCGTGCAGAGTATCCTCTTGCAGTTGCAAGATTAAACCTTGCAATCGAGCAAGCTACTGAACTTGGACTTTTGGGCGACAATATTTTAGGCTCTGGCTATTCCTTTAATCTTCATATCAATCGTGGCGCAGGTGCGTTCGTTTGTGGTGAAGGTTCTGCACTTACCGCTTCTATCGAGGGTAAACGTGGTATGCCCAGAACCAAACCTCCGAGAACCGTTGAACACGGTCTTTTTGATAAGCCGACTGTTCTTAACAACGTTGAAACGTTTGCAAACGTTCCGCTAATTATTACCAAAGGCTATCAATGGTTTAAGAGCATGGGAACGGAAACAAGTTCGGGCACGAAAGCGTTTGCTCTTACCGGAAACGTTAACAATACCGGTCTTATCGAAGTGCCTATGGGTACGACTCTTAGAGAGATTATTTTTGATATCGGTGGCGGTGTAAGAAACGGTGGCGAATTTAAGGCTGTTCAAATCGGCGGACCTTCTGGTGGATGCCTTACCGAAGAACATTTAGACCTTCCGCTTGATTTTGATTCACTTGGTAAGGTTGGTGCAATCATCGGTTCTGGTGGGCTTGTTGTTATGGACAAGAAAACTTGTATGGTTGAAGTTGCACGCTTCTTTATGGACTTTACTCAAAGAGAATCTTGCGGTAAGTGTGTTCCTTGCCGTGAAGGTACAAAACGCATGCTCGAAATCCTTAACCGTATTGTAGACGGAAAGGGTGAAGATGGCGATATTGAACTCTTGAGAGAACTTGGCGAAACCATTTCTAAAACTGCACTTTGCGGTTTAGGTAAAACTGCTGCTGGCCCTGTACTTTCAACACTTAAATACTTTGAAGACGAATATAGAGCGCACATTTATGATAAGAAGTGCCCCGCAGGCGCTTGCCAAAAATTAAAGACTATCGTAATCGACCCCGAACTTTGTAAGGGTTGCTCAAAGTGTGCAAGAAACTGTCCGGTTAATGCAATTAGCGGTGAAATCAAAAAGCCGTTCGTTATTGACCAAAAGAAGTGTATTAAGTGCGGTGCTTGTATTTCAAGTTGCGCTTTCAAGGCGATAAAGGAGATTTAATATGAGTGAATATATGATTATTGACGGCATTAAAGCCGAAATCGAAGGTGAAAAGAACGTCTTGGAACTTGCAAGAAAAGTTGGTATCGAAATCCCTGCTTTCTGCTACGATCCCGAACTTTCAATCTACGGCGCATGCAGAATGTGTATGTTTGAAGACGAACGCGGTAGGTTTGACGCTGCTTGCTCAACTATTCCTAGAGCAGGTATGATTGTTAAAACTAACACTGCAAAACTTCGTAAATATAGAAAAATGATTTTGGAACTCTTGCTTGCTAACCACTGCAGAGATTGCACGACCTGCCAAATGAGCGGAAAGTGCAGATTACAAGAGTTTGCAAGAAGATTTAACATTGAAGACGTAAGATTCCCAAATAACTATGAAGATATGAAGCAAGATAGGTCTTCAAACTGCATAGTTCGCACCCCTTCAAAATGTATTCTTTGCGGTAAGTGCGTAAGAATGTGTAATGAAGTTCAAGGAGTTGGTGCAATCGACTACGCTTTCCGTGGTTCAAAAATGAAGATTGCAACCGCATTTGATAAAGACATTGTTACTTCACCTTGTGTTGGTTGTGGCCAATGTGCAGCAGTTTGTCCTACCGGTGCAATCACCATTCGTGATGATGCTGATGCTGTATGGAAGGCAATCGGCAACCCCGAAATTGAAGTTTCAGTTCAAATCGCACCCGCTGTTAGAGTTGGTTTGAGTAAAGAATTAGGCTTAGCCGAAGGCGAAAACGTTATGGGTAAACTCGTAACTGCTCTTCGCGAAATGGGCTTTGATAAGATTTATGATACCAATATTGGTGCAGACCTTTGCATTATGGAAGAATCTAACGAACTTATTGAAAGAGTTAAAAATGGCGGAAAACTCCCGATGTTTACATCTTGCTGTCCCGCTTGGATAACCTTTGCTGAAGAAAAATATCCCGAACTCTTAAATAACATTTCTTCTTGCCGTTCACCCATGCAAATGCTTGCATCATTGGTAAAAGATTCTTATAAGGGCGAAAAGAAGCATATCCACGTTGCAATTATGCCTTGCTCTGCTAAAAAAGATGAAGCAAGACTTGAAAAATTTGACGGCAACGTTGACTATGTTCTTTCAACTCAAGAAGTTATTCGTATGATTAACGAATCTGGTATAAGTTTCAAGCACTTAGAAGAAAGCCTTGCTGATAATCCCGGTGTTGAATACACAGGTGCTGGCGTTATCTTCGGCGCTTCTGGTGGTGTTATGGAAGCAGCGCTTCGTACTGCAGTTGAAACTATTTCAGGCAAAACCCTTGAAAATGTTGAATTTAAGGAAGTTCGCGGTATGCAAGGCGTTAAGGAAGCAACTTATAAGGCAGGCGATGTAGAAGTTAAGGTTGCCGTAGTAAGTGGCCTTAAAAACGCTGCAAGCCTTTGTGATAAGGTTAAAGCAGGGGAAGCAGATTATCAATTCATCGAAGTTATGAGTTGCCCTGGTGGTTGTATCAACGGTGGCGGTCAACCCTTTGTAGACGCGTTCACTCGTTCAGCAATTGACTATAAGGGACTTCGTGCAAAGGGCTTGTATGATGATGATGCTTCAATGAGAAAGAGAAAGAGTCACGAAAACCTTACCGTTAAGGCACTTTATGATAATTATCTTGGAGATATTGGCGGACACAAAGCACACAAATTGTTGCACACCACTTATGCTCCCAAAAAGAAATAATTTTTCTTAAAAACTAAAACCCCGCAAAAAAGGGCGTGCCCCTTAGGGATTTTTTAGACGTTATAAAAGAGTAGCAAAAATTTTGCTACTCTTTTCTTTTTTGCTTTGCAAAACACACGACTTTGCTTGCAAAGTATAGTGTCGTAAACCAACAATATGGACAAATAATAAAATTCACAAAAGCGAGCAATTCACAAACAAATACTTTAACTTTCAATCAGTTAAAAAGAAAACGAGAACTTGGGCGTAAAAAATCCAAGTTCTTTTTCTATGCTCTAAAACAGATGTGGGTTTCCCATATGCTTTAAGATAAAAGTGTTAGTTGTGGCACTTTTCTTTACCTGCTTCGATTTTACCTCGTTTTGTGGCACTTCTTTATCCAAATTCACCAAAATATCTTTCTCTAAATATTGGAGAATATCTTGATAAAATTGTTTGTATGTGGTATAATAATAAAAATGACTTATAGACAACCTTTTAGGAGATAAAAAAATGGCTGCAAGTTATAAAAAATTATGGAAACTTCTTATTGACAAGGATATGAGAAAAGAAGACCTGCGCTTAAAAGCGGGAATAACTACTACCGCTATGGCGAAGCTTGGTAGAAACGAAACCGTGCATATGGATATACTCCTTAAAATATGCAGCGCCCTTAATTGTGCTTTAGACGATATATTAGAAATTGTGAGCGAGGACAAAAATGATTAAAACTTCTATTAGATTTTTTGACAACGTTCCAGTTCGCTCTGTGTGGGATGAAGAAACTTCTCGTTGGTGGTTATGTGCCGTTGATATAATAGAAGCACTCTCTTTGAGTACTGCCCCCCGTAAATATTGGAACACCTTAAAAAAGAGAAATAATCAGTTGTCCTCAGTTTGTAGACAACTGAAATTGACGGCTAAAGACGGAAAGAAATATTTGACGGACGTTATAGATGACGACGGGTTAAATTTACTTATAGCAATTCTTCCAAGTAAAAAGTCGGACGTATTCT
The DNA here is from genome assembly GCA_045645305.1 of Christensenellaceae bacterium. Classification (GTDB taxonomy): domain Bacteria; phylum Bacillota; class Clostridia; order Christensenellales; family Borkfalkiaceae; genus UBA1259. Next base: position 6,061 of record JAZRIO010000019.1, read on the forward strand.
TAAAATGGGTTAAAACGAAAGGCACTTCTATTGATGAGCAAAGCAAGAACAAGGCTTACGAAATGTTTGAAAGCGGACTAATAAGCGATATTGAAGTTGGAACAATAAACGGCTTACAACAAATCCACGCTTATCTCTTCGGTGGTTTATATGATTTTGCAGGACAAATTAGAAAGTTAAACATTTCGAAAGGTGGTTTTGTGTTCGCAAGCGTTGGATATTTAGACGAAACGCTTGCTGTTATTGAAAGAATGCCCGAAAGCACAGTAGAAGAAATCGTTAGAAAGTACGTTGAAATGAACGTTGCCCATCCTTTTATGGAAGGAAACGGCAGAACTACTCGTATTTGGTTAGACTTAATACTTAAGAAAAACCTTTCTAAATGCGTAGATTGGAGTAAGATTGATAAAACCGAATATTTAGAGGCAATGAAATTAAGCGTTGTTGATTATAGTGGGATTTTAGCTCTTATCAAAAACGCCTTAACCGATAAGATAGATGACCGTGAAATCTTTATGAAAGGTATAGATTATTCTTACTATTACGAAGAAGGAAATTAAAATATACGACAAAACTGTCATATTTATTGTGATATAATAGTTCAAATTATACTAACGAGGTGTTGTATGTATAAAATTGGTGATACCGTAAGAGTTATACACAATGGTGCTATCGGCGCAATCATAGCACTTGAAACCATAGGAACAACAACTAAATATAAAGTTTTGGTTAATGGAAAAGCATTAACTTTTTTTGATGAGCAAATTGAATTATTTGAAACGCCATCAGAACAATTACTTTATACGGCAAAAGACGTTAATGCTCTCTTAACCTCACGACTTATACTAAATCCAAATGTAAACTCTTTATATTCTCTTAATTCCGCAAAGATAGATTATATTCCATATCAATTTAGACCCGTATTAAAAATTATCAAATCCGATAGTCCTATGGAAGATTTTCTTTCTAACTTATTACCCGAAGAAGATGAAAGAATCCGTTGTTGGTTTTACACGGAAAGCGAGTTATATCGCTACGGCATAAAGTTTTTGGTGCGATATAAGTTAGAAGATTATTCTGCACGAAACGTTTATACCGAGATGTTTTCATTGAAAGACTTATCCGCACGTGGGTATTTTATGCAGTTTATGACCGACTTGCCGTTAGAATATCAATGGCTATATTTACACCTACAAAAAGAAATAGAAAGACGGCAAGAGTTATTCAAAAAACCGAAACCACGCAAACACAATCGCTTTATTAAAGAACTTAAAGCAATCGCAAAGAAGGCAAACACAACGCCTATGGAATACTTTAAGAAAACCTTTTTACCTTACTTGGAAAGTAAATACTCAAAACAAACTTTAGCCTTTGCTAAAAAAGAGTTGGGATTCTTCGTGATTAAAGAAGATAACTCAACCCCTATATCTGAACAACTTGAAAAGGTAATTAAGAGTTTACCCAAGAAAGAGCGAGAAAGATTAGAAGCCTTAAAAAAATAAAAATTTTTAACTTTTCAAAAACCCTTGCATAATTTACGGCAAGGTGTGTCCTTATATAAGTGAGAGGGCAAAACTCTCAACTAAATAGAGAAATGAGAAAGCCTGTAACGGAAACGTTACGGGCTTTTAGCATACTCAAAAAAGGAGGACAACAGTATGAAAATTAGACCACCATAAATGGGAAACAAACGGCAAGCAAAAACTTATAGAGTCGGATAAGTGTAGCCCACTACACTTTCCTTTGAAAGTGGTGGGCTCTGCGAGGCTAAACTTAACCACTCGGTGCGGTGCGCAATCTCAAAAAAAGTAAGCAGGTTAAGAAAACCGCACCAAATGGCAATTTACCGCTTTTTTCAAGCAGGTAAAGGGAATTGCCAAAACGTGCAATTTTGACTTTTAAAACAATCGGGAAACCCGATTTTTGCTTGCGCCCATTTCAACTAAATAACAACTTAATAAGGAGAAAAAATTATGAAAACTAAATATCACTAAAAAAGTAATTATAGGGGGTAAAAAATTATTAAACAGCAACTTAACACCAACACTTATCTTTCCGCACCTTCCACTACCGCAGTGAGAAAGGTTAAGGATAAAAAATATCTCGTGCAGAGTTTTTATCTTGGAGGGAAAGATATAAATACAGTAATACAGCGTATCGCAACGGATAAAGCCTATGCGGAAACGCTTGAAAATAAGGAGGAAATATGATATACTACTGCCAAGTGAAAATAGCTCGCTTGGGTTCAGGAGGTAAAAATGAAACCTAAGCAAAATAAAAATTACATAGTAGGAATTTATGCAAGACTGTCACGTGACGATGGACAAGAAGCCGAATCATCAAGTATCGAAAATCAACGCTTGATTTTAACTAAATACGTTAAGGAACAAAGTTGGACTTTGCACGACGTTTACGTGGACGACGGAATATCGGGAACTACGTTTGAAAGACCGGGAGTGCAGAAACTCTTGGACGATGCAAAAAACGGGATAATCAATACGATAATCGTAAAAGACCTTTCCCGTTTTGGTAGAAACTATATTCAAGTCGGACAATATCTCGATTACGTCTTTCCAACGTTCGGAATACGCTTTATCGCTCTACAAGACAACGTTGACACGGCTAACCGTGATAACAGTGCAATGGAAATGATGCCGATAATGAACGTGTTTAACGAATGGCACGCCGCTAATACGAGTAAAAAGGTAAAATCGGTTATCCGCGCACAAGCGAAAGACGGAAAATACCACTCGCCAAAAGCACCGTTCGGATACGTTATCGTGGATAAGGACAAGCGATTGCCCATAATTGACGAACCTGCTGCAAGTATTGTTAGACGAATATTTCAAATGAGATTAAACGGCTACTCTATGAGTAAAATCAAAGACGTTCTTAATCTTGAAGGTATTCCTTGCCCGCAACGCTATATGCAAGAGAAGTTCGGCAAGAAAGGCGATAGTCGTGGATTAAAGTATTGGTCAATGCAATCGGTTAAATGGATATTAAAAAATCCTATCTATACGGGCGACTTAGTTCAACAACGTGTAACAACCGTTTCGTATAAAAACCATAAGCGCATTTATCGAGATGAAAGCGAGTTTCTTGTGATTAAGAACACACACGAGCCGATTATTGACCGAGAAACCTTTGAGCGAATACAAGAAATGCTACGCTCAGTAAGTCAAGGACGGAAAACGAAACGAAGCGGATTCGTTCACGCTCTTTCAGGGTTAATGTTCTGCGAAGATTGTGGCGGTAAAATGCGAATGAGCCGTTCGGTAACAAAAGGCAAAGTTTATTGCTCGTTTGAGTGTGGCGACCATAACAGGCTTGGTAAGGCTTATTGTTTTAGTCATCATATCAACGCAAAGGATATCGAGGAAATTATTTTAGCAGATATTCGTAGTAAGGTTGATATGGTAATAGCCGATGAAACAGCCGTTAGAAACGCGTTTCTTGAAAGAAGTGAAAAACTTTCGCAAGAGAAAATAAGGTCTATCCAAAACGAGTTAAAGAAGAAAAGTAAACGGCTTACGGATTTAGACGTGCTTCTCGAAAACGCTTACGTTGACAAAGTTAAAGGTAAAATTCCCGAAGATATTTGCGTTATGCTAATAACGAGATATACCGACGAGAAAAATACCTTAACGGCGGAGATTGAAGAACTTAACGAAAGTCTTGCAAAAAGCAGTCAGGCGGTTGCAGACGTGGATGAGTTTATTTCTAAAATTAAACGCTATCTAAACGTAACCGAATTAACGAGAGCAATGAGTGTTGAACTTATTGAACGAATTATTATCGGGGCTTCGCCAAAAGACAAGAATACGCCAAGAAAAATACAAATCGTTTATAAAGTCGATTTAGTGTAAATTGAATAGAAAATAGAAAGGCACGGTAGTCTTCATTTGTCCATAATGATAGACTACCGTGCTACACTTGCCATGTAACTGGAATAATATTATTTGTAAGTTCCACAGCTACGACAAAATATGGTATTACTATTATTATGAGCCCTGCATTTTTTACAAGTCCAACCACTGTTTACTTTTTCCTTATTAACTGTTGATTTAGATGAGTTAGAAAAATAAGATGGATTGTTATTAGTGCGCAATCTTTTTAACACAACTGTGTATACATGACGCAACGCTCCACCTCGCCAGTGGTCTTCAATTGTTGATACAATTTCCCAACCAGAATTTAATTCGTTGCTTAACTGATCAATTATTGCGTTTGAACCACCTAATCCCCAACATACAACTTTAACTGTTTTGTTTTCATATACAGGAATAGTTGCATTTGTTTTTTTTATTGGATTACCACAGTGTGGGCAAGACATTGCATTGGAACTAATTTGTTTTCCACATTCTGAACATTGAATTAAAGCCATTGCAAAACCTCCAAAAAAATTTAATAAAATAAAAAGTGCGCCTACCGAAGTAAGCGCACAAAAACACAGACTCCAATAGTCGCCAAACTAACTTTACGCAAAATGGTGTAACCACAATAGCACAAGTAGAATCTGCATTTTGTCAAATTCAATAATACTATTGTGGCAAAAATAGATATGATTATCCTTGCAAAAAAATTACACCACTGATTGCGTTTATTAAGTTAGTTTGGCATAATTATTATAACACCTATAAACAAATTTATCAAGCACTTTGGAGTGGATAAAAGAAAACTCGACTTATGAAAAGTCGAGTTTCTTAAATTATTCCATTAAAATCCCTATGGGAAGAGCGGTAAAGTGTGGGGTTTTATTTTATTTTTCAATAAATACATAATTAAATACATTTACTTATTTTATTTTATTTGTTACAATAAGGCGGTACGGAGGAAGAATATGAACAAAAAAATATTCCTTAGAGAATTTAAAAGATATATGTTCATGGTGTTAGGTTGCTTATCTTACGCACTCAGCCTTGAAGCATTTTTGATTCCCAACAATATCGTTGGTGGCGGTGTTTCGGGTGCAGCATCTTTGATACATATGATTTGGGATCTTCCAACAGGTGTGTTTATCGTTACACTAAATTTGCCTATCTTAATCTTTGGATTTAAGAAAATGGGTTGGAAGTTTATTGTTAGATGTTTCATCACAACCGCTTGTTTAAGTTTAGCAACAGAGTTTTGGGATTTAATTCTTCCCGATAACGATTGGATGCTTGTGAACTTGACAAATGAAGGCATTTTGGCATCGCTCTACGGCGGAATTTTGCAAGGTATTGCATTGGCTTATTCATTAAATATGAAACTTCTAGTGGCGGTACTGAGCTGTTAGGGCGCTTAACACACGGTTTATTGCCCGTTGGAAGCATCGCAACACACGTTGCAGTTTTTGATGGCGCGGTAGTCCTTATGGGTGCTTTCTTCCACAGCGGTCTTGTTAACATTTTGTATGCGCTCATTTTGATTTTTGTAAGTGCAAAGGTGAGCGACCTTATCGTTCTCGGTATGGGACGTGCAAAACTTTGTTATATCATTACTAATAAAGCCGAAGAAATTGCAGACTTTTTGATTTCACATAGCCAGCGCGGAGTTACGCTTATTGAAGGAACGGGTATGTATGCAAAAGCACCGAGAGGCGTGCTTATGACTTGTGTTAAAAACAAGCAAATCGTGTTCTTAAAATCATCTATTAAGGAACTTGATGAAAACGCCTTTGTTATCGTGTGTGATGCAAACGAAGTTTACGGAAAGGGTTTCCATCATATCTAAAAAAATAAACCGACCACAAGGTCGGTTTTTTTATGTGTAAAATTGCACGAGTAGAACTGTATAAAAACATATTTAATATTGACAATGTAATATTTTGGTGGTAAAATATGTTTAAGGAGAAAAGTTTATGAATTATTTCGATACCTTAATGTGGAAAGAAATCAATGAAACCCCAAGAATTTTTGGAGAAATTCAAAGCGAAAATGCTGAAGAAATGCAAAGGCTTGTAAAGTCCATAAAGGCAAGCAGTGTAACAAACTTTGTTGCTGCTGCTCGTGGAACGAGTGACCACGCTCTTATTTACTTTAAGTATTTGTTAGAAGTTAATTCTAAATACACGGTTGGTTTATCCGCACCGAGTGTTATAACCTTGTATAAAGGCAAAATAGACTATTCGAACAGTATAGTTTTGGGTTGTAGCCAATCGGGAAAGGCGGAAGATGTTTTGGAAGTTATAAGAAAGGGTAACGAGCAAGGCGCTATTACTGTTGCGGTTACTAACGATAAAAACAGTCCTTTAGCAAAGGAAGCAAAGTTCCACCTTTACTGCGCTACGGGGGAAGAAAAGAGCGTTGCCGCTACAAAAACTTTTAGTTCGCAACTCTATATTATGCTTTGGCTTGCTTCTGAACTTGCCGACCATAAAGAAAACTTGCTCTACATAAAGAATTTGAAGGGCGAAATTGAAAAACTTATGCCTGAAATTGATGCGCTTACCACAAAGTATGCGGAAAAATTTAAGGATATGAAAAGTGGGTTCGTTTTGTCGCGTGGGCTAACTTATTCCATCGCTTTGGAAGCATCTCTTAAACTACAAGAAACTTGTTATATTCAAATGAAAGGTTATGCCGGCAGTGATTTTTATCACGGACCGATGGCAATGGTTGGCGTTGATACGCCTGTTATTATATACTGCGCTAACAATAATGGCGATGAAGAAATGCAAAACTTAGTTAGAGACGACCAAATTAAGTGCATTGCAAAAATGATAAGCCTAAATGCACCAGTGCTTTTAGTTACGAACGATTGTGTGCTTAAAGGTAAGTTCCAAAAATGCAACTATGCAATGTTAAACTTTGGCGCGCCTGAAGAAGTTTGTATGTTCGCTTTTGCGCTTTTTGCGCAAATGTTTGCTTGCAAAGTTTCTTGTCTTATCGGTAATAATCCCGACAGTCCTAGGGCATTAAATAAAGTTACAATTACAAAATGAGGATAGACTATGTTAAAAATTACTAAACAACTTAAAAACAGCAGAACGGGTAAAGAAATTCCCGAATTTGAAACCACACTTGAAATTGTTATGACCGATACCGAATTATCTTTCGAGTTCTTTTGCAAAAACTCAAAGTTTTTCAGCGCGTCTAACGAATATAACGGTCCGCTTTTTGATGGCGATGTTTGTGAAGCCTTTATTTGCACGGGCGATGACATAATGAAGTATTATGAAATTGAAGTTGCGCCAAATAACTGTGTATTCTTAAACAAAATGACCAATTTAGGCCCAGGAAAATACGATGCAGAGCCAGTTAGTGAGAGTGAAAACTTCTTAAAAACTGAAGTGGAAATAAAGGGCAATGATTATAGACTTAAATTCTCAATGCCACTTGATAAAATTGGATACGACAAAGCAAAGGGTATAAGGTTTAATGCTTTTAGAATTGAAACCGAAGGCGGTTTTACTGATAGAAACCTTTTGGCTCTTTCGCCAACAATGTGTGATACTTTCCACGTACCGTCAGCATTTATTGAAATTAAATAAACAAAAAAGGCTTTTGCAATTAGCAAAAGCCTTTAATATTATTTTATCGCGTTAATTAAATTAGGGAAAGCCTTTTCAAACTCAACGCCATACCAGTTGTGGTCGGGGTTTTTTATCGTTTCATTTATGCTGTCAACGGTAAAGTCAACGGCAATTTTAAGCGCTTTTCCTAAAGAAAAACCTTTTGTTAAGCCACCGCAAAGCGCACTTGCAAAAACGTCGCCCGTGCCGTGGAAACTTTGGGGAAGATGCTCTCTATAATAAGAAAAATACTCATCATTTTCGCTGTCATAACTCATAACGCCAAGTTTTCCATCGCCTAAATTTACCCCCGTAAGAACGGCCTTTTTTGCGCCCAAATCACAAAGTTTTTTAAGGGTGGTTTTAATAAATTCTTCATCATAGCCATCTGCAACATATTCTTGATGAAGCATAAATGACGCTTCGGTTAAGTTGGGAACTATTATATCCGCCTTATTGCAAAGTTTTGCCATTGCATCGGCAAACTTTTGGTCGAAACCGCAGTAAAGTTGACCATTGTCCGCCATAACAGGGTCGATTAGAATAAACGAATTTTCCTTTTTGAACTCATCAAAAATTTCCGAAACAATGTTTAATTGGTTAAATGAGCCAAGGTAACCTGTGTATACACAGTCAAAATCGATGTTTTGTTCTTTCCAATGTTTGGTTATGTCTTTTAAGTCGCAAGTTAAATCGCGGAAAGTAAAACCCTTAAAAGCCGTGTGAGTGGATAAAACCGCGGTGGGTAACACGGCAGTTTCAATTCCAAAGGCGGAAATTATCGGTAGGGCAACGGTCAAAGAACATTTGCCCACGCAAGATATATCTTGAATTGTTAAAACTCTTTTCATTAATCAAAGACCTCCTCAAATAGGTCAAGTTTAGACATTTTTAATACTTTTCTAATAAGTTTTGGTGTAAATTTTGGGAAAAGCCTTGAAAAGAAGGACATAGAGTGTCCGTCAAATCCCATAACCGTGCGTTTTTTCTTTCTTGCAATTCGGCGCACGATTTTTTTAGACGCCTTATCAAGTGGTTTCATAAGCATATTTACAAACTTATTGTTTTTATCGTTGGCGTTCATACGGCCCAAAATATCAGTCTTTATAAAACCGGGGTAAACACCGCCAACATAAATTTGCTTGTGATAATCTTGTTGAAGGGTTTCGGTAAGCCCTCTAACCGCAAACTTTGTTGCACAGTACATGGATTCGCCAACAACGGCGCATAGCCCTGCCGCGCTTGAAACATTGATTATTGCGGGGGTTGATGACTTTTTAAGCAAGGGAAGAAGTGTTCTTATTGCAATAACGTTTGAAATGAAGTTTGTTTTAATAATCTCATCAACTTCAAAATCAGAATATTTTTCAAGTTTAGCAAATGGGAGCATAAATCCTGCGTTGTTTATCAAAACGTCAATATTTATGTTTTCGCTCACTAAATAATCGGCAAAATCTAACCAATTTTGCTTTTCCGAAACATCAAAAAGGCGGTATGAAAAGTTATCCTTTTTATCGCCTAAGGTTTCAATTGAAGATAAAAGTTTTTTCTCGTTTCTAGCAATGCCGATTATCTTGCAATCGAATTTTTCAATTAAGAGTTTTGCCATTGCAAAGCCCAAACCACCACTTGCACCGCTTATTACAACGGTTTTTTGATAAAGCCAATGTTTTTTCATAATATCACCGCTTTTATATTACCACAACGGCGAATAAATAGCAAGAAAATTAAGTAAATATGCCACCCCTTTTTAAGCGGTAATACTTGAAAATAGGCGGTATATATGATATAATATTTTAGTAGGTGAATTATGGTAGATATTGAAAATTTGATTGCTAAACTTAATGACGAGCAGAAAAAACCCGTTCTCGACACCGAAGGCGCGGTTTTGGTTATTGCGGGTGCTGGAAGCGGTAAAACCCGTGTTTTAACCACGCGTATTGCATACCTTGTAAAAGAGAAAAATATCCATCCATCAAGGATAATGGCGATAACTTTTACAAACAAAGCGGCAGGCGAAATGAAAGAAAGGCTTGCTAAAATTATCGATGGCGTTGAATCTATGTGGGTTTCTACAATCCATAGTATGTGCGTGCGCATTTTAAGAAGCGATATTGAAAAAATCGGGTATGACCGCAATTTTACTATCTACGATGAAACCGATAAAGATAAGGTGCTTAAGAGGGTTATTGATGAAATAGGGCTTGACCAAGATAAATATCTCAAACTTGCTAAATCGGTTATTTCAAACGCGAAAAACGATATGTTGTCGCCCGATGAATTTAGGGCGGAAAATACCGCAATGCGCTTTATTGATGAACTCTATGCAATTTATAACGCGTATGAAAATCAACTTGCCCGTTCAAACGCGCTCGATTTTGATGATTTATTGCTAAAAACCTACCAACTTTTTGTGTCTAATAAAGAAGTTGCTTCTTATTATGCAAACAAATTCCAATATATACATATTGATGAGTTCCAAGATACGAATACTGTTCAGTTTAACCTTGCAAGAATTTTAAGTTCGGTGCACTCAAACATCTTTGTCGTTGGCGATGATGACCAAAGTATTTACAGTTGGCGCGGTGCAAAGGTTGAAAATATACTTAATTTTGATGATGTTTACCGCGGTGCTAAAATTTATAAGCTAGAGAGAAATTACCGCTCTACAAAAAAGATTTTAGACCTTGCAAACTGTATAATTAAAAACAACACTGGTAGGCGAGATAAAGAACTCTGGACGGAAAATCAAGACGGTGTTAGGATAGAAACCTTTGTCGGCACTGATGAGAATAACGAAGCATCATATACAGCAATGCAAATAAAAAATCTTATGGCGCGTTCTAACTATTCTTACCGCGATTTTGCCGTGTTTATGCGCCTTAATGCCCTTTCAAGAGCATACGAACAAGAGTTTATGAAATACGGAATTCCGTATAAGATTTACGGCGGTTTTAGGTTTTTTGAAAGAAAGGAAATTAAAGATGTTTTAGCATATCTAAAAGTTATAAACAACAAGCGCGATGACGAGTCCTTTTTTAGGGCGGTTGCAACCCCAAAACGCGGTATAGGTGAAAAGACTTTAACCGATTTAAGAGAGTTTTGTGCGGGCATTGGTATAAGCGCGATGGACGGAATTTATAGGTTAGAGCAAACCACTTTAAGTTCGGGCGCTAAAACCAAACTATTTAACTTTGGCTTACTTATCGATAGTTTTATAGTTTATTCGACCCAAAATTCTATATCCGCACTTATAAAATATGTGTTAGAAACAACTTCGTTTATGGCGCAGTTTGAAGAAAAGAGTGAAGAAAACGCGTCAAAGATTCAAAACATAAGCGAATTGATTAACTCTGCAGAGCAATTTGAAAAAGATAATCCCGGTGCAAACCTTTCCGATTATCTAAATTCCGTAACCTTAAGTTCGGATACCGATGATATAAACAGTGATGATAGCGTTACCATTGCGACTATTCACGGTGCAAAAGGACTTGAATATCCTTGCGTGTTCGTTGCAGGACTTGATGAAAAGGTTTTGCCGAGTGCAAGGCGGTCTGATGACGAAGAGATTGAAGAAGAGAGAAGGCTTATGTATGTTGCCGTTACAAGGGCAAAAGAAAGGCTATATCTAACTCGTGCGATGAGTAGATATATGTACGGCGGTAGAGAATATATGACTCAATCTCGTTTCTTAAAGGAAGCGCAACCTGTTTTATCGTCAAATAAGGAAGTTCAAGAGCGAAAACCCGTGCGCGACTTTTACGATAGCAGTAGGGCGTTTATTGACAGTGAAGACAATTCTTTTAACGGCGGATATTCTTCATCGCTTGCGAAAAAGACATTCCTTAATAAACCCACAGTTAAAAACACTGCGCCTACGACAAGTTTTAAGAGCGGTATAAAGGTTAAACACCCCAAATTCGGCGTAGGAACTGTTATAGCGGTTAAAGGCGCGGGGGATAATATGATTGTTGACGTTGCATTTGTCGGCGTTGGAATAAAGGCGCTTGCCGTTAAATACGCGCCGTTGGAGATTGTATGATAGAAAAAATGAAAGAGTTGATTGAAAAACTCAATAAATATGCGCACGAGTATTACGTGCTCGATAATCCCACCGTGTCGGATAAAGAATACGATGCGCTCTATGATCAATTGGTTGCTTTAGAAAAAGAAAGTGGACAAGTGCTTTTTGATTCGCCAACTAAAAGGGTTGGTGGCGAGCCAATTTCGGCTTTTAAAAAGCATAAACATATAAAGAGATTGTATAGCCTTGATAAGACAACTGAGTTCGACGGATTGTTGGCTTTTGAAAAGAGAATCAATAAGGGTGAAGAACAGTTAGAGTATACTGTTGAGTATAAGTTTGATGGACTTACCATTTGCATCACTTATGATGAGGGCAAGTTTGTTTGCGCTTCTACGCGTGGAAACGGTGTTGAAGGCGAAGACGTTACGGCACAAGTTTTAACCATAAAATCTTTCCCGTTAACTATTGATTACAAGGGCAAAATTGAAGTTCAAGGCGAAGCAATTATGCGTTTATCCGTTCTTGATGAATACAATAAAACGGCCACCGAACCGCTTAAAAACGCGCGCAATGCAGTGGCAGGGGCGATAAGAAATTTAGACCCGAAAATCACCCAAAAAAGAAAGGTTGAAATACTTTTTTATAATGTAAATTACATTGAAGATGACATATTGAAAAGCCAAACCGAGTGCGTAGAATTCTTGAAAGAAAATGGCTTTAAGGTGCACCCGTTCTTGCGTATTTGCAAGGATATTTCAGCGGTTATGTCTGCAATAAAAGAGATAGAAAACAGTAGGAAAACACTGGATATTTTGACTGATGGTGCTGTTGTTAAAGTAAACGATTTTTCAGTTAGAGAATCGCTTGGAAGTACGGATAAATTCCCGCGTTGGGCAATCGCTTTTAAGTTTGAAGCCGAAGAAGTTACCACTATTTTATTAGATGTAAAATGGCAAGTTGGAAGAACGGGAAAACTAACTCCGCTCGGTATATTAGAGTCCACCGAACTTGCGGGTGCAACAGTTAAAAAAGCAACGCTTAATAACTATGGTGACTTGCAAAGAAAGGGGGTTAAAATCGGCGCTAGAGTATTGGTTAGAAGAAGCAATGAAGTTATCCCTGAAATACTTGGAACAACTGAAGTTTTTTCGCATTGCACTGAAGTAGATAAACCCAAAACTTGTCCTTTCTGTGGCGCCGAATTAAAAGAAGTTGGCGCAAATATCTTTTGTCCTAATACCGAGTGTAGACCGAGGGTTGTTGCAAAACTCGTTAACTTTGCTTCAAAAGGCGGTATGAACATAGAGGGTTTTAGCGAAAAGACCGCCGAACTTTTATTCGATAAATTTAATGTTAAAAACTATTCAGACCTATATAAATTAGACCCCGAAAAGATTAGGAATTTAGAAGGGTATAAAGATGCTAAAACAAGCAATTTATTCTCAAGTATTGAAAATTCAAAATCGGTAGAATTTTCCAACTTTATTTACGCGCTCGGAATTGAAAATGTGGGCAAGAAAACTTCAAAAGATTTTGCTAAAAAATTTACCGACTTATTCGCTCTTATAAATGCGGATAAAGAAACGCTTATCGGTATTGATGACGTTGGCGAAATCGTTGCTGAAAGTGTTATTGATTACTTTGCCGACGCGACCACGGTAGAAGAGATAAACGCGCTATTAGAACTTGGCGTTGAGATTATCTACGAAAAGAAAAACGAGAGCGGAAAGTTTAGCGGTGAAAAGGTTGTTTTAACGGGTAGTTTAGAAAGTTTTACGAGAGATGAAGCGGGCAAAATTATTGAAAGTGAAGGTGGAGAAGTTTTAGGCAGTGTTTCTAAAAAGACAACGCTCGTTTTAGCAGGGGCAAATGCTGGTAGTAAATTGGAAAAAGCACGCGCGCTCGGTATAAAAATTATAGATGAAGATACATTTAAACTACTTATAAAAACTTGATAAATTAAATTATTTGTGTTAAAATAATTTTATATAACTTTTGGAGAATGCATTATGTTTAGTATGACCGGCTACGGTAGGGGTGAATATTCTAAAGATGGAATCACTCTCGTGGTGGAAATTAAATCTGTTAACAACAGAAATCTTGACCTAAATTGCAAAACGCCAAGGATGTTTTTGGCGCTTGAAGACTCGATAAGAAAAACCGTTCAAAACTATATCAAACGCGGTAGAGTGGACTTATTTGTTAACTTTTCTGACACAAGGGAAAAGAACACGAATATTGAGATTGATATGGGCAAAGCAACCGCTTACGTTAATGCAAGCAAGGCTTTGGCGGAAAACTTTAATCTTGTAAACGATTTGACGGCTTCAATGCTCATGCGCTCGCCAGACGTTTTAGTGGATAACGCGGTAATCGACCCCACAGAGTTTGAAAACATCGTTACTTCTACTGTAAAATCGGCTTGCGAAAAACTTAACGAAATGCGTAAGGTTGAGGGCGAAAAACTTGTTATTGATATGCTTTCGCGTATGGATACCATCAAATCTCTTGCCGATAAGATTACTCTTCGTGCACCTAAAGTTGCTGAAGAGTATAAAGAAAAACTTAAAGCAAGGATTGAAGAATTTTTGCAAGACGTTAAGTATGATGAGAGTAGGCTTTTAAGCGAAGTTGCTTTTTACACCGATAGGGTAAATATTGATGAAGAACTTACAAGGCTTAAATCACACGTTGAGCAGTTTAGAAAAATTATTGAAAGAGAAGAATCGGGCAAAAAACTTGACTTCTTAATGCAAGAATTTAATAGGGAAACCAACACCATTTGTTCAAAATCAAACGATATCGAAGTTACTGAGTGCGCTTTGGCACTTAAGAACGAGATTGAAAAGGTTAGAGAGCAGGTGCAAAATTTAGAATAGTATGAGAAATATTTTGATAGTATTGTCCGGTCCGTCGGGCGTAGGTAAAGGAACGATAGCCAAACTTTTGTGTGAAAGAGATAAAAAAATGTCTTTGAGTATATCTTGCACCACGCGTGCACCAAGAGATGGTGAAGAAAACGGCAGAGAATATTTCTTTATTGAAAAATCAGAGTTCAAAAACAAGATTGAAAAGGGCGGTTTTTTAGAATATTCAGAGCATTTTGAAAACTATTACGGCACACCAAAAGATTTTGTTTTAGAAAAACTAAAAGATGGCGATGTATTGCTTGAAATAGATGTTAACGGCGGGCTTGAAGTAAAAAAGAGTTATCCCGACGCGGTTTTGATTATGATAACACCGCCGTCTATTGAAGAAATTCGCAACAGGCTTATTAAGAGAAATACCGAAACGATTGAAAAAATCAATCTTCGTATGGAAAGAATAGGGTATGAACTCGACAAAAAAGACCTTTACGATTATGCCGTTGTGAATGACATATTAGATGTTGCCGTGAGCGATATCGAAAAAATTATTAAAGACGAAAAAAATAAATGAAAATAAAAGTTTAAGGAGAACTATTATGATACATAAACCTCCAATTGATGAATTGGCACAAAAAATCGGTTCAAAATACGAATTATGCGTAGTTACCAGTAAGCGTGCAAGACAACTTATGGAACAAGCGCAAAACCAAGGTTTTACCGAACTTCCCAGCAAAGAAAAACCCCTTTCTGTTGCCGCGCAAGAAATTGAAGACGGCAAACTTATCGCAACTAACGACTAATTGTCAAAAAATGTGTTCACGCTTTGCTGTGGACATATTTTGTTTTTTCAAAAGGATAAAAATATGTTTGCTGACGTAATTGTCGACATAAACAATGTTGAAGTCGATAAAATTTTTGAATATTCCTTTGAAGACTGCAGTATTCAACTTGGCAGTCGCGTTGTCGTGCCTTTTGGCAACAAAACACTTGAGGGAATTGTTATCGGCGTAAAGCAAACAAGTGAGTATTCCGCCAGCAAAATCAAACCAATTTTAAGGCTTTTAGAGCAAACCCCTGCCTTAACGATAGAAACCATACAAATGATGAAGCACGTTTGCAAAACTTGCTACGTCACTCGTGCGGCTGCGCTTAGATTGTTCCTTCCGTCAGAAATGCGAAAGGGAAAGGTTAAAGAACAGTTTGTTCGCGTTGTTTCTCTAAACGATAACGTTGTGGTAGATGAAGCGATAAGTTCGCTTAAAAAGTCTGCGATAAAACAAAAAGACGCACTTTTATATCTTGAAGAGCAAAAGGCGGTTAAATTTTCCGTCCTTGCGGAACTTTTTGGCGCATCGGCAATCAATGCCCTTGTTGAGAAAGGTTTTTTCAAGATAGAAAAGGAAAAGTTTTTCCGTTCGCCTTATAAAGACCTTACCGTTAACGAAAAAAAGGTGGAACTTACCGACAAACAAAAGGGTGCGATTAGTAGTGTAGAAAGCACTGATAAAACCACGAGTTTGCTTTTTGGGGTTACGGGTAGTGGTAAAACGGAAGTTTATCTTGACCTTATAAAAAAGACCATTGCGCGCGGTAAAACTGCGATTATGCTTGTGCCTGAAATTGCTTTGACTCCGCAAATGTTAAAGCAACTCCGTGCAAGATTTGGCGATGATGCTGCAATTTTGCACAGCGGACTTTCGGCAGGCGAGCGATTTGACGAGTGGTGGCGGTTAAGAAATGGTGAAGCGAGAATAGCAATTGGGGCGAGAAGTGCAATATTTGCACCGCTTGAAAAGGTTGGTCTTATTATTATCGATGAAGAGCACGACGGAAGTTATACAAGCGAATCAGCACCCAGATATTCAACCATTAACGTTGCCCAGTTCCGCGCTAAACTTTGCGGAGCAAAACTACTTTTGGGTAGTGCAACGCCATCTATCGAAAGTTTTAAAAAGGCGATGGACGGGGAGTATAACCTAATTGAACTTCCCGATAGAATAAATAAGCGCCCTCTTCCTGAAGTGGAAATAGCCGATATGCGAATTGAAGTTAGAAGGGGCAATAACTCGGTGTTTTCTTCGGTGCTAAAAAGTGAACTTGAAACTTGCCTAAACAACGGCAATCAAGCAATAATCTTTCTAAACCAAAGGGGATACTCAAAAACTGTTATATGTACAGAGTGCGGTCACGTGCAAAAGTGTGAAGCGTGCGACGTGTCGCTTACCTATCATAGAGAAGACGATGCGCTTCTTTGTCATTACTGTGGTGCAAAGTACAAGATGATTAAGGCTTGTACCGAGTGTGGTAGTCCCTTTATCCGCTATGGTGGAACGGGAACAGAGAGGGTGGTGGAAGAACTTAAAAAACTCTATCCTAATGCGCGAATTTTGCGTATGGATAGGGACACAACCCAAAATAAAGAAGGGCATTTTACAATACTAAATAAATTTTCCGCAAGAGAAGCGGATATATTGGTTGGAACGCAAATGATTGCAAAAGGGCACGATTTCCCAGGGGTGACACTTGTTGGAATATTAGATGCTGATATGAGTTTGCATTTTTCCGATTTTAGAAGCGGAGAGCGCACCTTTCAACTTTTAACTCAAGTTGCGGGAAGAAGCGGAAGGGCAGAGCAAGTGGGAAAGGTTGTTTTACAAACCTATTCGCCCACAAACCCCGTTTTGCGCCAAGCAATAAATTACGATTATATTGGTTTTTATAACCAAGAAATATCTATAAGAAAGGCAACGGCATTTCCGCCTTATACCGACGTTGTTAGAATTTTAATCAGCAGTGAAGATGATGATTTGGCTCTTTCGGCAACAAAGGCAATATACGGACAGTTAAACACTCTTTACTTAGAGCAAAGGGAAAAATTCAAGTTTTTCGGGTGTATGAAAGCGCCGTTAAAAAGACTGCAAAACAAGTTTAGGTATCAAGTTCTAATGAGAATTGATGCTGAAGATCAAGAACTTTTAGAAACAATATTTATCATTTGCGACAAGTATAAATCGCGTTCAATATTTGTTTCTATGGAAGTAAACTCAAACAATTTAACTTAATTCAAGGTGATATAATGGCAATAAGAAACATAGTAAAACTCGGTGACCCGACTTTGCGCAAAAAAAGTTTTGAAGTTACCGATTTTGGCGAAAAAACTCATCAACTTATTGATGATATGAAAGAAACTCTAATTAAAGCCGACGGGGCAGGACTTGCCGCACCGCAAGTTGGTGTGTTGCGCAGAATTTTCTTGCTCAATACTGAAGACGGCTATTTTGAGTGCGTTAACCCACAAATTTTATCTCAAAGCGGAAAACAATTCGGTAAAGAAGGTTGCTTGTCTGTGCCCAATAAGTGGGGTGATGTTACAAGACCTATGAAAGTTACCCTAAAGGCTCAAGATAGGTTTGGTAAGAGTTACACTATAAACGCGGAAGGGTTCCTTGCGCGCGCAATTTGCCACGAATTCGACCATTTGGAAGGAATTATTTACGTGGACAAGGCAACTAACGTTGAGGAGGGTTAAACCTTGAAAATTGTTTATTTGGGAACGCCCGATTTTGCGGTTTTACCGCTTAAAAAGATTTTTGAGGGCAAAAAACACCAAATATTAGCGGTTGTTACCAACTGTGATAAGCCAGTTGGTAGGAAGCGTATTTTAACCGCGCCACCCGTTAAACAGTTTGCACTTGAAAACGATATTCCCGTTTATCAGTACGAAAAGATTAGGTTAGAGGGCGTTGAGGATATGAAAAAATTAAATCCCGACGTTATGATAACCTGCGCTTTTGGTCAAATTTTATCCCAAGAAATACTTGATATTCCAAAGTTTGGCGTTATAAATATACACGCGTCTTTGCTTCCTAAATACCGCGGTGCTTCGCCAATTCATTACGCAATTTTAAGCGGAGAAAAGGAAACCGGTATATCGGTTATGAAAACTGATATCGGTATCGATACAGGCGACATTATCTTACAAAAATCGCTTAATATCTTAGATGATGAAAATTGCGGCAGCCTTTTCGATAGGCTCTCTCATTTAGGTGCTGACTGCATTGAAGAAGCGCTTGATAAAATAGAAAAAGGCACGGCAACTTTTACTAAACAAAATGATGATGAGGCGACTTTAACCAAGATTATTAAAAAGGAAGACGCGCTTATTGATTGGAATCAAACCGCGAACGAGGTTTATAACAAAATTCGCGCATTTAACCCCGCACCCATTGCTTATTCAATGTTAAACGGCACACCTTTTAAGATTTACGATGCGAGAGTTTTAGATGTTGACGGCAAGATGGGAACTATTTTGCAAGCGGACAAAGAACTTGTTATTGCTTGTAAAAAAGGTGCAATTTCATTAAAAACAGTGCAAAAAGCGGGCGGAAACGCAATGCAGATTGCCGATTTTCTGCGTGGCAATAAATTTACCGTGGGCGAGGAATTCGTTTAATGGTTAATTATTTTTATGATTGCTATTTAATTTTGAACAAAGTATATAGCGAAAAAACTTTTATTAAGCAAGCCATAAACTCTACTTTTATTGAAGAGAAAAATCGCGCGCTTACAATTAAAACTTGTTACGGGGTTTTGGATAAAGATATAGAATTATCGTATTACCTTAACTGCTTAACGGAAAAATCGCCTAAACTTGTTATTAGAACTATACTTAAAATTGCAATGTATTCGATTAAATACTTGCAAAAAAAGGAATACGCGGTAACAAAAAGTGCGGTTGAGTTAACTAAAAAGTTGGGT
The DNA here is from genome assembly GCA_045645305.1 of Christensenellaceae bacterium. GTDB lineage: Bacteria > Bacillota > Clostridia > Christensenellales > Borkfalkiaceae > UBA1259. Next base: position 25,211 of record JAZRIO010000019.1, read on the forward strand.
AAGGGTGGTGCAAGTGGTTTTGTAAATGCTTTTTTAAGAAAGTTTATTTCCGCGGAGATACCTTTGCCGACCGATAGAGAAGAATATTTATCGGTAAAATATTCTTATCCGCTTTTTGCGGTTAAAGAACTTATTAAAACCTATGGGGAAGAGCGCAGTATTTCAATCATCAGTGCGGAAAACTCTTTAACGACCTTGTGCTTTTATAATGTCGACGGAAAAGAGTATTTAAGTAGTTTAGGTGTTGAGTTTATCGATACGCCTTTTGACAATGTTTACACGGCTAAAAACTTTGTTCGTAACAGTGATTATGACAAAGGCTTATATACTTATCAAGCATTGGGTTCGGTTGCTATTTGTGATGTTGTTGAGCCTTGTGAAAACTTGCTTGACTGTTGCTCCGCTCCCGGAGGAAAGAGTGTAAGGCTTTCTTATAAATGCAAAAACGTTACTTCGTGGGATATTCACGAGCATAGGGTAGAACTTGTAAATCAATACTCATCAAGGATGGGTAGGGGTAATATTAAGGCTGAAGTTAAGGACTCTAAAGTTTTTGATAGCAAGTATGAAGGCGCGTTTGATGCGGTGCTTTGCGATGCGCCGTGTAGCGGACTTGGGGTGCTTAACGATAACCCTGACATGAAACTAAATAGAGCAGAAGAAGATATAAAATCGTTAAATAAAGAGCAATTTGCCATTTTATCTAACGTTAGCCGTTACGTAAAAATAGGCGGATATTTATACTATTCAACTTGTTCTATATTAAATAGAGAAAATAAAGCAATTATAACTGCCTTTATGTCTAACATAAAGGGTTTTGAATTGTGTGAAATCGATAGTAAATTACAGCACGAAAAGGATTTTGGACAAATAACCTTTCTTCCTGATATATCTGGTGGACTTGGCTTCTTTGTGGCAAAATTAAAGAGAGTAAAATGACCGAAAATAAGTGTTTATTAGAATACAATTTAGAGCAAATTAAAGAACTTGTTGTCTCGCTTAATGAAAAATCTTATCGGGCAGGGCAATTATATAAGGCATTGCATCTAGGGTTGGATTTTTTTGAAATTAGCGAACTTTCTAAAGCGTTTAGAGAAAAACTAACAAGCGAATATGTTGCTCAACCCGTTAAGATAATTAAAACTCTTAAATCGGTTGATGGAACGGAAAAGTTTTTATTTGCGTTAAAAGATGGCAACGTGGTTGAAGGCGTGCTTATGAAATATAAGTACGGATATACCCTTTGCGTTTCTACACAAGTCGGTTGTAGAATGGGGTGCGTATTTTGCGCTTCGGGACTTAACGGCTTGATTAGGAACTTAACTCCTGCGGAAATTTTAGGCGAAGTGATAACCGCTAACAAATATTTAGGCGGTGGGCTTGGCGAAAAAAGAAAGATTATAAATATCGTTATGATGGGTAGTGGTGAACCGCTTGATAACTATGATAATGTTATTAAATTCTTGAAACTTGTTTCTGCCCCTGATGGAATTAACATAAGCCCTAGAAATATAAGCCTATCAACATCGGGAATAGTTCCTAAAATGTATGAATTGGCAAACGAAAACGTGCACGTTAACCTTACAGTTTCTTTGCACTCCCCCTATGATGAAGCAAGGCAAAAGATTATGCCCGTTGCAAAAGCATATTCGATAAAGCAAATTTTAGATGCTTGCGCAAACTATTTTGATAAAACGGGTAGGCGCTATATATTTGAATACGTTTTAATTAAAGGGGATACAGACACTCCCGAACACGCCGAAGCGCTTATTAAACTTTTGAAAGGTAGACCTTGCCACGTTAATCTTATTAGGCTTAACGAAGTTAAGGAAAAGAACTTGCAAACTGTAAGCGATAAGGAAGCGTATAGGTTTTTAGGTTTGCTAGAAAAGGGCGGACTTTCTGCAACACTTCGTAGGCGTATGGGCGTGGATATTGACGGCGCGTGCGGTCAACTCCGCCAAAGATATTTAGAAGAAAATCAATAAAAATAGGTGAATATTGAAAGGTCAAGTTTATAAGGTTCACTCAAATGCTTATTTTGTTATGAGTGAAGGAAAACTTCATAAATGCGGTGCTCGTGGGCTTCTAAAAATTAGGGGCGAAGGCATATCGGTTGGCGATTATGTTCAAGTGGAAAAGGGTGTTATAAGTGAAGTGATGAAAAGAGAAAATCACTTTATTAGGCCTAATGTTTCTAACATTGATGTTATCGTTGCAGTAATCTCACCAGAGCCAAAGCCCGACCTTTTGCTTGTCGATAAACTGCTTATAAGTGCGCAAAAGGAAAATGTGGATTTTGTTATCGCGGTAAACAAACCCGATATTGATTCTTCGCTTGTAGAAGATATTGAAAAGGAATACCAAGGTCTTCCTGTTAAAGTGCAAGTTGTTTGCGCTAACACCAAACAAGGTTTAGATGAATTAAAAGATTTACTTAAAGGTAAACTTGCCGTGCTTGCAGGTCAAAGTGCGGTGGGCAAAACTTCAATAGTAAACGCGATGTTCAATTTAAATCAAAAGGTTGGGGATTTAAGCGAGAAAATACTTCGCGGTAAGCACACCACCACGCGTTCGGAAATATTTGAGTTTGGCGAGTATAAAATAGTTGATTCCCCTGGGTTTGCAGTTATTGAAGCAGATGTTAATGCTGATGAGATTATTGAGTGCTATCCCGATTACTTTGAACTTTCAAGCGGTTGTAAGTTCCGCGGTTGTAAGCACGTTAATGAGCCCGATTGTCAAGTTAAAAAGATGGTTTTAGAAGGAAAACTTTCAAAAAATAGATACGAAAGATACCTAGAAATATACGATGAGATATCAAAAAGGAGAGAAATATATGAAAAAAATTAAGATTGCGCCCTCAATTTTGTCGGCGGATTTTGCAAGAGTTGGTGAAGAAATTAAGGCTACCACCCAAGCAGGTGCTGACGTTATGCACCTTGATGTTATGGACGGAAGTTTTGTTAAAAATATATCTTTTGGCCCTAAATTTATTAAAGAAGCAAGACCATATTCAAACGCAATTTTTGATGCGCATTTGATGATTGTTAATCCTTGGAATTATATTGACCGCTTTGCTGATGCGGGTGCGGATATTATAACCGTTCACTACGAAGCGTGCGGAGATAGACTCAAAGACACATTAAAAGCAATTAAGTCACTTGGTGTTAAGTGCGGTGCGGTTATCAACCCCGACACTCCCGTTGACAGCATTAAAGATGTTATTGAAGAGTGCGATATGTTGCTTTTGATGAGCGTTTTCCCCGGATTTGGCGGACAAAAATTTATTCCCGAAGTATTGCCTAAAATTGAGCAAGCGGCAAAACTTATCGCGCAAACTGGTAAGGAAATTGACCTTGAAATCGATGGTGGTATAACAAAAGAAAATGTTCGCCTTGTTAAAGACGCAGGAGCAAACGTTATAGTTGCAGGCTCTACTGTTTTTGCTGAAAAAGATAGGGCAAAAATCATTAAAGAATTAAGAGAATTATAATTTTTAGGGCAAAAAGCAAAACCTTTTGCATATAGTATTATGCGAGGTGAATTATGAAGATTTGTTGTTTTAAGCCCCCAATAATTATACGAAAGATATTAAAACTTGTGTTTTGCCGTAAAATTTGCGGTCAAACAAACTAAAAGAAAAAGGTCGCTTTTGCGACCTTTTATCATTTTTAAGTATTAAACTAAATCAACAACCGTTTCGTAAATCTTTTCTTCTTTATCAAGCATATCGCTCATATTCTTCAATGTTTCAGGCACCGAATCATAAGTTGCGCTATCAAGTTTTAAGTGTGAAAGATTTATCGCCTTGTTTGCAATAAGGTTTATGCTTGCGGCTGTGTTGCCAAATCCGTTGTTTATGCAAAGGATTTCTAATTGTTTTTTAACGGCTTGAGCAAAGGATACAGATGCGTTCTTATATGAAACACCCGTGTATGCAATGCACGCGTTAAACGAAGCAAGAGCAAATGCTTTTGCAACGGGGATATTGCAATCGGCAATGTAAACAACACTGTTTGTCATTCTTCCACCGGTGATTTGACTAACTTCCTTTTGCCAGTTATCTTCGCTACCCAAAACATAGTAAATTCCAGAATCTTTTGCGATATTGTAATCTTCTTCATCGTAGGTGACAACGATAGGCACGGCTTGATAATATATAAGGAGTTGGGCAAGAATATTACCAAAATTGTTTGCGCCAAGAATAGCAACATAATCACCTTTTTTGATTCCTAACTTATCCACAACGGATAGGGCAAGGGAAATGTGATTGATAAAAAGTGATTCAAGGTCACGCACGCTTTCGGGAAGAATAAAGAGTTTGCCAGAATCAACTGAAACAAAGTCTGATAAAAATCCGTCAAGGTTTTCGCCTGCAATTTGCATATTAGAGCACTTTTCAATTTCGCCCGCCTTGCAATTTACACATTCACCACACTCGCGGGTGGGCTCGATATAAACGTGTTTTCCTTTTTCCAAGCCAAAAAGATTGGTTTCTGTTTCGCTAACGACACCAATGCCTGTACTACCTAAAACTCTATCTTCAGAATCAACTTCGCCTTTATAACGCAAAACATCTGATAGAGTAAGGAGTGCTTTTGTTATTTTAACTTTTGAAAGCGAAGTTGTTGATTCTTTTTCCTTTATTTCGCTTTCTTCAAGTTGAAAGGGATTAATAATTTTCCAACCTTTCATAAACTCTCCGTCAAATTTCTTATTTTTAACCAAAAATTTTTTTCATTATATTACAAATCCAAAAAAAAAGCAACTAAAATGCGAAAGAAGAAAGATAAATAAAAGTTTTTAGTAATTTTTCTTAAAACCGCCTTTTTATAGTTGACTATCTTGAAAAAATATAATATAATTACGAGGTAAATTCCAAAGAGAGGTGTGTTATGAAAGAAGCTATACATCCGGATTATCATGAGGTTACCGTAGTTTGTGCTTGTGGCGAAACTTTTAAAACGGGTTCTACCAAAAAGTCGGACGTAATTAAAGTTGATATTTGCAGCAAATGTCATCCTTTCTTTACGGGCAAGCAAAAACTTGTTGATACCGGCGGCCGTGTTGATAAGTTCAACAAGAGATACGGCAAAGCAAAATAGTACGCTATATTGCGAGGCTTTAAGAGTATCCTTGGTATTCTTAAAGCCTTTTTTTTACAAAGATGTCGCATAAAGAACAACAAAAAGCAAATATCACCAAAACATCAATAGGTGGCCAAGCGGTATTAGAAGGCGTTATGATGCGCGGTCAATCGGCTATGGCTACTGCTGTTAGAGATGGCGATGGGATTATAAGGCTGGAAAGTACGAGAATTACACCCCAACAAGAGCGGAACTTTATTTTTAAGTTACCGTTAGTTCGTGGTGTGTTTTCGTTTATTTCTTCGCTTGTTACTGGCACAAAAGTGTTAATGCGTTCTGCTGACGTGTATGGTGAAGGTGAGCCGTCAAGGTTTGAAAAGTGGGTTTCAAATAAACTTAAAATCAATGTGATGAGCGTTGTTAGCACTCTTTCATTACTTATCGGGCTTGCTCTTGCAATCTTTTTGTTTATGTGGCTTCCGCAATTTACAAGAGAAGGCATTGAAAAACTTGTCGGCAATGAGTTTACTTTTGGTCTTTGGGCGAAAAACTTTATAGAAGGCGGACTAAAACTTCTAATTTTTATAGGGTATATACTGCTTGTTTCTTTACTTAAAGATATTAAAAAGACCTATATGTATCACGGCGCAGAACATAAGACCATATCTTGCTATGAAAGTGGTATGGATTTGACTGTGGAAAATGTAAAAAAGTGTACGCGTGTACATGATAGATGCGGTACAACTTTTATCGTTTTTGTAATGGTGATAAGTATTTTATCTTTTGCAGTTTTAGAATCGCTTATCGGCGGTGTAGACAAGTTTTATAGAGTATTGTTAAAGATTGCAATGCTACCTTTGGTGGCAGGATTATCTTATGAATTATTAAAACTATTAGCGAAAACAAAGTCGGTTTTCGTTCTTCCGTTAAAAGCACCAGGGCTTTTGCTTCAACGTATCACCACGCGTGAGCCAAATGACGATATGATTGAAGTTGCTATTACCGCATTTAAGACGGTGATGGAAATGGATAATGATAAGACTATTCCTGAAAGGGAATTTGTTGTTGCCGAAAAGAGATGCGAACTTTTAAGTAAGGTTAGAAAGCAACTATTTAAATATGGTATAGAAGAAAGTGCTGAAGCCGAGTGGATTGTATCGCTTACGATAGGTTGCAAGCGCAATCAATTAAACTCGGAAAAATTCGTTTCTCCTAAATACGTTGAAGAAGTTATGCGTATAACGAGAGAGCGTTGCACTGGTAGACCGCTTTGGTATTGTATTGGTGACACTGATTTTTATGGTTATAAAATCTTTGTTGATGAAAAGGTGCTTATTCCAAGACCTGAAACCGAACTGCTTGTTGAAAACGCGCTTAAATTTGCAAGCGAAGATAAAAAGGTGCTTGACCTTTGCACAGGTAGTGGTGCGATTGCTGTTGCCGTTAAAAAGGAAAGCAATGCAAACTTAACAGCGGTGGATATCAGTGATGGCGCTTTAGAAGTTGCAAAGAAAAACGCTGATTTTAACCAAGCGGAAATTGAGTTTATTAAAAGTGATTTATTCGAGCAATTGACGGATAGAAAGTTTGATTTAATCATATCAAACCCGCCTTATATTGCTAGTGAAGATATAGAAAAATTGCAGTTAGAAGTAAGAGATTTTGAGCCGACGCTTGCACTTGACGGTGGGGCTGATGGGTATTGCTTTTATAGAAGAATTGCAAGCGAAGCAAAAAACCACTTAAATGAAAACGGCGTTCTTTTGCTTGAGTGTGGCATAGGGCAAGCGCAAACAATTTGCGATATGCTTAAAGAGTTTAAGAGTGTTGAGATTATAAAAGATTACGAAAATATTGATAGAATTGTTAAGGCGGTGCTTTAATGTTTAAAAAACTTGACAAAATGCTTGAGCGGTATGAAAAACTAAACGAGTTAGTTAGCGATAGTGCTGTTATTGCAAGGATGGATGAGTGGAGAACTTATACAAAAGAACTTGCAGACATTACCGAAACCGTTGAAAAGTATACCGAATATAAAAAAGTTTTGAAAGAGCAAGAAGACGTTAAGGAAATGCTTGCTATCGAAACCGACCCCGAGATGAAGGCAATGATTCACGACGAAATGGAAAATTGCAAGCAAAAAATTGCAACCATTTCAGAAGAACTCCGCATACTTCTTCTCCCCAAAGACCCAAATGACGATAAAAACGTTATTATGGAAATCCGCGGTGGCGCGGGCGGTGATGAAGCCAACCTTTTTGCATACGAATTATATAGATTATATATAAAGTATGCGGAAAAAAATCGTTGGAAAACTGAAGATATTGATATAAGTGTTACCGAACTCGGTGGGCTTAAAGAAGCAATCTTTTCAATATCAGGTAAATCTTGCTATGCAAAATTAAAGTATGAGAGCGGTGTTCACAGAGTACAACGCGTGCCCGAAACCGAATCACAAGGAAGGGTGCACACTTCAACAGTAACTGTTGCTGTTCTTCCCGAAGTTGAAGATGTTGAAGTTAACATTGATGAAAAAGATTTAAGAGTTGACACTCTCCGCAGTAGTGGTGCAGGTGGTCAACATGTAAACAAAACCGAATCTTGCATAAGACTTACACATATTCCTACGGGAATTGTGGTGTTGTGCCAAGATGAGCGTTCACAAACCAAAAACCGTGAAAAAGCAATGAGAGTATTAAAGAGTAGGCTTTACGATTTTTATCAATCGCAATACGAAAAGGAATACTCGGAAAATAGAAGAAGTCAAGTTGGTACAGGGGATCGTTCTGAAAGAATTAGAACTTATAACTTCCCACAAGGTAGGGTAACCGACCATAGAATTGGACTTACACTTCACTCGATTGATAGTTTTATGATGGGCGATATCGACGATATGGTTGAAGCGCTTGCTATCCACGATAGAGAGATGAAGTTGAGTGCAGGGCTTGATGAAGAATAAAAGGAGAATTAATATGAGCGTATCAAAGAAAGTTAAAGAAATTGCCCCGTCATTGACCTTGGAGATTACTGCTAAGGCTAAAAAGATGAAGGCTGAAGGGATTTCAGTTATTGGTTTCGGTGCAGGCGAACCCGACTTTAACACCCCCGAATACATAATAAATTCCGCAAAAAAAGCACTTGATATCGGCTTTACCAAATACACTCCTGCCGCTGGTATGGTAGAACTTAAAAAGGCAGTTTGTGAAAAGTTTGAAAAGGACAACAATCTTAAATATGACCCCGCGCAAATAGTTATATCTTCGGGAGCAAAAAGTTCTCTTTATCACGCGATTTGCGCTATAGTTGATGATGGAGATGAAGTTGTTTTGCCCGCACCTTTTTGGCTTACTTATCCAGAACTTATCAAACTTGCTGGCGGTGTTTGCGTTTATGTTCAAACAGAAAAGGAAAACGGCTATAAAATGACCGCTGAACAGTTTGAAAAGGCGATTACTGATAAAACAAAGTGCCTTATCCTTAACACTCCCAATAACCCCACTGGTGCGGTTTATTCGGAAGAGGAAATTAGATCTATCGCAAAGGTTGCTGAAGCGCACGGCATTTATGTTGTATCTGATGAAATTTACGAAAAACTCGTTTACGAAGGTGAAAAGCATTTTTCAATCGCTGAGTGTAGTGAATTTATGAAAGAACACACAATCGTTATCAATGGTATGAGTAAAGCATACGCAATGACTGGTTGGAGAATTGGCTATCTCGCAGCGCCCCTTGCTATTGCAAAAGCAATCTCAAGCATGCAATCACACACGGCAAGCAATCCTTGCTCTATCGCTCAATACGCGTCAGTAACGGCACTTACCGATGCAGAAGGGGACAAGTTCATTAATGAAATGCAAAAGGTGTTTGATGAAAGACGCCGTTTGATGATTGAAATGCTTAATGGTGTTAAAGATATCGTTTGCATACAACCTAAAGGCGCGTTCTATGTGTTCGTTAATGTTTCAAAACTTTTTGGCAAATCTTATGAAGGTGTTAAAATTGATGGTTCGCTCTCGTTTGCCGACGCGGCACTTAAAAAAGGCGTTGCATTAATACCAGGTGTTGCCTTTGGCGCTGATGATTGCATAAGACTTTCTTACGCAATATCAATTGAAGATATTAAAGAAGGTTTAAGCCGTTTGATTTCATTTATCAATGAATTAAAGTAAAAATTATGGGTTAGGACAATATGTCTTAATCCTTTTTTATTTGTTAAAAAGACAAAAAAAAATTTGGACAAAGAATTTTTAAAAAACCTATTGAAATTTTTAAAAAAGTGTTATACAATAGTATCAGAAAGAAATATGATATCAGGAGGGACTTTCTAATGAAAATTATTTACGGACCCAAAGGGACAGGCAAAACTAAAGCGATAATTGATTGTGCCAATACTGCGCTTGACCAAGCGAAGGGGCACATTATTTTTATCACGGACACAAAAAGATACGCGTTTGATTTAAAATATCAAATTAGATTTTTGGATGTAACAGGTTTTGCGGTTGAGGGTGCCGACCGTCTCCGCGGTTTTATTAAGGGCATCGTTGCTGCAAACGGAGATAACGAATACATATTTATCGACGGAATTGCAAGAATTGCAAAGACCGAACTTGCTGAACTTGGTGACATTTTTAGCGCAATGGAAATGCTTGAAAAGGAATATGGCGTAAAATTCGTGGTAACTTGCAGTGCTGCGAAAGAAGATTTACCTGAATTTGTTGCAAAGTACGTTGATTAGTTTGCTTTTTATATGCAAAATGTAGTAAAATAAAAGATGGAAAGTATTTTCCATCTTTTTATTTGTTTTAGGAGATAAAAATGAAATTTTTTAGCACAAGAGGAAAAAGTGAAGTATCTTCAGCAGCAAACGCCATTGCAAAAGGTCTTGCAGACAATGGTGGTCTTTTCGTGCCCGAAAAGTTCCCCGAAGTTTCTTTAACTGACTTGCAAAAAATGTGCGATTTTGATTATGCAGAACGCGCTTCGTTTGTCCTTTCAAAATACCTTGAAGAATACGATTATGATGAACTTTTGTCTGCTTGCAAAAACGCATATTCAAAGTTTGAAGATAGTGACGGTGCACCTATCGTCAAAATTGACGATAATTTTTTCATTATGGAACTTTTCCACGGCCCAACTCTCGCGTTTAAGGACGTTGCACTCACGCTTTTGCCGTATCTTTTAAGAAAAGGCTCCGACATTAGTGGTGTTAAAGAAAACATTTTGATTTTAATTGCAACAAGTGGCGATACGGGTAAGGCTGCACTTGAAGGTTTTAAGGATGCCGATGGAATTAAGATAATGGTTTTCTATCCAAGTGAAGGTGTAAGCGATATGCAAAAATTGCAAATGTGCACTCAAGAAGGGGCAAACGTTAACGTTGTTGGCGTTAAAGGTAACTTTGATGATTGCCAAACTGCAGTTAAAAAGATTTTCGTTTCTAAAGAAGTGGAAGAAGACTTTAAGAAAAGGGGAGTTGTGTTATCAAGTGCAAACTCTATTAACTTCGGTAGACTTGCACCGCAAATTACCTATTATTTCTCAGCATACTGCGATTTAATTGCTTGTGGCGAAATTAAACTTGGCGATAAGGTTAACTTTGTCGTTCCCACTGGTAACTTTGGTAATATCCTTGCGGGATACTATGCAAAACAAATGGGACTTCCCGTTGGCAAACTTATTTGCGCATCAAACGATAACAATGTGCTTACCGAATTTTATTTAAGCGGTACTTACGATGCTAATAGAGAATTCTTTAAGACAACTTCTCCGTCAATGGATATTTTGATTTCAAGCAACCTTGAAAGACTTATATTTGAACTCTCTGGCAGAGATGCTTGCCTTACCGCAAGTAGGATGGAAGAACTTAAAAAAGATGGTAAGTATTCTATTTCAAACGCCGAAAAAGAAAAACTTTATCAAGATTTCTTTGCCGACTTTACTGATGAAGATGCTTGCGCAAACACCATCAATGAGTTTTTTGAAGAATACGGATACGTTGCCGACCCGCACACCGCGGTTGCAATTGATGTTGCCAACAAGTATATTGAGCAATCTAACGATGACAGCGCAACGGTAGTTTTATCAACAGCAAGTCCGTATAAATTCCCGCACGACGTATTAAATGCGATTACTGAAAACGCGCCCACTGATGCGTTTAAGTCAGCGCAAAAATTGTTTGAAGAAACTGCGTTCCCAATTCCCGAACAACTTTTAAGCCTTAAAAACAAGGAAAAACGCTTTACGGGTGTAATCGAAAGAGATGAGACACTTCAAGCAGTTATAGAATTCATAGAAAAATAACCTTTCAATAAAATTTTAAGCAAGGTAGGGTATAATGGAAGATAAGAAGATTTTGTTCAGCGCAATTCAACCGAGTGGTATTTTGACTATTGGCAACTATTTAGGCGCATTAAGGAACTTTAAGAAATTACAAGATGATTATAACGGCGTATTTGCTATTGCAGATTTGCACACACTAACTGTTAAGCAAGATCCCGCAATTTTAAGAAAAAACACTTATGAATTAGCGGCTTTGTATCTCGCTTGTGGTATTGACCCCGAAAAATCTATACTATTCGCTCAATCACACGTTTCTGCACACGCAGAACTCGCTTGGGTTTTGAACACCATTTGCTACCCTGGTGAATTGTCAAGGATGACGCAATTTAAGGACAAGAGCCTTAAGCACGAAGATAATATCAATATGGGACTTATGGACTATCCCGTTCTTATGGCTGCCGATATTTTGCTTTATCAAACCGAACTTGTACCTATCGGTGCTGACCAAAAGCAACACCTTGAATTATCGCGTGACCTTGCTATTCGTTTCAATAATCGTTTTGGTGAAACATTCAAAGTTCCCGAAGGTTATATTGGTAAAACCGCGGCAAGGGTAATGAGCCTTGCTGAGCCCAAAAGAAAAATGAGTAAATCGGACGCTAACTTAAACGCGTTTATCTCAATGGATGATGACCCTGATACTATTTTAAGAAAGTTTAAGCGCGCTGTTACCGATAGCGATGACAAGATAATTTATTCGCCCGATAAACCTGGTATTAGCAACTTGCTTACCATTTATTGCGCGTTTACCGATAAGACTTTTGAACAAGCCGAACAAGAGTTTGCCGGCAAAGGCTATGGTGACTTCAAACTTGCGGTTGGCGAAGCAGTTGCCCAAAAGATTGAGCCTATTAGACAAGAGAAAAATAGGTTGTTAGCCGACAAGGCTTATCTTGATGAAGTGCTTAAAAACGGCGCTGAAAGGGCGGAAAGACTTGCATACCGTACCTTAAATAAAGTTTATAAAAAGGTTGGGCTTGTGCTTAGAAAAAGAGGTTAATATGTTTGGATACGTTAAAACTGACCTTCCTAATATGTACGTTAAGGACACCACACTTTATAAGGCAATGTATTGTGGGCTTTGTAAAGGGATTGGCTGTTCTTGTGGTGCAAAGGGTAGGTTAGTGCTAAATTATGACTTGACGTTTCTTTCAGTTTTGGCGCATAACCTTATGGGTATTGACGTTAAGATTGAAAAACAGCATTGCATAATTCACCACATAAAAAAACGCCCCGTTGCAGTGCCCGATGAACTTACCGAAAGAATTGGCGCGCTAAACGTTATTCTTGCTTACCATAAACTAAACGATGACGTTTTGGACAGTGGAAAGGGCAAGATGGCAAGAAGTTTTTTCAAGTCTTCATACAAAAAGGCAAAAAAGAAAGAGCCAGAGTTCGATAAAATTGTTGAAAAAAGATATGCTGACCTTGTTGCTTACGAAAAAACGGGTGGCAACAGTGTTGATATTTCCGCTGACCCCTTTGGCAGTATGATGGTTGAAGTTATGCAAATTCTTTTAGGAGAAAAATGCACGGAAAACGTTAAGGAATTATCATACGAACTTGGCAAATGGATTTATTTAATCGATGCGGTTGATGACTATGATAAAGACAAGAAAAAGAATAACTTTAATGTGTTCATAAATAGCGATAAAACTATACAAACTAAACAAGAATTTTTAGAAAAAAATAAAGAACAATTGATTTTTACTTTCGGCTCTATTCTTTCAAAGATTGCATCGCTTGCATCTTCGTTAGAATATAAATTTAACCACGATTTAACCGATAATGTTTTGCTTCGTGGATTAAGGGTTGAAACGCAAAGAATTTTGGAGAATAAAAAATGAAAGAATATTACAAAGCATTAGGTTTAACTGTTGACGCGTCTATTGAAGATGTTGAAAAGGCTTACACAACTTTAAAAGAAAAATATTCGCGTGAACGCTTTTGTGAAGGTGAAGTTGGCAATGAAGCGGCTAAAAGACTTACACAAATTGAAAATGCTTATCAAGAGATTATGCAAAGTGTAAAAACTTCTGCTACTGAAGGCGAAAAAGTAAAGCAAGATTTTAGTGAAGTTGAAACTCTTATCAAAAGTGGCGATATTTCAGGCGCACAACAAAAACTTGATGATTACTCTGAAAGAAGTGCGGAGTGGCACTATTTACAATCGGTAATTTTCTACAAGAAAAATTGGATGAGCGAGTGCAAAAAACAGTTGGAAATTGCTGTTAATATGGACCCTGCTAACACTAAATATTCTGATGCTTTAACAAAACTCAGACAAAAAATGGATTATAATGATAGGCAATATCAACAAGGTTATGCAAACGGCCCCCAACAAAATGGTCAGCCTTATGAAAATAGGCAAATGGGCGGAAGTGATGCTTGCTTGTCTTACTGTGCCGCTTGGTGCTGTATGGATATGCTTTGTTCAATGTGTTGTAGATAATGAAAAGCAAAATAATTTCAATATCGGCAATTGCATCGGCTTTTGTTGCAATATGTTTAACCATAGGAGCATACTTTGAACTTGCAGACCTGTTTGCAATAGTAATGTCTTCCGCGTTTGTGATTTTGCCTTTTTACTTTAAGTCCTATAAAGGCTGTATTCTTACTTACTTAGTGGGTGGGGTAATTGCTTTCCTTTTTAGTGGATTTAACATTTTTTCAATAGTATTTCCTTCATACTTTTTGTTTTTCGGTATTTATCCTATTGTTAGGCAAATTATGATTGACAAAAAAGTACATAAGGCGATTTACTACGTAGTTGGTCTTATTTGGTTTACTGCAACTGTTTACGGTATAGATTTTTATTATATGTATGTAATGGGCGAATTATTTAGTGATTTGCCGGCATTCATACTAGAAAATATGTTATGGATTTTAGCGATAATTTCCGTGGTTATATATTTTATTTACGATAAGTTTATTTCTGTGGTGCGATCGGTTATCGACCGCAACCTAGGTAAAATAATAAAATAAGGGTTATAAAATGAAAAAAAATGATGAGAGAGTTGGTGTTGTTTCCGCTCTCGGTGTCAATGGTGAAGGCGTAATTAAAGAAGATTCGTATGTTGTCTTTGTTCCGCTTGCTCTCGTTGGGGAAAAAATTAAGTATAAGGTTTTGAAAGTTACTTCTAAATGCGTATACGCAAAACTTATTGAAGTTTTAACCCCCGCGGAGAATAGGGTTAGGGCAAAGTGTCCGGTCTTTGGTAAGTGTGGTGGATGTCAACTTCAACACATTAAATATGTCCAACAACTTAAAATTAAAGAATCAGGCATAGCAAATACTTTTAAAAAAATTGCTAATCTTGATGTTAAGGTTAAACCCACTATTAAGGGTGATGACCATTATCGTTATAGAAACAAACTCCAACTTCCCGTTGTTCAAACAGACATTGGTGTTATTATTGGTTTTTATGCGGAAAATTCGCATAGGGTTGTTTCTATTGATGATTGCTATATCAATGCTCCGTGGACTAAAAATGTTATTGTGGCTTTCAAACGCTACATAGAAGAATTTAATATAAAAGGCTATAATGAGTTTGAGCACAGTGGAGACATTAGAGAAATTACTGTTAAAGAGATTAAGGGAAGCCTTATCATAACGGTTGTTGCACTTAAAAATAATCTTCCCGCAATTGATAGGCTTATTGAAATCCTTTCAGAAGAATTGAAATATCGCTTCTCGCTCTACATTAATATTAACGGCAAAAACACAAACGTTATTTATGGTGATGAATTCCGCTTGGTGTATGGTGCACCAAGTTATGTTGGTGATATGCTTGGCATAAAGTATAAAATCGGCGTACAAAGTTTTATGCAAGTAAACACTTCAGTTTGCGCAAAACTTTATTCTGCGGTAAGAGATGCCGTTTGTGCCGATGAAAACACCGTTGTTATCGATGCGTATAGTGGGGCAGGTCTTATGACTGCATTGCTTTCTAAAAACGCTAAAAAGGCAATCGGCGTGGAAATTGTGCCTGAAGCAGTGGAGTGTGCAAACGAACTTGCGCAAATGAACTCCCTTCAAGATAAAATCACTAATTATCTAGGGAAATGTGAGGACATTGTGCCTGATATAATCGCAAAAGAACGAGCGGAAGGCAACAAAGTTTGCTTAGTTTTAGACCCACCTAGAAAGGGTTGTGATATAAAAGTTATCAACTCTATTTTAGATAGTGATATTGATAAAATAGTTTATGTTTCTTGCAAACCTTCAACCTTAGCGCGTGATATTGGCTTGCTTGTGGGAACGCTTGAAGTTGTAGATGGTGAAGTAAAAAGGGTAGAAAATCCTACCTTAAAATACGAGGTAATCACTGTTCGCCCGTTTGATATGTTTGCCCAAACAAAACATGTAGAAACACTTGTTTGTCTTGCACGCAAGACAAACTAAAACTATCAAGCACAATCGATATGCTTGCATGAAAGATTAGTGATTTATAGTTTTAGATGGTTGTGTAACAACATAAACGAGAGTTGCGGAGTGTTTGTGTTCACCCTCGGTGTGAGAGCAACATACATTTACTTATAAATATATGTTTGCCCAAACCAAGCACGTAGAAACACTTGTTTGTCTTGCACGCAAGACAAATTAAAAAATATGCTTGTGCAAAGTAGGAGTGTTTAGATGAAAATTCTATCTATCGGCAATAGTTTTTCTCAAGATGCACATAGGTATCTTCACGATATTGCCAAAAAAGAAGGGGTAAACTTTAAGGTAGTAAATTTATACATAGGTGGTTGTTCTTTAAGAACACATTATATAAATATGCTTGAAGATATTTCAGCATATAACTATGAGTATAATGGTGAATTTGTTGGAATTAAAACATCAATAAAACAAGCATTATTGAGTGATGACTGGGATGTTGTTACCTTGCAACAAGCAAGTCCGTGTAGTTTTAAGGTGAAAACATATTTTCCTTACATTGAAAGTTTGGCTGAATATGTTAAAAAATATTGCCCTAATTCAAAAATTTATATTCATCAAACGTGGGCATACGAAGATGGATGCGAAAGGTATAATACGATGGGTGTTTCTTGCGCAAAAGAAATGCTTGATTTAGTTGTAGAGGCATATAAAACTGCTGCAAGTAAAATATCTGCAGAGGGAATAATACCATCGGGCTTAGTTATGATGAAAGCATTAGAGTTAGGGGCAGAAAAAGTTCATAGGGATTGCTATCACGCATCGTTTGGTTTAGGTAGATATTTACTGGCATTATGTTGGTATAAATATTTTACAGGAAACAACATAAACGACAATAACTTTGATGGTTTTATGGAAACAGTAACGGAAAAGGAAAGAAAAATTGCAATAGATGCAATAAACTCTATTATTAAATAAAAATAGCACCTGTTCAAAATTTTGAACGGGTGTTTTTTTATGAAAATCGTATTAAAAAAGTGGATATATTTTCATAAAGCAATAAATTTATTAGTATATATATAATGAAAGTTATCCACGCAATTTATAAAAACAAGTCTAAAAATGTGGATAAGTGGCGTGCATAAGTAAAGTTATCAACATTTTTGAGGTGTTATGTTTGTTTTTAAGCGAAGAAATATTTTGATAATATGCGTGCTTTTGGTTACCGCCTTTACCTTTGTTTTTTGTCTTTCCGCCCTTTCAAAAAGTCCTGTTGGGGAAGCGACTTCAAGCAAGATAAAAGTTGTTTTAGATGCGGGGCACGGCGGTATTGACGGTGGCGTTAGTGGAGTTAACACAAAGATTAAAGAGAGCGAACTTAACCTTATTATCACAAAAAAGGTTGAAAAGTATCTTAGTGATTCGGGGATAAGTGTTGTGCTTACACGAAGCACCGATGCAGGACTTTACGGGGTGGCGACTAAAAACTTTAAGAAACGCGATATGGAAAAACGAAAGCAAATTATTGAAAAAGCACAGCCTAATTTAGTTGTTAGCATACATATGAATAAATACTCTTTACCCACTCGTCGTGGCGCACAAGTGTTTTATAAAAAAGGAGATGAGTTCGGTAAACTTTTAGCCGAGAGTTTACAGTCATCTTTTAATCAAATGGAAGAAGCGACAAGGGAGTGCAGTGCTCTTACGGGAGATTATTATATACTTAATTGCACCAACTTTCCCTCGGCTATTGCTGAGTGCGGTTTTTTATCAAGCCCTGAAGATGAAGCGCTGTTAATAACCGAAGAATATCAAGATTCTATAGCCTATGGAATTTTTAAGGGAATAATAGGGTATTTAGCCCAACAATCAAACTCAAATAATAGTTAAAAATAAGCCCGAGTAGAAAATTATTCGGGCTAATTTATTGAAATTTTTTATAAAATGTTGTATAATTAAGAAAATGGGGTTATTGGGGTGACTTGTGTTTAGATTAGGCGAAAAAATGGATAAAACAAAGGCAAATAATTTAAGCCCAATAGTGCTTGCTTTTGTTGGCGATGCGGTGTATTCTCTATATGTTCGAGAAAAGTTAACTTTTTCATCAGACTTTAAGTCTGGGGAACTTAATAAACTCGCAACCAAGGAAGTAAACGCCACCGCACAGTCCGAATTTATCACTGAAGTTATGCCGATGTTGACCGAAGAAGAACTTGCAATTTTTAAGCGTGCAAGAAACGCTAAAAAGGCAAACAAGGCAAAACACGCAAGTGTTGCTGACTATAATTCCGCAACAGGTTTTGAAGCGGTTTTAGGGTATTTGTATCTAATCGGCAACCAAGAAAGACTAAATTATATATTAAACAAAGGAAATTACAATGAAGATTGAAGGTAGAAACGCGATTTTTGAATTGCTTAAAACTGATAAAGAAATAGATAAAATTTTAGTACAAAAAGACCTTAAAGACGATGCGAGCAAGCGTTTAATCAATGTTATCCGTTCAAATAAGGTTAAGTTGCAATTAGTAGATAAATATGTTATCGAAAAAGAAAGTGAAAGTAAGCGCAATCAAGGGTTCATTGCTTATGTTTCAGATTATAAATATTTTGATATTGAAGACATTATCGAATCAGGCAAGGATAAAGACGGACTTGTTGTTATATTAAACGAGATTTTAGACCCACATAACCTTGGCAGTATTATTAGGGTTTGTGAGTGTGCGGGTGCCGACGGACTTATTATCGGCAAGGATAGAAGCGCATCAGTAAACGACACAGTTATGCGTATATCTGCAGGTGCGCTCAACCATGTTAAAGTTGCAAGGGTTACCAATATTAACACGGCTATCGACACCTTAAAGGACAACGGATATTGGGTATACGGTGCTGAACTTGGCGGACAAGACCTTTATAAAGCAAACTTAACAGGCAAAATTTGCCTTGTTATTGGTGGAGAAGATAGCGGTGTAAAGCGCCTTACTAAAGATAAGTGTGACGGCATCGTTACAATTCCTATGTTCGGCAAGGTTAACTCACTCAACGCATCAGTTGCTTGCGGTATTGCCGTTTATGAAGTTTTAAGACAAAAAAATTCTAAGTAGTTCGGGAGAAAAGATGGAGTATAAAAATCTTTTAGACGAACAACTTGTTAAATTAGCGCAAAGTGGCGATGCAAAAGCGATAGACGTTTTGGTGGAAAGGTATAAATCTACCGTTGCATCAATAACGCGTTCATACTTTCTTATCGGTGGTGATAAAGAAGACCTTTTGCAAGAAGGTATGATTGCAATGTATAGCGCGATGAATTCTTACAACGGACAAGTTTCTTTTAAGAATTATGTTTATACTTGCGTTAAAAACAAAATTGTTTCGCTCATAAAGAGTTCAAATAATCAAAAGAATAAACCGCTTAATAATTACGTTTCGCTCTCGGGCGCGCCGGATAATGATGCAGATAAAAGTGGAATCATTGTTGATGGTGGGTTTGGACCTGAAGAAACCTTTATTAACAGTGAAGCGTTTAACGAACTCAATGCGAAAATTAAAGACACTTTAAGTCAATACGAGTACAAGATTTTAACTCACTATTTAATGGGTTTATCTTACGCTCAAATTGCTGAAAAAATTGGAGAAAAAGTTAAATCAATCGATAATGCAATTCAAAGAATAAGACAAAAATTGTCAGTGCTTATCAAGTGATTTTAGGAGAAATATGGCTTATCTCGCTCTTTATAGAAGATACCGCCCGTCAACTTTTGACGGCTTGGTAGGACAAGAACATATTGTTAAAACTCTCGTTAACCAAATCGAGAACAACAGGCTCGGCCACGCGTATCTTTTTACGGGTACAAGGGGCACGGGTAAAACTTCGGCTGCAAAAATATTTGCAAAAGCAATAAACTGCCTTTCACCAAAGAACGGTTCTCCGTGTGGCGAGTGTGCAAGTTGCAAGGCTTTATCAGACCCGTCTAATATTGACGTGGTGGAAATCGACGCAGCTTCAAACAACGGTGTAAACGAAATTAGAGACTTGCGCGAAAAGGTGCAATATCCGCCCGTTTCAGTTAAGTATAAAGTTTATATCGTAGATGAAGTGCATATGTTAACTGGTGCTGCGTTTAATGCTTTACTTAAAACTTTAGAAGAACCGCCCGCACACGCGGTGTTTATTCTTGCAACAACCGAAGTGCATAAAATCCCTGCGACCATACTTTCGCGTTGTATGAGATTTGACTTCCGTTTAATCGCGGTTGAAAAGATTGCAAAACTTATTGCCGATATTTATGATGAACAAGGAAAATCTTATGATAAGGAAGCAGTTTTTGCCATTGCAAAGGCGGGCGAAGGTAGTATTCGTGATGCTCTTTCTATTGCAGACATTGCTATTTCATACGGTAGTGGCAAACTTAAGTATGAAGACGTTATGGAGATTTTGGGTTCAACTAATGCCGACTTATTGTTAGAGTTTATTGAAAACCTTTTGTACTCTAACGCGGGCAACGTTTTAACAATTATTGATAAACTTGTTTCGCTTGGTAAGAGTATGGGAATACTTACTAAAGATGTAACGGGTATTATTAGAGATTTACTAGTGGTTAAGACTTGTGCCGATGCAAACGGCATTTTAGGGCTTCCTAAAGCAAAGTTTGATGCACTTTCAGTTCTTGCCGATAAGGTTAGCGAAGAAAGGCTTTTAAGGGTGTTAGAAATCTTTGCCGAAGCGGAAAACGCGTTGAAATATTCAAACCACCCAAGAGTTGTGTTTGAAACGGCAGCGATTAAAGCGACAAGGGCAGATGCTGACTATAATATAGATGCGCTAATGTCAAGAATTAAGGCGTTAGAAGAAAAGGTTGAAAAGGGTGTTAAAGTGGCAGTGGAACAAACAGCGCCCGCAACAAAACCCCAAAAGGAAAGCACTTATGCCGAGCAAAAACCCACGGTAAAGGAAAAGATTTCTTCAATAAGTGTTGAAGAATTAAAGGGTAAATTGCTTTTCAATTTGAGAAAAATCGGCAGTGAAATGCTTTGGAATATTATTCAAAATGTTAAGATTGAAGTTAAGTTTGACAACATGTATATAACTTGTTCAAACTCTGGCGATATTGAACTTTTGCAAAGACCTAACAGCGTTGCAAGAATTAAAGAAGCATTAGAACAGTTTGATGATTTTGACTTAACTGTTAACTTATCAGCCGAAGAAAAATCGCTTGATGCGGTTGATGAGGCGACTGACAAATTAAAGAAAATATTTGGTGACGATATAGTTATCATTAAATAAAGGAGAATTATTATGGCATATAAAGGTGGATTCGGTGGCTTTGGCGGAGGCTTTGGTGGTGGAAACCAAATGCAAAACCTTATGCGTCAAGCACAAAAAATGCAAGAAGAAATGCAAAAGGCACAAGCCGAACTTGAAGAATTAGAAGTTGAAGGCACTTCTGGTGGCGGACTTGTTAAGGTTACTATGACCGCAAAAAAGGTTGTAACCGCTATCACTATTAACCCTGACGCCGTTGATATGGACGATATCACTATGCTTGAAGATTTAATCGTTGCCGCACTTAACGACGGTTATAGCAAGGCTGATGACATTTACGAAGATAAAATGGGCGCGTTTGGTGGTTTAGGAATTTAAGATGAAAGTTTTTATTGAGCCTATCGGGAGATTGATTAACGAATTTTCTAAACTCCCTGGTGTAGGTAGCAAAACAGCCCAAAGGTTTGCCTATAAGGTTGTAAATATGTCTAAAGATGAGGCTAAAAGTTTTGCCGATGCGATAATCAGTGTTAAAGAAAATGTGCATTATTGCTCTATTTGTGGAAACTTTAGTGAAGGCGATATTTGTGAAATTTGCCAAAACCGTTCTGAAGATATGATTTGCGTTGTAAAAGAGCCTAAAGATGTTATCGCTATTGAAAAACTTAACGAGTTTAGGGGTGTTTATCATGTTCTTCACGGAACTATCTCTCCGCTTGATGGCATTGGCCCTAACGATATAAATATTAAGGGCCTTTTAGAGCGTATTTCAAAAGGCAGTGTAAAGGAAGTTATTATGGCAACCAATCCCGATGTTGAAGGGGAAGCAACTGCTATGTATATTTCTAATCTCTTAAAACCGCTTGGCATAAAGGTTACAAGGCTTGCGCATGGTATACCTATCGGCACTGATTTAGAATATGCCGATGAAGTTAGCCTTGCAAGAGCGTTTGTTGACAGAAAGACCTTATAAAACTTGGAGTAATATGAAAGTTTCTGTTTTAGGTTGCGGAAGATGGGGCTCGTTTATCGGCTGGTATCTTGTCCGTAATGGTCACGAAGTAATTCAATGGGGTACGGAAGGTAATTATACTTTCGACGTGCTTAAAAATACCGGAAGAAACGAATACGTTGAATTAGACAATAGAATAAATTTGACACCCGACTTAAAGTTTGCCGTTGAAAGTAGCGATATTATCGTTATTTCTATCAGTGCGCAAAGTTTAAGGTCTTTTATGCAAAGGGTTATGCAATATAACATTATCGATAAAAAGTTTGTTCTTTGTATGAAAGGCATTGAAGTGGAAACAGGTAAGCGCCTTTCCGAAGTTGTTGTTGAGAGTGGTATTGATGAAAACAATGTTGCCGTATGGGTAGGCCCCGGTCATATCCAAGCCTTTGTTAAAGGACTTCCTAACTGTATGGTTATAGACTCAACAAACAAAGAATTGGTTAAAATGCTTGCCGATGGGTTTAGAAGCAACACCATAAGATTTTATTATGGCGATGATATAATCGGAAGCGAAATCGGCGCTGCGACAAAAAATGTTATGGGCATTGCTGCGGGTATGCTTGATGGTGGCGGTATGACCACTCTTAAAGGTCCACTAATGGCGCGTGGGGCGAGAGAAGTTGCAAGGCTAATAAAGGCAATGGGCGGAAACGAACTCTCCGCATACGGGCTTTGTCACCTTGGTGATTATGAAACAACTTTATTTTCTGAGTATTCAAACAACCGCAATTTTGGAGAGCAATATGTAAAAAAACAACCATTTAAGAAGTTGGCGGAAGGTGTTAGCACTTCAAAGGCGATGAAAATGCTTGGCGAAAAGTTTGATGTTGATTTACCTATAACAAATGCGGTTTATTCAATTATTTATGAGAATAAAGATCCCGCGGAAGTGTTTAGTAAACTGTTCAGTAGAAGTACAAGAAAAGAATTTTAATAAGAAAAAAGACGGCTTTGCCGTCTTTTTTAATTTATTTATAACTTTTAAGTATTTCTTCGGTTGCTAAAATTATTTTGTCTTTTAATTCTTTGGGCTCGATAACTTTAATTCCGTTGCCATAACTCATAACTTTGCTAATTAAACCGCTGTCAAAGGGGAGTTTTGCGGTTGCAATGTATTTATCTTTATAATGGTTAACATTTTCAATTCCTAGCCACTCTTCTACATCGGAAAGGCATTTTTTATCCACTTCAAACACAATATCGCAAGTATCCATATTTTCATGCCAAAAGTTTAAGGGAAGGTCGGCTTCGGTTAAATCTCTTCTAGTAAACGAATCGGGGAGAAGATTTGCGCTTTCAATTCTACCAATCTTAAAAAATCTAAAATCTTCTCTTAATTCGCAGTAAGCAAAAATATACCAAAGCCCTTGCTTAAACACGATAACGTGCGGTTCAATAGTTCTTTCGGTTACATCGCCATTGCGGTCGTGATAAGAGATTTTAAGTTTTTTGTTTTGGTCTAAACTTTTTTGGATAACACTTAATTTGCTTTTATATCCGATAGCATCGCCCCAAGGGCCTGCATCAATAATCAAATCGCCACTCTTGATGTTAAAACCGCTTGTTTCGTTCTTGATAACGGCTTTTAACTTATTTATAGCACTTTCTAAAACTTGATTGGGAACACTTTGGTGAAAAGAAGTGAGCGCGCTGATTGTTTGCTCAAACTCCTTTTCTGTCATAAAGGTTGAAGATAATTTAAAAGTATCAACTATTGAAAAACCGCCTTGATTACCGCGTACGGTGTAAATAGGAATTCCCGCAAGTTCTAAACAATTTATGTATCTATGAATAGTTCTTGTGCTAACTTCGTATTTATCAGCAAGGTATGATGCTTTTACGCACTTTTTTGACAAAAGGTCAAATAAAATTCTAATCATTATTTCGTATTTCATATATATTTACCTCTCTTGCATAATATTGTAAAACATAATAGAAAAAAAGTCAATTATTTTTACAAATATGACAACCGTATGGCAAACAAATATTGTATTATGTTGTCAAAAGGGGGAACGAATATATGTTAGAGAAGTTATTTGTTAAAATTAAGGCTAAAAGGGGAGAGAAAAAATTTTTTGAACAGGTGGATAAAATAAATTTTAGCAGAAAGTCGGCGCGAGCAGTTTTTGTAGAGAGTGAAATTCTTGATAAAAAAGGAAGCAGGGCAATAAGCAAATATTTTGCAAATCTTAAAGGGTTAAGATAAAAAAACAACCACTTTTTAAGTGGTTGTTTTTTTGTTTATATAACTTATTAGAATTTTTGCAATTTTTTCGCTTCCATCTAAAACTGGTCGCTTTTCAAGTGCTTTTTTAATGTTATTTCGGTTTGCATATGTGCTGTTTATTGCAAAGGTTAGTGATTCTGGTGTAAGGTTATTTTGCTCCAAAACGCTAACTAAACCTAACTTCTCAAAATAGCCGGCATTTTCTACTTGGTCGCCCCGAGATTGCCCTTTAGGGAGCGGAATTAGTACAGAAGGTATTTTTAGACTTAACAGTTCAAACAGGGTGTTAGCACCCGCTCTGCTGACACAAACCGAACAAACGGAAAAAGCATTTTCAATTTTATCAGTGTATTCAATTTGAGAGTAACCTTTTAAGTTTAAGTTGTTATCAATATTTCCTTTTCCGCAAATATGGATAACGTTAAACTTTGTTAAAAGATTATCTAAAGAATCTCTAACGACCTTGTTAATGGCTTTTGCGCCTTGACTTCCGCCGGTTATAAGCAAAATTGGTTTACTATCGGTAAATCCAAACTGTTTAGCATCGCCTTTTGCTGAATATAAAGTTTTTCTAATGGGTGCGCCTACGTATTCGCCGTTCTTAAACTTTTTTGCCGTTTCGGGGAATGCCGTTAAAACCTTTTTGCAATATTTTGCCGTAAATCTGTTCGCAAGGCCCGCCGTTAAATCACTTTCGTGAGAAATAACGGGGATATGTTTCTTGTATGCTGCAATAACCAAAGGCACGGAAACGTATCCACCTTTAGAAAAAACTACATCAGGTTTAAGTTTATCGAGTAATTCCTTTGCTTTTTTAACACCCGAATACAATAAAAAGGGGAGTTTAACGTTTTCAAACGCGTTAGTTCTGCTTACCTTTGTGCACGGCACTGAATAAAAAGGAATATCGGTTTTTAAGATAATATCCTTTTCAATACTGTTTTCACTGCCGACGTAATATATCTTATCAAATTTGTTTTTTAAGTAAGGGATAAGCGCAAGGTTTGGAATACAATGACCAGCCGTTCCGCCACCCGTTAAAATAATAGTTGCCATACTTATATATATGCCCAATAACGCGCAGTATATACATTATATAAAAAACACACTATATCAATGCGATATAGTGTGTTTAGTTTTTTTAATGATTATTCGTTATCTTTAGATTCAGAAGAGTTACTTTCATCTGTTTCACCAAAGTCTTGAACATCGCCGTAAACATATTCGTCAAGGTTTTGTTCTGTTTCTTCAGCAGGGGTTTCTTCTGCTTCTTCAACTTGTTCTTCGGTTTCTACTTGTTTGATAACTTCTTCATCTTCATCATCACTGTCGTTAGCCTTAAAGCGAGCAAACCAAGATTTCTTTTCGGTTGTTTTGCCTTTAGTTCTGCTTGTAATCTTGTAGTGAGATTTAGCATCGCTCTTGTTTGCTTTATGTCTGCGTCTAACGTTCTTAGTGATCAATGCCAAGATTGCAAGGAAGAGAACTGCCGCTAAAAGAATTGATGAGAATGACAACCAGAATGAAGCAGGATCACTTTCCGCTCTGCAACCAGTTTCTTCTTCCTCTTCTTCAGGGAGATTGTCGTAGGGGTTAACAACGTCGGGATCAATGGTATTAAATATTGCATACAAGAAGGTGTCGTTCTTTGCCCAAATATAAGTGGGGGAGTAAGAAACGTCATCATCATATTCTTCATTGTATTGACGTTCGATTTCAGTCAATTGTTGTTTGTAAAGGATAAGATTTTCTTGACTGAATTCGCTCTTACCAACTTCGTAAAGCGGGTTGCCAGAAGTGGTGAATGCGCTGTTCCAAGAAGTAGGCTCGCTAAATCCTGCGTTAGATTTAACGAGGATTTCTGAAACGAATACATATCCAGAAGATGCAATGTTTCCATCTCTACTGCCGTTCCAAACTTCAACACGGAAATCTCTTTCATGATCGCCAGTACCAACATAGAACTCAACAGTTATCCAATCTTCGCCCTTCATAGTATTTTCGTTTACTGCGAAATAGAAGTTGAATTTGTCATCTTGACCATTGTATTGGGTTCCGTTAGAAATATCTTCACCCTTGCTGTTTACGTTTGCGGTAAAATCACTAAATGTCATAACGTTTTTGCCAACATCACCGGTGTCAACAAGGTAAACATAAGCGGTTGCACCATTAGTAACTCTCAATGTTACTGAAACTTTTGCATAGGCGAGAGCAGAGATAGTGTTAGATTCGCCAACAAAGCCATAGTTGTCAGGAGTTTCATTATAAATTACCAAAGGTTGATAGTGTTCATCTGCTGAATCAAAATTAAGTGCGGTTACTAAATCACCGAGTTTGGTGTAATTAGTCAAATACTTAGTATTGATAAGACCAGCAGTTTTATCTACGGTAATTTTGGTGTTGATATCTCTTTCCACGTTTTCAACGTCTTCTTTAATATAGAAGTGGTTTGCAACGATTCCTTGATATCCAACTGGAACTGCAGGTCTAGTTTCGATAACACCGATATCGCTGTGAGCAACGGTGAAATTATAAGTTTCAGTATCAGTTGCTTCTACATAGTCAGCGCTGTTGCCAGCATAGAGAGAAGTTGAGCCTGTTGCCGTTGAAGAGAAAAGTGAATAAATATCATAGTTATCAGTTTCAACGCCACCATCATCGTATTGATTGATATCGCCAAACGCTACCTTGGGGTAGGTGATAACAACATCACCACTTGCGTAGTCGAGAATATAATCGGTGGTTGCAACGTTTGTAGGTCCAATAATTACTGAATAGAAGAAATATCTATCTCCACTTTCAAAGTTGTTTTTGATAACCAAACTTACTTTTGCCCAATCTTCACTAACTTCACTAAATGTTGCAATAGCAGGTTGTTTTTTAACAACGGAGCCATTTACATCATAAATGTCAACAGTGATTGAAGTTGAACTAAATTTAGAGAGTTGGTTTTGAACGTAGAATTCTACGTAAGCGTATTTTTGAGATTCAACCTTGATTAAATTGTTAAGGGTATTGCCTTCACCATCCTTATTGTTTTCAGAACCAAATGTTATGGTATAACTTGAATTTACAAGGTGTGCCTTAATTGCTTTTGCAGAATAGGGGAATTGCTTGTTATCCAAAGTTATGGTGTTAGCATTTGACTTGTTTTCAGGATCGGTATCAAATCTGCCACCGCTAATATTGCTAGTGCTGTCGGTTTTTTGTGAAATAGTGTATGCTGAATTGATATCGGTAAAGGTATATTCGTTAAGGTATGAACTATTTGTTAATGAGTCAGCAATAGACATATTGTAAAGTACGGGAGAAACAACCGCACCAACTTTAATTTTATTTGCAAAAGTTTTTAACGCAACTTCAGAATTGTAAGCGATGGTTTTTGCATTAGTGTTTTCATCAAAAGTAATTTGTTGCTCTGCAATTTCTGATGCGAATTCTTTAGCAGTTAAGTCAGTATATTCGATTTGGTCAAAATAAGCGATACCTTCGGTTGCGCTATATTTATCATAGCCAAGACCTAAGTTGATGCTGAAACTGCTTTCGTAAGTTTCATCGCCTTTAACGTAAATGGTGTATTGTGTCCATTCTTCAGCAACAATATTGAAAATACCGAAGTCTGCTTGGTTGGTGCTATTTAAGGTGTTGGTGAGGTGAACGTTAGCGCCGAAGTTGGTTTTGTCACCATAAGAACCGCCAACATTTTGAGTTTTAACCCAAACGGTAACCTTTCCGTAACCACCCTTTTTAAGAGTGATAGTAGATTCAGACTTAAGTGATTGTGCAGTTCCCAAACCTACGCTGTTTTTAGCAAGGAAGTTGGTGAGCATATAAACATAATCATCAGCCTTTTCATCATACTTACCGGGGTTGCCGAAAGTATTTGTCTTTACAGTTGCCTTGTTGTAGGTAAATTTTTTGTTTGCACAAATGTAATTATCGATGAAATAATTTTTAACTTCTGAAGTCGTGGGGTTTTTGTTTTCATCACCGTTTCTAATCTCATCTTGAATATCGGCAATCTCAACACCGTACATAACCTTAAAGTAGTCAAGGAAATAACTGTCGCTATAAAGAGTATCGATTACATCATCCCAAGCGATTTCTGAAACATTGATTACGCCTGACTTTGCAGAAGTTGCCGTCATACCATTGTCACTTGACCTTGACCAGCCTGATACCGAAGTCTTAGGCAAATCATCAAAAGCAACGTTGCCGATAGAGTAAGTGAAAGAACTGTTCTTAATCGTGTTCTCATCGCTCTCTTCAGTATAGTTGTATGAAGGCACCTTGAAAGCATCTTCTTCATCATCTTTACCACACGCGGTAGAAAAGAGAAGGGTAAAGGAGAGAAGGGCAATTAACAATAAGGTTAATATCGCTCTCCATTTAGTTTTTTGGTTGTTACTGTTTCTCGTCATAGTTCACCTTTTTATATGTTAGCATTTCTAGTTTGTTACATAGCAGTAAACATTATATAACACATTGAAAATATTATATAAGATTTTAAAGCAAAAATCAACTGTAAAACCGAACATTATTTTAAAATTACAAAATTTTAGTAAAAATATTGTTTTTGCAGATAATAATCGTATGATTTATGAACAAAAAAAGGAAAATTTAGACACGAAAAAAGAGCGGAAAGGTAAATATGCAATATTGACCGGTATGATTGCGGGTATTGTTAACGGGCTTTTTGGTGGCGGTGGTGGTATGATTGTTGTTCCAATGCTCATAAAATTGCTAGATTGTCCGCCAAAAAAAGCACACGCGACAGCCATACTGATAATCTTGCCATTATCAATCACAAGCGGTATCATTTATGCCGTTTTTGGTAACTTAAATTTACGCGTGGGAATTCCAGTAGGAATAGGTGTTGTACTAGGCGGTGTTGTAGGCGCGCTTTTGCTTTCAAAATTATCTTCAAAAGTGGTGATAATAATCTTTTCAATTTTAATGGCTGCTGCTGGTGTTAAAATGTTGATTTTTTAAGGAGAATTATGGAATTTATTTGGTATGTTACGGCGGGATTATTAAGTGGGGTTTTTGGCGGTATGGGTATGGGCGGTGGCACGGTTTTGATACCGCTTTTAAGCATATTTTATAAGGTCGGTCAGCACACGGCGCAAGCAATAAACTTGATAAGTTTTATACCGATGTCAGCCGTTGCGCTTATTATTCATTTCAAAAATAAACTTGTAGATTTCAAGCAGGCGCTTAAAATTATTTTGCCAGGAATAGTGACTTGTGTTGTCGGTTGCTTTATTGCAAGGGCAATGAACGGGGATTTGCTTAAACGGTTTTTTGGCGGATTTTTAGTGCTTTTGTCAATATATCAATTACTAAGCGAATTAAAAAAGAGCAAAAATGAGAAAAACTAAGCATGCTAGTATTTTTAGCCATGCTTTTTAATTTTTGTGAGGCAATTACTGTTAAAAAATATTAAAAAAATAACGAAATTCACTTGTAAAACACTATAAAAATAGCATTTCTTAAATAATTGAAAAAAAATAAGAAAAATTTTAAAAAAGGTCTTCACAAACACCATATCTTGTGATATAATTAAGCAAAACTAATAATTGAGGCATGGTGAATAAATTGGAAAGAATTGCTATTATTGATTTGGGTTCAAACACAGCAAGACTGTTATTGGTTGATATAACCGAAAACGGTCATTTTCAGATTGTCGACCAACTTAAGGAAGCGCCTAGACTCGGCGAGGGTATGGAGCGCGACGGCTTTTTGAAACCTGCAAGAATTCAAGAGACAATAAGAACTTTGAAAATGTTTAGAAAACTTTGCGATGTTAACGGCATTGAGCATATTATTGCCGTTGCAACGGCGGCTGTTCGTCGTGCAAAAAATCAACGCAGTTTTCTTGATGAAGTTTCTGCTACTTGCGGAATTAAATTAAGGGTATTGAGTGCTGAAGAAGAAGCTATTTATGTTTATCGTGGTGTTATCAATACTATGGATGTTCCTAAGGGAATTATCCTTGAAATCGGTGGCGGAAGCACAAAAATCGTGTACTACAACAGGCGTAATTTGTTAAATTACGAAACTTTACCTTTCGGCGTGATTACTCTTACCGAACTTTTTGCTGAAGACGGATTGTCACCTGTTCAACAAGCGGAAAAGATAGAAGAGTTCTTTACCGAACAACTTAAAAATATAGAGTGGCTTAAAGACGTTGATCCTGAAACACAACTGATCGGTGTGGGCGGTTCGTTTAGAAATCTTTGCAGAATGACAAAGATTATGAAAAAATATCCGCTTAAAACAATTCACAACTACGTTGTTAACGATAACGACTTCTGCCACGTTTACGATTTAATGAAAGGCTTAGACCTTGATAGAAAGAAGAAGATTAAAGGTTTGTCAAGCGGTAGGGCGGATATTTTCCCGAGCGCACTTGCTGCCGTATCTGCTTTCAAGAAGTATATGAATCTTGAAAACATCGTTATTAGTGGAAGTGGTTTGCGTACGGGTATGCTCTATAACTATGCCGTTCCTTCAACTTTAGATAAACCAATCTCTGACGTTTTGACTTATAGTCTTAGTGGTTTGGTTGACTTCTTTGGTTGTAACGTTAAGCATACCGAACAGGTTGTTAATCTTTCCGTTCAACTATTTAAGCAACTTCGCGTATTGCACAAATTCCCAAGGCAATACCTAAAGATTTTGAAGGTTGCTGCGTATATGTATGATACGGGCAAACGCGTTGGTTTTTATAACTACGAAAAGCATAGCGGATATATAATTCTCAACTCAAATATTAACGGTATTAGCCATAGAGATATGGTTATGGCATCGTTTGTTGCATCAAATACTGCGATTGAAGATATCAATCCTTTCGATTGGGCAAGATATCGCGATTTAGTTACTGATGAAGATGTTGATGCAGTTAGAAAGATGGGTATTATGCTTCGTATAGCAAATTGCCTTGATAGAAGTCTTTCTTCGGTAGTTAAAGGGCTCAACTGTGACATCTTAGGCGATTCGGTTATTATGAAAACTGAAGTTGACGGAGATGCAACGCTTGAAATAAATTCAGCATTAGAAATCGGTGCTGATTTTAGAAAAATATTCAAAAAGAATTTGGAAATTCTCTAAAAAACAAAACACGCCGTGTTTTCACGGCGTTTGTTTTTAGAAAGAAAGGTGTAAAATGGCTGTTGGAAAGCTTGTAATTGACTTTGATAGTGCGCAAACTAATATTTATATGCTCGGTGGCGGTGTTGTTTTAAGCGAACCTACCGTTGCTTCGGTTAGCACTGATGAAAAAAACCAAGTGAAAGCAATCGGTGAAGATGCTTGGCGCTTAATCGGCAAAACCGCAAAGAATACCAAGATTGTTTTTCCTGTGTTTGAAGGGGAAATAGTGAACGAAAAGGTTGCGGTTGCCGTTCTTAAAGAGTTTTTGAAAAAAATTGGCTATAAAAACTCATTTTCAAGTGTTCACGCGTTGTTTTCCGTACCCTGCGGTGTAACGGCGGAAACTATTGAAAAGTTTAAGAAGGTTGCGAAAGCGTGCGGAATCAGTAAAACTTACTTTGCTGAAGCACCCCTTTTATCGGCATTAGGTCAAAGAATACCTATGAACGATTCTTCACCTTGTTTTGTTATAGATATGGCAGGAGGAACAACGAATATTGCGGCCGTTTCTCTTGACGGTGTTATTGCTGGGATTTCAGTGAATTTTGGCACGAATAAAATTAGCACGGATATTATCGACTATCTTGCTGATAAATATGGCTTACAAATTGGTCTTTTAACGGCTGAAAAACTTAAAAAAGAAATCGGTAGTTTAGATGAAAATGATGGTTTGAGTGCCGTTGTTAATGGTAGAGATTTAAGAACGGGTGCACCGAGAGCCGTTTCCTTAAAGGCTATGGATATTATAGAGCCTGTAAAAGCATATTTTGATAAAATTGCCGAACTTTCACTTGCGGTTTTACAAAAATTACCGCCCGAAGTTTGTGCGGAAATTAGACACGCAGGTGTTTATGTATCAGGTGGGGCAACTTCTATTTATGGCTTGGAAAAATATTACGTAAATAAGTTTGGTGTAAAAGTAAACGTTGCCGAAAATGGTGCGATGTGCGTTGCTCTTGGCGGGGGTGTTGCTTTGGGCAATTCAACCTTGCTTAAAAAAGTTGTGTTAGAAACTAAATAAATAAAAAATACGACACGAAACCACGCGTTTTTCTTAAAAAGGTCAAAACGCGTGGTCTTTTTTTTGCTAAAATGCCTTTTAGGAGGCGCATTGTGGCAAAAAAAATAGTTATAACTTCGGGAAAAGGCGGGGTTGGAAAGACAACAGTTGTTGCGAATCTTGGAATAGCACTTTCAGATTTAGGCTTAAGAGTTGCATTAATTGATGTGGATTTTGGCTTAAACAATTTAGATGTTGTGTTAGGAGTGGAAAACAAGGTTGTTTATGATATTTTAGATGTTTTTGAAGGAAGGTGTAGAATAAAGCAAGCACTTATTCAGTGTTCGGATAGAAAAAACTTGTTTGTTATGCCTTCGAGCAGTATTTTTGGGATTTCGCCTCTGAACGCGCAAAATATAAAGGTGATTGTAGAAAATATGTCAAACCAATTTGATTATATTTTAATCGATTGCCCCGCGGGAATTGATTTAGGGTTTCATAGGGCAGTGTCGTGCGCAGATGAAGCCATCGTTGTTGCAACGCCAAACGCTCCAAGTTTAAGAGATGCCGATAAGGTTATTTCTATACTAAAAAGTTATAAAATGGACAATATCTCACTTGTTATAAATAGGGCTAGGGGTGATTTAATTTTAGGACAAAAAATGATGGCTTATACCGATATCGAAGGTTTGCTTAAAACCGAAGTCATTGGTGTTTTGCCTGAAGAAGACAAAGTGTTTTTGTCGGTAGGTTATTCTCTACCTAGTAAAAGCGATTCAGGTAGGGCATATAAGATTTTGGCTTCTAATATACATAAAGGCAATAGAAGAATTTTTGATGTAACAAATAAGTATAATGGCTTTTTTGGTAGTATTAGAAGGGGGATAAAAAATAGAGTATGAAGAAAAATAAAAAAGAACTTGTTAGGGTTCAAACTATGCTTGAGAGCGATAGGCTATCTACAAGCGATAACTTTTTAGAACTTTTAACCGTTGATGTTACAAAACTTTTGAAAGAATTTTTTGATTTTAAGGGAGACGCAGATGTTTTAATTGACAAAAAAGGGGCGGTATATGAAGCAACATTTAAGATTATAGCAAGCAGAATTAAAAGTTTTGATTGTGTGCCAAATAATTAGTGTTTTACTAACAAAACAAGGGCGATTATGCGTGACATAATTGCTCTTATTTTTTGTTTTCTTACCCTTTTTTACGATTTATACTGTTTTTAAATCAAACATAAATATAAATCAATATTTTGTGGCTAAAAGTTGACACGCGTACTAAATATATGTATAATATTATTAATAATATTATTTTAGGAGTTTTTATGGAAAAGAAATATTATCTTGCCATTGATATTGGCGCTTCAAGTGGTAGACACATTTTAGGTAGTTTTGAAAATGGTAAACTTGTTTTAGAAGAAATACACCGCTTCAAAAACGGCGCTGAAAAGGTGGGCGAAAAACTCGTTTGGAATCACGAGGCCTTGTTTAATAGCATTGTTGAAGGTTTGAAAAAATGTAGTGAAATAGGAAAGATTCCCGTAAGTATCGGTATTGACACTTGGGGTGTTGACTATGCGCTTTTAGATGAAAACGATAATCTTATCGGCGAAATTTATTCGTATAGAGATGAGAGAACTCTTGCCGTTATGGATGAAGTTCACTCAATAATTAGTGAAGATGAACTCTATGAGAGAACTGGTATTAAAAAGCAAGTGTTCAATACCATTTATCAACTCTCTTGCGATAAAAAGAGCGGTAAACTTGCCGGTGCAAAATCCTTCTTGATGATGCCTGACTATTTGCACTTCCGTTTGACTGGTAAAAAGAGAAACGAATATACCAACGCTTCTACCACGGGATTGCTCAATGCAAAAACTCGTGAGTGGGACTATGAAGTTATTGAAAAGTTGGGATTAAAGAAGGAACTTTTTAACGAACTTTCATTGCCAGGTACTGAAGTTGGCGCGTTAAAAAAAGAAATCGCAAAAGAAGTTGGCTTTAACGCGGTGGTTTGTCTCCCTGCAACACACGATACTGCAAGTGCGGTTATGGCAGTTCCTCAAACCAACTTCCCGTTGTATATCTCAAGCGGAACTTGGTCATTAATGGGTGTTGAAACTCCTAATGAAAACACTTCAAAAATCGCTTGCGAATCTGGTTTTACTAACGAAGGCGGTTATAATAAGAGCGTTCGCTTCCTTAAAAACATTATGGGTATGTGGATGATCCAATGCATCAAAAAGGAATACAACGACAAGTATAGTTTTACCGATTTTGTTGCTGAAGCAAGAAAGGCTGAAGGTTTTAACAGTATTGTTGATGTGAACGATTTATCTTTCTTTGCTCCCGAAAGTATGATTAAGGCGGTTAAAGATTACTGTGCTAAAACCAACCAACAAATTCCTGAAACTGTTGGCGAAATCGTTCTTTGCGTATACACTTCACTTGCAGTTTGCTATGCAAAAGCGGTTGAACAAATCGAAGAAATTTCAGGTGTTAAGTTTAATGAAATTAATATCGTTGGCGGTGGTTGTCAAAACGTTTTGATGAACGAGTTGACCGCTATCAAAACGGGTAGAAAGGTTGTTGCTGGCCCTGTTGAAGCAACTGCAACTGGTAACCTTTTGGCGCAAATGCTTGCTTCAGGTCAAATCAAATCCCTTGATGAAGGTAAGCAAATTATTAAAGATTCGTTTGAAATTAAAGAAATTATAGGCTAATTTTAGGTGCATTATGAGTAAAAATGTTTTTGACGTATTAAAAGAAAGAGGTTTTATTAAACAAACCATATTCGAAGAAGAACTTTACGAACTTTTGGGAAAGGAAAGCGTGCCTTTCTACATTGGTTTTGACCCCACGGCTGATAGTCTCCATATCGGCCACTATATCCCTATTATGGCAATGGCTTGGATGCAAAGATTCGGTCATAAACCTATCGCGCTTTTTGGTGGCGGTACTGGTATGATTGGCGATCCTTCTGGTAGAAGTGATATGCGCCAAATGATGACCATTGAAACAATAAATCACAATATTGAGTGTTTTAAGAGCCAAATGTCAAGGTTTATTAGTTTCGAAGGCGAAAACGGTGCAATTATTGCAAACAATGCCGATTGGCTTTTGAATCTTAACTACGTAAACTTCCTTCGTGAAGTTGGAGTTTATTTCTCTGTTAACAAAATGCTTACCGCAGAGTGCTTTAAGCAAAGAATGGAAAAGGGACTCACCTTCCTTGAATTCAACTATATGCTTATGCAAGGCTATGATTTCTTACATTTGTTCCAAAAATACGGCTGTGTTTTGGAAGTTGGTGGCGATGATCAATGGAGCAATATGCTTGCAGGTGTTGACCTTATTAGAAGAAAGGAAAAGAAGAGTGCGTTCTGCTTGACTTGTACTTTACTCTTAAACAGTGAAGGCAAGAAGATGGGAAAGACACAAAAGGGCGCATTGTGGCTTGATGAAAACAAGTGTTCAGTTTATGATTTCTATCAATACTTCCGCAACGTTGAAGATGTTAAGGTTGAAGAGTGTATGCGCCTTTTGACCTTTATGGAAATGGATGAGATTAAAGAACTTACTAAATATAATGATGAAAGAATGAACCTTGCAAAAGAAAGACTTGCTTTTGAAGTTACTAAACTTGTTCACGGCGAAGAAAAGGCTTTGAACGCGCAAAAACAAGCGCGCGCAGCGTTTGGCGGTGGTAGTGCTGAAGATATGCCCACTGCCGAAATTGGTGCGGATATTAACCTTGTTTGCGATCTTCTTGTTGCAGTTGGTCAAGCAAAGTCTAAGGGCGAAGCAAAGCGCCTCATTGAAGGTGGTGGCGTTTCGATTGAAGAAAATAAAATCACCAATCCATTTGGCGAAATCCCCGCTGAATTAAAGGCTAAAGGAGAGTTTGTTCTCCATAAAGGCAAAAAAGTTCATATAAAAGTTATCGTAAAATGAGTTTAGGGTATTTTACCGTAATCGGTAGCGCGGAAAACACAACGGTTATCGAGCGGTCAAAATTTATTTGTTCTATTTGCGGTGTTGAAGACGAGGCGGGTGCAAAACAGTTCATCGAAAAGATTAAAAAAACGCACTCGCTTGCAACCCACAACTGCTATGCGTATATCGCTGACGATAAAGGGCTTATTCAAAAGTTTTCTGATGATGGCGAACCGCAGGGCACGGCGGGGCTTCCTATGTTAGAAGTTCTAAAGAACAAAAAAATGTATAAAACGGTTGCCGTTGTAACAAGGTATTTTGGCGGTATCAAACTTGGCACGGGCGGACTTACGCGCGCTTATGGTGGTGCGGTTAGTGATGCGCTTGCGGTTTCAAAGATTGCCGATATGCAACAAGCGGTGCTTTTGGAAGTTTGTACTGATTACGAAGGATATTCAAGGCTTACAAAACTGTTAAATAAAGACGGTGTTGCTGTTATAAATACCAATTTTGATAATTCGGTTACCGTTCGTTTTGCGGTGAAAATGGAAATAAAAGAGCAGTTTAAGGATAAACTTATCGATGCTTTTAACGGCAAACTTGAAATTCAAGAAATTGCTGAAGAATACTATCCTTTTTAGGTGACTTATGCCCATTATTACAAGCATAACTATTCAAGAAAAGAAAAAAGATAGATGTAATCTCTTTATAGATGGTGAGTTTAGGGCGGGCATATCTTTAGATGCGGTTATCAATTACCGCCTTAAAGTCAACGATGAGATAACTGAAGAGCAAATTACAGAAATTCTTTTTGAAAGTGAAAAGCAACAAGCACTATCCCGTGCGCTTGCGTATATTACAAAACGCCTTAAAAGCAAAAGGGAAGTGAAGGACTATTTGCTTTCAAAAGGTTATCAAGAAAAGGTTGTTTGGTATGTTGTTGATAAACTAAAAGAGTATGCTTATATCGATGATAAAGAATTTTCCAAGCGGTATATAGAGAGTGTTTCTCGCGCGCAAGGGAAAAGACTTACAGAATATAAACTTATGATGAAAGGCGTTAAAAAAGAAGATATTGCGTCGGCTTATGAAGATGTTAATATTGATGCTAAAGAAAGCGCCAAACAAATTGCGATAAAGCATATTAAAAACAAGGAAAAATCTAAAGAAAATCTCGCAAAAACTTACCGCTATTTAATTGGTAAAGGTTTTAGTTATGAAGAAGCGAGTTTTGCAATTGACAGTATAAGGGAAGATGACTAAATGGAACGCGTTTTAACCGTTAGCCAAATGCAACAAGCAGATAAATATACCATTTGTGACCTTGGAATTGGGGAAGAAGTTCTCGTTCAAAGGGCGGGCGGTGTTGTAGCTAAAGAAATCGAGAGAAGATTTTTGGGCGGTAGAGTGCTCGTTTGCATTGGTAAAGGCAATAACGGGGCGGAC
The DNA here is from genome assembly GCA_045645305.1 of Christensenellaceae bacterium. Taxonomy (GTDB): domain Bacteria; phylum Bacillota; class Clostridia; order Christensenellales; family Borkfalkiaceae; genus UBA1259. The sequence continues at coordinate 63,061 of JAZRIO010000019.1, forward strand.
GGCAAGGTTGTTGCGGAAATTCTTTCAAAAAAACATGGATTTACTGTGGCAACTGTTAATATTAGTAACGGCATTTTTAAGGTGTTTGAAAATAAGTTTGATATTATTGTGGACTGTATTTTTGGCACGGGGCTCAATCGCGAAGTTGAAGGCAAGTATAAAACGGCCATTGAATTGATAAATAAAAGTGGCGCTTACGTTGTTTCTTGCGATATTGCAAGCGGACTTAACGGCGATAACGGAAAGGTTATGGGCGTTGCAGTAAAGGCGAATTTGACCATAGCAATACAAGAATATAAACTCGGGCATTTTCTTAACGACGGCATTGATTATTCGGGCGAAGTTGTTGCTCGCGATATCGGTATTAGTGTTTGGGAAGAAAATTGCACTAAAAAACTTAACGATAAAAGTGCTTATGAGTATTTTAAGCCAACCAATAGAAATGTTCATAAAGGCAATTTTGGTAAGTGTGCGGTAATTGGTGGTAGTAAAGATTATTCGGGTAGTGTTGTGCTTACTTTAAGCGCAATCACAGCCTTTAAGATGGGCATAGGATATGTAAATCTTGCCGTGCCAGAGTGTTTGTTTACTGCATATGTAGGTAAAGTCCCTGAAGTAATTTTGACCGCGATTAAAGATGAAAATGGCTATCTAACTTGCGATAAAGATGTGATAAATAAACTTTTATCTTATGACTCAATAGCCATTGGTATGGGTATGGGGGTTAACGAAGGTTGCTATCAAATCATTGAATACTTGATTAAAAACTATGACGGTAAATTGGTTATTGATGCCGATGGAATTAACTGTCTTGCAAAGTTTGGAAAAGATATTTTAAAAGAAAAAAAGTGTCAAATTGTGTTGACACCACACATTGGTGAGTTTTGCAGATTGGTGAATATTGAAAGACAAGAATTGTTAGAAAACTCCTTAGAAATTGTACGCGATTTTGCCAGACAGAATAATCTTGTTGTGCTTCTTAAAAACGCGGTTAGCCTTATTAGTGACGGCACGGATACATTTATTAATACCACGGGTTGTCAAGGTATGGCAAAAGGCGGTAGTGGTGACGTGCTTTCAGGTGTTATTTCGGGCTTGCTTGCAAGAAATGATTGTACGGCTGAAACCGTTGCAACCGCATCTTATCTATTTGGTAGAGCGGGCGAGATTGCTGAGCGCGAGCAAAATCAGTTTACAATGACCGCAACCGATATAATTGGCGCGCTACCAAAAGCGATAAATTCGCTATCTAATTTTTAAGAAATTGTAGTTGCCAACTAATACGGAAATCATTAGATAGACGTTTACAGCAACCAAAACAGGCATAAAAACCATCATAAAAAAACTTTTTAAGCGATACTTAAAAATAAACATAAAAAGGTAAATACCAGTTGCACCACCCAAAAGTCCGGCGATAAATAGCCGAGAATCGCCAATAGTTATGTTTTCATCATCTCCATCTTCACGCGCTTTCTTTTGGAAATGCAACATTAAAATCCCATAAAAGTTTATTGAAAGGAAATAAACGATAACAATAATAGAAATAAATGCGTTTATATTTTTCATCAATTATATTTTGTGAAGTTTATCAAAAAATATAAGATTTATGTTAAAATGAGCGCAAAATTATAAAAAAAGGAAGAAAATTATGAAATGTATGTATTGCGGTTCAATCAATAGCAAAGTTATTGATTCAAGAGCAGGGGAAGACAACACGATTATTCGCCGTAGAAGAGAGTGCATAAATTGCGGAAAGCGCTTCACTACTTACGAAACGGTGGAAAATACTCCTATTTTCGTTATCAAAACAAGCGGTGTTAGACAAGCATTTGACCCTAACAAAATTAGAAACGGTATCATTAAAGCGTGTGAAAAGCGCCCCGTTCCCGCAAGCACTATTGATAGAGTTGTTGAAGATATACAAAAGAAACTTTATAACTCTTTAGCGCAAGAAGTTACCAGTAAAGAACTTGGCGAAATGGTTTGTGAAGAACTTAAAAATATTGATGAAGTTGCTTACGTTCGCTTCGCATCAGTTTATAGGTCGTTTACAGACACAACTTCTTTTATTAAAGAGTTGGAAAAAATGGTTAAAAAGGATAAATAGGTTTTATTATGATTAACAAATGGGATGAAAGATTTATGCAACTTGCTGAAACTGTTGCAAATTGGTCAAGTTGCTATCAAGAAAACAGACATGTTGGTGCGGTTGTTGTTAAAGACAAAAGAATTTTAACCACAGGTTATAACGGCGCTCCGTCGGGAATTGAGAGTTGTGCGGAACGTGGGGAGTGCTTAAGGCGTGTTAGAAACATTGCAAGCGGAACAATGCAAGAAGTTTGCTATGCCGTTCACGCAGAACAAAACGCTATTATTCAAGCCGCAAAACTTGGAATTAGCCTTGAAGGTGCGGTTATGTACGTTACACACCAACCTTGCGTAATTTGCACACGTATGATTTTGAACTCCGGAATAAAGAAAGTTATCTATAAAAACGGCTATCCCGATGCTTTTGCATTAGAATTGTTCGCTCAATCAGGTGTTGAACTTATAAAATTTGAAGATTTACAAAAATAACACCTAAAAACGTTTGCAAAATTTTTAAAAATGATATACAATATATCGTGCTTGGTAATTCAAGCGAAGATTAAATAACGTGCTAATTTATTAGCACGAATACGGAGAGCTATCGAAGTGGTCATAACGAGGCGGTCTTGAAAACCGTTTGGGTGCAAGCCCACGGGGGTTCGAATCCCTCGCTCTCCGCCAAAAAAATGAGATGCAAACATGCATCTCTTTTTTTTGCGAAAAAAGGCGAGGG
>JAZRIO010000020.1:0-62126 GCA_045645305.1 Christensenellaceae bacterium
CTGCACCCGCAGTTGAAGTTAAGGCTGAAGCAGCAGCACCCGCGGCAGCACCTGCTCCCGCAGCACCCGCCCAAGTTTCAACCAATGCAAAACCTGTTACTATGCCCAAGGCTGGTATTACGGTAGAAAGTTGCATTCTTACCAAATGGAACGTTAAAGTAGGCGATACCGTTAAAGTTGGCGACGTTATGTTCTCTTACGAAACGGATAAGTCTTCTTTCGACTATCAAGCAGAAATCGAAGGCGAAGTTCTTGCAATCTTCTGTGAAGAAGGGGATGAAGTTCCCGTTCTTTCAAACGTATGCGCAGTGGGCGCACACGGTGAAGATGCTTCTTGTCTTGCTCCCGGTGGCGCACCCGTTGCTGCACCCGCAGTTGAAGTTAAGGCTGAAGCACCCGCACAAGCACCTGCAGCAGCACCCGCACAAGCAACCGCAACTGCAAATGCTGACGGAAAAATCTTCGTTTCACCCAGAGCAAAAAATCTTGCTGAAAAATTAGGTGTTGACCTTGCAACTGCAACCGCAACCGGTCCTAACGGCAGAATTATTGAAAGAGATGTTCGCGAAGCAAGTGTAAACGTAAAAGAACAAGCACCTGCTCCCGTTGCTCAAGCACCTGCACAAGCACCCGCAGCAGCACCTGCTCCTGCAGTTGAAGTTAAGGCTTCCGATGACTTGAAGGCTTACAAGGACGAAAAGATGTCCAATATTAGAAAGGTAATTGCAAAGAATATGGTTATGAGTTTGACAACAATGGCACAACTTACACACACCATTTCTTTCGATTGCACCAACGTTATGGCATTTAGAAAGTTCTTAAAAGACAATGCCGAAACCCTTAAACTTCCTTCAATCACTATCAATAATATTATTGTTTACGCAGCATCAAGAGTGCTTAAGAAACATAGAGATTTGAACGCGCACCTTATCAACGGCGATACAATGCGTTATTTTGAACACGTAAATATGGGTATCGCAACCGATACACCTAGAGGACTTTTAGTTCCCACCCTTTTCGGTGCAGACACTATGAGCCTTTCTGAAATCGCTGTTAAGTCTAAAAAACTTTCTCAAGACGCTATCGATGGAAAACTTTCTCCCGAACTCTTAACGGGTGGTAGTTTCACTATCAGTAATGTAGGCACTATGGGTATTGAAAGTTTCACCCCCGTAGTTAACCCCCCGCAAACTGGTATTCTCGGCGTAAACACTTTGGAAACAAGAATCAAACTCGGCAAGGAAGGAGAAATTATTCCTTACACCGCAATGGCACTCTCACTCTCTTACGACCACAGAGCGCTTGACGGTGCACCTGCATCAAGATTCTTGAAAGACTTAAAAGATTATCTCGAAAACTTCAGCGTAAATCTTATGGCTGATTCAATCTAATAAGGAGAGACTATGGAAATTTTTGATTTAATTGTAATCGGTGGCGGTCCTGGTGGATATCTCGCTGCTGAAAGAGCAGGCCATGCAGGTTTGAAAACAATGGTTATCGAAAAGAGAGCGTTTGGTGGCGTTTGCCTTAACGAAGGTTGCGTTCCCAGCAAAACTTTCCTTAACTCAGCAAAAGTTTTCGACTATGCTAACCACGCAAAAGCATACGGCGTTACCGTTGAAGGTAAAACCGCAGTTGACCAAAAGTTCGTTGTAGAAAGAAAGAACGGCGTTGTTAAAATGCTCGTTTCTGGCGTAAAGAGTCAACTCAAGAGAAACAAAGTTGTTATGAAGGAAACCGAAGGTTTCATCGAAGGCAAAGGAGATGAAGGTTATATCATCAAGGCTGGCGAAGAAAAGTTCGTTGCAAAGCGCTTGATTATCGCTACAGGTTCTATGCCCGTAGTTCCTCCCATTCCCGGACTTCGTGAAAACATTGAAACGGGCGTTGTACTTACCAATAGGGAAGTGCTTGACCTTACCGAAATCCCCGAAAAGTTCGTTGTAATCGGCGGTGGTGTTATCGGTCTTGAAATGGCAAGTTACTTCTCATCAGTAGGTTCAAAGGTTACCGTTGTAGAAATGCTTAACAAAATCGCAGGTCCTACCGAAAACGAAATTTCTTCAATCTTACAAAAGAGTCTTGAAAAGAAAGGCGTTGAATTCAAACTCGGTTCAAAAGTTACCGCAGTTGAAAAAGACGGCGTAGTATTTGAAAAGGACGGCAAGGTTGAAAAAATCCCCGCAGACAAAATTCTTTGCTCTATTGGTAGACGTGCAGTTACTCAAGGCATCGGCTTAGAAAACATTGGCGTTAATATGGAACGCGGTGCAATCATCACCGATGATATGATGAGAACAAACGTTGCAAACGTGTATGCAGTTGGCGACGTTAACGGTAAGATTATGCTTGCGCACACCGCGTATAGAGAAGCAGAAGTTGCTGTTAACAACATTACCGGCAAAAAAGACCGTATGCGTTATAACGTAATTCCTTCAGTTATCTACACCAACCCCGAAGTTGCTTCTGTTGGCGAAACTGAAGAATCTGCAAAGGCAAAGGGCATTGACGTTAAAGGCGTATCAATCCCGCTCACTTTCTCTGGTAGATACATTGCAGAAAACACCGACCTTAACGGTATTTGCAAACTTGTAATCAATAAGAAGACCAACACCTTAATCGGTGCACACATCATCGGTTCTTATGCAGGCGAATTTATCGTTGCCGTATCAGCAATGGTAGACCTTGAAGTTGATATTGAAAACATCAAGAAACTTGTATTCCCGCACCCGACCGTATGCGAAATCGTTAGAGAAGCGATTTTCCAAATCTAATTAGTTAAAAATTAATAAGGAGATATAAAAATGCCAAAAAATTTAGTTATTGATCCTAATTTTATTAGGGCAAAAGGCAAAATCGAATTTACGGATATTCCCGTTAATGTCTACAACAAGACTATTGAAGATGAAAAGAAGAACTTCAAGAAAGCAGACTTCGTTCGTATCTTCAACGATATCGCAATGCTCCGCGAATTCGAAAGCATGATTAACGAAATCAAAATCAAGGGCGAATATCAAGGCTTCAAGCACTCTTACCCCGGTCCTGCTCACCTTTCAATGGGACAAGAAGCAGCCGCAGTAGGTCAAGCATATATCCTTGATATGGACGATATGACATTTGGTTCACACCGTTCACACAGTGAAGTTTTGGCTCGTGGCCTCGCTTCAATCAACAAACTTCCCGAAGACAAACTCTATCAAATCATGAAGGACTTTATGGGTGGTGAAACACTTGCTCCTGTTGAAAAACTCAACAAGACCGGCAACGTTAAAGACCTCGCAGTTGACTTCCTTCTCTACGGATTTATGAGTGAAATCTTCGCTCGTCGTACCGGTTTCCACAGAGGTATGGGTGGTTCAATGCACGTATTCTTCCTCCCGTTCGGTATTTACCCCAACAACGCGTTGGTAGGTGGTGCTGCTCCTGTTGCTCTCGGTGCTGCTCTCTATAAGAAAGTAAACGACAAACCCGGTATCGTAATCAGTAACGTTGGTGACGGTGCTGTTGGTTGTGGTGTTGTATACGAATCAATGAACTTCGCTGCTATGGACCAACTCCGTCAACTTTGGGAAAAGAAGGGTGGACTTCCTATCCTTTTCAACTTCTTCAACAACGGTTACGGTATGGGTGGCCAAACCAGAGGCGAAACCATGGCTTACGACTTCCTTGCTCGTCTTGGCGCAGGTGTTTCTCCCACACAACTCTATGCAGAAAGAGTAGACGGATTTAACCCGCTCGCAGTTATCGATGCAATGAAGAGAAAGAAGAAGATTTTAGTAGATGGCGACGGTCCTGTTCTTCTCGACGTTGTAACCTACCGTTACGGCGGACACTCTCCGTCTGACTCTATGAGTTACAGAACTATCGAAGAAGTAGAAAACTGGAGACAATACGATCCTATCGTTACTTACAGAAAATCACTTGTTGACGCTAAGATTGAATCTGACGGTAAGTTTGATGAAATTCTTGATAGCATCAAAGAAAGAATGCTCAAACTCTGCAAACTTGCAGCAGACCCCGTTGAATCTCCCTATCTCGATTTCAAGAAGGATCCCTACTATGTTGAAGACCTTATGTTCTCTAACGGTTCTGTTGAAAGCATGGGTGATAGACCTGTTGAAATCGGCAAAGATGTAAAGATTCCTATGGAAGAAAACCCCAGAGTAAAACAAATCGCTGGCAAACTCCGTTATGCATTTGATGAAAAGGGACAACAAGTTTCTAACATGAAGAGATACAATATCCGTGACGGCTTGTTCGAAGCAATCATTGATAAGTATTATAAAGACCCCACTCTTACCGCTTATGGTGAAGACGTTCGTGACTGGGGTGGTGCATTCGCAGTTTATAAAGGACTTACCGAAGCGCTTCCTTACCACAGACTCTTTAACTCTCCCATTTCTGAAGCAGCAATCGTTTCTTCAGCAGTAGGTTACGGCCTTTGCGGTGGTAGAGCAATCGTAGAACTTATGTACGCTGACTTTATGGGTAGAGCGGGCGACGAAATCTTTAACCAACTTGCTAAATGGCAAGCAATGAGTTCAGGTATCTTGAAGATGCCCGTAGTTCTTCGTGTATCAGTTGGTGCTAAATACGGCGCACAACACTCACAAGACTGGGTTGCTCTTCCTGCACACGTTCCCGGACTTAAAGTTTGCTTCCCTGTAACTCCTTACGATGCTAAGGGTCTTATGAACTCAGCATTGAACGGAACTGACCCTGTAATCTTCTTTGAAAGCCAAAGAATTTACGACAAGGGTGAAGAATTTAGAAAGGAAGGCGTACCCGAAGGATACTATGAAATCCCGCTTGGCGAACCCGATATTAAGAGAGTTGGTAGCGATATCACTATTCTTACCATCGGTGCAACCCTTTATAGAGCAATGGATGCTGCTAAAACCCTTTCTGAAAAATACGGCGTAGAAGCAGAAGTTATCGACGCAAGATCAATCGTTCCTTTCAACTACGAAAAGGTTGTTGAATCAGTTAAGAAGACCGGTAGAATTATCCTTGCTTCTGATGCTTGCACCAGAGGTTCAATTCTTAACGACTTCGCAAGAAACATCTCTGAACTTTGCTTCGATTATCTCGATGCACCTGCAGTTGTTGTTGGCGCTCAAAACTGGATTACTCCTCCGTTTGAATTCGACGCTGACTTCTTCCCGCAAGCAGATTGGATTATCGACAACATCAACGATAAGATCCTTCCGCTCAAAGGTCACGTTTCTACTATCAACACTTCAGATGCTGAAGCATTACGCAAAGCAAAGAAAGGCGTATAATTTAAGCGTTTATAAACTTCGTTAGGCATCGTTACTGCCCTGCACAAAAGACTTCGATAACCATACGGTTAATCTCATCCTTTTGTGCGGTCGAGCCTTGCCTAACTCGTTTCTAATCACTTAAATCAATAGGACAAGTTGGTTTAACTAACACTTGCTTTTAATCCTTTATTATGTAGAATAGGCGAGCCTTGCCTAACTCGTTTCAAACCACTTAAATCAATAGAACAAGTTGGTTTAACTAACACTTGCTTCTTAACCTTTATTAAGCGAGGTGTCTTGCAAAATTAAACAAAACTAAAACGGGGGCTTATTTTTAGCCCCCGAAAGTTTATTTTTTAGTATGATTAAATTTCAGTTTATTACTCACGACAACACTGATGCTTATTTTAACATAGCATCGGAAGAATATTTGTTAAAGCAAACAAAAGGATATTACTTTTATTTGTGGGTTAATGCGCCTGCGGTTATAGTAGGTGTAAACCAAAATGCCATTGAAGAAGTTAACCTTGACTACACCCAAAACAACTCTATTAAGGTTGTTAGAAGGATGACGGGTGGTGGCACAGTTTATCACGATGAAGGTAACCTTTGCTATACAGTTATTGCGCCTTTTAATGCCGAACAAGATAATTATAGGGCATTTACCGCGCCCGTTATCGAATACCTTAACACTTTGGGTGTTAAAGCCGAGTTCAGCGGAAGAAACGACATAACGGTAGACGGCAAAAAGATTTCCGGCAATGCACAAACGGTTTATAAAGACCGCATTATGCACCACGGAACGATTTTGTTCGATACCGATATGAGTGTGCTTTCGCGCGCGATAAATCCGTCTAAAATCAAGATGGAAAGCAAGGGCATAAAATCGGTTAGGGCAAGGGTAACTAATGTTAGAGAGTGTCTTAAAAAAGATATGACAATGGCGGAATTTAAAAACGGCCTTTCAAAAACCTTTTTATCCGCTTGCTCAAAGTACGAGTTTACCGATAGCGATATAGATAGCATAAACAAACTTATCAGCGAAAAATATTCTACTTACGAGTGGAATATTGGCAATTCCCCTAAGGGCAAAAACGAGTTTACTAAAAAGTTTGCTTTTGGCATATTCTCGCTATTTTTTAACACGGTTGAAGGCAAGATTTGTGATGCCGAAATCAAAGGCGATTTTTTCTCCAAAAAGGATATATCCGCCCTTGCTGACGCGTTAAACGGGGTTAGATTTGAAAAGAAAAGCATAATTACAGCACTCGATAGTATTGGCGAGTATATTGACGGGGCAAAAGCAGAAGAGATTGCCGATGCAATTTTTGATGCGTAAATTTTAATGTTGCCCGTTTACGGAAACGCTGATTTCCGTTCTTAAAACTGATAAATAATTATCTTTATAACGACTGTACTCTTTATGATTAAAGCGGTACAGTTTTTGTTTTATATTCATAAAATCGCACCCCGTTTGCTTTTCGGTAAGAATTAAATCGTTAATGTTATTGGTAAAATAGTTTTCCGCTTTAGTTTTTACCACATCGGGGATAGGTTGGTTTTGCGATAGCGCTTCGGTAGAGCCGTTCGCCGAGTGGTCAACCACCTTGCAATAAAGTGATAGGTTTATTTTTAGAACAAGGTCATTTTCACTTGCATAAAGTTTAACACTTGGCGTGCAGTTTATTGCAGTCAATAAATAGTTTGTCTTTTGTCCCTTAAATTCAACATTATCAACTGCAAAACTCGTGCCTTCAAACGCACCGAATAGCGCGTTATATGTTTGGGTAAGTTCGGGGGAAAGTTCGCCAACCTTTTTGCCATCTAAAAAAAGAGCCGTTCTTCGCGCGTCGAAAAGGTTGTTTTTATCTTCGCTTGATTTTGAACTTGCACTTTTATTACCACTTGACTCTCCGCTACCGCCTTGACCACTTTCTTTACTCGAACTCTCACTTGACTTTACCGCCTTAACAATTGGCATATAAGCCGAGCCGTTTATAGAGTAATGCCCAACGCAAAAGGTTTTTATATCGGTTGAAGCAATATCCGCGTCAAACCCTATATTTTTTAGCATAATCTTTTGCAGAGCAAAGGCGGAAATGTTGTCAAGCGGTGTAGATTTTGCAATCAGTTCACCCGCATTGCCATCGGCAAGAGCAACTAGTGCTGAGTCTTGCACACGCAAAGATTTAGCAAAGTAATCTAACACATCAATAACATTTTCGCCACTTAAACTATCGCCTAAAAGTATAAGGTTGCAAAATGCAAGTTTAGGAAACCAACCGGAAAAATCCCCTAAATTCTTGATAGCACCGCCAATGGTAGAACCTTTTCCACTAATTTGTGTCTTTAAGTTTTCACTGTTTGTGTCTGTTGCTTCGGGTACGGCGATTTGTGCGGTAACCGTGTAATTATTATCCATTTTATCCACTGCAACAGCCGTAATAATAGCCGTTTTTTCCACATCGATTAAGCCAAAGTCGTTAGAAAAGAAGAAAACGAATAAGGCAAAAACGACAAGCATAATAAACTTAGCCTTTCTCAGTTGCATATTTATCCCCCTTTTTAACGCTAAAAGAAATTAAGATAGGTATAATGTTTGCCATCAGCAAAAAGAATACGCCCATATACTTCATAACAACTTGCTCAATGCTATAAACCCTTTGATAAAACAAAACTATAATCAGCGCTTGGATAAGCACTACAATTAAAGGGGATACCCATTTTAATTTTATACCGAATAAATAGTTTATAATCTTACACGAAAAGAATAAAGGTAGCGATAGCGCAAATAGGTTAGAAAACAATAACATTATAATGCCTATATAGTCAAATCTACCGATGTTGCTTATAACGGTAGAATACTTTGAAATCTCGGTAAGCGCAAACCTTTGCCTAAACGCGATTGAAGTAAACACCGTGTAGAACACAATCACAAAGAATATAACCGTAACCGCGCTTATAATAAAACACAAAACAATCTTGTTTCCATCTTTTTTGTTGAACTTATATTCACCCATAAAAAACAAAAGGTATAAGGCATCGCCAAACCAGGTTAGCGACGCGTAAGAGCCTTTTAACACGCTGTTTACTCCGTTTGCACCAACGGGTAAAAGGGCTGAAAAGTCAATATTTGAAAATGATAGGCAAAACAAAATTACAAGCCCTAAAGAAGTGATTATCCAAAGCAAGTCCGAAGCCCTGCCCACAACCCTTAAATTTTTTGTGCAAAAGTAAAATGCGACAAAAAAGAAAGGCAAAAAGTAAATCAGCGTGGGGGTAAGGGTGTAAAGTGTTCGCATAACATATTCTTTTTGTTCATTCAAGGGCACAAGACACTTTGTCATAAAGTAGATAAGATATAGCGTTAATATGATTTTTGCACCAAACCTACCTATTTTTGTTTCAAGTAAGCGGTAAAGGTTCATATCGGTGTGCTTTGTTGCGCGCAAGATAAAAACAAGTGTTAAAAAATCCAACACAAGATTAAATAGAGCGCAAAGGTGAGCATCTTCATTGGCAAATCCCGACATAATGCTTGGCATAAGAAAAAGTTTTGAAAGGGGCAAAAATGCTATAAAGAAAAGGCAAACTTGCCTTGTTTTAAGTTCAAATTGCATATTACTCTCCTTTCTCGTTCTTGAATTTAATTCTTCTTTTATTCTTATTCTTTAGCGACTTTGGTCTAAATTGCAGTTCGGGTAAAAATCCTTTATAAACGGCATCTTTCATATCTTCCTTAATGAGCGGTGAAAAGGGTGCAAGTAAGGGGGTGGAATAGTTCTCAAAGGTGATAAGGTGTATAAAAAACACGCCAATCGCCACCAAAATACCATACCCACCAGCAGAGCCTGCCACAATTAAAAACAATAGCCTTAACACTGAAAAGGTTTGTTCTAGTTCCGGCGCAGTGTAAAGACAAATGCCCGATAGCGCAACAATCATAAGTGTGGGGGCAGATATTATCCCCGCGTTAACCGCCGTTTCACCAAGCACCAAACCACCAACAATTGAAACAACCATACCCACATATTTTGGCATACGAACGCTCGCTTCGTTAAGTATCTCAAAAATCATTATGGTAAAAAACATTTCATAACTTGGCGATAGCGGTATTCCCTTAATACTGTTTACTATGGTAAGCAAAAAGGATAGGGGGATAAGTTGCAAGTGGAACAGTTCGCTCGCCACAAAAAAGGCGGGCAAAAACAATGCTAAAAGCACAGACAAAAACCGTATCGTACGCGCCGCTGTGGCGCTGTACGGCGAGTTATAGTAGTCGCTCGGGCTTTGAAAATCTTCAAGCAAAAGATAGGGTACGGTAAGTGCAATGGGTGAGCCATCAACAAAAATAGCAATTCGCCCTTCCATGATTTTAGCCGATAAGATATCGGGTTTTTCGGTGTTTCCAACCTGCTTAAATATAGAAATATCGTGCTCACCTAGATATTTTGAGATGTAAGAAGAGTCCAATACGGCATCGATATTTATCTCTTGAATTTTCTTTTTGAGTTTTTTCACTAAATTTTTATCGGCAACTCCGTCCACGTAGCATAGCGCTACGGGGGTTTTAGAGTATTTCCCTACCGTAAGGTTTTCAAAAATTAGGTGTTCACTTTTTATCCGCCGTCTCATAAGGCTAATGTTTACGGGCAAACTTTCAACAAACCCTTCTCTCGGCCCTTTAATTACAGTAGAAGTTGGTGGCTCTGTTATGGCGCGTTTTTCAAAGAACTTTAAGCCGAAAGAAAGGGCAATATTAAACCCGTCAATAATTAAAACTGTATTGCCTAAAAGTATATCGTTAACAATATCACTAAAAAGGCAAATTTCCTTTTTTTCGGGGGATAAAAGGCTTTTTGAAATTTCGTTAAAGTCCATATCCTTTGATATTTTACTTGCTGGGCGCAAAATTAAATCTCCCAAGGAATCTTTGTTTACTATATCGTTTATAAAGATAGCAACGCCCCGTTTATCACCAATATTTAGGTCTAAAAAGGTAACATCTTCAGAAAAAAGAGTGCTTTTTAATTTATCGATATTCTCTTGTAAATTGAAAGTGATTTTCATACGGTTAGTATTCTTAACCGCAAAAAATTTATGTAAAAAGAGAAAAAAGACGGCAAAAGCCGTCTTTTTTACTAATTAAGCCCTTCAGTTGACTGTAAAATCAGGGCGGAAAGCCGATTAATCTCACAGTCGGAAAGGTCGCATATAGCGTTTTCTTTAATTATCGCATTGATTTTTTTGGAAAGTTCTTGTTGGTCTTGTTGCTCACAATCTAAAATCATTTGTTCTACGGCAATAGCAACGCCGTGCAACTGACTTTTTTTGATAACGCCATCCAAAACCCCTTCAATCAAAAGTGAAAGTGCGGAAGAAACGGAAGCATCACCGCGCTTTAATTTGTTTATAAGCGCGCGAAAGATAACCGCAAGCGAACCGCACACAACACCCGCTAAAAAGGCTGTATCGTTAAACACAAACTCCTTTGCGATAAAGATCATATCGTAAATAAAGTAAAGAACTATTGCAAGCATAAAAGGAAGTTGCGTTTTAATCGCGATAGACAACTTTTTTTGAAAGATTCTTTCCAAAAGAAAACAAGTGATAGCAACACCCATTGCAATTAGCAAAGTGGGTAGGCTGTAAGAAGATAAAAAGTTTTCGAGTAAATAGTAATTCATAGTTCACCTTCTCTAAAAGAGGAAACTACTTTATTTTCTCACCGCGTAAAATATTTTGTAACCGTTTATAAAAACCGCTAAACCTTAAATAATGAGTTTTAATTGCATTTTCCTCCTTGATAAATTTTTCCAAACGCAAAGAGAGTTTACCACTAAAAAATTTTATTTCAATAGGTATATGACAAAAAATTTTTAATTTAGGACTTGCAGTTTAATATAACAAAAAAATTAACGGCATAAGGTAAAGAGTAAAATATAAGGAGGATTGTATTTTGTTTGAATTTTTAACCTTTATTATCGGTAAACTTACCTTTTTTGCAGGCAGTGTTTTGGGAAGTTCTTATCCAAAACCGCTATCGAAACAAGAAGAAGAGGAGTGCCTAAAGAAAATGAAAGAGGGGGACAATAGCGCAAGGGAAAAACTTATAACTCACAACCTTCGCCTTGTGGCGCACGTCGTTAAAAAATATACTGGCTCTGCCGAAACAGATGACTTGATTTCGGTTGGTAGCATAGGTTTAATAAAGGCGATAAACACTTATGAATTAGGAAAGGGCACAGGGCTTGCAACCTATACCGCAAGGTGCATTGAAAACGAGATACTTATGCTTCTTCGCGCAAATAAAAAGTTTAAGAGCGACATATCCTTATCCGATCCCGTGGGAACGGATAAAGATGGCAACGAACTCTCTATTATCGACCTGCTTTCCGAAAAGGATGATGCCGTTTTAGAGCAAGTGGATAAGAGCATTGAGCGGGAAAAATTTTTGGAGTTTATAAGGGGCGTTTTAAGCGATAGAGAATACACCGTGCTGTGTTTAAGGTTTGGGCTTAAGGGCGGAAAGACTTATGCGCAAAGGGAAGTTGCTAAATTTCTTAAAATATCCCGCTCGTATATATCAAGGATTGAAAAAAAAGCGGTAGAAAAATTGAAAGAAGCGGTAAAAAAAGGACAATTTTATTGCTAAAAGTTTAAGGTTGTGATACAATTAACAAAAGGGAGAAAAATTATGGATAGCAAAATTTCCGTTGTAGCAATAATAGTTAGCGACCTTAATGCCGTGGAAAAAATAAACGCGCTTTTACACACCTTTGGTGAGCATGTTATCGGCAGAATGGGTATTCCTTATAAACAAAAGGGTGTTAATGTTATAAGCGTTGTTATGGATGCACCGCAAGAGATTATAAACAACCTTTCAGGCAAACTCGGTATGATAGACGGGGTTAAAAGCAAGGTGCTTACGGCAAAATGATGGGATATACCTTCATTAGCGGTGCAACGGGCGGAATAGGCAAGGCATTTTCAATAGAGTGCGCGCACCTTAACTACCCATTGTTTTTAACCGCGCGTAGCCAAAGTAAACTTAGTGAACTTAAAGAAGATTTAAGTAAAATAACAAACCAAGATATAATAGTTTGCGCGTGTGACTTAAAAGACCAAAGTTCTATCGACAGTATGCTATCCTATATCGATAGCCGGTCAATCACTTTTGATAGAATAATAAATGTTGCAGGCGTTGATACGCAAAAACCTTTTACTGAGTATGAAGATGAAAAGGTTTTAATGCAAATAAAGGTAAATGTTGAAAGCAATATATATCTAACCCACCAACTCTTAAAAAGAAAGGGTGAAAGGGCGGAGATAATAACAATTTCAAGTATGTCTGGGCAAACGCCAATGCCGTACTTTGCACTATATAGTGCAACCAAGTGTGCGCTTACAAACTTTTATACCGCGCTCCACTATGAACTTAAAAAACAAGGCGTAAAAGTGACAACGGTTATTCCCGGCGGGGTTTATACAAGACCTGATATCGTAGCGCAAATAAAAGGGCAAGGGCTTTGGGGTAAACTTTCGGCAAAAACGCCCGCGTTTATCGCAATAAAAAGCCTTAAGAAAGTAAGAAAAAACAAAGTTAAATATATACCGGGGTTTTTCAATAGGCTACTTAATGCCGTTATGAAAATACTTCCCAAAAAAATCGTACTTTCATTTATTGCAAGGCGATGGAAAAAAGAAAGAAAAGATGCCTTTTAAGGTAGGAGGAATCAAATGAGCAGAGCAGACGAGATTTTTATTAAGAACTGTACGGACATTATTGAAAACGGTGTTTGGGATACAGACCTTCCCGTGCGCCCAAGATGGCTTGACGGAACGCCCGCACACACGGTTAAAAAGTTTTGTATAGTTAATAGATACGATTTAAGGGAAGAATTTCCTATTTTAACCTTGCGCCGTACTGCATTTAAGTCTGCAATTGATGAGATTTTGTGGATTTGGCAAAAGAAATCTAACAACGTTAAAGACCTTAACAGTCACATTTGGGACAGTTGGGCGGATGAAACGGGTTCTATCGGCAAGGCATACGGCTATCAACTCGGTGTAAAGCACAAGTATAAAGAAGGCGAATTCGATCAAGTTGATAGAGTTTTATATGACCTTAAAAATAACCCCGCTTCAAGAAGAATTTTAACCAATATCTACACTTTTGAAGACTTACACGAAATGCACCTTTATCCGTGCGCATATTCAATGACTTTTAATGTTAGCGGTAATGTTTTGAACGGCATACTTAACCAACGCTCTAACGACGTTGCGGTTGCAAACAACTGGAATGTTGTTCAATACGCGGCGCTTCTTATGATGATGGCGCAAGTTTCAGGGCTTGTTGCAGGCGAACTAGTGCATGTTATTGCTGATGCACACCTTTACGATAGGCATATTCCCGTAATCAAAAAGATGATGGAAAACAAAAAGTATCCCGCACCAAAGGTTACGCTTAACCCCGAAGTTAAAGATTTTTATAAGTTTACTGTTGATGACTTTACTATCGAAGGTTACGAATACAATAAAATTGATGAAAAGTTTGAGGTTGCAATCTAATGAAAGCAATCGTTGCCGTTGATAAAAATTGGGGCATTGGCAAGGGGAACGACCTTTTGTTTGCTATCCCCGAAGATATGAAGTTTTTCCGCTTAACCACCTTAAATAAGGTTGTGGTTATGGGCGCAAACACCTTGCGCTCTTTCCCTAACGGAAATCCCTTAAAGAATAGAACAAACATCGTTCTTTCAACCAAGATTGAAAGAGATGATTGCACTATCGTTCGCTCTTATGACGAACTTTTTAGCGAACTTAAAAAGTATAACGATGAAGATGTTTTTGTTATTGGTGGGGCAAGGGTGTATAAGGATATGCTACCATATTTAGAAGAAGTTATGGTAACAAAAGTTGATGCCGATGGAGATGCCGAAGTGTTCTTTACCAATCTCGATAATCTTTCTAATTGGAAAATGGTTTACGAAGGGGAAGAACAGATAAGCAACGGATATAAATTCCGCTGTACTACTTATAAAAATTTAGATATTAAAACTAAATAAATGAAAGATAAAAGGTAATAATGGCAATTTTTTGCCGTTATACTTTTTATTTTTTTACTTGCTTTGCTTTTAACACGAGGATTAAAATGAAAACGAATAAAGAAATGGACCTAACTAACGGCTCTATTCTAAAAAAAATGGTCATATTTTCTATCCCATTTATATTAACCAACATTTTGCAAATTTTGTTTAACTCTGCAGATATTGCGGTGCTTGGTATTTTTGCAGGCGATGATGCGGTTGGTGCAGTTGGCGCAAACTCATCTTTAACCACAATGATCGTTGGCTTGTTCGTTGGGCTATCCATAGGCACAAACGTTGTTTTGGCAAGATACGTTGGCGCAAAGAAAAAAGAAGAAGCGAGCCGAACGGTTGGCACTTCTATTTGCGTTGCACTTATATCTGGCATTGTTCTTGCAATCTTGGGATTCATTTTAGCACCGTGGTTTCTTAGAATTATGGACTGCCACCAATCGTTGATAGGTCAAGCCACGACATACTTAAGGATATACTTCCTTGGTATGCCCGTAATGCTTTTATATAATTTCAGTGCGTCCATTTTGCGTTCGGTTGGCGATACCCGTAGACCACTAATTTTCTTATCAATCGCAGGCGCTGTTAATGTTGGATTAAATGTTTTGTTCGTTGCCGTTTTTGATATGGGTGTTGCAGGCGTTGCAATAGCAACCGTTACCTCTCAAACAATATCGGCAAGTTGCTGTTTAATCGTTTTGTTTAAGAGCAACGGCTATGCAAGGTTAAGGTTAAGATATTTTAAGGTTTTCAAAGTTCAATTAAAAGAAATATTGATAATCGGTATCCCGTCAGGTTTGCAAAGTGTTGCATTTAACTTGTCAAATGTATTAATCCAAAAAACCGTCAATGGCTTTGAAGAAGTTGGTATGAGTGCTAACACCACCGCTCAACAGTTTGATGCAATAGTTTATAATATCGGCAATGCAATCGCAATGTCTTGTATGGCGTTTATCGGTCAAAACATTGGCGCAAAGAATATGAAAAACGTAAAGAAAACTATTTTTTGCGGTATAACTTTGATTATGTTGTTTCAACTTACCATAGGTTTTATATTCTTCTTGCTTGCACCGTGGTTATGTTCACTTATCGTGAGTGGAAGTGAAGTTATAAAAATGGGTGCAACACGGCTTAAAATACTTGCTGGGTTCTACTTCCTGTGCGGAATAATGGAAGTTTTTGCAAACTCTAATAGGGCAATGGGTAAACCCGTAATTTCATTGATAATTAGCATAATGGGGGCAACGGTATTTAGGATTATCTTCTTAAAACTTATGATGTATCTCGTTCCATCGTTTGCAACAATTTATTGGTCGTATCCTGCAAGTTGGGTGTTCACAATCGTGTGCTACTTTATTATGACGCCTATTACATATAGAAAAACAAAAATAGCGGTTGAAGGTAAACCGCAAAATCAAGGAGAAAAATGTTAACTGTTTTATGGACGGCGCTCGGTGTTGGCGGTGCAACCGCCGTTGGCGCACTGATTGGTTTTTTATTTAAGAATCCATCTCATAAATTTAACGATGTAATATTGTCCTTTGCTGCGGGCATAATGCTTTGCGCATCAGTTATGGGGCTTATCGTGCCAGCACTCTCTTATGGCGATGGCGTTTGGTCGGTTGCGACTGTTGTGCTCGGCATATTTGCAGGCGCAAGCGTGCTATTCTTAATAGATAGATGCGTTCCGCACTTACATAAACTATCTGGCATTGAAGGGGAAAAACACCCCGATAGAGCCAAAAGTATAAGTAAAGTTTTACTTTTCGTGCTTGCAATTGCAATACATAACTTCCCCGAAGGTATTGCGACGGGCGTAAGTTTTGGTACGGGCAACGATATGGATGCCTTTACCGTTGCCGGTGGTATCGCGCTCCAAAATATTCCCGAAGGTATGGTGATTATCGCGCCTATGGTGGCGGCGGGCATAAGCAAAAAACGCACATTGTTTATTGCTTTAATGACAGGTGTTGTGGAAATTATCGGCACGTTTATCGGTTATTTTGCAGGGTTTATTAAAATAATTTTGCCCTTTGCCCTTGCTTTTGCAGGCGGAACAATGCTTTATATAATCAGTGATGAGATGATACCCGAAACGCACGCACACGGAAACGAAAGGGCTTCAACCTTTACCTTGCTAATTGGTTTTTGCTTAATGCTTGCCGTTGATTTCTTTTTAGGATAATTAAATTAAACAAATAAAAAAAGAGTTGCTTAATTTTTAAGCAACTCTTTTAGTTTTAAATTTACTATTTAACTTTAATGGTGTAAACGCAAGGTGTGTTTGCAGAGATTCTATCAAAGCGGATTCTTGCAGTGGTTTGACCTGCTTTTGCGGTGTAGGGGATAGTAAAGATTTTCTTTCCTTCAACCGCTTCGGTGATAACCGTTTGTTCTCCGTTAATATCCACCTTAACGTCAATATGACCGGTTGCACTACCTAAGTTGAGTTCAAAGGTATTTTCGCCTTCTTTTACCTTCACTTCGTAAGAGAACCAACCGTGCGCGTTGATAGCACTCCATTTAAGTCCGTTTCTGTGTCCACAAATACGGCAGAGTTCATCATCGATAATCATACTGTCACTAAAGTTTACTTCCTTTTGGAGTTTATGTGATTCGTTTGCACCACCGCAAATAACGTAATCAGTAAGATTTTCAGCCATAAGTTCGCTATTAAGTTTATCTTCGTAAGCAAAACTGATTTTGGTTTCTTTAACGTAATCAGCAATAAGTTCGGTGCGGTTGTTCATATCGTAAGAGCCGTCACTGATAAGGCAAAGGAATTTGTCGCCCAAAAGTTCATCGCCGCGCTTATTGATTTCGGTAAGTTTATCAAGCGCAACAAACAAATCTTTCTTGTGTTGTTCATTGCCGTTTTCCATATATCTTGCATAAGCGAAGTGCGCTTCGGTAAGGTAATACCACGCTTCCGCAACGAGTGCAAGGTTATTGAATTGAACAAAGAATTTATCGTATTCTTCATCGGGAATTCTGCCCTTTAATTTAAGCACTTTTTCAAGCGCAACTTTTGCTTCGTCTTTTGCTTGGCGCTTTTCTTCAAATACACCTTCAATATCGCCACGCTCCCAATTAATAGGGATAAACCACTCGTTAGAAGCAATCTTCCAATCATCTTTCATCATTTCAAAGTAGAAGTGGTTTTTGCAGTGGTTGAGAGTTGGGAACATACTGAGTTCGCTATAATAATATCCTTTAAGATAAATAATCTTTTTCAAGATATCTTCGGTGTTTTCCATAACGTCGATAACTTCAAGATAGTTTTCGCCGTATTTTTCCTTCATGAACTTAGCAATTGCTTCATCAACATCAAGGCCAGAGATAACCGCGTGATAGATAACAAGGTTAACTTCGTGAACCATACCAAACGGAATATTTCCGTTTCTATCGATACGGGCAACATAACCTGCGGGTTTGAATTGTTCGCAGTAAGCAAATTTTTGTTTAATGTGGTCTTTAAGCATCAAGGGAAGTCTGCCTTTGCCAAAGAATTCACCAAAAATGTCTGCTTCAACAAACAAGGGGTTGTTCTTAATCTTTTTGAAGAATTGGTTATGGGGTGCGGTAAGTGACCAGTCAAATTGTGTCCACTTATCCATCATCATCATATCGGTAGAAATTTCTTCATAAGCCTTTGCCATCATAATATAGTCTTCTTCCAAACTTGCGAATGGGCGAACGATAAGTTCTTTGCCAAGTTCACGGCAAGTATTGTAAAGAATTTCAGTAACATACTTAACTCTACCAACCTTATCTAACTTTTGGTTTTTAAGTTTTAATAAGGGCACTTTAGTTTCGTGCAAGGTCAAAATCAAACCATCCATATTGGGATATGCTTCAAAGAAGTCATAGAGTCTGTTTTCCAAATAGTCCTTAACGATTGGGTGGGTAACTTCAATATCGCCGTTTTCGTTAAGAGTTTCGGGGAAGGCTTGCTTAAATCCGTTAGGAAGGTCAAGTTCGTGGTGCCAGAAGAAGTTTTTAAGACCTGCAGCGTGTGCTTTATTGATTGCTTCATTAACACAGTCAAGGCAGTATTCAACGTATTCTTTATCTTTGCCATCGTTGAACTGAGCGTATTTTTTAAGATACATCATACCGTCAACGTTACCTTTAACGTTGTGGTGGGTAGGACCAATCAATTGAACGTGGTCAAACCCGTTTTTAATTGCATAGTCAACAACGAAAAGATAATAATCTCTATCGACATCAACAGGGTTTAAGAAGGAAATACCTTTAATCATATTGCGCGAAGCGGTTACATTGGTACTCATTACATTTTCTCCTAATAGTACTTAATTTTTATTAAGTACTATTTTAACACTATCGCGAAAAAAAAGCAATAGAAAATAATACAAAATACTTGTAATATTGTATACCTTTTGGGTAATTTTGTCTATTTTTCCCTTGCCAAAAAAAATCTAAAAAAATTTTAAGTTTTGTGTCATATATCTATTCCAATTTCAAAAAACGGTGCTACAATCACGGTGAAATCGGGAGGCGAAGTGCATTGAGAGATATTATTGGTCGCATTAAGGAAATTGAATTTGAACAATTGAAACGACAGGGGGAAGACAAACTTTCGCGATATAACACGGGGGAAGTTATACACCAAAAACAACTTGACTTTCATAAATGCCAAAAAAAGAATAGGTGGGTGTTTGGCGGAAATAGAAGTGGAAAAACCGAGTGCGGTGCGGTTGAAGCGGTGTATATGGCGCGAGGAATTCACCCGTATAGACAAAATAGAAAAGATGTTTTCGGGTGGGTTGTATCCCTTTCCCAACAAGTTCAAAGAGATGTTGCTCAAGATAAAATTTTAAGTTATCTAAAAAAGAGTTGGATAGAAGATGTCACAATGCTTTCGGGCAAAAAAGATAGCCTAAAATACGGCGTTATCGACCAAATTATAATTAAAAATGTGTTTGGCGGTAGGTCGGTTATAGGTTTTAAGTCTTGCGACCAAGGCAGAGAAAAATTTCAAGGCAGTTCTCTCGATTTCGTGTGGTTTGATGAAGAACCGCCAGAAGATATTTATCACGAGTGTCAAATGCGTGTTTTAGATAAACGCGGAGATATTTTTGGAACGATGACACCGCTTAAAGGGTTGACCTTTATCCACGATGAGATTTATCTAAACCGTTCCAACTCGCCCGAGATTTGGTATGAGTTTATGGAGTGGGCAGACAATCCTTACCTAAACAAAGAAGAAGTGGATTTATTGACCAAAACACTCACCGGAGAACAGTTAGAATCAAGGCGGTTTGGTAGATTTAAGGCATCAAGCGGACTTGTTTATCCCGAATTTGATGAAAGGGTGCACGTATTAGATGCGCCTTTTTTAGTGCCAAGCCAATGGCAAGATACCATTTCAATCGACCCAGGGCTTAACAACCCCTTGTCCGCACATTGGTATGCGGTGGACTTTGATGATAATGTGTATGTTGTTGCAGAGCACTTTGAAGCGGGGCAAGATGTTTCCCATCACGCAAAGCGCATAAAGGAAATCAGCGATTCGCTTGGGTGGAAAAGGGGAAGAAACGGCAAGATAGACGCGCTTATAGACTCTGCTGCAAACCAAAAAACGCTTGCGTCGTTAAAGAGTGTTAGCGAACTGTTTTACGAGTGTGGAATCAATGTAAATGCCAATGTAAACAAGGATATGTTCACGGGAATTCAACGGGTTAAACAATACTTAAAAGTAAACGACGGCAAGCCAAGGCTTTACATCTTCCCTTGCTGTGTAAACTTAATTCGCGAACTAAAAAAATACCGTTGGGGGAACGGAGAACAACCCATAAAGAGCGATGACCACGCACTGGACGAGTTGAGATATTATCTTATGACCAAGCCTCAATCAATCCCAATACCGCAAAAAAAGAGCCAAATTCAAAAAGATAAGGAAAGATTGATTAGGAAAATTATAAATGAAAGGAAAAACTAACAAAAACGTTAGCGCAAGTCAAACGGATTTTAAGAAAGCGCTTATTAAAAAAGCATTGGGGTACGATGCCACTGAAATCGTTGAAGAATACGTTAGCGGTGATGAGGGGGAAGTTAAACTTACTAAGAAAAAAGTAACCAAAAAGAATGTTCCGCCCGATATAACCGCTATAAAAATGCTTATGGAAGAAACTGATGTGGCAATCGAACAAATGAGCGATGAAGAGTTAGAAAAGGAAAAAGAGCGCCTACTTAAACTTCTAAAAGACAGTGCTATCTAAAAGGAGAAGTAAAATTGCAAAAAGACTTAATTGAACAAGCAAAAAGACAAAGAGAAAGGGAAATTGAACGATTGGTAAACGATGTTCAAAGCGACTTTGAACGCAGAAGAGCAGAGCGCAAAGAGTTTGAAAGACAGTGGGAAATTAACCTAAACTTTCTTATGGGAAACCAGTATTGCACGCTAAATAGCAAGGGGGAAATTGTTAGCGACAACAAGGAATTTTTTTGGCAAGACAGGGGTGTTTATAACCACATTGCCCCAATTATTGAAGCCCGCCTTGCAAAACTATCACGCGTTGAACCAACCGTTTATGTTCGCCCAAAAACCGATGACGATAAAGATGTCGATTCGGCTTCCGCATCGGAAAAAATCATCTCGGGCGTATTCAAAAGAGAAGATATGGCAGGGGTTGTTAAAAAGGTTACCGATTGGAGTGAAACTTGCGGTACGGGATTTTACAAGGTGGTTTGGGATAACCAAGGCGGAAATGCAATCGGCGAAGTTGACGGCAAAACACTTTTTGAAGGCGACGTTAGAATTATCCCCGTTTCGCCCTTTGAAATATTCCCCGACAGCGTTTATACCGAGCGCTTAAATTCTTGCGCAAGCATAATTCACGCACGAATTGTTGGAACTGATGAAGTATACCGTAAATACGGGGTATTACTCGAAGGGGATATAAGCCCTGCGGAAACCTTTAGTTTAAGCCTATCGCAAGACAAAAAGCAAAAAAATGCACCCAAAAATTCGGTAATCGTTATCGAGAGATACGAGCGCCCAACGGCTGATATGCCAAACGGCAGACTTGTTACGGTTGCGGGTGGAAAGTTGCTATATGAAGGCGAGATGCCATACCTTAACGGTGAAAATCAAACAAGGTGCTTCCCGTTTGTGAGACAGGTTTCAATCGCTTGTGTTGGTAACTTTTTTGGAAAGAGCGTAATTGAGCGCTTAATCCCCGTACAACGCGCTTTTAACGCGGTAAAGAACAGAAAACACGAGTTTCTAAACAGGCTTTCAATGGGGGTTTTGACCGTTGAAGATGGTGCGGTTGATGTCGATGACCTTGCAACCGACGGGCTTTCTCCCGGTAAGGTTTTGGTGTATAGGCAAGGCTCAAAAGCGCCCGAACTTATGTCGGATATGACTATGCCCGATGAGTTTAGTGTGGAAGAAGAAAAACTTGCAAACGAGTTTGTTGTGGTGAGCGGGGTAAGCGACGTTTCTTCAAGTTCGCAAAATGCAAATTTAAGTAGCGGTAGCGCACTTGAACTGCTTGTTGAACAAGACAATTCAAGGATGGTTGCAACTGCTGAAGAAATTAGGCGCGCATACCTTGAAGTTGCAAGACAGTCTATAAGACTGTATGCACAATTTATGGTGGGTGTAAAGGCCGTTCGCTATCAAGACAATGCCGATAAAGTTAGAATTCTTTATGCCGATAAAAGGGTGGCGCAAGCGGATGACGTATATCTTGAAAGCGAGAACGAACTTATGTTTAGCCCCGCGCAAAAAAAGGAAATGATTTTCAAGTTGTACTCTAGTGGATTATTACACGATGAGCAAGGCAAGTTAAGAGCGCCTATCAAGGAAAAGGTGCTGACTCTTTTAGGATACAAAGATTTAGATTATCAAAAGGGTATGGCAAGACTTCAAGAAGAAAAAGCGATTAAAGAAAACGAAAGATTGAGAAAGGGTGAAGTTAGTGTTGAAGAATTTGACGACCACTCAATACACGTAGATGAACATATTAGATACGTTTTATGTGAATACGATTCGCTAAATGAAGAACAAAAACAAAGATATTGCGCACATATTAAAGCGCACAAAGAGCAAATAACAATAAATCAAGAAAATAAGGGAGAATAATTATGGAAGAACTTAAAAATGAACAAACGGAAGTTTGCACGCACACCGCAGGGGCGGAGAATAATGACGTAGGCGTTGGACAGGCGGAAGTCTCATTGGGCAAGTTTAAGAACAGTGAGTCTTTGCTTAATGCTTATAACTCGTTAGAATCTGAATTTACCAAACGCTGTCAGAAACTAAAAGAGTTAGAAAAAAGGCTTGAAGAAGCGGAAAAGGACAATGCGCCCCCGCAACCCGAACAGCCCGCATACGAGAATAAACCGCAAGAAATTGATGAAGAAACGAAGATGAAAATCGTTAAAGAATATTTGAACGGAGTTCTTGGTGGAAGGCAAAAGGCCATTGTTCTTGATGGGGAAGGTGCCGGCGTAAAGACACCTGTATCCCGTCCCAAAACAATAAAAGAGGCAGGTAATCTTGCCAAAGAAATTTTATCTAAATAGGCTTTTAGAAAGCACAAAAAATCAAAAACATTAAAATTTAAGGAGAAATTATGGCAATAAATTTAACTAATGCAGACAGCGTATTAAAATCAACTTATCTCGACGCTGTGGCTGAACAATTAAACTACAACTCAAACCCCTTCTTGGCGGTTATCGAGCAAACTTCAAACGACGTTTGGGGTAAAGATGTGAAAAAGGCAATTATTAAAGGTATCAGCAAAGGTGTTTCTGCTGGCGATGAAGATGGTAATCTTCCCGCAGCGGATAAGACCAATTACTACCAAATGACCGCAACCCTTAAAA
Organism: Christensenellaceae bacterium; assembly: GCA_045645305.1. Taxonomy (GTDB): domain Bacteria; phylum Bacillota; class Clostridia; order Christensenellales; family Borkfalkiaceae; genus UBA1259. The sequence continues at coordinate 23,225 of JAZRIO010000020.1, forward strand.
ACCTTTACGGCGTAATTGAAATTTCCGATAAGGCAATCAGGGCATCTGAAAACAATGCGGGTGCAATGGTTAACCTTTTGAACGCAGAAATGGAAAACCTTGTTAAGGCAAGCAAATATCAATTTGGCAGAATGCTTTTCGGCGACGGAAACGGCGTGCTTGCAAACGTTCTTGTGGGTGGTGATAGAGACGCGGAAGTTGACAGCGTTGATAATTTGTCAATAGGTATGAAAGTTGACCTTTTAGACTCGGAAGGCAACACTATGCCTATGTTGCAAAACCTTGAAATTACCAATATTGATGAATACAATTTTGTATACTTTAAGACTGATGGTTCTTTGCAAAGCGTGGGTGTTGGCCAAGGCTATAAGGTAGTGTTAAGCGGTATGAAAGGTAAAGAAATTACTGGACTTGGCGCAATTTTTGGTAACCAACCTTATCTTTACGGTATTGATACCCAAGCCAATGCTTGGATTAAGCCTTATATAAAAGAAGGCGTTGGCTCTATTGATGAACTCGATATTCAAACGGCAATCGATGAAATTGAAAAGAGAAGTGGCGGAGAAGTGAACTTTATCATTTGCTCCTGGGGTGTAAGACGCGCCCTTCAAAAAATGTTCTCTGCCAACAAAACCACTCTTGCTACTATGGAACTTGCAGGTGGCTTTAAGGCAATGAGTTACAATGGTATTCCTATCGTTGTTGATAGATTCTGCCCCAAAGGAACAATGTACTTGCTCAACACTAAAGACTTTGCATTGCATCAACTTTGCGATTGGCAATGGCTCTCTGACGATGATGGCAGAGTATTAAAGCAAATCCCCGGCAAACCCGTGTATACCGCAACACTTGTTAAGTATGCTGAACTTATGTGTTCACGTCCTAACGGTCAAGGTATGCTTACTGGTATTACCGAAGCGTAAAATTAGAGAGAATACCGAGTCAAGTTTGGCTCGGTATTTTTCTTAAAAGGAGATTATTATGAAGGTAAAAGATATTGTAAGAACGTGTGCGCTTTTACTTAATAGAGAAGACGTTGTATCTTATCTTGACGGGGATACCAATAAAAAAGCGGGGGATACCGAAAGCACAATAAATGTGCTTGTTGACCTTGTTAACTTGGTGGTGAGCGAACTTGCATCTACCTATATCCCCGCAATTCATACTGAAAAAGTGGCGGTAACCGACGGCAAAGTCTATTATAAAGACCTTAAAAAGACTGCTCTTAAAATTGTTTGCGTTACCGATGAGCAAGGTAGAACGGTTGATTTTCGTCAGCACATAGAGTTCTTTACCGTAAGTGAAGATAAAGCCATTGTAGAATACGAATATTTACCTACAACTGTAACTATTGATGATGAAGTTTGTTATAGCGAAAAGCAAATAACTAAGAGGGTTTTAAGTTTTGGAACACTTGCCGAATACGCTATCACCGAAGGCGAGTTTGAACAGGCGGTTATGTGGCATAAAAGATACGTTGACGGCGTTGAAGCAATTTGTTTGCCCCAAAATAAAAGACTAAAAAATAGGAGATGGGTGTAAATGAAATTTAACAACTTAAACGCGGTTAAAATAAAGAAGAAAACCTTTAACTTAACCGATTTTTCAAAAGGGGTAAAGTTTTATAAAAACCTATCCATATCAAACGGAAAGATAGAAGAAGGTTTTAAGAAAAAATCTTTGTGCTCGCTAACTAAAAACTTTAACTTAAAAAAGATTTACCGCTTTGGCGATGAGATTTTTTTGATTTCTAATAGCGGAGTGTATACGGTTGAAAAAGGTGCTACAAAAAAACTTGCCGATATAACTAGCACCGACGGGGCTTGCCTTTATAACCCTATTTATAAAGGTGAAAGAAGGGTGTTGCTCTTAAAAAAGAGCGGTGCAATCTTTTTAGATGGTGAAAAGGAAAGTGTTTCAGTTCCCTATAAAAAGTGTGGCACTGTGCTTGGAACAAAGTTGTTCTTGGCGGAAAATAATGAGATTATATTTTATTCAACCAACGACCTATCGGTAGATAGCATTGCTTTGAATCAAATAATTCTACCTAAAAGCATGGGTGAAGTTGTAAGTCTTCACGCGTTTAATAAAGAACTTTTTATCTTTACCAAGCGCGCCGTTGCGAAAATTACCGCCTTTGGTGAAGAGATGGATTATAAGGTGGAGAGATTAGACCTTCCACTTCTTAAAGTAAAGGAAAATAGCGTTGTGGATATGGGTGACGGGTTTGCATTTATAAACGGAAACTCTTTTTCAATATTGAAAAATGAAAAGGTTTATCCACTAGAACTAAACTTAAACACGAAAGAGTTTACTTACAGTAAAGAGTGTTCAAGAAAAGATAGCGCTTTCGTTGTGCCGTTTACCTATCTCAATGAAGAATTTGTTTATATTAAGGACACACTTAAAGAAAAAGAAGGCATTTACTCTGCGGAAAATATAGTTGTTGGCGATGGTTTATTTGCCGATAAAACCGCACTTTACACCTTTGACGAGTGTGATGGCAGTTACTTTGGTGGCGCTCTTTATCAAAGAGAGTGTGAAGATTTTTCTTCAATGAGAAAAAAGTCACTTCTTTCTATTTTCGGGGACTTTTCTAAAAGTGTAAGTGTTAATATTTGTGGCGATTGCGTAAACAAAGATTTATTCTTAGGCAAAAACGTGCTTAAAAGGTGCAATCTAACTTCAACCACCTATCAAGTGGAAATAGAATGCGACCAACCATTTTCCTTAACAAAATTATTAATGGAATACAAAATAAAGGGGGAGTAATATGGAATTTAATTTACCCACAACCAAAACTCAAATGTATAGCATATTAGAGCAGTTGTTTTATTATTACCGCATACAAAGACCGGGTTATGAAGAATTACAGTTAGAGCCGTTGGTATTAGATAGGTTATCTTATGATAAACCTACCGATGAGCAAATTTTATCCAAGGCAAAAACTGTGCTTGCAGGCGAGCAGGAAAGAGAACTTATGGAAAAGCGCGCCGAATATAGCCTAAAAATTAGTGCGCTTGAAAACAAGATAACCCTTGCCGAACAAAGCAAGTTAGAGCAAGTGGAAAATATAACTAAACTGTATGAAGAAAGTATAAAAAAGGTGGAAAAACAAGCCGAGAAAAACGGACTTATAACTTCGGGAATAACTGTGGATAAGATTGCACTTTTAGAGATTGAAAAAAACCAAAAAATTGCGGAAATTACCGAAAAGAAGCAAGCGGAAATCGATGGCTACCTTGCGGAAATAACCGTAAAACAAAGCGAACTAAATAGTTTGGAAGAAAAATATTCAACCTTGCACGATTTAGACGTGGACAAAAAGGTTGAAGAGATAAAACAAGAGTGTGATTCTATCGAAAGAGATGTTTTTAAGTACAACAATGGTTTAGATGAAAAAGAACAGCGCTATGATAATATTATTTTGCAAACAAACGCCACGCTTAAACTTAAATTTATGGAAATAAGCACGGGCGAATTCACCAAAGACCAATTGGTGGAAATGGGTTATTATAACGACGTTATTAGGTGCGTAAGGGGGTATTTTGATACTCTCGGTGCGGAGATTGCATACCAAGAATTTTGCACTGATGAAAAGATTATGATTTATCTAGACGATTACTATTCTAACGTTTTATACCTTTACAGAGCAAAAGCAGGCTTATAGGCAATACGGATACGGCATAAAGTTTGTCGTATCCGTGTTTTTTTATCTTTACAATCTAGAAAAAGTGTGCTATAATTACCGATATGAGTAAAATTGTAAGTATAGGCAACTTAAAAATAGGCGGTGGAAATAAAATAGCCGTTCAATCAATGTCCACTTTCAAAATCAAACAAGTGGATAGGGCGGTTGATGAGTGCGTAAGGCTCAAAGAGTGTGGGTGCGACGTGCTCCGCTTTTCCGTTACCGATATTGAAGATGCAAAATCTTTTGCTTTGATTAAAAGAAAGGTGGATATGCCACTTGTTGCGGATATTCATTTTGACTATAAATTGGCACTTGCCTCTATCGACGGCGGTGCGGATAAAATTCGCATAAACCCCGGTAATATCGGTGGAGAAGATAAGGTGAAGGCGGTTGCTGATGCACTAAGGAGCGCAAAAATCCCCGTTAGAGTGGGCGCAAACACGGGCAGTATAGAAAAGGAATTTTTAACTAAATACGGCAAGTCTGCAATCTCTCTTGGCGAGAGTGCGCTCAAAAACGTTGCATTGCTTGAAAAATATGGTGTTAACGATATAGTTATATCGGTAAAGGCATCGGATGTAAGGCTTATGATTGATGCATATAAATACATTGCGGATAAAACCGATTATCCTTTGCACTTGGGTGTTACCGAAGCGGGCGGAGAATATAACGGAATTGTTAAAAACTCCATAGGCATAGGCGCGCTTTTAGCACAAGGCATAGGCGACACTATTAGGGTAAGTCTTTCTGCCGACCCTGAAAGAGAAGTTAAGGCTGGCCGTGCGATATTGTCTTCCTTAAACTTGATAGACGATGCGGTGACAGTTGTTGCTTGCCCAACTTGCGGTAGATGTGAGTGGGATTGTATGGCGTTTGCAAAAAAGGTTGAAGACTACACCGAAAAGGTTAAAAAGAACATAAAAATTGCAGTTATGGGTTGCGTGGTTAACGGCCCAGGCGAAGCGATGGATGCCGATTTAGGAATTGCTGGCGCAAAAGATGAGTGCGCAATTTTCGTGAAGGGCAAAATCGTTAAAAAAGTAAAAAAAGAAGATGCGGAAAAGGAATTTTTCGGGGAAATAGATAAATGTATACAGTAAAAAGTAGCGCGGAATTTATTGCCGATTTAAGGGCAATGGACGAGCGACTTAAAAATTTAAGAATAAGTTCAATCGAGATTGATAGAAAGAACAAGAGCATTTTATACGCGTTCATTTGCGATAGAGCAGTGGATAATGATTTGCAGTATAAAATTTTAAGCGAAGCGGAAAAAATCACTTCGCCCGCCTTTTCTTCTGTCAACGTCAGCGTGAAAAAAATCGTTAGCAACGATGAACTTATCAATAACGAAATCTATAAGTATTTATCGGCAAACTATCCGTCCGTATCAATATTCTTAAAGCCTACCGACGTCGTTTGTTCGGTTGTTGGCGGGCTTGTAAAATACGTGTTAAGGCTAACCAAAGACGGCGCGGAATACGTTACTAAAAACGGCGCGATAAGTAGGCTTAACGAATACCTTGCCAAAAAGTTCTGTTCGGATTTTGTCGGTGGCACGGAGATAAAAGAAGCCGATGAAACTGTGAGTTTGCTCTCTGATGAAGTGTATGCTGATGAACTTCAAAAAATAGAGCACCGCACGATTAAGGTTAGCGATGTTGTCGTTATCGATGATGAAAATATGGGCGACCTTGCGCTCTATATTGAAGATGCAACAATGGGTGAAGTTACCGTTTGTGGTAAAATCACCGATTTAAGAGAAAAGGAAACTAAAACGGGAAAGCCCTTTTTGATTATACATTTAGATGACACAACTGGAAAAACGAGTGGCGTTTATTTTTCAAAGAAAAATACATACCACAAAATTAAAGATTTGCAAGTGGGCGACGCGGTTATCGTTAGGGGCAATATAAGCCTACGCGACGGAAAGCCGTCTTTCACCATTGATAAAATCAATCGTTGTACTTTCCCCGATGGCTTTATAAAGAAAGAAAAGTATAAAAAAGCAGTTCCGCGCAACTATAAACTAATCTTCCCAAGCGAAGCAAAAATGATAAAGGTAAAAAGTGTGTTTGATGCCGATGAAATTTTACCATTAGAACTCACTGAAAATACTTTCGTTGTTTTTGACACTGAGACAACCGGTTTTGACCCAATGAATAATGGCATAACCGAAATAGGTGCGGTTAAACTTGTAAACGGCAAACCCACCGAACAGTTTACCACGCTTGTTAAACCTGATTACCGTATAACCGAAGAAAACTTTGCGGTTACGGGAATAAGTGAAGAAATGGTTAAAGACGCGCCAAAGATTGGTGTGGTAATACCCGACTTTATGAAGTTTATCGACGGTGCTATTTTGGTTGCACATAACGCGGACTTCGATATGAAGTTTATAAAGAGATTTGCAGGGGCGGAAGAATACGAAGTTAAGAACAAAGTTATCGATTCGCTTGAACTTGCAAGAGCAACACTTCCGCAACTAAAAAGGCACGACCTACATACGGTTGCTGACCATTTTGGAATCATATTCCACCACCACAGAGCGCTCGCGGACGCGTACGCGACTGCGGAAGCGTTTATAGAGATGATGAAAATAAAAAATAATCGTTAAAAACGCTTGCAATTTATTATAAATTGTGCTAAAATACAAATGCTTATAACGAGACTGACTTATGAGAACGGCTTTGCCCGTTCTCATATCTTTTTATAAGGGGATAAAGGAGAGATATGAAGATTAAACCCACCGCGGAAATTGCGGAATTTTTGAATCAAATTGCCACACCTTTAGGAATAAGGGTTGTGGAAGTGGAGTTTAAGCAAGGCAAGAACCCTGAAATGACCGTTTTTATCGATAAAGACGGCGGTGTTGACCTTGATTCGTGCGAACTTTTACACCGCGCGATTGACGAGCCACTTGACCAGTTAGACCCCACTTTTGGCGAGCCGTATAGACTTAACGTTTCAAGCCTAGGAATAGATAGGCCGTTTAAGAGTGATGAAGACTTTTTGTCGCATATTGGTAAAAAGGTTGAAGTAAAACTTAAAAACTCTATTAGGGGCAAAAAGTTTTACGATGGTATATTAACTTCCTATGACCAAAAAACTGTAACGGTAAAGGTCGATGAGAAAACAACTTTCACTATTGAGATGAAAAACATCTTAAAGATGAACGAATTTATTGATTTCGTATAAAACACAATTAACATAAATGTAAAATTTAAGGAGAACAAAATGATTAATCAAGATTTCTTTTTAGCGCTTGAAGATTTGGAAAGAGAAAAAGGCATTTCACAAGCAGAGTTTATCGCTGCTTTGGAAAACGCAATGGTAATTGCTTATAAAAAGAGCACAGGCACTTCTGGTGGTGTTGAAGTAAGACTTAACCCTGAGAAAAAGTCTATCAAAATTTACAGCACCAAAACCGTAGTTGAAGAAGTGGTTGACCCCGAAAAGGAAATTAGCCTTGCTGAAGCGGTTGAAATTAAAAAGAGTTATAAACCTGGCGATGTTATCACCACAGAAATTATCTCAAAGAACTTTGGTAGAATTGCCGCCCAAACCGCAAAGCAAATCTTAATGCAAAAACTTCGCGAGATTGAACGCGAAAACAGCGTTAACGAGTTTGAAGATAAAGAAGGCGAACTTATGGCTTGCACCATCCGTCGTATTGAAGACGGCAACGTTTACGTTGAAATTGGTGGCAACCAAATCGAAGGTGTTTTGATGCCCAGAGACCAAGTTCCTGGTGAAAAATACGAATTGAACCAAAGAATTAACGTTTACGTTAAAAGGGTAAAGAGCGGTGGAAAGACTGCGCAAATCGTTGTTTCAAGAACTGCAAACGGCTTGGTTAAGCGCTTGTTTGAAAACGAAGTTCCTGAAATCAAGCAAGGCATCGTTTTGGTTAAAGGTGTTGCTAGAGAACCCGGTCAACGCACCAAGATTGCAATTTATAGTGAAGACCCGATGGTTGATGCAATCGGCGCTTGCGTAGGTAATAAGGGCGCAAGAGTTAATGCAATCGTATCAGAACTCGGTGGCGAAAAGATTGATATTATCACTTGGAGTGAAAATCCCTTGGAATTTATTTCAAGAGCATTGTCACCCGCACGTGTTGTTAAGGTAATGCAAACGGGAGATGAAAGCGCAATCGCAATCGTTCCCGATGATAAACTTTCACTCGCAATCGGTAGAAGCGGTCAAAACGCAAGACTTGCAGTAAAACTCACTGGTTGGAAGATTGACGTTAAGAGTGAATCAAGCGCAATGGCAGAACTTGGCGAAGCACCCGTAGAACAAGCGGAAGATACTCAGGAGTAATAAATGGAAAAAAAGATACCTATGCGCACTTGTATAGCGTGCAGAACGGAAAAGCCCAAAAAGGAACTTTTTAGAGTTGTTAAGTTTGGCGATGATATAAGCCTTGATAAAACGGGCAAAGCCAACGGTAGGGGCGCATACGTTTGCAATGACAAAGAGTGCATAGAGAAACTTAAAAAGCAAAAGATGTTAAACCGCGCGTTCTCTTGCCAAGTGCAAGACGAGGTGTACGATAAGATTATGGAGGAGTTCCTTGGAAGCGAGAAGTAAAGCGGAAACCTTTATAGGTTTTGCAATGCGCACGGGCAAGTATAAAATCGGTATGAACGCTTCTCAAACCTTAAAGAGAGCGTATCTAATGATAGTTTGCAAGTCTGCAAGTGAAAACACAAAAAAAGATGCGGATAAGTTAGCAAACAAATTCCATTGCCCAATAATAGAAACGGTAAGTAAATCGTTAGAAGAAATTACCAAGAGAGAAAACGCCAAGGTTATGGCTATTGGCGACAAGGCGTTGTCCAAAGTAATATTAGATAATATGGAAAATGATTTTATTGCGAGAATTTAGGAGATAAAAATGGCTGAAAAGAAAGAAATGCGAACCAATAATATCAAAAAAGCGACAGAACTTTTCAAAGAAGGAAAATTTGAAGCGCTAATTAAAGATTACTCGACTATAGAGGGAAGCGTTAAGGGCTTAAAGTCTTCATTGGAAGCAAAACTTAAAGAGTTTGAGAGCAAGAAAAAGCAAGCCGAACAAGTGGCTGAAGCAAAAGTGATTGAACCTGCGCCCGCTCCCGCGCCCGTAGCCGAAAAACCCGCTCCCGAACAAGTTGTTGCTCCCGAAAAGGAAAAGGCACAAGAAAAACCTGTTGAAGTTAAGGTTGAAAAGGTGGAAAAGGTTGAAGTTAAGGCTGAAGAAAAAGCAAGCGAAAAACCTGCTGATAAGCCCAATACAGAAAAGGAATTCGTAGTTCCCGAACGCCCGTCCTTTATCGTTAGGAGAGAGGGCGCGATTAAAAAACCCGAAAAGGGCGCATTTGACCGCAATAAAGAAGGTTATAAACCAAACGGAGATAAACCTAATAGAGAGTTTAGACCGCAACAAGGCGCAAACGACTTTAAGCGCGGACCTAAACCTGAATTCAACCGCCAAGGCGGAGATGCTAAAAAACCGCAAATGGGAGCGAAGAAACCACAAGCCCCAACTTACGTTGCGCCTCCTATCATTGCAACTAATGATAAGAGAAACTTCAACAAGAAAAAACAAGGCGGTGAAAAGCAATACGAAGATAAGCACGCATTAAATAAGCGCGCATTAATTAGAAATCAAGTTGATATTGATGATTTTGATGAAAACAAGACTGGTTATAGAAAGTTCCGCCCCGCTAAAAAGGCAAAGGAAACTCAAGAAGTTCAAGCAATCAAAATCGAAAAGGCAGTTATCAACACCGAAATTATCGCTATTAAAGTATTGAGTGAAAAAATCGGTATCACCGCTGCTGAAATTACAAAGAGATTATTCAAAGAAGGAATAATAAAAACCATATACGACTCTGTGGACTTCGATACGGCTGCATTTATTGCTGCCGATCTCGGTATCGAACTCGAACTCAAACTCGATAAGACCGCAGAAGATGTTTTAAGTGAAGGATTTGAAGGTGCTGTTGATGATGAAGCAAGCCTCAAGAAGCGTCCTCCCGTTGTAACCGTTATGGGACACGTTGACCACGGTAAAACTTCACTTCTCGATAGAATTAGAAAGACAAACGTAACCGCTGGCGAAGCGGGCGGTATTACCCAACACATCGGTGCATATCAAGTTACCGTTGGCGGGGAAGTTATCACTTTCCTTGACACCCCTGGACACGCAGCATTTACCGCAATGCGTGCGCGCGGTGCACAAGCAACCGATATTGCAATCTTAGTTGTTGCAGCAGACGACGGTATTATGCCCCAAACTATTGAAGCAATCAACCACGCAAACGCGGCGGACGTTCCTATTCTTGTTGCAGTTAACAAGATAGATAAACCCGAAGCAAATATTGATAGAATCAAAACCCAACTCACCGAACACGGACTTCTTCCTGAAGAGTGGGGTGGAGATACAATTCTTTGTCCCGTATCAGCAAAGACTGGCGAAGGCTTTGATAATCTTTTAGAAAATGTTAATGTTTTAGCAGAAATTAAAGACCTTAAAGCAAACCCCAATAGAAAGGCAAAAGGTGTTGTTATCGAAGCAAAACTTGATCAAAGCAAAGGCCCGATTGCAACAATTCTTGTTCAAAACGGTACTTTGAAGGTGTCTGATAGCGTAATCGTTGGCACTGTAACAGGTAAGATTAGGGCAATGGTTGACGATAAGGGTAGGCGCGTTGCAAGTGCAGGCCCATCAACTCCCGTTTCAATTATGGGCTTAGATGAAGTTCCTAATGCAGGCGACATCTTGTATGCAGTAGAACAAGAAAAACTTACCAAACTCGTTGCTGAAGAAAGAAAGAATAAAGAAAAAGAAAATCAACTTAAAGCATCACAAAAAGTAACGCTTGACGACGTGTTTAATAGAATTGCCGAAGGCGAAATGAAACTCCTTAACATCATCGTTAAGGCGGACGTTCAAGGTTCGGTTGAAGCGGTTAAACAATCACTTGAAAAACTCTCTAACGAAGAAGTTAGGGTTAGCGTTATCCACGCGGCGGCGGGTGCAATTAAAGAATCTGATATTATGCTTGCTGAATCTTCAAAAGCAATCATTATCGGCTTTAACGTTCGCCCCGATTCAAATGCAAAACAAATTGCTGAAAGAAGTGGCGTAGACATTAAGTTGTATCGCATAATTTACGAAGCGATAGAAGATGTTCAAAAGGCACTTAAAGGTATGCTCGCACCCAAGTTTACCGAAGTATATCTCGGCAAGGCTGAAGTTAGAGAAGTGTTTAAGATTTCAGGCGTTGGTCAAGTTGCAGGTTGCTATGTTACCGAAGGTAAGATTATGAGAAACGGTAAACTTAGAATCTATCGTGATGACGTTATGATTTGTGAAGGTAACGTATTGCAATTAAAGCGCTTCAAAGACGAGGTTAAGGAAGTTGCACAAGGCTTTGAGTGCGGTATTTCAATCGAAAAGTTCAATGATATCAAGGTTGGAGACTTTATTGAAAGTTATCAAGTAGAAGAAAATAAAGAGTAATTATGGCAAAGATAAACAGAAACGATAGGCTTAACGGCGAATTCCAAAAAGAAATTTACGAAATAATTTCAAGAAAACTCAAAAACCCCCTTATTACCGAGATGTTCTCGGTAATGAGAGTGGACGCGAGCAAAGATTTGTCGCACGCCAAAGTGTATATAAGCATTTATTCGACCAATGCGGAAAAGAAGAAAATCACCTTTGACGCAATTTGTCAAGATGCTAAAAAAATAAGATATGAATTAGCAAGGGTTATCCGTGCGCGCACCGTTCCCGAACTCCACTTCTTTTTAGATGACAGTATGGAATATGCAGGAAAAATGGATAAACTCTTAAAGAGCATAAGCGAGGGGGAGAAGCGTGATTAGTTTAAGTGAACTCGGGGCAAAAATCAAGGGCGAAAAAAACGTCGCTCTTATAACACATACAAGACCCGATGGGGACACGCTCGGCTCTGCGCTTGCGCTTAAACTCGCCTTAATAAATCTCGGCATTGGCGCGGAAGTCTTTTGTGAGGACACCGTTCCGTCGAGATTTTTGTTTTTAAAAGAAACTGGCACTGTTAAGAGTGACATTTGTGGCGAATTTTCAATGATGATTGCAATAGACTGTGCCGATGCAACAAGGCTTGGCGTTTTTGCCGAAGCATTTTTATCACACAAAAACACAGTTTGCATTGACCACCATATATCTAACACGCGTTTTGCAAAAATAAATTACGTGTTCGATAATGCAAGCAACTGTGAAAACATTTTTGATTTAATAAATCAAATGGAAATTGCAATTGATGAAAATATTGCAAACCTTTTAATGCTTGGTATCGTTACCGATACAAACTGTTTTAAGAACAAAAATGTTAACGAAAACACCTTAAAAGTTGCAAGTGTTCTAAAAGGATTTGGTGCAGATATAAACAAAATCCACTATTATATGTTCACAATGCAAAGCAAGGAAAGGGCAAAACTTTTCGCTAAAACAATGGCAAAAATTAGATATTTTCACGATGGAAAGGTGGCTATGGCAACCGTTATGCTCTCAGATTTTGATGAAACGGGTGCAGAGCAGAGCGAAACACAAGGTTTTATCGACTTTTTGCTCGGCATCGTCGGCGTAGAGATTGCCGTTACCATTATGGAATATGCACCGAGTAAATTTAAGATAAGTTTACGCTCGCACACGGCTAACGTAAATGCCGTTGCATCAACTTTTGGTGGCGGTGGGCACATTTTGGCAAGCGGATGCCAACTCCACGGCGATTATGAAGAAGTTGTGGATAAACTTCAATTTGCTTGCAGTAGAGAACTACCGGAATAATTATGAAAGGATTTATAAATCTAATAAAACCCAAAGGTATGAGTTCTGCTTATGCCGTAACGGCGGTAAAGAAAAAGTTTAATATGCCGTGCGGACACATGGGCACGCTTGACCCTATGGCGGAAGGCGTTCTTCCCGTGGGGATAGGTCAGGCTTCAAGGCTATTTCAGTACCTTTTGGATAAAGAAAAAACTTATATAGCAAAGTTTATATTCGGTCAAACTACCGATACGCTTGATATTACGGGAAGTGTGGTGGATACAACCACCGTTATCCCCGATAGAGCGCAATTAGAAAAGGTTTTGCCATCGTTTGTTGGGGAAATAGAGCAAGTTCCGCCCAAATATTCGGCAAAATGTATCGATGGGAAAAGGGGATACCAACTTGCAAGAAAGGGTGTGGAGTTTGAACTTCAACCTAAAAAGGTTACTATACTAAAAGCCGAACTCCTATCACAAACGGCTGAAAACGAGTTTGAGTTTAAGTTTGTGGTTAAGGGGGGAACTTATATCCGCTCTCTCGCAAGGGACATTGCGCTATCTTGCGGTTCGCTTGGCGTTATGAGTTCGCTAGTTAGGTCATCGTGCGGTATTTTTAGCATAGAAAACGGGGTTACCGTTCAAGATTTTATCGCGTGCGTAAATGCCGAAAGCCTACTCATCGCACCCGAAGACACTGTGTCTTTCCCCAAAATAGTTTTAACCGATAAACAAGCAACAAAAATACTAAACGGAGTTTACGATAACCTTAATATCGAAGACGGCATTTATAGGGTATATAATTGCCAAGAATTTTGGGGTGTAGGAACTGCCGAAAACGGAATTTTAAGAATAAACACTTATGTTAGATAACAAAACCTTTCCCACAGTATTGGCGCTAGGATATTTTGATAGCGTGCATTTGGGACACCAAAAAGTAATAAAATCCGCAAAAATACTTGCGGAAGAATTATGTGCAAAACTCATAGTTGTTTCCTTTAGTGGGAACCTTAGAGCGGTGCTTTTTGGCGAGCGCGAAAAAGTGGTTTACACCGAGAGCGAAAGGGAAAGGTTTTATCGCGAATTAGGTGCTGATGGTGTGTTCTTTGCACCGTCTACCAAAGAGTTTTTGGGTATGGAAAAGAAAGAGTTTTTGAACTTTTTGAACCAAAAATTTCAAGTTAAAGCCTATGTTTGCGGTGCTGATTATCGCTTTGGAAAAATGGGCGAAGGCACAACCGAAACCATAAAAGAGTATGCAAGTTCAAACAATCAAACACTAAAAGTTTTGCCGTTGGAAAATAGCGGTGGGGAGAAAATTTCTTCCACTAAAATTAAAAAACTCCTATCGGTTGGCGATGTAGAGAGTGCAAACGCGCTTTTGGGTAGAGAATACTCTGTATCAGGCGTGGTGTTTGAAGATAGAAAAGTGGGTAGAAAAATTGGCTTCCCCACAACCAATATTAGATTAGAGTTTGAAAAGGAAAGACTGCCCGACGGTGTGTATTTAGGTGGGGTAGAGTTCGATAATAAGCGATATAAGGCAATAGTTAACTATGGCGCAAGACCTACTTATGATTTAGAAAACAAGTTGGTGGAAGCGCATATTATAGATTTTAGCGGTGATTTATACGGCAAAGAAATCAAAGTGTCTTTCACTTCTTTTATGCGCGGGATTAAAAAGTTTAACTCTGAGAGTGAACTTACCGAGCAACTAAAAAAAGATTTACAAATGGCAGAGGAAAAAAGTTTATGATTAAATTCGGTCCAAGCGGAAACTCGGTTGCCTTTAGCGAGGCGGGCTTAACTAAAAGTGAGCAGTCGGCAACGTGGGTTAAAAATCTCGGCTTAAACTGTTTTGAATATTCTTTTGGTAGGGGCGTAAACCTAACTGATGAGCGCGCTATGTCTATTGGAAATGCTTTTAAGGAAGCGGGGGTAGAGATAAGCGTTCACGCGCCGTACTACATTAACTTTGCAAATCCCGAAGATGAAAATGCGGAAAAATCTTACGCGTATGTTATTAATTCGGCTAATAAAGTTAACATTATAGGCGGAAAAAGGGTGGTTTTTCACCCCGCTAGCCAAGGCAAAATGACAAGGGAAAAGGCGGTGGAACTCACCGAACAGCGCCTAAAAGTGCTCCGCGATAGGATTTATGAGCAAGGTCTTGACCACTTGATTTATTGCCCCGAAACAATGGGTAAGTTAGGTCAAATAGGCACGATTGAAGAAATAGTTAGATTTTGTAAGATAGATAAAATTTATGTTCCCGCGGTAGATTTTGGGCATATCAACGCAAGAGAGTGGGGAAGTTTAAAGACCGAACAAGACTACCTTGACCGCTTAAACTATATGATTGATGAACTTGGCGAAGAAAAGATGAAGCACTTCCACGTGCACTTTTCCAAGATAGAATATTCAGCAAAGGGCGAAGTAAAGCACTTGACTTTTGAAGACACTCATTATGGACCTGACTTTGCTCCGCTTGCGAAAGCACTTAAAAAATTAGATTTAAAGCCCTATATTATTTGCGAATCGGCAGGAACACAAGATGTTGATGCGGTAAAAATGCAAAAAATATATTTGTGCGATTGACTTATATAAGATTTTTTGGTAAAATAAATAAGGTTAGATGATGAAACTATCTTTTGGGCAAAAAAGCGCGTGCTTAATAAAGGATAACTTAACGCGCAAATACCTAACGGGCGTGGATATTAGCGAAGGCTTTTTATTCATAACCAACGGCGGTATGAAGTATTTTACCGATGCGCGCTATTATTACGCGGCAAAGAAAACTCTATCCGCTGTCGGCATTGATTCTGCGCTTTATTTAAGTGAAGAAAGTTTAAGAGATTTTTTAACTGAAAACGGTATTACTGAACTCTTTGTGGACTTTAAAACGACCACTATGAGTGAGTATGAAGAATATAAAAAGTTCGGTTTAGAGATTAAAGATTGTTCTTTAGATTTAGCCTTTGCCCGCGCGGTAAAAGATGAAAGGGAACTCTCTTTAATTAAAAAAGCGTGCGAGATTGCGCAAACGGCTTTTTGGAGTGAGATTAAAAAGGTAAAAGTTGGCATGAGCGAACTTGAACTTAAAACCGCCATTGAAAATCGTATGATTAAACTTGGCGCATCCGCTCCATCTTTCGATATAATAGTTGCCTTTGGTGAAAACGGTGCAGTTCCGCACCACCAAACAGGTCAAACCCTATTAGAAAAAGATATGCCTATTCTAATCGATATGGGCGCAAACTATAACGGATATCTATCAGATTTGACAAGAACAGTGTTCTTCGGCACGCCAAGTCAAAAGTTTATCGATGCGTATAACGCGGTGCTAAATGCAAACCTTTTGGCTGAAGAAAAGATTACTGCCGATATGAAAACTGATGTGGCTGATGCCATTGCGAGAGATTACTTAAAAGAAAAAGGGCTTGACAAATACTTTACCCACTCACTTGGCCACGGCGTAGGGTTAGAGATACACGAATATCCAACCTTGTCCCCAAGAAAGAGCGACACCTTAAAAGAAGGTATGGTTGTCACAATAGAACCTGGTGTATATTTTGGCGGCGAGTTCGGTATAAGAATAGAAGATACCGTTGTAATTAAAGGCGGAAAGGTTGAAAGGCTTTTTACCGACGATAAAAAATTGATATTGATATAAAAAAATTATAAATTTAGATACAAAACAAGGAGAAAAACTTATGTTAGCAGGCGATTTTAGAAAAGGATCAACTTTTGAATACGAAGGTTCAGTATGGACCATCGTTGATTTCCAACACGTTAAACCCGGTAAGGGCGCAGCGTTCGTTAGAACCAAGATGAAAAACGTAATCGATGGAAAGGTTTTAGAAAGAACTTGGAACCCCACCGAAAAATTACAAGAAGCAACCATTGAAACAAGAAATATGACATATTCTTACACCGATGGCGAACTTTATTACTTTATGGACCAAGAATTCAACTTGATTCCCTTAAACTACGACCAAGTTGAAGACGCATTGAAATGGATTAAAGAAAACGACCCCGTTATCGTAAGATTCTTCAAGGGTGTTGCTTTCAGTGTTGAATGCGAAAACTTTGTAACCTTAAAGGTTACCCAAGCAGACCCCTCTGTTAAGGGCAACACCGCAACAAACGCAACTAAGGAAGCAATCCTTGAAACTGGCGTTAGCATCCAAGTTCCTATGTTCGTTGAACAAGACGAATATATTAGAGTAGACACCAGAACTGGTGAATACATGGAACGTGTTAAGGCGTAATAACTAAATACACAAAAAAATAATAGCCACAAAGTTGTTTGTGGCTATTAGCAAATTTTGGAGAGATAAATTGAAAACTGCAATAGTTACGGGCGCAAGCGGAAGTATCGGCGGTGCGATTGCTTTGCAATTAGCAAAAGATGGATACCGTGTTTACGCGCAGTATAAGAGCAACTTAATAGCGATTGAAAGTTTGTGCGATTTAGCCACCAAGCAAGGTAATGGCGAAATTAAACCTGTAAACTTCGATTTAACTAGTAAAGAGCAAATCGAAAGGGCGCTTTTAGGCATTAAAGATAACGTTGACCTTTTGGTTAACTGTGCGGGGGTTGGGCTTTATAAACTTGCAAACCAAACCACCGAAGATGAGTGGAAAAACCTTTTTGATATTAATGTTACGGGTATGCAAACTCTAACTTCACTCGTGCTTAATGGTATGATTGAAAAAAAGAGCGGTAAGATTATAAACATATCTTCCATTTGGGGAGTTGTTGGCGCATCTATGGAAGTGTGCTATTCGGCTTCAAAATCAGCCGTTATTGGCTACACAAAAGCACTCGCAAAAGAAGTTGGTTATAGCGGAATAAGTGTTAACTGTGTTTGCCCTGGGGTTATTGATAGCAAGATGAACGCGCGTTTTTCTAAAGAAGAAATGGCAGAACTTATCTCATCAACACCGCTTGGTAGAATTGGCACGGGGGAAGACGTTGCAAATATCGTATCTTTTCTTGCAAGTGAAAAGGCTGATTTTATTACAGGTCAAATAATAACTGTTGACGGTGGATTTACTTTATAAATAATGTTGGAGTAGGGCGAACGAGAGTTCGCCCTAATATATAAATGAAAAGAAGCAGTGGAATACTAATGCCTATATTTTCGCTCCCCTCAAAATACGGTATGGGAAGTTTTGGCAAGGAAGGATATAGGTTTGTTGATTTTTTAAAAAATTCAAAACAATCTATATGGCAAATATTGCCCTTGGTGCAAACTGGGTTTGGCAACTCACCATATTCTTCAGTTTGCTCATCTTCTCTTAACCCTTATTTTATAAGTGTGGAACTTTTAAGAGATGAAGGACTTTTAACTGATGCCGAATTAAAATTTGCCGAGAGTGAAAAACAATATATAGACTATGCGGAAATATTTTCCGTGCGCTATCCATTGCTCCGCAAAGCCTTTTCGCGTTTTAACACGAGTGACGCGCGTTTTTTTAGGTTTGTTTCAAGCGGTCAAGCGCTTGACTATGCACTTTTTATGTCTATTAAATATGCGTCGGGGCAAAAACCTTTTTACGAGTGGGATGAAGGCTTAAAAAGGCGGGATAGCAACGCATTAAACGCGTTTAAGAAAGATTATGACCAAGAAATTCTCTTTTGGCAGTTCGTTCAATACAAGGCAAAAGAGCAGTGGCTAAATCTTAAGGATTATGCTAACAAACTTGGCGTGGAAATTATGGGCGATATGCCACTATATGTTGCACTTGATAGTGTTGATGTGTGGAAAGACCCGCACCTTTTCAAACTTGATGAAAATTTTGCACCCAAAAAAGTCGCAGGTGTTCCGCCCGATTATTTTTGTGAAGACGGTCAACTTTGGGGAAACCCTGTATATGATTATAACGAGCACCAAAAGGATGGCTTTTCTTGGTGGATTAACCGCATAAAGAAAGCGCTTTCCATATTCGACTATGTAAGAATTGACCACTTTAGGGGATTTGACAGATACTTTGAAGTGGATAGCGATAGGGAAAATGCAAAGGTTGGCGAGTGGATAGACGTGCCGAGCAGAGAACTTTTTGATGCCGTTCATAAGCAAATTCCCCCAGATAGAATTATTGCCGAAGACCTTGGCATTATTGATGACGGGGTTAGGGAACTCCTTAAATACACTGGCTATCCAGGGATGAAAATTTTGTCCTTTGCCTTTAACGGCGATGAGAACAACCTTTACCTTCCCGAAAGAATAAACGAAAACTCCGTTTGTTATACTGGTACGCACGATAACGATACCTTAAAAGGTCTTATTGAAAACGCGAGCGAGTGGGATAGGCAAAATTTAGAGCGCGGTGTTAAAGTTAGTCTCGAAAAAGCGGGGTTAAGTGGTGATACGACCACAACCGAAGGGCTAATTCGCGCAATTATTGAACTCGGCTTTAATTCAAAGGCAAACACCTTTATTATTCCTATGCAAGACCTTTTAGGTAAGGATAGCGATTATAGGATAAACGAACCGGGGGTGGTAAGCGAAAAGAATTGGGCGGTTAAGTTTAGAGAAAACGATTTTTCAAAGGTGCTTATCGATGAGATTAAGTGTTTAACCGAAAAATATAGCCGATAACAACTGTATAAAAAGTAAAAAAAGGGTTATAACTTCATCAAACTTTTATGTTAAGGAGATGAATTTATGAACCCTTTTAAAGAATTACCAAAAGATAGCAAGATTTCCTACTCAAATTGGAACTCTATTTCCGCAAAACCTTACGATAAAAACACCACGAGTCCGTACACTAAAACGCGCATTATTTTAATGAACGGCACGGAGTTTGAATCCAACTGGTTTTTGCACCAATTTCATAGGCATTGCTTAAACAACGACGTGCGCAGAGTTTTAGCCGAAGTGAGAAGACAAGAACAGCAACAACAAAAGCGCATTGCATCGCTTAAGCCTATTAACGAAACCATTTTGGAAACGACCATTGCCTATGAGCAACTTGCCGTTGACCTTACGGCTGAAATGGCAAAAAAAGAGCCAAACCCCACGGTGAAAGCACAACTTGACTTTGCCCTTTTAGAAGACTTTGACCATCTTTACCGCTATGCAAACCTACTAGATATGGAAGAAGGCGTTCACGCGGAAAGATTGGTGGGGGGATATACTGAAATCACCCCTGCAAGACCTACCATAGCCGAACACCGCCACCCCAATGATGATGTTAGGTTTTATATCAACAGTTGGCAAGATGATTTAATTACAAGGCTTCACACACACATTATCACCGCTGCCGAACAGCAAACAATGAACTATTATATGAATGTAGGCTGTTTTTATCACAGTGATTTAGGAAGAAAACTGTACACTGAAATCGCTATGATTGAAGAACAACATGTTACCGGTTACGGTGCGCTATTAGACCCATCTTCAACTTGGTTTGAGTGCTGGGTTATGCACGAATATACCGAGTGCTATTTGTATTATTCTTGCTATCAAGAAGAAAGCGATGAAAAAATCAAAAAGATTTGGCTAGCACACTTTGAAGAAGAATTAAAACACTTAAAGATTGCATCTGAGATGCTTAAAAAGTATGAGGGTAGAGAGTGGACAGACCTTTTCCTTGGCGGAGCAGACTTCCCATCGCTTTTAAGCCTAAAAGACAACAAAGATTATATCCGCGATGTTATTGCAAAAACTGTTAGAAACACGGGATATAAAGAAATTATGGTTAAACTTGATGATTTAAGCGATAGTGCGGACTTCTTTAAGTATCAGCGCCAAGTTTGCCCTAACGAAAATCAAGTGGCATCGCATTTAGTTATTGACAAGCGCATTAAAAAGTTTGGGGAAGATTACCGCTTTGAAGTGAAATCTAATCCCGAAAAGACTTTAAGGAACAGAAAAGAAGACAACACAGTGCTCGCAAGGAAGAAAAACGCATAAAAATCGCTCGGCAAGGTGCCTTGCCGAGATATACATAATAAATTATATTTAAACTATTTTATAAGTAAACAAAAAATTCCTTGACAAGCGGATATTTAAATGTTATTCTATATGGGATAAAAAATCAATCTTTAATTCGGTACAGAGAGACCGACAAGGTTTTAGGTAATATCACTCGGGCGGGGCCCGTGGGAGTTGTTTATGTGGCCTTGCTTTCGCACGGTCTTTTTTTATGGCAAAGGAGAAACTATGGATTATATCTTAAAAAATGGTATGGTTTATATAAACGGCAAGTTTGAGAAAAAGGATATTACCATTTGTAAGGGAACTCTTTCCTTTTCCGCACCTAAAAATAGTGATTCTTTTGTTGTTATTGATTGTTTAAATAAGTATATTTTCCCCGGTTTTGTCGATGTGCATACGCACCTTCGTGAGCCGGGTTTTTCATATAAAGAAACTATTAAAAGCGGAACGACGGCGGCGGCAAGTATGGGATATACCGCAGTTTTTTCAATGCCCAACCTTAAACCCGTGCCCGATTCGATTGAAAACCTTAAGATTCAGCAAGATATTATAGATAAAGATGCGGTTATAAACGTTTATCCGTATTCAGCAATAACCATTGGCGAAAAGGGGGAAGAACTTGTTGATATCCCTGCCCTTTCTAAAAAGGTTAAGGCCTTTTCTGATGATGGAAGGGGTGTGCAAACCGATGCGCTTATGGAAAAGGCAATGCGCCTAGCAAAAGAAAATGGCAAAATGATCGTTGCCCACTGCGAAGATGATTCACTCCTTTTCGGTGGATATATTCACGACGGGGAGTATGCAAAACTTCACGGACACAAAGGCATTTGCTCTGCAAGTGAGTATAAGCAAATTGAAAGAGATATTAAACTTGTAGAAAAAACTGGAGTAAAATACCACGTTTGCCACGTGTCGGCAAAAGAGAGTGTCGCACTTATAAGGGACGCGCAACAAAGGGGGCTTGACGTAACGGCGGAAACGGGCCCACACTACCTTATTTTTAACGATATGATGCTTAAAGAAGACGGCGCGTTTAAGATGAACCCACCGATTAGGGCGGAAGAAGATAGACTTGCTTTAATCGAAGGTATTAAAGATGGTACACTCGGTATGATTGCAACCGACCACGCGCCCCACTCAAAAGAAGAAAAGAGCAAAGGGCTTTTAAGTTTTAACGGAATAGTTGGTTTAGAAACGGCTTTCCCCATAATCTATACGTATTTAGTAAAAACGGGTGAGATTTCACTTGAAAAAGCCGTGGAGATTATGAGCGTTGCGCCTTCAAAGAGATTTGACCTTCCTGTCGGTATTGAAGAAGGAAAAACCGCAAACCTTTGCGTATACGATTTAGAAGAAGAATACACTGTTGATGCGGAAAAATTTCTTTCAATGGGCAAGAGTTCGCCCTTTAACGGATTTAAGGTTAACGGAAAATGTCAATTAACCATTTGCAACGGCAAAGTGGTTTTCAAAATATAAAAAAACACCATTTATATAAACAAGGAGAAAAAAATTATGCCAAAGAGAACGGACATTAAAAAGGTTTTGGTTATCGGTAGTGGTCCTATCATTATCGGGCAAGCAGCCGAATTCGACTATGCGGGCACTCAAGCGTGCTTAGCGCTCAAAGAAGAAGGTTATGAAGTTATACTTTGCAACTCAAACCCTGCAACCATTATGACAGACACCACCATTGCCGACAAGGTTTATATGGAACCTTTAACGCTTGAATATGTTGCCAAAATTCTCCGTTATGAACGTCCCGACGCAATTATCCCCGGACTTGGCGGACAAACTGGACTTAACCTTGCAATGCAACTTGAAAAGAAGGGTGTGCTTGCAGAGTGCCACGTTAAACTTTTGGGAACTAATGCAAAGAGTATTGAACGCGCAGAAGATAGAGAACTCTTTAAGGAAATGTGCGAATCAATAGGTGAGCCTGTTATCCAATCGGAAATCACTTATAGCATTGAAGAAGCAAAAGAATCTGCAAGAAAAATCGGTTACCCCGTAGTATTGCGCCCCGCGTTTACTCTCGGTGGAACAGGTGGCGGTTTTGCTGATAACGATGAAGAGTTAGAGCAAATTATGAAAAATGCACTCAAACTTTCTCCTGTGCATCAAGTTCTCGTTGAAAAGAGCGTTAAGGGCTATAAAGAAATCGAGTTTGAAGTTATGCGCGATAGCAACGATAACGCAATCACCATTTGCGGTATGGAAAACGTTGACCCCGTTGGCGTTCACACTGGGGACTCAATAGTTGTTGCACCTATTCTTTCACTTAACGATCATGACCTTAAAATGCTCAACAACTCAGCATTAAAGATTATTCGTGAACTTAAAATTGAAGGTGGCTGTAACGTTCAGTTCGCATTAAACCCCAATTCAAGCGAATACTACCTTATCGAAGTAAACCCCAGAGTTTCGCGTTCATCAGCACTTGCTTCTAAAGCGAGCGGATATCCTATCGCAAAGGTAACCGCAAAAGTCGCTCTCGGTATGACCTTGGATGAAATCCACGTTTCAGGAACTACAGCAATTCACGAACCACAACTCGACTACATCGTTGCAAAATTCCCGCGCTTCCCGTTCGATAAATTCACTTCAGCATCTAATATTTTAGGCACTCAAATGAAAGCAACGGGTGAAGTTATGGGTATCGGTGCAACTCTTGAAGAGTGTATGCTCAAATCCGTTCGTTCATTGGAAACGGGCGTAAACCACTTCTACCTTGCTAAATTCGATAGTATGGCAACGGCTGAAATCGCTGAATACTTAAAAGAATTTAAGTCGGATAACATCTATGCGGTTGCTGAACTTCTCCGTAGGGGAGTTAGTGTAGAAGAAGTACATAAAATCACAAAAATCACCGAACTTTTCTTGAACTCAATTAAGAAAATCGTTGAAACTGAAAAAGAATTAAAAGAAAATGTTAACGATATTGAAACCTTGAAAAAGGCAAAAGTTTTAGGTTTTGCCGATGCCTTCATTGCTAAACTTTGGGGCAAGAAGGAAGTTGAAGTTAACGCACTTAGAAAAGAAAACGGCATTAAACCCGTGTTCAAAATGGTAGACACACTCCATAGTGGCGCGTATATCCCATATTTCTATTCAACCTATACAGGAAAGGGCGATTCTATCGTAACCGATAAGGAAAAGGCTATCGTTTTAGGTAGTGGTCCTATTAGAATTGGTCAAGGTGTAGAGTTTGACTATTCTACCGTTCACGCGGTTAAAACCATTAAGGAAAGCGGATACGAAGCAATCATCATCAACAACAACCCCGAAACTGTATCTACTGACTACACTGTAAGTGATAAACTCTATTTTGAACCGCTCACAGTTGAAGACGTTATGAACGTTATCGAGTTTGAAAATCCTATGGGTGTTATCGCATCACTTGGTGGTCAAACGGCAATCAACCTTGCTGAACCCATTATGGAACGCGGCGCAAACATAATCGGCACAGATTGTGAAGCAATCAACAACGCCGAAGATAGAGATGCGTTCGAAAAGATTATGAATAAACTCCAAATTCCCCAACCTAAGGGACAAGCGGTGTTTAGCGTTGAAGACGGCGTTAAGGTTGCTGAACAAATCGGCTATCCTGTTCTCGTTCGCCCCTCATATGTTTTAGGCGGTAGGGCAATGCAAATCGTTGGTAACGAGCAAGGTTTAAGACAATACTTAAAGACGGCGGTTGACATCAGTGAAGATCACCCAATACTCGTTGACAAATATATTATTGGTAAAGAACTTGAAATCGACGCGGTTTGCGATGGCAAGGATGTATTTATCCCAGGAATTATGGAACTTATTGAGAGAACGGGTGTTCACTCTGGTGACTCAATCAGCGTATATCCCACCTTCTCAGTAAGCGAAAAGGCAAAACAAACCATACTCGAATATGGTAAAAAGTTAGGTCTTGGCATCGGTATTAAGGGCCTTTACAATATCCAATTCATCGTGGATAAAAATGAAGATGTTTACGTTATCGAAGTTAACCCAAGGTCATCAAGAACAGTACCTTTCTTGTCAAAATCAACAGGGTATAGCCTTGCAGACATCGGCACAAAGGTTATCTTAGGAGAAAGCCTTAAAGACCAAGGCTTAACCGAACTATATCCCGCAGAAAAGAAACGTTGGTACGTTAAAGCACCCGCTTTCTCGTTTAGTAAACTTCGTGGATTAGACGCATACCTTTCACCCGAAATGAAGTCAACGGGCGAAGCAATCGGTTACGATGATAAACTCAACCGTGCGCTATATAAAGCCCTTCAAGCATCGGGTATGAACGTTATGAACTACGGCACACTTTTCGTGTCGGTTGCAGATGCTGATAAAGAAGAAGCACTTCCCTTGGTAAGACGTTTCTATAATCTCGGCTTTAATATCGAAGCAACTGCAGGAACGGCAAATTTCTTGAAGGCACATGGTATAAGAACTAGAATAAAGGCAAAAATTAGTGAAGGAAGCGAAGAAATACTTGACTCTATCCGTCGCGGATATGTTACTTATGTAATCAGCACAAGAGACGTTAACTCTCTCGGTCAAGCAAGTGACGGTTATAAGATTAGGCGTGCAGCGGTTGAAAACAATGTTACAATGTTTACCGCGCTCGACACGGTAAGGGTTCTTCTCGATGTATTAGAAGAAACCACTCTTTGCATTTCCACTATCGATGCATAATATAGGAGAATAAAATTGAAACAAGGTATTTTCACAGTGCAAGCCAACGTAAGGCTTACGGAAACTGTATACAAAATGATTTTATTAGGGGATACAAGTGCAATTGAACGCCCCGGTCAGTTCGTAAACATTAAACTCGATGGACTTTTCCTTCGTAGACCTATTTCGGTTTGCGATTATGAAGAAGGTAAACTTACCATAATCTATAAGGTTGTTGGTAAAGGTACCGAACAAATGTCTAAGATGATTGGTGGCGAAAAACTCGACATTTTGACAGGACTTGGCAACGGCTACTTCACCGATTTTAGCGGTGATAAACCCTTGCTTGTCGGGGGTGGGGTAGGCGTTCCGCCACTTTACCACCTTGCAAAGTGCTTAATTAAAGAAGGCAAAAAGCCCACCGTTGTTATTGGATTTAACACTGTTAGCGAACTTTTCGGCAAGGAAGATTTTGAAAAACTTGGCGCTAAAGTGTTGGTTGCAACCGCTGACGGCAGTTTTGGTATAAAAGGCTTCGTTACCGATGCAATCAAGCAAGTTGAAGAATATTCTTACGTTTATACTTGCGGACCCGAACCTATGCTTAAAGCCGTGTACAATGCTACCACGACTAGTGGCGAATATTCTTTTGAAGAAAGAATGGGCTGTGGTTTTGGTGCTTGTATGGGTTGCTCTTGCAAAACCAAGTATATGAACAAGCGCATTTGTAAAGATGGCCCCGTTCTCGTGAAGGAGGAAATTATATGGTAAACACTGCTGTATCATTGTGCGGAGTAAAACTTACTAACCCCGTTGTTCCCGCAAGTGGAACTTTCGGCTTTGGCTATGAGTTTAACGATATTTACGATATAAACATTTTGGGGGCAATTTCTATTAAGGGAACGACCAAAGAAGCGCGTTTTGGTAATGCACTTCCAAGAATTGCAGAGTGCACTTCGGGACTCATAAACTCAATCGGTCTTCAAAACCCCGGTATCGATGCGGTTATCGAAAAGGAAATTCCAAGATTAAGGCAAGTTTATAGAAAGCCGATTATCTCAAACATCAGCGGTTTTTCTATCGAAGAATATGTTGAATGCTGTGAAAAAATGAATAAAGTGGACGACGTTGATATTTTAGAAGTAAACATCAGTTGCCCCAACGTTCATAACGGCGGTATGAGTTTTGGCACACTTCCCGAAAATGCGGAAGCCGTTACCAAAGCGGTAAAAAAAGTTACCGACAAACCGGTATTTATCAAACTTACACCCAATGTAACCGATATCGTTTCAATCGCAAAAGCGTGCGAACAAGGCGGTGCGGACGGCATAAGTTTAATCAACACTTCTCAAGGAATGAGAGTGGACTTAAAGACAAGAAAACCCGTAATAGCAAACAAAATCGGTGGCTTTTCTGGTAGAGCAATCTTCCCGATTGCAATGAAGATGGTTTACCAAGTTTATGAAGCGGTTAAACTTCCCATAATGGGTATAGGCGGTGTTGCAACGGCTGAAGATGTTATTGAAATGATGATGGCGGGCGCAACTGCAGTGCAAGTTGGTGCTGAAAACCTTGTTAATCCTTATGCTTGTAAGGAAATTATTGAAAATCTACCCAAAGTTATGGAAAAATATAAAATCAATGACTTAAACGAAATTATAGGAGTGGCGCACAGATGAAAAAAGACGTAATTATCGCTTGTGACTTTAATGGCAAAGAACAACTCTTTGACTTTTTGGATAAATTCAAAGAAGAAAAACCCTACTTAAAAGTGGGTATGGAACTTTTCTATGCAGGTGGCGTAGAAATCGTAAAGGAAATCAAAAAAAGGGGTCATAAAATCTTTTTAGACCTTAAACTTCACGATATTCCCAACACCGTAAAAAAGGCAATGGCAGTGCTCTCTGCGTATGATGTGGATATGGTTAATCTCCACGCGGCAGGCGGTTCAATTATGATGAAAGGCGCGTTAGAAGGTTTGACAAGGGCAGACGGTACACGCCCCCTTCTCATCGCGGTAACCCAACTCACCAGCACCAACCAAGAACTTATGACAAACGAACTTTTAATCGATAAACCCCTTGATGAAGTTGTTATGAGTTATGCTTTCAACACCAAAGAAAGCGGACTTGATGGCGTTGTTTGCTCACCCCTTGAAGTTCAAAAAGTTAAGGAGAAATGTGGCAAAGAGTTTTTGACTGTAACCCCCGGTATCCGCCTTGTAGGTGATGCAGTGGGCGACCAAAAGAGAGTTACCACTCCCAAAATGGCAAGAGAACTCGGCTCTGACTATATCGTTGTTGGTAGGTCAATTACCGGTGCGGAAGACCCCGTGGCAGCATATAGAAAGTGCGTTGAAGAATTTTTAGGTTAATAAAAGGAGAATACATAAATGGAAACTGCAAAAAAAGTTGCTGAAAACTTACTCAAAATCAAGGCGGTTTTTCTCCGCCCCGATGAACCGTTTATTTGGGCAAGCGGAATAAAGAGCCCGATTTACTGCGACAATAGACTTATCCTTACCGCTCCCGAAGCAAGAGACGTTGTTGAAAACGCTATTGCTGAAACTGTAAAGAAAGAATACCCCGAAGCCGAAGCACTTTTCGGCACAAGCACCGCAGGTATCGCGCACGCGGCAATCGCAGGCCACATTTTAGGTATGCCTATGGGCTACGTAAGGGGTAGCAGTAAAGACCACGGCAGAAACAACAAAATCGAAGGTAAACTTGAAAAAGGACAAAAGGTTGTTGTTATTGAAGACCTTATCTCAACAGGTGGCAGTTGTATCGACGTTGTTGATGCTCTCCGTGAAGCAGGCGCAGAAGTTTTGGGTATCGTTAGCATCTATACCTATGGTATGAAAAAAGGCCTTGAAAGATTGAAAGAAGCAAACGTTAAAAACGTAAGCCTTACCGATTTTGATACCGTTATTGAAGTTGCCGCAAAAACAGGCTACATAAAGACAAGCGATGTTGAAAGACTCAAAGCGTTTAGAGATAACCCCTCTGACGAAAGTTGGATAAAAGCATAATAGGGGGAGAAATGGAACATTTACTCGCGATAAACGACTTGACTGTTCAAGAGATAGATAAACTCATTGAAAAGGCGCAAGACATAAAATCAAACCCCGAAAAATATCAAGACAAGTGCAATCACAAACGCCTTGCAACCTTGTTTTTCGAGCCTTCTACAAGAACGAGATTGTCCTTTGAATCGGCAATGCTCTCTCTTGGCGGAAAGGTTTTAGGTTTTTCTGATGCAAACAGCAGTTCTTCATCTAAAGGCGAAAGCCTTGCCGACACCATTAGGGTTGTTAGTTGCTATGCGGATATTATCGCAATGCGCCACCCCAAAGAAGGCGCTCCGCTCGTTGCATCAAACAATTCTTCCGTTCCTATCGTAAACGCAGGGGACGGCGGACATAACCACCCCACCCAAACGCTTGCAGACCTTCTCACAATAAAAACCGAAAAGGGTAGACTCAACGATTTTACTATTGGTTTTTGTGGAGATTTAAAGTTTGGTAGAACGGTGCACTCACTCATACAAGCACTTGCGCGTTATACGGGTATTAAAATCGTGCTTATCTCGCCAAAAGAACTTGCAATCCCTGATTATGTTAAAACGGATATTATGGATAAATGCGGTATGGAGTATATTGAAACCACCGATTTAGAAGCGGTTATGCCCACTTTAGATGTTCTTTATATGACCAGAGTTCAAAAGGAAAGATTTGCTGATGAAAATGAGTATTTAAGACTTAAAGACAGTTATATCTTAACCGTTGATAAAATCGCAACCGCAAAAAAGGATATGTGCATTTTGCACCCGCTACCAAGGGTTAACGAGATTGAAGTTGCTATCGATAAAGACCCCCGCGCTTGCTACTTTAAGCAAGTTGAAAACGGCAGACTTATGCGTATGGCACTCATCTTAAAACTTTTAGGTCTTGATGAAGAACTCACTTGTGATAAGAAAGAAGTTGCAACTGAACAAATAGTTAAAGGATTCACTTGCAAAAACCCCAGATGTATCACAACCATAGAGCAAGAATTAGAACAAGCCTTTAAGTTGACTGATAACGGTACATATCGTTGTATTTATTGCGAAGAAAATCTAGACTAAAGGCTTATAAACTTCGCAATACTGCGTTTCTGCTTAGTGTTTTGATTTCGATAACCAACAAGGTTTATCTCACCCAAAACACTTCGCGAGCCTTGTCTTGCTCGTTTCTAAACCTTTATTTGATTGAAATATTTTGCGAATGAGCCTACCCACACTTGCAACTAATCCTTTATTTAATTGAAATGGGTTTATCTCACCCAAAACACTTCGCGAGCCTTGTCTTGCTCGTTTCTAAACCTTTATTTAGGTTAATAAACAATCAATCAAACCCTGCCAAGCGGCAGGGTTTTTTGCATAAAACGAACAATTTTTTATATGTCCTTGATTTTATATGTAAGAAGTGTTAAAATAAATATATATTTTTTCTTTTAGGAGAAAGTTAATGAGAAAACTTTTTTTACTTGCGTTGGTTTTATTATCAACTCTTTGCTTTGCCGTTGGTTGTGGTGGGGAAGAGCACACGCATACTTTCGACAAACAAGTGGCAAGCGAGCAATACTTGTTAAAAGGTGCAACTTGCGAAGAAAAGGCAGAATATTACTATTCTTGTTCTTGTGGTGAAAAGGGCGCGGAAACTTTTGAATATGGTCAAGAATTAGGGCACTCTTTTACTAATTATGTATACAACGATAATGCAAAATACGATGAAGATGGTACAGAAACTGCCGTTTGCGAAAACGGTTGCGGGGTAAATGATACAAGGTCAAAAAAAGATAGTGCAATTGCTTTTTCAATATTTAAGGTTTCTGGTGGAGAAATAAAAGGTGTGACCGATTATGGAAAAACGATTGCTGAACTTGTTATCCCTAATAGCATAAACGGTGTAAAAATTACAAGTATAGGCAATTCTGCGTTCTCTAATTGTACTTCATTAATGAGCATAGAAATTCCTGACGGTATAGAAAGTATTGGCATAAATGCTTTCAATTATTGCAAGTCATTGACGGGTGTAGTGATTCCTGACAGCGTAATAAGTATAGGCAATTCTGCGTTCTATTATTGCACTTCATTAACGAGTGTAGAAATTCCTAACAGCATCGAAAGTATCGGCATACATGCTTTCAATTATTGCAAGTCATTGACGGGTGTAGTGATTCCTGACAGCGTAATAACTATAGGTTCTTCTGCGTTCTCTAATTGTACTTCACTTAAAAGTATAGTAATCCCTGATAGTGTAACAAGTATAGGTTTTAATGCGTTCAGCGGTTGCAGTTCATTAATAAGCGTAACAATTGGTAACGGCGTAACAGGTTTAAGCAATTATACGTTCGAAGGTTGTAGTAATCTAATAAAAGTAAACTATACGGGAACAATAGATGGTTGGGCGCAAATAGAGTTTGGTCGCTATTCCGCAAACCCACTACATTTCGCTAAAAACTTATATATAAAAGATGTATTAGTTACAGAAGCGAATATAACGACCGCTACAAAAATATCTTCTTATGCGTTTGGGAATTGTGGTTCGTTAAAAAGCGTAGTAATTGGGGACAGTGTAACAAGTATAGGTGATAATGCGTTCGGTGGTTGCCCAATAGAAAAAGCAACCATACAAGCATTTGCAATATCGCAAATTCCCAAAGAATCATTAAAAGAAGTAATTATAACAGGTGGAGAAAGCATAAGTAATGGTGCGTTCCGTAATTGCAAATCATTAACAAGCGTAGTAATTGGCGATAGTGTAACAAGCATCGGGGATAGAGCGTTCGCTGTGTGTAGTTCATTGACAAGAATAGAAATCTCCGACAGCGTAATAAGCATAGGTGAAAGAGCGTTCGAGGGGTGCGATTCATTAAGTAGCATAGAAATCCCCGACAGTGTAACAAGCATAGGTGCTTATGCATTCTCTGCTTGCGATTTGCTAAAAAGTATAGTAATCCCTGATAGCATAATAGGTATAGGTGATTATGCGTTCTATAATTGCAGTTCATTAACAAGTGCAACAATAGACGGAGAAAAAAGTATTGGTAGGTATGCCTTTTCTAATTGTAAATCATTAAAAACTGTAACAATTGGTAATAGCATAACAAGTATAGGTGGAAGAGCGTTTGAAGCTTGCAGTTCATTAACAAGTGTAACAATGGGCAACAGTGTCACAAGTATAGGTGATTACGCATTCTATCGTTGCAGTTCATTAACAAGTATAGTAATCCCCGACAGTTTAATAAGTATAGGTTATAATGCGTTCTGTTATTGCGAATCATTAACAAGTGCAACGTTTGAAAATCCTAATGGTTGGTGGTATTCACATTCTTCATCGGCTACAAGTGGAACAAGTATTTTAAGCAGTTATTTGACAGACACTACAACTGCGGCTGAATATTTAAGGTCGCCTTACTTTAATTATTATTGGAAACGTGGATAGAAATTAACAAAACAAAAAAAGCCGTGGGCGAGATAAATCGCACACGGCTTTTGCTTTTATATTGGTTAAAAATTTTAATTAAACGTTAAATCTAAAGAGAACAACATCGCCATCTTTGATAACGTATTCTTTACCTTCGGAACGAACTTTACCTTTTTCTTTAGCGGCGTTAAAACTGCCAAGTTCAACCAAGATGTCATAGTCCACAATTTCGGCACGGATAAAGCCTTTTTCAAAGTCACTATGGATTTTGCCTGCCGCTTGGGGTGCTTTTGTGCCAAGTTCAATGGTCCACGCGCGCACTTCTTTTTCACCAGCGGTAAGGTAACTTATAAGTCCCAAAAGGCGATAAGAAGTTTTAACAAGCCTATCGAGACCGCTCTCTTTAAGACCAAATTCTTCTAAAAACATTTGTCTTTCATCTTCTTCAAGCATAGAGAGTTCTTCTTCGGTTTTAGCACAAATAACCATATATTCGGCATTTTCAGTTTTAGCAAACTCAATAACCTTTTGAACGAGTGGAAGGGTAGATTCATCTTTGCCCATATCGGCTTCTGCAATGTTTGCCGTATAGATAACAGGCTTTGCGGTGAGTAGGAAGAGTGACTTTATGTATTCTTTTTCTTCATCGTTAACTGAAAGGGTACGCGCTGGCTTAAAACTTTCCAAGTGTGCATAAAGGCGCTCTAAAAGTTCGGCTTCAATCTTATATTTTTTGTCGCCCGTTTTAACCATAGAAATGGCTTTGTCAAGGCGCTTTTTAACCGATTCCATATCGGCAAAAATAAGTTCTAAATTGATTGTCTCAATATCAGAAAGGGGGTCAATCTTGCTATCAACGTGGGTGATGTTTTCATCTTCAAAGCACCTAACAACATGCACGATTGCATCGGTTTCTCTAATATTTGCAAGGAACTTGTTTCCCAAACCTTCGCCCTTGCTTGCACCTTTAACCAAACCTGCAATGTCAACGAATTCAACGATAGCAGGGGTGATTTTTTTGGTGTTATACATTTTGCCGAGAACGTCTAAACGGTAATCGGGCACGGCAACTATGCCAACGTTAGGCTCGATAGTGCAGAAAGGATAGTTAGCACACTCAGCACCCGCGTGGGTGATAGCATTAAAAAGGGTAGATTTACCAACATTGGGAAGACCAACAACTCCTAATTTCATCTTTTATCTCCGTAAATTATGTTATTTGATAGATTACCACATAATTATAATCTAAATCGCAAAAAATTACAAGTTTTTAGGTTGCTTTTTTAATAAAATATATGTTATTATGTTATATATAATGGAGATTACTATGGATTATAAGAAACACATTGCTGAAAAACTTGTTATAGATGGCATCGAAAGTGAGCAACTTGCATCTTTTATTGAAATTCCCCCGAACACCGAAATGGGTGATTTTGCCCTTCCGTGCTTCAAACTTTCAAAAATTATGCGCATGCCCCCCGTTAAAATAGCAGAGCAACTTAAAGATAGTTTTTCTGCCGACCAATATATTAGTGAAGTTTTGGCTGTTAACGGCTATCTCAACTTCAAAATTAATCGTGACAACTTTGCTTTTGACACCCTTAATGAAATTTTATCTAAGGGCGATGCATACGGCTCTGACACGATTGGTGACGGCAAAACCGTTTGTATCGACTATTCTTCTATAAACATTGCAAAACCTTTCCATATCGGGCACTTAAGCACCACTGTTATCGGTAGTGCGCTTTGCAAGATTTTTAGGTTTTTGGGATATAAGGTTGTGGGTATAAACCACCTTGGTGATTACGGAACGCAATTCGGCAAACTTATCGTTGCGTTTAAGCGTTGGAGTAGTGAAGAAGCGGTAAAGGAAGGAAGATTAAAAGAACTTTCTAGAATTTATGTTAAATATCACGATGAAGCCAAACTTGATCCCTCAATGGATGATGAAGCAAGGCATTACTTTAAGTTGATCGAAGACGGCGATAAAGAGAGCAACCGCTTGTTTGAACTCTTTAAGTCAATCACTTTAGAAGAAGTTGAAAAGATTTATAAACTCTTAAATGTAACCTTTGATTCTTACGCGGGCGAAAGTTTTTATAACGACAAAATGGCACCCGTTGTTGCTGAACTTAAAGATAAAGGGCTTATCAAGATTTCTGACGGTGCGTCAATCGTTGACCTTGAAGAATACAATATGCCACCTTGCCTTATCTTAAAGTCAGATGGTTCAACCCTTTACGCAACGCGCGATATT
Source organism: Christensenellaceae bacterium (assembly GCA_045645305.1). Lineage (GTDB taxonomy): Bacteria > Bacillota > Clostridia > Christensenellales > Borkfalkiaceae > UBA1259. The sequence goes on from JAZRIO010000020.1 coordinate 57,067, forward strand.
GCGGCGGCGGTTTATAGAAAGAACACTTATGACTTTGACAAGTGCTTATACGTTGTTGCATACCAACAAAATCTCCACTTCAAGCAGTTCTTTAAGGTGCTTGAACTTATGGGTAAAGATTGGGCAAAAGATATGGTGCACGTTGCTTACGGAATGGTATCACTAGAGAGCGGTTCGATGAGCACGCGTGCAGGCAACGTTGTTTTGCTTGAAGACGTTATCAATAAAACCATCGAAAAAGCGTATAAGGTTATTGAAGAAAAGAACCCTGACCTTCAAGACAAAGATAAAATTGCCAAAGCAGTTGGCACGGGTGCAGTTATTTTCGGTGCGCTTTGCAACAACAAAATTAAAGACATCGTGTTCAGTTACGATAGAGTTTTAAGTTTTGAAGGGGAAACCTGCCCTTATGTTCAGTATACTGTTGCGCGTTGCAATAGCGTTATTGCAAAGTGTGGCGGTGTGGGTGAGTATGCTAATCCGCAAATGAACGCAGACGAGTATGAAGTTATCTCAACCCTTGCTAAATTTAAGGATATTGTTAAGGCTTCTGCTGAAAAATATGAGCCGTCTTATATCACGAGATATGCAATCGACCTTGCAACCGTGTTCAACAAGTTCTATATGAACTGCAAGATTGCTTGTGGGGATATAAACACACAAAACTTCCGTTTAGCAATTACCGATGCAACGAGAATTACACTTAAAAACGCACTCACCTTGCTCGGCATTGAAACTGTGGAGAAAATGTAATGAACAAGGCTGTTATATTTGACCTTGACGGCACGCTTTTGCACACTCTTCCAGATATTCATTTTTACGTTAACGAGATGTTATCGCACTACGGTTATCCACTCCGCAGTGAAAAGGAAGTGATGCAGTTTATCGGCTGTGGCTCAAGAAATCTTATAAAGTTAAGTTTGCCAGACGGACTTACCGATGATGAAATTAGCGAAAGGCACGCTTACTACAACAAAATCTACACCGCATCGGGAAGTCCTAAAACAAAACTTTTCGACGGGATTGAGCAAGTTATTTTTGAACTTAAAAATCGTGGTTATAAAATAGCCATTTTAACAAACAAACCGCAAGAGACAACCGACAATGTCTATAAAAATTATATGGAGCATTTAGGTTTTGACTTGGTGGTTGGGCAAAGTGCGAAGGTCAAGGTTAAACCTGACCCGACCACGGCAAAACAAATTCTTTTTGATTTTAATGTTTTACCCGAAAACGCATATTTTGTTGGCGATGGGGAAACGGATGTTCAAACTTCTATAAACGCAGGCACAAACGGTATTGCCGTACTTTGGGGATATAGAAGCAAAGAACAATTATCAGTTGCCGGTGCAAAGGTTTTTGCATCTTCAGTAGAGCAACTTTTAACTTTAATAAAATAATTTTATTTTTTCTATTTCACGCGTTTTGCGAATTTTTAATCAATTAAAATAGAATACTTTGCAAGGAGGGTAATTTTGAACAAAATATACCAAACTGCAATCATCGGCGGTGGCGCGGCGGGACTTATGTCCGCCGTGGAACTCGTCAGTGGTAGTAATGCACTTAACGGCAAAGACCTTGTTATTTTAGAGCGCAACGATAGGGTTGGTAAAAAACTTATTGCTACCGGAAACGGTCAGGGTAATTTAACTAACCTTAATTTTGGCGCGTCCTTTTACTATGGTGAAAAGCCGTTTATCGATGCCTTTATTGAAAACTATAACAAGGTGGATTTAATATCATACCTAAATAACCTTGGAATTATAACTTTTAGCAATAAAGACGGCAAGGTTTATCCACTTTCTCGCCAAGCGAGTTCGGTGCTTGATATTATAAGGGCAATCTTGAACGAAAAGGGTGTGGAAGAAAAAACACTTTGCCAAGTAAATAATATAGTTTTAGACAAAGGTAACTATAAAATCTCAACCGATAAAGACACCTTTTATGCAAAAACCGTGATAATTGCAACGGGCGGTGCAGTTGCAAAACAATTCGGCACTGACGGAAGCGCTTATAAACTTGTGGAAAACTTTGGGCACGAAAAAACCAAACTTTATCCGTCTTTAGTTCAGTTAAAAACCGACCTTGATAAAATAAGGGGACTAAAAGGTCTTAAAGAAGTGGCAAAGGTGAGCGCGGTAGTTAAAGATAAAGAAATTATGACCGCAACAGGCGATATTCTCTTTACTGAGTTTGGCGTTTCGGGTTCAACCATATTTAGTTTATCCGCATCGGTGGTAGATAAAGAAGATGCTAAAATTAAGATAGAATTTTTGCCCGACCTAACTGAAAGCGAAATCGAGCGCATATTATTAGGTAGACAAAACAAGGTGTTTAACGGCGAGAATTACCTTTTGGGTATGATAAATAAAAAAATAGGACAAGCCGTTATAAAATCAGCAAAGAGTTTAGATGCAAAAACCGTTGCTAAAGCCCTTAAAAACTTTACCTTAAAGGTAAATGGAAACCTTGGCGCAAACTACGCACAAGTTACCAAGGGCGGAATAAAAACCGATAAAATTGACAAACAAACTTATCAAAGCAAACTTTCAAAAAATCTTTATATAGTTGGCGAAGCCTTAAACATTGACGGCGACTGCGGTGGGTACAATCTCGCGTTTGCTTTCGTGTCGGCAATAATGGCTTCAAGAAGTATAAAAGAAAGCGTTTAAGAGGTATAAAATGGCTAATTTTATTTATTTTTCGAGAAAAAAATTGGAAGAACAATCACTCGCGGTACTTCGCGAAGTTGGTAGAGAAATTGGTGTTAAATCTCCAACTTCTATGAGTAAACATCAACTTATAAACGATATTATTGCAATTCAATCGGGCGAATTGCAACCTGTGGAACAAAGCAAGGTTGGTGCGCCCACAAAATCTAAAGTTGACCTTTCGCATTTGAGAGTCAAAGATGATGTTGAATATGAAGTTGACCAAGTTCCACCCATCACTTTTAGCGATTTTGCAAGTGAAGAAGGCCGTTTTGTTACCGAAGGCTTTTTCGAACCCGTTTCCACTTTTGGTTTCGTTAGAGAAAAGGAAGGGGAAAACTCCCCGCGCGATGTATTTGTTTCGCAAGTGAACATAAAAAAGTATAACCTTATTAGAGGGGATAAAGTAAAAGCCATTGGCAAATCGGGCAAGGAAGGTGAAGCGGGCGCGCTTCAAGAAGTAATATCCATTAACGATTTACCCGTTGCAAACGCGAGAGAGAGAAAAAGTTTTGATGACCTTGTTCCTTATTACCCGACCGAGCGAATTAAACTTGAAATTGAAGGTGCGGAAAATCAGTTATCACTTCGCGCGATAGACTTGTTCGCCCCAGTAGGTAAGGGGCAACGCGGTCTTATCGTTGCACCGCCAAAAACAGGCAAAACCACCCTTATAAAAATGATTGCCCAATCAATAGAGAAAAACAACCCCGAAGTGACCTTGTTTGTTCTTCTCATTGATGAGCGCCCCGAAGAAGTTACCGATATCAAGCGCTCTATTAAGGGTGAAGTTATATATTCGACCTTTGATGAAAGTGCAGAGCACCACGTTAAATGTGCGGAACTTGTTATCAATAGGGCAAAGCGATTAGTTGAATCGGGCAAAGACGTTGTTATTTTAATGGACTCTATAACAAGGCTTGCGCGCGCGTATAACAGCACGGTTGAGTCATCGGGCAAGATTTTGTCGGGCGGTATCGACCCCGTTGCAATGCAAGGACCAAAGCGCTTTTTCGGTTCGGCAAGAAACATTGAAAAGGGCGGTAGTTTAACCATTTTATCCACCGCGCTCATCGATACGGGCAGTAGGATGGATGAAGTTGTATACGAAGAATTTAAGGGCACGGGCAATATGGAAATTCACCTTTCAAGAGAACTCAGTGAAAAGCGAATTTTCCCCGCAATCGACCTTTATAAATCGGGAACGAGAAAGGAAGAACTTTTGCTTTCCGAAAAAGAACTTTCCACTGTATATAAGTTAAGGCGAGTGTTATCAAGCACTCAAGATGCAACCGATAACCTTTTAGATATGATGAAAAAGACAAAGAGCAACCTTGATTTAATGGATAAGGTTGATGCTTGGCTTAAAATTTATAACAAGTAAGATGAAATCGAAAAGAAACAAAACAATAGACTTTCCAATAGAGAGCGCAAAAGAATATTTAGATAGGGTTGTTGATGGAAAAACCGCTATATCGGCAGATAAAAACCAAACGATTTGTGGCGATAGTTTTGCCGTTGTTGAAAAGTTAAAAGACAAGTCTGTAGACCTTTTGATTGTAGACCCACCGTATAATCTCGACAAGGTTTATCACGGCAACACTTTCAAGAAAATGAAAGATAATTCCTATGCTGAATATACTGAAAAATGGATAACCGCGGTAAAGGGCAAGTTAAAGGATACTGCAAGCATATACGTTTGCTGTGACTGGAAAAGTTCGCTCGTAATCGGCGCTATTTTAGAAAAGCACTTTATTCTTCGCAACAGAATAACATGGCAAAGAGAAAAGGGCAGGGGCGCAAAGCAAAATTGGAAGAACTCTATGGAAGATATCTTCTTTGCAACGGTTGGAGAAAAGTATACCTTTAACCTTGACGCCGTTAAGCAAAGGAAAAAGGTTTTAGCGCCTTATAAAGATAATGGCGAGCCAAAAGATTGGCAAGAAACAAAAGATGGAAAGTATAGAGACACTTGCCCCTCAAACTTTTGGGATGATATTGCCGTTCCTTATTGGTCAATGCCCGAAAACACCGCACACCCCACACAAAAGCCCGAAAAACTTGTTGCAAAGTTGGTTTTGGCAAGTTCAAACGCGGGCGACCTTGTGTTAGACCCCTTTGCGGGAAGCGGAACAACAAGCGTCGTTTGCTCTAAATTAGGCCGTGATTATATCGGTATAGAACAAAACCCACTCTACTGTGCGTGGGCGGAAAAAAGGCTTGAAAGTGCAAAAAAAGATAAGAGCATACAAGGTTATGAAAACGGTGTGTTCTACGAGCGCAATAGTAGGCCAAAATCTCAGCGCAAATAAATGCCAAAATTTTATTTAACTTCTCCGTTTTGACGAG
>JAZRIO010000021.1:0-5293 GCA_045645305.1 Christensenellaceae bacterium
CGTTGTTTCTATCAGGTCTACCTACGCTATCAAGGAACGGAAGATTTTGCACCTTTTCGCTTTGGCGCAAGAACCAGTTGTCAGCCTTTGAGCCAGCAAGTCTTGTGCAGTGAATTCTTGATTGTTGACCAGCACCAACGCCGATTGCTTGACCGCCGTGCGCAAAGCATACCGAGTTAGATTGGGTGTATTTTAAGGTGATAAGCGCAATGATTAAGTCTTGAATTGCGCTTTCGGGGAAGTTTTTGTTTGCGGTAACGAGTTCTTTAGTTACCAATTCCCTATCAATTTTGAAATTGTTTCTGCCTTGCTCAAAAGTGATGCCGAAAACTTGTTTGGTTTCCTTTTCAGCAGGGATATAGTTGGGGTCAATTTGAACGACATTATAAGTGCCGTTTCTCTTTGCCTTTAAGATTTCAAGTGCCTTGGGCGAATATGACGGAGCGATAATACCGTCTGAAACTTCGCGTTTAATGATAAGCGCGGTCGTTTCATCACATTCATCGGAAAGTGCAATCCAATCACCAAAAGAACTCATTCTATCAGTTCCCCTTGCTCTTGCATAAGCACAAGCAATGGGAGAATCGTTTAAATTAGCAATATCATCGACAAAGCAAGCCTTTTTAACAACTTCGGTTAAAGGTTCACCAACTGCCGCACCTGCGGGAGATACATGCTTGAAAGAAGTTGCTGCGGGTTTACCTGTTGCTTCTTTTAATTCTTTAACGAGTTGCCAAGAGTTAAAAGCATCTAAAAAGTTAATGTAACCCGGTCTACCGTTAAGTATGGTAACAGGAAGTTCAGTTCCGTCTGCCATATAAATTTTTGCGGGTTTTTGGTTAGGGTTACAACCATATTTAAGTTCAAATTCTTTCATAAGTGTCTCCTATTTGTTTTTGTTAATGATAATTTCTTCGGGCGCGCTTCCGTCAAGCGGAACAACGCGGATAAACAAAGAAACTTTGTTGTCTTCATTAAGATTGTTCCAAACAACATCAGCAAGTTCTTTTGCTGTGTTAGGAAGTTCAACCACTTCGGGCTCTCCATAGAAAGACGGGATAGGATTACCATCGCACTCATAAGTGTGGATAAAGTGACCTAAACCTTTAAGGGGAGCATAACTATAAAAATATCTATTGCAAACTTCGGGGTTGCCGTCGCTACTCTTTAAGATAGACATTTTATATGTAAAGGTGTTTTTTTCGAACGCATATTTAAGCATTGCTGAAATTCTGGGAGTGTAGTTTGGGTGGTCAGGCTCAAACTCACGGGTGTGGAGTGATTTTTCAAAAGCATAACCATCATCGCCGTTAGCCTTAATATAGTCAAGCACTGTATCGGTTTGGTCGCCATTTGTCACGATATCACCATTTTCACACTCTAAATATGGGTTATAAATGATAAGGCTGGGGTCAACGAGTTTGCTTTCATCAAAAGCCTTAGTTCTCATACCGCCTTCGTATCTTTCAAAAATACGGTTGCGACTATTGGTGCTTCTGCCCATAATAAAGTAAGCAATCATAGCACTCTTTCCGTCAGCGGAAAGTCCAACCATAATACCTCTACCAGGGTAACTATTGGTAGATAACAAATTTTCTATTTTATTAACGCCTTTTACGCTCATTTTTACTCTCCTTTTAATAACGATGAACAAACCTTTTCAAGCGAAGCGGGTAAAATTTTCCACTCGGCCTCTTCCATAACGCGCCTTTGCAAAACTTCTGGCGTGTCACCTTCTTCAATTTCAACAGCCTTTTGCATAATAATCTTTCCGCCGTCTGGAATTTCGTTAACGAAGTGCACGGTTGCACCCGTGACTTTTACCCCGTACGAAAGTGCCGCTTCGTGCACTCTTAAGCCGTAAAACCCTTCTCCACAAAAACTTGGGATAAGCGATGGGTGAACATTTAAGATTCTATCTTTATACTTGTCGGTAAAAGATTTTGAAAGTATGCACATAAACCCTGCAAGCACGATAACTTCCGCACCGCACTTTTCTAATTCACTTATTATCCCTTGTTCAAACTGTTCTTGGGTTTTGCCTTTCTTTTCAACAACACAAGATTCAATTCCCGCGTTGTTTGCGCGCTCTAACGCGTATGCACCAACTTTGCTTGAGATTACTTTAACGATTTTTCCGCTCGCTAAGTTTCCGCTCTTTTCAAAGTCGATTAAGGCTTGAAGATTTGTTCCACCGCCCGAAACGAGCACGGCAACATTTATAGGTTTTTTCATCAGTTGCATTTCCTTAAATTAGCAAATTTCAATTTTACTGTCAGACTTAACGATTTCGCCCATAACATAAGCATCTTCACCGTTAGCCTTTAAGATAGCAAGCGCTTTGTCTGCTTGTGACTTTTCTACAACAACGCTCATACCAACACCCATATTGAAGGTGTTGAACATATCTCTTTCACTGATGTTGCCTGTCTTTTGGATAAGTTCAAAAATAGGAAGAACTTTAACAGCGCTTCTATCAATCTTTGCACCAAATCCATCGGGGATACTTCTGGGAATATTTTCATAGAAGCCACCGCCGGTAATGTGTGAGATTGCCTTAACCTTAACCTTTTCAATCAAAGCAAGGATAGACTTAACATAAATTCTGGTGGGGGTTAAAAGCGCTTCACCAAGGCTCTTTCCACCGAGTTCTTCTAACGGAGTTTTAAGGTCTGCTTTTTCCACATCGAAAACCTTTCTAACCAAAGAGAAGCCGTTGCTATGAACACCTGTTGAAGGAAGAGCGATAATAACATCACCTTCTTTCATAGTCTTATTGTCAAGAATCTTCTTCTTATCAACAACGCCTACTGCAAAACCAGCAAGGTCATATTCATCAACGGGATAGAAACCGGGCATTTCCGCAGTTTCGCCACCGATGAGTGCGCAACCTGATTGAACGCAACCTTCAGCAACACCTGAAACGATAGATGCAACTCTTTCGGGAACGTTCTTGCCAACTGCAACGTAGTCAAGGAAGAACAAGGGTTTAGCACCACAACAAATAACGTCGTTAACGCACATTGCAACACAGTCAATACCAACTGTATCGTGCTTGTCCATTAAGAAGGCCATTTTAAGTTTTGTACCAACACCGTCAGTACCACTAACTAATACGGGGTTTTTAACCTTGCCGAGTTTGAAAAGGCCACCGAAACCACCGATATCTGAACAAACACCATCGTTTATGGTTCTCTTAATATGGCTCTTCATCAATTCAACTGCCTTATATCCAGCGGTAATATCAACGCCCGCTGCCTTATAACTTTCACTAAAACTCTTTTCGTGCATAATCGTTCTCCCTATTAATGTCTTTTCGTTTTTTCTTCAATATTTATTTTCGTTTGGAATCTATTGGTTGTTGCTGAAGGAATTTTTGTTGAATATATCCCTTCGAAACAAGCGTAACAGAACCCACCTAAACCGCTCTTATTTGCCAACTCTTTCATATCGTCAAGGTCAAGATAATTAAGGCTGTCAACACCTATCATTTCCCTAATCTCTTCTTTTGTGTGTTGGTTAGCAATTAACATATCTCTATCAGGAACATCCGTTCCGTAATAGCAAGGATACAAGAATGGTGGCGATGAAACCATAAAGTGCACTTCGGTTGCACCCGCTTCACGGAGAAGTTTCACAACTCTTCCGCTTGTCGTTCCCCTAACAATTGAGTCGTCTACCATAACCACTCTCTTTCCCCTAACCACCGATGATATGGGGTTAAGTTTTTTTCTAACTTGGTCTTCCCTATCCTTTTGGTCGGGGAAGATAAACGTTCTACCAACGTATTTATTCTTTAAGAACCCTAGTTCGTAAGGAATACCCGATTGTCTTGCATAGCCAATTGCAGCATCATTTCCTGAGTCGGGAACACTTATTACAACGTCTGCTTCAACAGGATATCTTCTTGCAAGAGCCATACCCATTTCCACTCTTGCTTCGTGCACTGAATAGCCATCAACTATAGAGTCGGGGCGTGCGTTATAAACAAACTCAAACACGCAAGAGGTCTTTTTTTGTTTACCGCAATGTCCGTCCATTGAGCGAACACCCATAGCATCAATAACTATTACTTCGCCCGGCTTTACATCGCGAATAAGTTTTGCGCCAACCGCATCGAGAGCGCAACTCTCTGAAGCGATTACGTAAGAGCCATCTTCGGTCTTACCATAGCAAAGCGGTCTAAATCCGTGCGGGTCTCTTGCTGCAACGATTTTTGTGGGAGACATTGCCACTATGCAGTAAGCACCATCAAGTTTATCCATCGCGTTATATAGCGCGTGTTCTATTGATGGCGAAGTCAATCTCTCCTTAATTATCTCGTAAGCAATAACTTCGGTATCTCCCGTTGAGTGGAAGATAGAGCCTTGAAGTTCAAGTTCAGTTCTCAATTCGTTTTTGTTTACAAGGTTACCATTAAAACAAAGCGCCATACTGCCTTTAACATGATTTACCGTAAGCGGTTGGGCATTGTTTATGTTTACCGAGCCTTTTGTTCCTGCAAAAACATGACCTACCGCCACTTTGCCGTGTCCTAAGTTTTTAAGCACTTCCTTAGTAAACACATCACCAACCAAACCGAGCCCGCGCTTTGTGGTAAACACTCCGCCGTCGTTAACGGTGATACCGCAAGCATCTTGTCCGCGGTGTTGAAGTGCATAAAGCGCATAATAGGTCATACTTGCAACATTGCATGTTTCCGATGCGTAAACACCAAAAACTCCGCAGTGTTCTTTTGTCTTATTCATAAAGTCCTCCAAAGAAAATACACACTGTTAAACACAGAAAAGTGAAGACCTATTTTTCCTTCACTTCTCTAATAAAGGGCAAAGCCCTATTTATATCTCTCGTTAACTTCTTTATCAGTTGCGAGAATTTTTGCCTTCTTTTCATCCCTTGCCGTTTGAAGTTTATTAGCAAGTTCCTTATCTTCAACCGCTAAAATTTGAATAGCGAGAAGTGCTGCGTTTTCCGCCCCGTCAATAGCAACGGTTGCAACCGGAATACCCGCAGGCATTTGCACGGTAGATAAAAGCGCGTCGATACCCTCTAATGCAGAAGCCTTAATCGGTATACCGATAACGGGAAGAGTTGTGTTTGCAGCGATTGCACCAGCAAGGTGAGCCGCCTTTCCTGCAGCAGCAATGATAACGCCTATTCCGTTATCGCGTGCGCTTGCAGTAAATTCTTTTGCCTCAACAGGCGTGCGGTGTGCAGAATAAATATGCACTTCAGTTTCAACGCCGTAAGTTTTCAAAGTGGTGATTGCTTTTTCAACAACCTTAAGGTCGCT
>JAZRIO010000022.1:0-19157 GCA_045645305.1 Christensenellaceae bacterium
GTAAAATCATTATGCAACGTGCCGTTAAGGTTAAGGAAAACGATACCCCAGAGTCCTTACAAAAAAGAGTTATGCAAGAAGCGGAGTGGAAAATTTTGCCCGCGTCACTTGAATTAGTTTGTAAAAAGTTATTAAAGGAGAATTGAAATGAGCGTAGTTAAAGCACAAACAATGGGAAATCTTATAAATGGTAATCCTTACGTTGGTAGGGGTATTGTAATAGGCAAAAGTGAAGATGGAAAGAGCGCGTGTATCGCATATTTTATAATGGGTAGAAGTGCAAACAGTCGCAACCGTGTTTTCGTTGAACAAGGTAAAGACGTTACTATTTATCCGTTTGATGCGGAAAAGGCGGGCGACCCCACTTTAATCATTTATTCACCGATTAGAGTTATCGACAATAAAGTAATCGTAACTAACGGCAACCAGACTGATACCATTTACGATTTCGTTAAGGAGGGTAAATGTTTTAGCAAGGCACTTGCAACTCGTGAATTTGAACCAGATGCGCCCAACTATACTCCCCGTATTAGTGGTATGTTAACCTTTAACGGTAACGATTTTGATTATTGTATGAGTATATTAAAGGCGTCTGACGATATAGGTACGTCTTGCAATAGATTTACATTTGATTATTCGGCTTTACAAGGTATAGGACATTTTATTCACACTTATAAGCACGACGGCAATCCTATTCCTACCTTTGAAGGTGAACCTGAAAGAGTTCTTCTTCCCAACACGGCAAAAGAACTTGCAGACGATATTTGGGAAAATCTTAACGAAGAAAATAAAATTTCACTTTACGTTCGTTACATAGATTTACAAACGGGCAAAGAAGACAATATTTTGATAAACAAAAACAAGTAAGATAAAATTAGGAGTCGATTATGAATGAATTTGAATTAAAATACGGTTGTAACCCTAATCAAAAACCCGCGAAGATATATATGGCTAACGGAAAAGAACTTCCCGTAACCATTTTGAACGGTAAACCCGGATACATAAACTTTTTAGATGCGTTTAACTCTTGGCAGTTGGTTAAAGAACTTAAAGAAGCAACGGGCAAACCTTGTGCAACTTCTTTTAAGCACGTTTCTCCTGCAGGTGCTGCTGTTGGCGAAAAACTTTCAGAAGTGGTTAAAAAGGCGTGCTTTGTTGATGATATTGCTGGTTTAGACGATTCGCCTATCGCTTGTGCTTACGCAAGGGCAAGGGGTACGGATAGAATGAGTTCTTTCGGTGACTGGATTGCTCTTTCAGATGAGTGTGACGAAGTTACCGCTACCATTATTAAGCGTGAAGTTTCAGATGGTATTATAGCTCCGTCTTATTCTCCCAAGGCTCTTGAAATTTTAAAAGCAAAGAGAAACGGAACTTACAACGTCGTTCAAATCGACCCAGACTACGTGCCTGAAGAAAGGGAAATTAAACAAGTTTTCGGCATTACCTTTGAACAAGGTAGAAACAATTTCAAAATTGATAGAGAATTAGTAACAAAAGAACTCGTTACTAAAAATAAAAACTTACCCGAAAGTGCAATTCAAGATTTAATCGTTGCACTTATCACCTTAAAATACACGCAATCTAATTCGGTGTGCTTTGCTCACGGTGGGCAAGCAATCGGCGTCGGCGCTGGTCAACAATCAAGAATACATTGTACTCGTCTTGCTGGTAGCAAAGCCGATAACTGGTTCTTGCGTCAAAGCGAAAAGGTGTTAAATCTTCCTTTCCTTCCTAGCGTAGGTAGACCTGATAGAAACAACGTTATCGATATCTATATTTCTGATGAGTGTGAAGATTTGTTGGTTGACGGCGTATGGCAAAAATACTTTACCGTTAAGCCCGCGCTCTTTACCAAGGAAGACAAGAAGGAAATTCTTTCTAAAATCACTGGTGTAGCGCTCGGCTCGGACGCTTTCTTCCCGTTTAGCGACAATATTGAACGCGCTGCAAAGAGCGGTGTTTCATATATTGCTCAACCGGGTGGCTCTGTTCGTGATGATTTGGTAATCAAAGCGTGTGATGATAGGGATATGGTTATGTCCTTTACCGGAATGCGTTTGTTCCACCACTAATATTTGGAGATAGAGTATGAAAGTTTTAGTTGTAGGAAACGGCGGAAGAGAACACGCCATTATCCAAAGTTTGAAAAAAAGCAAAAAAATTAAAGAAATTATAGCAATCGCTGGTAACGGCGGTATCGCAAACGATGCTACCACGGTTGATATGGATGTTAAAGCGGTTGATAAGATTGCTGAATATGCTGTTCAAAACGGCATTGATTTTGCAGTTGTTGCCCCCGATGACCCATTGGTGCTCGGTGCGGTTAACGCGCTTAACGAAAAGGGAATACCTTGCTTTGGCCCGACAAAAGAAGCGGCTATTATTGAAGGAAGCAAGATTTTCTCTAAAAACCTTATGAAAAAATATGGAATTCCCACTGCAAATTATGAAACTTTTTCAGATATGCAGTCGGCATTTGATTATCTTGAAAAACAAGATATGCCTATCGTTATCAAGGCAGATGGCTTGGCACTCGGCAAGGGCGTTATCATTGCTGAAACACTTGAAGATGCTAAAAATGCCGTTAAGTCTATGATGGAAGATAAGGTGTTTGGTGCAAGCGGTGCAAACGTTGTTATTGAAGAATTTTTGACCGGACCTGAAGTTTCAGTTCTTTCGTTCACTGACGGAAAAACTATGGTGCCGATGGTATCTTCAATGGACCACAAACGCGCACTTGATGGAGATAAAGGCTTAAACACAGGCGGTATGGGAACTATTGCTCCCAACCCTTACTATACTGAAAGCGTTGCAAAAGAATGTATGGAAAAGATTTTCCTTCCCACAATGGACGCAATGAATAAGGAAGGAAGAACCTTTAAGGGTTGCTTGTATTTTGGACTTATGCTCACACCTAAAGGACCTAAGGTAATTGAATACAACTGCCGTTTTGGTGACCCCGAAACACAAGTTGTTCTTCCCCTTCTTAAAACCGACTTGTTTGAAATTATGCAAGCGGTTGCTAACGAAGAACTCGATAAAATCAAGGTTGAATTTATGAACAAGTCTGCTTGCTGTGTCGTTATGGCAAGTAAGGGCTATCCCGAAAAATACGAAAAGGGATATGAAATTGTGTTCAATACGAGCAGAAAGAACGTGTTCGTTGCGGGCGCAAAACTTGTTGATGGTAAACTTTTAACAAACGGCGGTAGAGTTTTAGGTGTTACCGCGGTTGCAAAAACCTTAAAGAAGGCTATCGACAAATCTTACAAAAAAACAGAAAAAATCAAGTTTGCCAACGCGTATAAAAGGTCGGATATCGGCGCACGCGCTTTGAAGGCTTACGGGGAGATTAAATAATGGTATATAGAATTTACGTTTGCAAAAAACCCGAATTTAGTTTAGAGGCTGATGCACTTAAAGGCGAAATTAAAAACCTTCTCAATATCGAAGGTGTAAACTCATTAAAGGTTATCAACCGTTACGACGTGGAAAATATTGAAGCGGACTTGTTTAATAAGTGCGTTAACTCGGTGTTTTCTGAACCGCAAATTGATGATGCTTTTTCTGCACTTCCTAAAGCCGATTATATCTTTGCGGTAGAACCTCTTCCCGGTCAGTTTGACCAACGTGCCGATTCTGCTGCACAATGTATCCAATTGTTCTCGGCAGGCAACCGCCCCGTTGTTAAAACTGCAAAGGTTTACGCAATTGATGGAAAGTTGACAGAAGAACAACTTACTGCAATCAAAAAATATGTAATTAACCCTGTTGAGTGTAGGGAAGCAAGCCTTGAAGAAAAGAAAACGCTTGAAATGACCTATGACGTGCCTGAAAAGGTTGAAGTTTTGACAGGCTTTAACAAATACGATGAAAGTGGACTTGCTACCTTCTTAAAAGAAAAAGGACTTGCAATGGACCTTGATGACCTTAAGTTCTTGCAATCTTATTTTGTTAAGGAAGATAGAGACCCCACTATTACCGAAATCAAGATGATTGACACCTATTGGTCTGACCACTGCCGTCACACCACTTTCTTGACAACGGTAGCAAACGTTGAGTTTGAAGATAAACTCGCGCAAGAAATTTACGAAGATTATATCGCTACAAGAAAAGCACTTAATAGAACAAAGCCCATCAACCTTATGGACCTTGCAACCATTGCAACAAGATACCATAAAAAGACGGGCGCTCTTCCCAAAATTGATGAATCGGAAGAAATCAATGCTTGTACTGTAAAAATTAAGGTTAACGTTGGCGGTGAAGAACAAGATTGGCTTTTGCTCTTTAAGAACGAAACCCACAACCACCCCACGGAAATTGAACCTTTCGGTGGCGCTGCAACCTGTATCGGCGGAGCAATTCGTGACCCGTTGTCTGGAAGAAGTTACGTATACGCAGCAATGCGCGTAACCGGTGCGGCTAACCCCTTAAAACCCTTAAACGAAACTATCCCTGGTAAACTTCCGCAAAGAAAAATCGTAACCACTGCGGCAAGCGGATATTCTTCATACGGTAACCAAATCGGTCTTGCAACGGGTATGGTAGATGAAATCTATCACGATGGCTACGTTGCAAAGCGTATGGAAATCGGTGCGGTTATTGCTGCCGCTCCCGCAAAGAACGTTCGCCGTGAAGTTCCCGAAAAGGGCGATGTTGTAATACTTCTCGGTGGTAGAACGGGTAGAGACGGCTGTGGCGGTGCTACAGGCTCATCTAAATCACATAACCTTGAATCACTCACTTCTTGCGGTGCTGAAGTTCAAAAGGGTAACGCACCTGAAGAGAGAAAATTGCAAAGATTGTTTAGAAACCCTGAAGCGAGCACACTCATTAAGCGTTGTAACGACTTTGGTGCGGGCGGTGTTTCAGTTGCTATCGGTGAACTTGCCGACGGACTTGATATTGACCTTGATAAAGTGCCCAAAAAGTATGACGGTCTTGACGGAACTGAACTTGCAATCAGCGAATCACAAGAAAGAATGGCGGTTGTTGTTGAAGCAAAAGACGTTGATAAGTTTATTGCACTTGCAACCGAAGAAAACTTGGAAGCAACAGTTGTTGCAACCGTTACCGATAACGCGCGCTTAAAGATGACTTGGAAGGGCGCAACCATCGTTGACATTTCAAGAGAATTCTTAAACTCAAACGGTGCGGAAAAGAAAACTGACGTTAAAGTTACCGCACAAGAAATGGATAAAAAAGCAATCCCTGCTGACTTTGTAAGTGGCATTAACGCGCTTGCAACCGACCTTAATGTATGTTCTAAGCGCGGTTTGTCAGAAAGGTTTGACTCTACTATCGGTGCTGGCACAGTATTGATGCCTTTCGGTGGAAAGAACCAAAGAACACCTATTCAAGCAATGGTAAACAAAGTTTCCGTTGAAAATGCGGATAC
This sequence comes from Christensenellaceae bacterium, assembly GCA_045645305.1. GTDB lineage: Bacteria > Bacillota > Clostridia > Christensenellales > Borkfalkiaceae > UBA1259. The sequence goes on from JAZRIO010000022.1 coordinate 5,402, forward strand.
CGACACTTGCTCGTTTATGAGTTGGGGTTATAACCCGTTCGTTAGTGAAAAGAGCCCACTTTACGGTGGTTACTATGCGGTAATAGAGAGTGTATGTAAACTTATCGCAACGGGCGCAACCTTTGATGATACTTACCTAACTTTCCAAGAATATTTTGAAAAACCCAATAAGGATGCATCTCGTTGGGGCAAGCCTATGTCCGCACTTCTAGGTGCATACAAGGCACAAAGACAACTCAAACTCTCCGCTATCGGCGGTAAGGACTCTATGAGCGGTTCTTTCGAAAAGATTGACGTTCCGCCCACACTCGTGTCCTTTGCAGTTACAACCGACACACTCGATAAGGTTGTTACACCCGAATTTAAGAAGACAGGGGATAAGGTAGTTCTTCTTTCAGCAAAGAAAACGGCTGACGGACTTGTTGATACCGATGACCTTATTGCAAACTTCCGCTTGATTGAAGACCTTAATAAACAAGGCAAAATCAAGGCTTGCTATACCGTAACTTACGGCGGTGTTGCTGAAGCGGTTATGAAGATGGCTTTCGGTAACGATATCGGCTTCAAGTTCGGTAGCGCTTCGTTAGAAGATGTATTCGGCTATAATTATGGCGCGTTCGTAATCGAACTTGACGGCGATGCTAAACTTGACAAAGCGGTAGAACTCGGCTACACAACCGATAAAGCACAAATTGAATACAACGGCCAAGTTGTTACCCTTGCTTCACTCTTAAAAGATTATGAAGATAAACTTGAACCCGTGTTTAAGTGTAACGATGTGAAGATGACCGAAGGCGAAATTCCCACTATTGAATATAAGGAAAGTGCTTGGGCAACTTCACCCACAAAGTTTGCTAAACCCAGAGTTTTAGTTCCCGTATTCCCCGGAACAAACTGCGAATACGACACAAAGAAAGCATTTACACGCGCAGGCGCAGACGTTGAAATTTTTGTTGTCAAGAACATTGTCGATGTAAAAGAATCGGTTGATGCCTTTGCTAAAAAGGTTAAAGAAAGCCAAATCATCTTCGTTCCCGGTGGTTTCTCGGGCGGTGATGAGCCGGATGGATCTGGTAAATTTATTACCGCGTTCTTTAGAAACAAGGCAATTAAAGAAAATGTTACCGAACTTTTGGATATTAGAAAAGGTCTTGTTGGTGGTATTTGTAACGGCTTCCAAGCACTTATCAAACTCGGTCTTGTACCTTACGGAAAGATTACCGATGAAGTGACTGCCGATATGCCCACCCTTACCTTTAACTCTATCGCTCGCCACCAATCAATGCTTGTTAAAACGCGCATTGCATCTAACAAGTCACCGTGGCTTATGCAAACCGAGGTTGGCGACGTTTATACCGTGCCCATTTCACACGGCGAAGGTAGATTTATAATCGAACCCGAACTCTTGAAATCGCTCATTGCAAACGGTCAAGTTGCAACCCAATATGTTGATGAAAAGGGTTGTCCTACTTACGATATTAAGTTTAACCCCAACGATTCAGTATACGCAATCGAAGGTATCACTTCACCCGACGGCAGAGTATTCGGTAAAATGGGTCACTCTGAAAGAACGGGCAACGGCTTATATAAGAACGTTGTTGGCGAATACGATATTAAGATGTTCGATTCAGCAGTTAAATACTTTAAGTAAAATTTTTTGGAGAAAACTATGGCAATCTATAAAAGCGATATAGAAATTGCACAAAGCGTTACCCCCGAAAACATCAAAGTTATAGCACAAAGGGCAGGGGTTGAAGATAAATATTTAGAACAATACGGCAACTATAAGGCAAAGGTTGACCTTTCCTTGCTTAATGAAAGCAAAAAGGAAAACGGCAAACTTATCCTTGTTACCGCAATAACCCCCACCCCCGCGGGCGAAGGTAAAACTACCACCACTATCGGTCTTGCTGACGGCCTTAAAAGAATAGGCAAAAACGTTGTGGTTGCCCTTCGTGAACCGTCACTCGGCCCAGTGTTTGGTGTTAAAGGTGGCGCTGCTGGTGGCGGTTGGGCGCAAGTTATCCCTATGGAGGATATAAATCTACACTTCACGGGTGACTTCCACGCGATAGGCGCGGCAAACAATTTGCTTGCAGCAATGCTCGATAACCATATTTACCAAGGCAATGCCTTAAATATCGATGCGAGAAAGATTACTTGGAAGCGCTGTGTTGATATGAACGACCGCCAACTCCGTTTCGTTGTGGACGGACTTGGTGGCAAGGTGAACGGCGTTCCTAGAGAAGATGGTTATGATATTACTGTTGCATCGGAAATTATGGCGGTTTTGTGCCTTTCGACTTCTATTACCGACCTAAAGAATAGGCTTGCAAACATTATTGTTGCATATACCTTTGATGATAAACCTGTCACGGCAGGTCAACTTAACGCGCAAGGCGCTATGACGGCGCTCTTAAAAGACGCGTTAAAACCAAACCTTGTTCAAACCTTAGAAGGCACGCCCGCATTTGTTCACGGCGGTCCGTTTGCAAACATTGCACACGGTTGTAACTCGGTTATGGCAACAAAAATGGCATTAAAACTTGGCGATTACGCCGTTACTGAAGCAGGCTTTGGCGCTGACCTTGGTGCAGAAAAGTTCCTTGATATTAAGTGCAGATACGCTGGCTTAAAACCCGATGCCGTTGTTATCGTTGCAACTATTAGGGCACTTAAAATGCACGGTGGTCTTGCTAAAACCGAACTTAATAATGAAGATTTAACCGCGCTTGAAAAAGGCTTGCCAAACCTTTTAAGGCACGTTCACAACATTAAAGACGTGTATAAATTGCCGTCAGTTGTTGCGGTTAACCGCTTCCCAACCGATACCGATAAGGAAATTCAACTCGTTATTGATAAGTGTAAAGAACTTGGTGTCAACGTTGTTCTTTCAACCGTTTGGGCAGACGGAGGTAAGGGTGGCGAAGAACTTGCAAAAGAAGTTGTTAAACTTTGCGAAGAGAAAAACGACTTTACCTTTAGTTACGATTTAGACCAAACTATCGAACAAAAGATTGAAAGTGTTGTTAAAAAAGTTTACGGTGGCGATGGGGTAATATTCACCCCCGATGCTCAAAAACAAATCAAAACCTTAACCGACTTGGGCTTTGATAAAGTTCCTGTATGTATCGCAAAAACACAATACTCTTTCTCTGATGATATGACCAAACTCGGTGCGCCCGAAGGCTTTAAGGTTACCGTGCGCTCACTTAAAATATCGGCAGGCGCAGGATTTATCGTTGTGCTCACCGGCAATATTATGACAATGCCGGGGCTTCCTAAAGTTCCCGCAGCCGAAAAAATTGACGTTGATGAAAACGGCAAAATCACAGGCTTGTTCTAAAAATTAAAACAAAAAAAGAGGCTTTAAATTAAGCCTCTTTTTTAATTTGAATTTTGCTAGATTTCTTTGATATTAGTCTCCTTATTTTATTTGTTACCCAAGATAACAATTAAGGAAACCTATTTATTAAACATATCGTTTTGTTCTTTTTTAGAACTCTTTTTGCTATTTCCTTTATGTTATCGTGGGTATAGACTGTGATGGTTCGCTTGAACAGTACATTGGTCTATACCTCCTTTGATTGCTGATTTTGTTTGCACGTTTTTTCTTTTGCATCTAAATTATAACATCCATAGAAAAATTTTGTCAATATACTTTTTAAAAATTTTGCAAACAAAATTTAGTGCAAACCCCCTTGACAACGGGTGCTAATAATAGTAAAATAAAAGTTAGTTGATATGAAAGGACTTATATTTATAAACCCCTTTTTGGTGCCAAAAGAGAGCGTGCATCAAGCGGAAAGGTTAAGAGAAGAATTTAATAAACTCGGTGTTGAAATAGAGATTATTTGCGATGCAAGTATGCGAATTGCAATGCACAGCAACGGCGCAACCGCGCGTATACCAAGGCCAGATTTTATCGTTTATTTAGATAAAGATAAATATCTATCTAATGTTTTAGAAAAGGGTGGTGCAAGGTTGTTTAACACCCACAAAGCGGTTAGGGTGTGTGATGACAAGGCGGAAACCTATATTGCGCTTGCGGGCAAGGGGGTAAAATTTCCCAAAACTGTGTTCGGCGCGCTATGTTATCGTGAAGATTTAGAGATTGATGAGAGTTGGGCGGATAAGATTATTGATGAGTTGAATCTCCCAGTTATCGTAAAAGAGAGTTTTGGCTCTATGGGTAAGGGCGTTTACAAGGCGGATAGTAGAGAGCAACTTATTTCTATTATGAAAGCCGTTAAAACAAAGCCCCACCTTTTCCAAGAATATATCCCGTATAAAAAGGGTGTGGACGTTAGGGTTATCGTTATCGGTGGCAAGGCAGTTGCATCAATGCAAAGGAAAAATGAAGGGGATTTCCGCTCTAACCTTGGTCAAGGCGGTAGGAGTGAAAAGATTGAACTTCCCGAAGCCTTTACCAAAACTGCTGAATCGTGCGCCAACATTTTGGGGCTTGACTATTGCGGTGTTGATCTTTTGTTTGGAAAAGATGGCGAACCAATAGTTTGCGAAGTGAACTCAAATGCATTCTTTAACGGCATTGAAGAAGCCACAGGGGTAAACGTTGCTTGCCTTTATGCAAAGCACATTATAAGCCAAATAGAAGAAAGAGAATAAATATAAAAATATTGCAAAAAACTAAACGCGTGGACTATCCGCGCGTTTATTTTTTATTTTTATAAATTTTTACGGACTAAAAGTCCGTAACTTATCGCACTAAAAAAATTCTTAAAAATTTTTACATAAAAGGCTTGACAAAGCAGTAGAGCCGATTATAATAAGAATTAGCAATCGACAGTAGAGAGTGCTAACACTCAAAACAAAAGACTGCTAAAAATAAAATTTAAGGAGTAATATAAAATGAGAAACTATTTAACTAATAAAAACGATGTGTTCGGGTTTAGATTTTTTGATGATATGCTAAACGATTTTTTTGCGCCCACTAATTTTGGTATAACAAAAACTTCGATGAAAACCGACTTAAAAGAGAGTGAAAACGGTTATGAATTGTTTATTGATATGCCAGGGTTTGACAAAAAGGATATAAACCTTTCGTTGGAAGGGGGATATTTAACAGTTAGCGCAAACCGTGAAGAAAAGGAAGAAGAAAAGGGATATGTTAGAAGGGAGAGAACGATGTCTTGCAGTAGGAGTTATTATGTGGGAAACACTGTGACTGAAGAAGATGTTAAGGCAAAATATGAAAACGGAACGCTCACCCTTGCGCTTCCCAAAAAGCAAAAGCAGATTGAAAAAAAGAAAACCATAGAGATTGATTAAAAAAGTTCTCTATATTTAGCGTTCGCCGTAGGACTGTGCCTGCGGCGAATAGCATTTTTTAAGGCTGAAAAGCAAAAATTTTTTTATATAATAAAAAAACCATTTACAAAACGGGTAAGTGGTGGTAAAATTTAATTGCAATATAATTTTGGAGGCTAAAATGAAACAATTTAAGACCGAATCTAAAAGAATTTTAGATTTAATGATTAACTCAATCTACACCAATAAAGAGATTTTTTTAAGAGAACTTGTGTCAAACGCAAGCGACGCTATTGACAAATTGAAGTTCATTTCCTTAACCGACACCGAAGTTGGCTCTAATTTTTACATAAAGATTGCAATCGACAAGCAAAACAGAACTCTTACCATTGAAGATAACGGTATTGGTATGACCGCGGGTGATTTAGAGAAAAACCTTGGCACTATTGCAGAGTCGGGAACTCTCGCTTTCAAAAAAGAAAACCAAGACAAGACTGATGGGGAACTTATCGGTCAGTTTGGCGTTGGCTTTTATTCAGCATTTATGGTTGCCGATAAAATTGAAGTATACACCAAGTCATATAAAGACAAAACTTCTAACAAGTGGACAAGTAAAGGTGCGGAAGGCTACACCATTGAGCCGTGCGAAAAAGAAGGTTACGGCACAAAAATCGTGCTTTCATTAAAGCAGGATAGTGAAGAAGCCGATTACTCGGAATTTTTGCAAGATTACAAAATTTCTGCGCTCATTAAGCAATATTCCGATTATATCCGTTATCCTATCAAAATGGATATGGTAAGAAGTAGGAAAAAAGACGGCTCGCCCGATGATAAGCCCGAATATGAAACTTACACCGAAGAAGAAACCTTAAACAGTATGGTTCCACTTTGGAAAAAGCCTAAGGCTGAAGTTACCGATGAAAACTTAAACGCCTTTTATAAAAACGAATTCCACGATTTTACCGACCCGATTAAGGGTGTTTACGCTAAAATTGAAGGCGCGGTTACTTACGACACACTCCTTTTCTTCCCCTCGCGCGCACCTTACGATTACTATTCAAAGGACTATAAAAAGGGCGTAAAACTATACTGCAACGGCGTTATGATTATGGAAAAGTGTGATGAACTTATCCCCGACCATTTTGGGTTTGTTAGGGGTATAGTTGACTCTGCTGACTTAAGCCTTAATATCTCGCGTGAAATTTTGCAACAGGATAGGCAAGTTAAAGCTATCGCGCTAAGTTTGGAAAAGAAGATTAGTGCTGAACTTAAAAAGATGATGGAAAACGATAGAGAGAACTATGAAAAGTTGTTCGCTGAATTCGGTTTATCGTTAAAGTTTGGCGTTTACGCTGGCTTTGGCGCAAACAAGGATAAGTTGAAAGACTTCCTTATGTTCTATTCTTCAAAGAGAGAAAAACTTATCACGCTTAGCGAATATGTTAAAGACATCAAAGAAGGGCAAGATGCAATTTACTATGCGTGTGGGGAGAGTTATGAGAAGATTTCCGCACTTCCGCAAATTGAAAAGGCAAAGGATAAGGATATAGAAATTCTTTACTTTAAGGACGGCGTTGATGAGTTTGTTGCTAAAATCTTGATGGACTATGACGGCAAAAAATTCCTTTCAGTATCCGAAGCCGATTTCTCGCTCGATACCGATGATGAGAAGAAAGACCTTGAACAAAAGGCGGAAGAAAACAAAGACTTGCTTTTGGCGATTAATCAAGTGCTTGACGGCAAGGTAAAGGAAGTTAAACTCACTTCAAAACTCAAAACCTATCCGGTATGCCTTACCGCGAGTGGCGAGATTAGTATCGAAATGGAAAAGGTGTTTAACTCAATGCCCAATGCCGATGGTAAAATGAAAGCCGAAAAGGTTTTGGAAATAAGTTCTACTCATAAAATTTTGGATAAACTCAAAGAGATTTATATCTCTGATAAAGATGCCCTTAAAAACTATGCTACCGTGCTTTACGAACAAGCAAGGCTCCTTGAAGGACTTAAAATCGAAGATGTTCCCGCCTTTGTGCTCGCAATGTCAAATATTATGTAAAAGGGCAAAATTTTACAAAAAATCAATAAAATTTAAATGTTCATATAGTAGTATATAATTAGAAAGCATTATAGGAGGGGTTTTATGCACCCGATAATCAAAATTTTTATATGCTTGCTTGCGGTGATTCTTGTCGTAAAGGGTACGATTGCCATTATTAAGGCGTGCGCTAATAAATCTAGTAAGCAAGGCGGTTATAAAGAGGGTGGGCCTATACTTACCCTTAAGGGCATAACCAAAAATTATAAGGTCGGCAACGGTGAGATTGAAGTTTTGAAAGGCCTTGATATATCTTTCCGCAAAAATGAGTTCGTGTCCATTTTGGGCCCGTCTGGTTGTGGTAAGACAACCACTTTGAACATCGTTGGCGGTTTGGATAAGTATACCAAGGGCGACCTTTTGATTTCTGGCAGAAGTACTAAGGACTTTAACGATAAGGATTGGGATGCTTATCGTAACCATAGAATAGGCTTTGTTTTCCAAACCTATAACTTAATACCCCACCAAACTGTGCTTGCAAACGTTGAACTTGCTTTAACCATAGCGGGTATAGGCAAAGAAGAGCGCACCAAACGCGCAATGCTTGCATTAGAAAAGGTTGGACTTAAAGGAGAAGAGAAAAAGCGCCCCAACCAACTTTCTGGCGGTCAATGCCAACGCGTTGCAATTGCGCGTGCTTTGGTAAACGAACCGGATATTTTGCTTGCCGATGAGCCGACAGGCGCACTCGATAGTAAAACCAGTGTTCAAATTATGGAACTCATAAAAGAGATTTCCAAAGAAAAGTTGGTAATTATGGTTACCCACAATGCAGAGATTGCCGAGCAATATTCAACGCGTATCGTTCGCTTGGTTGACGGCGAAATTGTGGAAGATACAAAGCCTTATGTAGAAGGTGAAGATGTTGTTACCCCAAAAGACCTTGCTAAAAACGAGCAAAAGGGCAAAACGGGAAGAACCAAAATGAGTTTTTGGACGGCATTTAAACTCTCTCTCCGTAACCTTGCAACCAAAAAGGGTAGAACGGTTCTTACCACTTTTGCAGGCTCTATCGGCATTATTGGTATCGCACTTATCCTTGCCGTTTCGCAAGGCACAAGTTCGTATATAAATTACGTGCAAGAATCGACCTTGTCCGCATATCCCATAACTTTAGAAGAAGAATCGGTTGATTTGACCGCGCTTATGGAAAGTTTTATGAATGTGGGCAAAGGCGAAACAACGCACGATAACGATGCTATCTATAAAGATCAAGTAATTGGTGAACTTGTAAACGCTCTTGCAAAAACTGAAACGAGCGAAAACGACTTAAAGTCATTTAAGATTTATCTAGAGAACGAACTTAAAAAAGAAGATTCAAAATTATCTAGCGCGATAAACGGTGTTCAATACGGCTATAACTTTGATTTAGATGTTTATACCGAGAATGTTGATGGAAAGATAGTTAAGTCTGACACAGGCGAATTGATGAGTGAAATGATTGGCAAGTATATGCTTGGCATTTCAACAAACGGCGGTAGTTACGATAGCGGTGAAAGTTCAAGTATGAGTGGCAGTATGTTCACCAGTTTTATGATGGGCACAGGTATGTGGCAAGAACTTTTATCCGCAAAAGATGGGGGAACGGTCAACAACCTTATTAAATCGCAATACGATTTAATTTACGGTGATTGGCCCACCGCGTATAACGAAATCATATTGGTGGTTAACGACAAAAACGAACTCGATGATTTAACACTTTACGCGTTAGGACTTATCGGTGAAGAAGAAATAGATAAAATTCTCGATTCGGCAATAAACGGAAAGGAACTTGAAAGTACCACTCAAAAATGGACTTATCAAGAAGTTTGCGGTAGAAAGTTTAAGACCATAATGGCTTATGATAGGTACAAAAAAACAGGCGATATTTACACCGATTGGGGACTTACCGATAGCGGACTTAAACTCTTATACGAAAACGCGTTAGAACTTAAGGTTGTTGGTATTATTCGTGAAAATGCCGATGCCGATAACCATATGCTTACTGGTGCAATAGGTTATACTTATAAACTTACCGAACATATTATTGATGAGGCTAAAGATTCAGAAGTAATTAAAGCACAACTTGCAAATCCTTATACCGATGTGACCACAGGGTTACCCTTTAAGTCAAGCACGGAAAATCTTACTGATGAGCAAAAAGATGCCGATTTTAGAGAGTATGCAAAGGGCTTTACAACGGCTGAAGCAAAGGGCAAACTCTATGTGGAAATGCAATGCGTTATGCCAAAGGCTATGTTCGAAATGGGTGTAAATATGGCACTTAACGAATTTAAAACACCCGAGGGCGATTGGAATAGGGAACTTATAGAATATACTCTTGCTTCGGCTTTTGCAGAGCAACTCGGTGCAAGTGCTGATGAGATTAAAGGATATTTTAAGGATTTTACCGACCAAGAACTAATAAATCTTATCCGCCCGGGAATAGAAGAAGGGGTTAAACTCTCTTATGCCGGTGAGGTGAAAGAACAACTCGGCGAGGACTATGCGATGTTGTCCACAATGCTAGATGCAACCCTTGCTGATGAAACAAAATCTTTATCCATTTATTATGATGAGATAATGCAGTTCTCTTCATCAACTTTAGAAGATAACTTAAAACTCTTTGGCTATGCGGATAAAGATAGCCCATCAACCATAAACATTTACGCATCATCTTTTGAAAACAAAGATATTATCATTGCAGCAATTAATGAATATAATAAGGAAGTTGATGAAGTTAAGCAAATCAAGTATACCGATTATATGGGTATAATGATGTCTTCAATAACCACCATTATTAACGCGATAACATATGTTCTTATTGCCTTTGTTGGTATATCTCTTATCGTTTCATCAATTATGATTGCGGTTATAACCTTAATATCAGTTCAAGAGCGAACAAAAGAAATCGGTGTGCTTCGTTCAATCGGTGCGTCCAAAAAAGACGTTTCAAGAATGTTCAATGCGGAAACCATTATTATAGGTTTTGCCTCGGGACTATTCGGCGTGCTATTTACTTATATAGTGTGCTTGCCGATAAACGCGCTTTTAGTTTCGCTGACGGGTATTGCCGAACTTCAAGCAGTATTGCCTATAAAGGCGGCGGGAATTTTAGTTGCTATAAGTGTTTTCTTAAACCTTGTATCAGGTATTATTCCGTCTAGAAGTGCTTCTAAAAAAGACCCTGTTGTCGCACTTAGAACTGAATAAAAACATAATTGAATTAAAGCCTTGTAAACCTTGTGTTTGCAAGGCTTTTTTTACTTTTAAATTTCTTTTTAAAAAGTTGGCGTAAAACCTTGACAAAGGAACATAATAGTTGTACAATAAACTTGAAAGTTGGCACTTAAACAAAAAGAGTGCTAACAAAACAAAAGGCAAAGTGCCAAAGGAAAATAAATGAAACTTTCCGAAAGAAAAAGAAAGATATTGCAACTTGTTGTAGATGATTATATATCTACCGCGCAACCGGTATCTAGCAAGAGCATAACTGAAAAGTATATGAAAGATGTAAGCAGTGCAACTGTTAGAAGTGAACTTGCGGGTTTAGAAGAAATGGGGTATTTAACCCAACTTCACACAAGTAGTGGTCGCGTTCCGTCAGTTGAAGCATATAAGTTATATGTTGCTGAACTTATGGATAAAAGCGGGCTTACGACCAAAGAACTCGGTGTTATCAAAAGCGCGTTCAAAGACCATTCTGACAATTTAGAAAAGGTTGTTCAAAATGCCGTTAAGGTAATTAGTGACCTTACTGATTACACTTCGGTTGCATATACTTCGCATAGTGAAAAAGATAAAATCGTTAAAATTGAACTTTTTAGGTATAAACCCACTCAAGCACTATTACTTATCGTAACAGAGAATACTTTGATTAGAGATAAGTTTATATCTATTCCGCAAAAGATGACTGATGAACAAATAGTAGAGGCGAGTGCGCTTTTAGCAAGGTTGTTTGTCGGCAAAGAGTTTGGCGAAGTTGTTGGGCTCGGTCAAGCGGTTGCTAAAGAGTTTGAGACTTATAGAGAGATTTTTGATGGGGTTATGAGCGCTATTGAAGATTATCTTAAAAACCAAAATGCGGATGTTATTTTAGAGGGCGAAGGAAAGATATTAAACCACCCCGAATATAACGATTCCGAAAAGGTTAAAAACTTTTTATCAGTGGTAACAAGCAAAAATAAACTTGCAGGGTTACTTGCGGATAATACCGATAATATTGAAATAAGTATTAAAATCGGTGGAGATGATGAAAAGGATATGCCTAAAGATTGCTCACTCGTTACCGCAACCTATTCGGCAAGCGGTGTCAAGGTGGGAACTTACGGTGTTATCGGCCCACTCCGTATGGACTATCAAAAGGTTGTTTCAGTTTTAGAAGGTGTTGGCAAGATTTTAGAAGATATGTTGACTAATAAAGAGTAAAGGACTTAAATTATGGCAGAAAAAAAGGTGAAAGGCGCGGAAGAAGTTGAATGTTCAACTCAAGCGGTTGAAGAGCAAGTTGATGAGCGCGCTAAAGAAATTGAAGAACTTAAAAAACAAGTTGAAGAATATAAGGACAAATGGATAAGAAATGTTGCCGAGTTTGACAACTATAAAAAGCGCACGGCAACCACTTGGTCGGAAGGCTTTAACGAAGGTGTGGCAAGTGTTATAACAAAAATTCTTCCCGTTGGTGACAACCTTGATTGGGCGTTGACTTTAGGGCTTGATGAAAAGACTGCCGATGGTATAAAGGCGGTTAAGCGCAAGTTTTTAGACACCTTAAACAGTTTAGAAATTGAAGAAATTGACCCCACGGGCGAACAATTTGACCCCAATATTGCTGAAGCGGTTATGCAAACCGAAGGAGCGGAAGGGGAAGAGAGCGGAACTGTTAAAATGGTATTCCAAAAGGGATACAGAAAAAAAGATAAGATAATTAGATACGCTTCAGTTAGCGTAGTAAAATAAGAAAATTAAGGAGACTATATATATTATGAAAACAATTGGTATTGACTTAGGAACAACAAACTCTTGCGTAGCCGTTATGGAAAACGGTGAGCCGGTAGTTATCGCAAATGCAGAAGGCTCAAGAACAACCCCGTCAGTTGTCGCTTTCCAAAAGGACGGCGAAAGACTCGTTGGTCAAGTTGCAAAGCGTCAAGCGGTTTCAAACCCCGATAGAACGGTTGCATCAATCAAAAGACATATGGGTTCTGACTATAAGGTTGCAATCGATGAAAAAAAATACACCCCCCAAGAAATTTCAGCAATGATACTCACAAAACTTAAAAAAGATGCTGAAAGTTACCTTGGTGGCACTGTTACTGATGCGGTAATCACCGTTCCCGCATACTTCTCTGATAGCCAACGCCAAGCAACTAAAGACGCTGGTAAAATCGCAGGACTTAATGTACTTCGTATCATAAACGAACCTACCGCTGCTGCACTTTCTTACGGACTTGATAAGGAAGGCAAAACCCAAAAGGTTATCATTTACGACCTTGGTGGTGGTACTTTCGACGTATCTATTATGGAAATTGGCGACGGCGTGTTTGAAGTTTTGGCAACACACGGCAACAATATGCTCGGTGGTGACGACTTCGATAAGAGAGTTATGGACTATCTTGCAAGCGAATTCAAGGCAAAAGAAGGCATTGATTTAACTAACGATAAACTTGCAATGCAAAGACTTAAAGAAGCGGCTGAAAAGGCAAAGATTGAACTTTCTGGTATGAGCAAAACCAACGTTAACCTTCCCTTTATCACCGCTGATGCAACAGGTCCTAAACACCTTGACGTAGATATTACAAAGCAAAAGTTTGACGCGCTTACTGAAGACCTTGTTCAAGCAACCGTTATTCCTATGCAAAACGCAATGAAAGACGCAGGACTTTCTTTCTCAGACATTGATAAGGTAATCTTAGTTGGTGGTTCAACAAGAATTCCAGCTGTTATCGATGAAGTTAGAAAGGTGACAGGTAAAGAACCATTTAAGGGTATTAACCCAGACGAATGCGTTGCTATCGGGGCTGCAATTCAAGGTGGCGTTTTATCAGGCGAAGTTAAAGACGTATTACTTTTAGACGTTACACCACTTTCACTTGGTATTGAAACACTCGGTGGCGTTTGCACAAAGCTTATTGAAAGAAACACAACAATCCCTGTAAAGAAATCTCAAGTGTTCTCAACTGCTGCTGATAACCAAACAGCTGTTGATATTCATATCTTACAAGGTGAAAGAGAATTTGCAAAAGTCACCAAAACTCTTGGCATCTTCCAACTTTCAGGCATTGCACCAGCACCTAGAGGGGTGCCACAAATCGAAGTTACTTTTGATATTGATGCTAATGGTATCGTTAACGTTTCAGCAAAAGACTTAGGCACAGGTGCATCACAAAATATCACAATCACTTCTTCATC
>JAZRIO010000023.1:0-27585 GCA_045645305.1 Christensenellaceae bacterium
AATTATAACATATAAAAAAGGCGGTTTTTTGGCGGATTTAAGCAAATTTTATTAAAAAATAAGTTATTCTAAAAAAACAAAAAAATCTGCTAAAACATTGTGGATAAAAAAATTTGAAAGTTTATAAAAGTTGTGATATAATAAAGGTATGAAAAAATTATTTAATGAATTTAAAATTGAATTAACTGATAGACAAGCAGAATTGTTTGATAAATACTACAAAATTTTAATTGAGTATAATCAACGGTTTAATATAACTGCCATTACTGAAAAGGAAGAAGTTTATAAAAAACACTTTATTGATAGTATTCTTGGTGTGGATAAGTTTTGTGGACAAACCTTAATCGATATAGGATCGGGCGGTGGATTTCCTGCAATTCCTATTAAAATAATGAAAGAAAATATAAATCTCACCCTTTTAGAAGCAACGGGAAAAAAGTGTGATTTTTTAAGGGCAGTTGCAAACGAACTTCAATTAAAAAATGTAACTGTTCTAAACGGCAGGGCAGAAGATTTTGCTAAAGATGAAAGGTATAGAGAAAAGTTTGATATGTGCTCTGCGCGCGCTGTAGCAAGACTTAACACTTTAGCAGAATACTGTATCCCCTTTGTAAAAGTTGGCGGAGAATTTATTTCTTTTAAGGGCGATGCAACCGAAGAAGTTAGAGAAGCCGAAAGGGCAATTAAACTTTTGGGTGGAGAGATAAAGGAAGTTAAAGAATATACTCTTGAAGAAGCAAAGCGTGCGCTTGTGGTAGTTAAAAAGGTTAAAAATACCGATAAAAAATATCCGCGCGGACAAGGAAAAGAAAGGAAGAATCCACTTTGAGTGAAATTATGATAAATAGGGCGCGTTCTTGCGCCGTCACAGGGCATAGAATACTTGAAAAAGGCTTTGATAAGAGCGAAGTAGAGAATAAACTAAGACAACTAATAAAAATCGGCTACAACGAGTTTTTAGTGGGTATGGCGCTTGGTTTCGATACAGTATGCTTCCAAATTCTTGAAAAACTACGCGAAACAAACAGTATAAAAATTATTGCTTGTATTCCGTGTAAAACACAAGCCGATAGATTTAGTAAAAATGACAAAAAAGAGTATGAAAGGATGCTTTTATCGGCGGATGAAAAAGTGGTGCTTAGCGAAGAATACACACCGTATTGTATGCAAAAGCGCAATAAATTTATGGTGGATAACGCGTCGGTTGTGCTTGCTTATTTAAGAAATGAAAAAACTGGCACTGCAAACACGGTAAAATATGCAAAAGAAAGGCAAGTTGTTATAATAAACGTATAATAAAAACCCCCTACACCAAAGTGTAAGGGGTAATTTTTTTATTCACCGTCTTTATTGTTAACGTTTGATAAAAAGTGGATAAGTTTTTCAGATTTTGGATTTTCCAAAAGTTCTTTTGGTGCACCAACTTCTTCAATAACACCGTCAGCCATAAACACGATTTTGTCTGAAACGTTTTTAGCAAAGCCCATTTCGTGGGTAACGATTATCATTGTTCTGTCTTGGTCTTTAAGCCCTTTTATAACCTTCAAAACTTCACCCGTAAGTTCAGGGTCAAGCGCACTAGTCGGTTCATCAAAACAAAGGATTTTAGGTTTTAATGCAAGCGCTCTAGCAATGGCAACACGCTGGCACTGTCCGCCCGATAATTCGCAAGGATAATTGTTTATTTTATCTTCAAGGCCAATAGTTTTAATTAGTGAAAGTCCGTCTTGTTCAATTTGTTCAAGGCGTTCTTTTTTATAAGCGGAAACCTTTTCGGCAATTTGCTTTTTAGAAAGAGATTTGTCGCTTTTTGCCATAGCAACAAGCGATTTTTTATACTCTTTTGTTTTCTTTTTCAGTAAAAGAGTGGGGGCAAGAGTGATATTTTTTAACACGTTGTATTGCGGAAAAAGGTTAAAAGATTGGAAAACAAGCCCAAAATTAAGCCTTTTCTCACGCAAAGCACTCTCGCTATCCGCCTTTTCAAAAGAACTATCAAAAAGAACGTTGCCGTCAAGTGACATAACACCGCAGTCAGGTGTTTCTAAAAAGTTTATGCAACGGAGAAGGGTGGTTTTACCACTACCGGAAGAGCCGATAATAGAAACAACTTCGCCCTTTTCCATAGAAAGATTGATACCTTTTAGAACTTCGGTCTGATTAAATTTTTTATAAAAATCTTTTATTTCAAGATAAGCCATAGTTAAACCTTTATATAAGATAACTTCTTTTCAATTTTGCGCAAAATAAACGCAACAATCGCATTGAAAACAAAGTAGAAAACACCCGCAGCAATTAACGGCCAAAGACCGCCACCTTGCGCTTTTCTTAAGTCAAAAGCAACGTCGGTGAGTTCAACGAGAGCAATCATACGAGCGATAGAAGTATCTTTAACGAGAGTTATAATTTCGTTGCCTATAGGGGGAACGATATGTTTAATAACTTGTAAAAGCACAATTTTGCTAAAAATTTGGCTTTTAGAAAGACCTAAAACCTTGCCCGCTTCTTTTTGACCTTTGGGGATAGATTCTATTCCACCGCGATATATTTCAGAAAGGTAAGCAGCGTAATTTATTGTAAAGGCAATAATTGCCGCAAGCAACCTACTCTTAAAACTGAACTGCGCGCCAAAAACAAGCCCCGGTCCGTAAAAGATTATGATTAACTGAAGCATTAAGGGAGTTCCGCGGATAATAGAAACAAATCCGCGTGCAATTGCCCTAATCAATTTAATTTTAGACATTGAAAGGAAGCACACCAAAAGCCCTAACGGAAGCGATAAAACTAAAGTTACCGCAAATAGAGTTACCGTTGTGCCAAACCCTTCAAGAAGTTGTAAAAAGATATCTAACATATATTAAGCGTCAATTTTAGCAAGAATAATTTCTCTAATAGTGGTTTCACCAGCAGATTCACTTTCGCAAGCAAAGGTTGCACCTTTCATTGCCTTGTAATCGGTGTATTTAGAAGCATCAGCCTTTCTAATAACGATTGATTGGCGGTTGGTCAAATAGAAGTTGGTAAAGTCAACTTTTTCTGCTCTTTGGTCGGTGTAGGTAAAGCCGTTCCAAATAACGTCGATGTTACCTGCGTTGAGTTCATCTTCCTTGGTATCCCAGTTAATTTTTACGGTTTCAAGTTGAATTTTGTAATAATCGCAAACTGCTTTTGCAAGTTCGATATCAAAACCAATAAGAGTTGTACCATCTAAATAAGCAATCGGTTCGAAAATGGTGTAACCCAAAACGAGTTTGCCTTTAGTAAGGATTTTACCAAAGTCAGAGTTGGGGTCTACTTCATTAGAACCAGGGATGCTTTCATAATCAAAGGTGGGGATAGTAGCGAGAACATCTTTCAAGCCGTACTTAACTGCGATTTGATCAATTTTGCCATCTCTTTGCAAAGAATAGAGCGCAGCATTGATATAAGTTGCGGTGTTGGTGTTCTTTCTTGCACCGATTGCATAGTATTCGCTAGCAAAAGTGAAATCTTCACCAGTCAAAATGGTAAGGTCACTAAAGTTGGGTTTGTTTACATAGTAGTTAGCCATAACACTGTCGATAACAGCGATGTCGCTAGTGCCTGCTTGAACTTCGGTAAGTGCAGCGAGTTGGTCGTCAGTTTCAACAACTGTTGTTTCGCCCTTGCCACAACCGATAGCAAAAAGTGTTGCTACTGCAAGAAGCATTGCAACGATAGATGTAATAAGTTTTTTCATAATAAAACTCCTATAAAAAAATGTTTATCGTTTTGCTTTATCGCTTTATCGCGCTAAAGTGATTCGATAAACATATTATACTAATTATTTTAAATTTAGTAAAGTGTTTTTATATAAATAAACACAAAATTTTATAAAAAGGGGTCATTTTTAGAGCAAAATTTCTTTTAGAAAGCCGTTTATTAAACTTTCACCTTCAGAGCCTTTTGCTGTGCTAAATTTTGCCGACTTTAGGCTATCGAGAGAAGAAAACTTGTTTATATCGGTTTTTCTAACCACCAAAACATAACTGTTTTCCATATGTGGATAGGTTACAGAAAATTTTTCTCTAATCTCTGCGGTATCACAAATTGCTCCTGCAACAACATCAATAGTGCCGTTGTTTAACGATTGTTCTACATTATCCCACTCAATAGGTAAAACGAAAGTATCGCCCGATTCGGTGTAAAAACCCATTGCGGTTGCAACAGATTTTAATATATCCATTTCCGCGCCGTCGGTATGTGCGTTGTCGTGGCGGAAGATAAGTGAGTCAAGGCGGTTAAGTCCTTTTGAATCAGGCGGGCAAGTCCAACCAATTTTGAACATTTTTCTATTAACTATATCTTCATATGCGCCCGAGGGGGTATCGTATAAGGTTGCCGATGGTTCGGGGATAGTTAAAACCATATTTGAAAGCCCAAAAAGGTCAGCAATTTTATAAAGATCCATATTGTAATAAAGTTGCCCCGTTTTGTTGTTGGAAAAGTTTACATCAATGGAATTTTCTTGTATGTAATAGAGGGCTGCGTTAATGTAATCGGCAAAGTTAGAACCCTTTTTGGTTATAAAACAAAACTGTTCTTTTGCAAAAGATATGCCTTCAATATCGATAACGGTAAGTGTATCCATATCGGTAAAAGAAGAAATAACATAATCAGCCTCATATCTATCAACAAGAGCAACATCGGCAAGAGAATAAGCTACATTAGCAAGCGCTTCCACTTGGTTATTTGACAAAAGGCAATCAAGTTTAGTTTTTATTGGCTTCTTTTCTTCACTTTTGCACGCGAATAGATTTGTTAAACAAAAAATGCAAAGGATAAAGGAAAGAATTTTGCAAAGAGTTTTGTTCATAATAGTTCCTAATAAAAATGCTCGGTCAAACTGACCGAGCATTAAATAGTTTAGTTAAATTAGCCTAAAATAGCAGTTTTAAGCGCGCCAGTTTTAACAAGCTCTTCACCAACACTGCTACCCGCAACAACGAAACTTGCGTTTTTCATGCTAGCGAAAGAAGTGTATTTAGAAGCATCGGTTTTTCTAATAACGAGAACGTGGCTGTTAGCGATATAGGGAACGCTAAAGTCATAACCAGTGCCCCAATCTTTAGCAGAGAAACCACCAACAAGTACATCAACAGTGCCGTTATAAAGTGCTGCGTTTGCTTCAGACATATTTAAGAAGATTTCATCCATACTATCGTTGGTGTGTCCATAGATTTGTGCAATTGCTCTTGTAAGCAAGCATTCAAATCCATCGTGTCCGTCAAAGTGAGAGTTACCAGCAAAGGGTTGGTTCTTAAGGTCTCTCTTGTTAATATCAACAACGAAACCAACTTTCAAGCCGTCAATTAAAATTCTTGAGAATTCAGAGTCGGCTTCTGGAACATCATCAATTTCAACACTCGGTTTTTGAACGGTGATAAGGTTTGAAGCCAAACCAAAATCTCCTGCAATATAGTTAATGTCGCAAGTAACCGCACCTTTAGCGTTTGTGTAGTTTTGAATTTCAACTTCGTTTTCTTGGAAGTAATAGATTGCAGCATTAAGATAATCAGCAACATCTGTGCCTTGCTTGCAAGCCATAACATATTCTTCTTTATCGAATACATATTGGTCGCCAGAAATAATCATAAGTGAATTATCAAATTCTTGACTAACATAATAATCAAAAATAGCCTTTTCTACAACGGCGATATCTGCACCGCCACCAGCGAGTTCTGCAATAGCATCATATTGTACGCCGAGAGTGGTATAGTTAAGTGAAGTAGGACCTGCGGGTGTGGGCGGGGGAGTAGGTGTGTTTCCGCCGTTGCCACCGTTTTCGCCGCCACCATTACCACCACAAGCAACAAGACCAGCGCATGCGGTAAGTGCCATAACGAAAGCACAAATAAGAGTTAAAAATTTCTTCATTTCATTTTCTCCTAAAAAATTTTTCGTTTATTATAATACCACAAAAATAAAAAAAGTGCAAGTCAAATAAAAAGAATTTATTAAAACGAAAACCTAAAAGAATTTTACAATTAAAGACGGCACAAAACAAGGAAAAAACAAAAAATTTTTATGAAAAATCAAACATAAAAATATTATACGCGCACGCGCGCGCAAAGAAAACGCCACCCTAAATTAGAGTGGCGTTATTTCTTAATAATTTATCAATTATTTGCCTGCAAGATTTTTATAAGTTTCAAGTCTTGCCTTGCTATCCTTTTCGGTCTTTTCGAAAAGTTGTTCAGCGAGTTCGGGGCGTGCTTTCATAAGTGAAGCATATCTCGTTTCGCCAAGCAAGAAGGTCTTATAGTCAGCAGTCGGTTCTTTAGAATCGAGAGTGAAGGGGTTCTTTCCTTCATCAAGTGATTCGGGGTTGTAACGGTAAAGTTGCCAATATCCGCAATCAACTGCTTTCTTTTCTTCGTCTTGTGACTTCATCATATTGATACCGTGGTTGATACAAGGTGCATAGCAAATGATAAGTGAAGGTCCGTCGTATTTTTCTGCTTCAACAAGTGCGTTCATAAGTTGTTGCTTATTTGAACCCATTGAGCATTGTGCAACGTAAACGTAACCGTAACTCATTGCCATCATACCAAGGTCTTTCTTCTTAACTCTCTTACCAGCAGCAGCAAACTTAGCAACTGAACCAGTAGGAGTTGACTTACTTGCTTGTCCACCGGTGTTAGAGTAAACTTCGGTATCGAGAACGAGAACGTTAACGTTTTCACCAGAAGCGAGAACGTGGTCAAGTCCGCCGTAACCGATGTCGTATGCCCAACCGTCACCACCGAAAATCCAGATAGAGGGTTTTACAAGACAGTCAAGGTTGCCCTTAATGTAGTCAAGTCCTTCAGCAGTTTCAGTAGCGAGTGCTTCTTTAACCATTTCAGCAGCAACTTTGCTCTTTTCAGCATCTTCTTTATCGTTAAGCCAAGCAGAGAATGCAGCATTGGTTTTTTCGTTTACGTTATCGAAGGTAGCGCGCATATCTTCTTCAATTTTAGCACGGCGAGCCTTCATAGCAAGGTTCATACCATAACCGAATTCTGCGTTGTCTTCGAAAAGGCTGTTTGCCCAAGCAGGTCCTTTACCTTGTTTGTTGGTGGTGTAAGGACAAGTGGGGGCAGAGCCACCGTAGATAGATGAGCATCCCGTTGCGTTTGCAACGATCATTCTATCGCCGAAGAGTTGAGTTACAAGTTTAACGTAAGGTGTTTCGCCACAACCAGCGCAAGCGCCTGAGAACTCGAACAAAGGTTTGTTGAATTGGCTACCCTTAACAGTAGTGGGCTTGCAACCGGGGCAAGCAGATACGTTAACTTCGGGAAGTTCTTCACTGTATTCGTAGTTAACGGTTTCTTCATTAACGATGCTTCCCAAGGGAACCATAGTAAGTGCTTTTTCTTTAGCGGGGCAGATATCTGCACAAACGCCACAACCCATACAGTCAAGCGGTGAAACTTGCATTCTGTATTCGTAACCCTTGTTACCAATCATAGCCTTAGTTGTAAAGGTGATGGGTTTTTCTTCGGCTTCTTTAACGATAGCAGGTCTTAAGCAAGCGTGAGGACAAACGAAAGAACATTGGTTACATTGAATACATTTTTCAGCATCCCACTTAGGAACGTTAACTGCAACACCACGTTTTTCGAACTTGGTTGTTCCGGTGGGAACTGAACCGTCAGCATTGAACGCAGATGAGGGGAGTTTGTCACCTTCCAATACGAGAATGGGGTGAACGATATCCTTAAAGTATTCGTTGTTAGCAACCGCTGCCATAGGCGCACCTGTTTCGATAGTCTTCCAACTTGCGGGAACATCAATCTTAACAAGGTTTGCTTCAGCAGAGTCGATTGCATTGTAGTTCATTTGAACGATAGCATCGCCTTTCTTAGCAAATGACTTGTAAGCCATCTTCTTCATATAGTCAACTGCTTGATCGTAGGGGATAATGTTAGCAACCTTAAAGAACGCAGATTGCAAAATGGTATTAGTTCTACCGCGGAGACCAAGGTCAGCAGCAATCTTAATAGCGTCGATAACGTAAAGGTTGATATTTTTGTTTGCGATGTCGCGTTTAACAAATGCGGGGAGAACGTCTTCCAATTCCGCAGCAGTTTTTGCTGAAGTATTGAAAAGGAAAGTACCGTTTTCTTTAATGTCGCCCGTCATATTATAACGTGTGATATAAGAGGGGTTAGAACATTGAACAAAGTCAGCCGCATCGATAAGGTATGCAGATTGGATGGGGGTATCGCCGAAACGGAGGTGAGAAACGGTTATACCGCCTGATTTCTTACTGTCGTAGAAGAAGTAACCTTGAACGTATTTATCGGTGTGGTCACCAATGATCTTAATTGAGTTCTTGTTTGCGCCAACAGTACCGTCAGAGCCAAGACCCCAGAACTTACAAGAGATAGTTCCTTCGGGTGCAGCGTTATATTTTTCAGAGAAATCAAGAGAAGTATTGGTGATATCATCGTAGATACCAACGGTGAAGTGGTTCTTGGGTTCAGCGAGTTCAAGGTTTTTGTAAACCGAGTAAATCATTGAAGGATTGAATTCCTTGCTACCAAGACCATATCTACCACCAACAACCTTAATATCAGCCATACCCTTTTCAAGAAGAGCAGAGCAAACGTCAAGATACAAAGGGTCACCGAGAGAGCCGGCTTCTTTAGTTCTATCAAGAACGGCAAGTTTTTTAACCGTTTTGGGAAGAGCATTGATAAAGTATTCGATTGCGAACGGACGATAAAGTCTAACTTTCAAAAGACCAACCTTGTGTCCTTCAGCAGTCATCTTATTAAGGGTTTCTTCAACGGCATCAGCACCGCTACCCATCATAACGATAACGTTTTCAGCATCGGGAGCACCAACGTAATCGAAAAGGTGATAACTTCTACCGGTGAGAGCAGAAACCTTATCCATAACTTCTTGAACGATTGCGGGGGTTGCTTCGTAATACTTGTTTGCAGTTTCTCTGTTTTGGAAGTAAATATCAGAGTTTTGTGCAGTACCCTTTTGAACAGGGTGTTCAGGGTTCAAAGCGCGTGCGCGGAAGTCTTCGATATCCTTCATATCAACAAGCGCTTTCATTTCATCGTATTCGATAGCGTCAATCTTGCTTACTTCGTGGCTAGTTCTAAATCCGTCAAAGAAGTGAAGGAAAGGAACTTTAGTTTTAAGTGTTGCAAGGTGTGATACAAGTGCAAGGTCCATAACTTCTTGAACAGAGTTACTTGCAACCATTGCAAATCCCGTTTGACGGCAAGCCATAACGTCCGCATGGTCACCGAAAATGTTAAGTGAGTGAGCAGCGAGCGCTCTTGCACTTACGTGGAAAACTGTGGGGAGAAGTTCGCCCGCAATTTTGTACATATTGGGAATCATCAAAAGCAAACCTTGGCTTGCAGTGTAAGTAGTGGTGAGTGCGCCAGCGGTAAGTGAGCCGTGAACTGCACCAGCAGCACCTGCTTCAGATTGCATTTCTGCAAGGCGAAGGGTTTGGCCAAACATATTAACTCTGCCGGCAGCAGACCATTCGTCTGCAACTTCCGCCATAGGAGAAGAAGGGGTTATCGGGTAGATAGCCGCAACTTCAGAGAAGGCGTACGCTACGTGACTGGCGGCGGTATTGCCGTCGATTGTCATTTTTTTCATATATTATTCCTCCGTGTTAAATTTACTAATTATATAGTTAACAAAAGTATTATACATATTTAAACGCAAATAGTCAACGCAAAATCAAAAATTTTGTAGGTAAATTTATATAAATTTATGGCAAAAAACTTTATGGTGCAGTTTGCTTGTAAAATCTTGCACTTTTTGGTATAATGAAAAAGATTTATTAATTGAGCGATTTGGAGCGAAAAATGGCACTTCTTTCAATGGAAAATGTAAGTTTTTCCTACGATAAAATTAATAATGCCGTAAAAAATGTATCCCTTGTTGTTGAAGAAGGGGAATACGTTGCTATTATTGGGCATAATGGAAGCGGAAAAAGCACGCTTGCAAAACTTTTCAACGGACTTTGTAAACCCGATGAGGGAAAGGTTACGGTGGAAGGTTTTTCAAGTGATGACAAAAAATCCCTTTTCGAGATAAGAAAACGCGTTGGCGTTGTCTTCCAAAACCCCGATAATCAGTTGGTTGCTTCAATTGTTGAAGATGATGTTGCGTTTGGGCCCGAAAACCTTGGAGTAAAGAGAGAAGAAATTGGTGAAAGAATAGATTTCGCGCTCTCTGCCGTTGGTATGCAAGCATTTAAAAAATCTTCACCTACAAGGCTTTCAGGTGGGCAAAAACAACGCATTGCAATAGCAGGTGTTCTTGCTATAAAACCAAAGGTTTTAGTGCTTGATGAATCTACTGCAATGTTAGATCCCAAGGGCAGAAAAGAAGTTTTGTCCGTTGTGGAAAAATTAAACAAAGAACAAGGGGTAACGGTTATCAACATTACCCACTATATGGATGAAGTTGTGCGCGCGGATAAGGTGCTTGTTATAAACGACGGAAAGATTGCACTTGTCGGCTCGCCCAAAGAAATTTTTGCAAAAAAGGACCAATTAAAGAGTTTTGGCCTTGAACTTCCGTTACCTTCAATCGTGGCGGAAAAACTTATTGCGCTCGGCGTTAATCTTCCCGATGGAATTTTAACAGAAGAGCAACTTGCGGAGGAATTATGCGCATTGAAGCAAAAGATTTAAGTTTCGATTATAGTGAAAAATCAAAAGCGCTCTCTCTCCGCGCCTTGGATAACATTTCCTTGACTATTGAAGAAGGGGAGTTTTTTGGTATTATCGGGCATACGGGTAGCGGAAAAACCAGCTTTGTTCAACACTTAAACGGACTTATTAAAGTTCAAAAGGACAAGGGAAGTTTAACCGTTGGCGAGTTTGATTTGACCGATAAAAAATGCGATTTTATGGCGCTTCGCTCAAAAGTGGGTATGGTTTTCCAATACCCCGAATATCAACTCTTTGCCGAAACGGTAAGGGAAGATGTCGCGTTTGGGCTTCGCAATTTTGTTAAAGACATCACCCCCGAGGAAGAAGAAAATAGGGTAAGAAAAGCCATAGAAATAGTTGGGCTTGACTATGATAAGGTAAAAGACAAATCCCCATTTGAACTCTCGGGCGGTCAAAAGAGAAGGGTGGCGATTGCAGGGGTTATAGTAACCGAGCCTGAAGTTTTAGTTCTCGATGAACCTGCCGCAGGGCTTGACCCTGTGGGTAAAAGAGAGTTTATTGCTCTTTTACATCGCCTACACAAAACCTTTGTTAAAACAATAATTTTAGTTTCGCACGATATGAATGTTGTGTCAGAAAACTGTACTAAAGGTGCAATCTTTTCGCACGGCAAAATTTGTGCTGTCGGCACGCCGAAAGAGATTTTTTCCAACCACCAAAAACTTATTGAGGTGGGGCTTGATTTGCCCGTTACCGCATACCTTGAAAACGCGCTCAAAGGTGTAAACTGCAATATAGAGAGCGATTTGACTGTTGATGATTTTGTTCAAAAAACGGCGCTTGCACTCAAAGGGGGGGAATGATGAAAGATGTAAGTTTTGGTCAATACTTCCCCGCACAATCCTTTGTTCATAAATTAGATGCGCGCGTAAAAATATTGGCAGTTGTTGCCTATATGGTGGCGGTATTTATGGTGCAATCTTTTCAATTCATGGGTTTTGCACTATGTTTATTGTTCGTTCTCGTGTCAACCGCGTTTGCAAAAGTGCCCTTTTTAAGGGTGCTTAAGAGCATAAAGGGAATAATGTTCTTTATCGTGCTATCCGCCATTTTGCAGTTGTTTTTCAATAAGGGCGGAAATGTTGTGCTTGAGTGGAAGTTTATAGTTTTCACTGATAAGGGCTTATTAAATGCAGGATTTATTATTGCAAGAATAACCCTCATCGTGCTTGGCGCGTCACTACTGACACTTACCACGTCCCCCGTAGAGATTGCAGACGGTATTGAAAGTTTAATGTTCCCGTTAAAACTAATCAAATTCCCCGTTCACGAGTTCGCATTAATAATGAGCATTGCACTCCGCTTTATCCCCACCTTGCTTGAAGAAACGGATAGAATTATCAAGGCGCAAAAAGCAAGGGGCGCAAACTTTGAAAGCGGAAACGTGTTTAAGCGCGCAAAGGCGCTTATCCCCGTGCTTATTCCCTTGCTTATATCTTCGTTTAGGCGCGCCGATGAACTTGCCGATGCTATGGATGCAAGGTGTTATTCGGGCAGTAAAAACAGAACTAGATACAAAAAAATGCAACTTTCGTGGCGCGATTTGGTTGGAACTTTGACTATCGCTGGAGTAATCACGGGCGTTGTGTTCTTAAACATAACAGGCTTTTTGGCGGTGACCTTATGAGAATAAAGTTAACTTTGTCTTATGACGGAACGGCTTATTGCGGTTGGCAAGTTCAACCAAACGGCATAACCGTTCAAGAAGTGGTTGAAAATGCAGTAATGTCTGTAACGGGCGAAAAGGTGCGCGTTACGGGTAGCGGAAGAACAGATGCAGGTGTGCACGCGCAAGGCCAAGTTGCGCATTTTGATACAGAAAGCACCGTCCCACCCCACAAGTTTTATAAGGCGCTAAACGGATATTTACCGCAAGATGTGAAAATATTAAAAAGCGAGCAAATTGCTGATGATTTCCACGCTTGCAATACGGCGAAAAAAAAGACCTATGAATACACTCTTTACTGTGCCGATACCGAACTTCCTTTGATAGATAGATATGCGGTTAAATTAGAAAAAGAGCCCGACCTAAAAGCAATGCAACAAACGGCAAAAGAGTTCTTAGGCGAGCACGATTTTAAGGCCTTTTCCGCAACAGGTAGTTCGGTAAAAACCACGGTTAGAACAATCTATGATATTGCCGTTATAAGAGAAGAAGAAAAGATAAAAATCAGGGTTACAGGCAACGGCTTTTTGTATAATATGGTAAGAATAATGGTCGGTGCAATCTTGGGTGTTGGCAATGGCGAACTAACCGTTGAAGATGTGAAAAAAGCACTCGCCACGGGCGAAAGAGCGGTTCAAATAAAAACCCTTTCCGCCAAAGGCTTGTGCCTAATAAAAGTTGAATATTAAAATAGCGAAAAAGTTTCGTATAATTAGTGTTGAAAAGCAAATTCTCGTGTGGTATAATTAGCACGAGAATTTTTTTTGGAGAAAAACTATGTATAACGTAGTCGAATTTGGCGCTGTTGGCGATAATAAAACACTAAATAGCAAAGCAATTCAGTTGGCGATTGACGAGTGCGCTAAAAATGGTGGCGGTAAGGTTATAATCCCCGCGGGCGAGTTTTTAACGGGCACGATTTATCTTAAAGACAATGTAGAATTGCATTTAGAATCAGGCGCAACACTCGTGGCAAGCAAAAACTTAAGCGACTATAACGATAGCGATGCCTATCCACAAAATTGGGACGGACTTGCAGAGCATTGGCTTGGTAAACATTTAATTATCGCGCACGAAGTGAAAAACGTTTCCATTACGGGCCACGGAGAAATCGACGGTGGTGGGGATAGTTATTGGGGAAGAATTGACACGCATTTGCCTTGGCAAGCCGGCTATATTTTTAGACACGGCTTTGCAAGAACAAAAGATTTACAGGCTTCTCGCCCCGGTCAAGAAGTGTGCTTTATTGAGTGTGAAAATGTGAAAGTTACCGATATAACCGTAAAAAACTGTCCGTGTTGGGCGTGCTATTTTTACGGCTGTGAAAGTGTGCAAATTAGGGGGATAAAAGTTTTCAATCCGCCCCACTTTGCAAACTCTGACGGCATAGATATTGACTGTTGCCGTATGGTGAACGTGAGCGACTGTACTTTACTTACTGGCGATGACGCCATTGCTATTCGTTGCTCATCGGTAAGGCTAAAAAAATATAGACCTTGCGAACAGGTTGAAATTACTAACTGCGTGTTGAGTTCATCGGCTTGCGCAGTTAGAATCGGTGTTGGGAAGGGTGAGATAAAAAATATCCGCTTATCAGGGTTAACAATTAAAAGCGCGGGTTATGGTATATGGCTTCGCACAAGGTATGGCGCGAACTGTGAAGGCAAGATAGAAAATGTTCATATTTCAAATGTTGATGCGGCAGATGTTGCCTTGCCGATAACCATAGAGAGCGATGCAGGTTTTGCAAAAAATATCAAGTTTGAAAATATGCGTTTTGAGTGCTTTGGCGGAAGCAAAATCGTTCAAATGGACGGCGGAGAAGTGGATAACATTATCTTAAAAGATATCGACCTTGTTGTTAAGAAAGAAGAAGGTGTGGAATTTACCGAAAACAAGATAAGAATCCGCGGGGAGAGGGTGCTAAAAGTTGAAAAAGCGAAGAATGTTACCCTTGACGGAGTGAAAGTTGTAATCGACAAAAACACTC
Source organism: Christensenellaceae bacterium (assembly GCA_045645305.1). Taxonomy (GTDB): domain Bacteria; phylum Bacillota; class Clostridia; order Christensenellales; family Borkfalkiaceae; genus UBA1259. The sequence continues at coordinate 14,384 of JAZRIO010000023.1, forward strand.
TCGCCGATTGGCAAGGGGTATTTATAAGTAAAGATGCCGATAACTTGACAGTAAAAAATTGCTCGTTTGACAACTAAAAATTCAAAGAAAAATAGTAAAAATTTTTACGGCGACCACAAGATATAGTGATTGCCGTATTTTTTTGCGAAAATTCAAGAAAAATATTAAAAAAACAACGAAAAAGGCACAAAAACGCTTGACTTAAAAAGCAAAATAATTTAATATAAATAGGCATTTATAAGGCAAAGTTCGTGCTTTTCGGGATTAGCCCTCCCAAAAAATTGCCCGTATTCGTGTTAGGGTGATAGAACAATGCCAAAACACCAAATTAAAAATTCAAGGAGATTTCACAATGAAAACTTATATGGCTCACGCAAACAACGTGGACAGAAAGTGGTATGTTGTAGACGCTGAAGGCGTTGTTTTGGGTAGACTTGCTTCCAAAGTAGCAGCAATTCTTCGCGGAAAGAACAAACCCACCTTTACCCCTAACGTTGATACGGGCGATTTCGTTATCATCCTCAACTGCGACAAAGTAGTTTTGACGGGTAAAAAACTCGAAAAGAAATATTACAGATATCACACTGGTCACATTGGCGGACTTAAGTCTATCCAATACAAGACCCTTATGGAAAACAAGGCAGACGTTGCTGTTTACGAAGCGGTTAAAGGTATGCTTCCCAAGAACAGTTTAGGTCGTCAAATGCTCACCAAACTTAAGGTTTATAGAGGCGCTGAACACAATCATCAGGCTCAAAAACCCGAAACTATTAAATTGGTGTAATGAGGTGTAATTATGGCAAAAGCAACCAGTAAAAAGAAAGTTCAATATTGGGGAACAGGTAGAAGAAAGAAAGCAATCGCTCGTGTTCGCCTTATTCCCGCAGGTGATGGTGCTATCACCATTAACGGAAAGAGCCTTGACCAATACTTTGGTCTTGACACTTTGAAGTTCATCGTTCGCCAACCCCTCGCACTCGTTGATGCATTAGCAAAATACGATGTTGCAGTTAATGTTTGTGGCGGTGGATACACCGGTCAAGCAGGTGCAATTAGACACGGTATTGCTCGCGCACTTTTGCAAGCAGAACCCGAAACAAGAGCAGCCCTCAAGAAAGCAGGCTTCTTAACCAGAGATTCAAGAATGAAGGAAAGAAAGAAGTACGGTTTGAAGGCAGCACGTCGTGCACCCCAATTCTCAAAGAGATAATTTGTTTCAAACGAACAAACAAAATCGCCAGATTTTTCTGGCGATTTTTTTGTTCTGCATTATATACGTCGCAATACTGCGTTTCTGCTTTGCGTTTTGACTTCGATAGCCAACAAGGCTTATCTTATCCAAAACGCTTCGCGAGTCTTGTCTTGCTTGTATCTAATGCTTGAAACATTTTTGGTCTATGTGCATCTAACCTCCGAGAAAGGAACAGTGTGAGATTTTTGCGCGTCATATAAACTTGAATTTTTATTTTTGGTGTGCTATAATAATAAAACCGAAAGAAAAAACTATAAGTTTGGCTAAAAAGGGCTTAACTCAACCAATGGTGTGTAGATTTTTTTGCTTAAATAGTTTATACTGATAACGTAAGGAGGTGGCTATGGATCAAGTTAAGATAGGCAAGTTTATTGCCGAGCGAAGAAAAACCGAAAACTTAACCCAAATGCAGTTGGCGGAAAAACTTAACATAACCGATAGGGCGGTGTCCAAGTGGGAAACGGGCAGGGCAATGCCTGATTCGGCAATTATGCTTGACTTGTGTAAAGTTCTAAAAATCACCGTAAACGATTTATTAACAGGAGAGATTGTGTCAATGGAAAACTATGATAAGAAAATCGAAGAAAAGATGCTTGAACTCGTAAAAGAAAAGGAGCAAGCGGATAAAAGATTGCTTACGCTTGAGTGGGTTGTGGGTATTCTTTCAGTAATAGTGTTATTTACCCCAATCGTGCTCGCTGCATACTTGCCTATGAAAGACTGGCAAAGAATAGTAGTGTGCTTTTCAGGCTTTATCCCCGGTATAGTGGGATTCGCGTTTGCTATAAAAATTGAGCAAGTTGCGGGATACTATAAGTGTGCAAATTGCGGACATTGCTATGTGCCCACAATGAAAGCGGTTATGTGGTCAATGCATATGGGCAGAACAAGATATATGAAATGCCCCAAGTGTGGTCAAAAAACTTGGCAAAAAAAGGTCATCAGCAAAGAAGATTAAAAACAATAAAAAAGCCACCGCTTAAAGCAGTGGCTTTTTCTTTTTAATTAAAAAACTTATAATTTTCTTGTATTGAAAGTTTTAGTTGATAAAACTCATCAGAGAAAAATAAATCTTTGCCAATCACCGAAATAACAACATCATCATCTTCAAGTAAAAAAGCATTTAAGAATAATTCAAAAAGAAAATCATCATTGAAAAAGGTAAGGCTCGCTTCTTTGGGCAAGTTCATAAAAACCGAATCTTTTATATCTTTGTTGTCAATATAATCATTAATTTTTTGCTTTAGTATCTCTTTAATATCCATAAAAAACCTATAAAAAACAAAAAGTGCGACAACCGAAGTCATCGCACAAAAAATGCAAACTCCGATTGTTGTCACACAAACTTAATCAGAAGAGAAAAGAGTTTCCACATTCCAACTGCAGGAATTTGCATTTTTATCAAATACAAAGTTAGAATGCGAAAAAAAATCCCTTTAAATAAAAAGAAACTGTTTCACAACTGATTATTTAGTTTGTGTGACATATATAGTATAGCACAGCAAAAAATTTTTATCAAGCATTTTGGCAAAATCAATAGAGTTGGAAGAAAAGAATAGACAAAACGAAAAAGACTATATATAATATAAATATGGATAAGATATTGTGTGAAAATTTAAAACAAGCGAGAAAGGGAGCAGGGTTAACTCAAAAGCAAGTTGCTGAGAAACTTAAAGTTGTAGAGAGTTGCTATGCTAATTGGGAACAAGGCAGAACAGAGCCTAATGTTGAAATGCTTCGCAAACTAGCCGAGATATTTGACGTTAGTTTAGACCAACTAATAAAATAATAAAAAAGCCACCGCTTAAAGCAGTGGCTTTTTCTTTTGATTAAATTATTCTTTATAAAAAACTTCGGTTAAATCGTCGTAATACTTGCCTTCTTCGTGGTGCATAAAGCAAGGCTTTGAGTAAACCCACCAGCGGTGCATTACGGGGGACTCGTCAAGGTCAGCCATATCGGCGCTATAATCTTCCCCTGTATACTCATAAAAGGTGAACACCTTGTTGCCGAGCATAGAGATAGAATAGTTGTGGATATGGTGCTTGTCCAAAACTTCCATAAGTTCAGGCCACGGATTTTCGTGAAGTTTGATATAATCTTGCACTTTTTCGGGTTTTAGTTCCGAATACATTAAAATTCTTTTCATTTTAATTATTTAGCGCAGTAGCCTGTTGAGTAATAGCCGAGGTTTTGACGGCGGTCAAGTCTACCATAACTTGCGCAAATTTCAATATCGCTAACAAGTTCAACAGAGTATTGACCAAAGGGGATTTGGTAGTTTTCTGCGCAGATGGAAAGGTCCATTCTAATGCAGATAACTCTTTCAGCGGGAACGGTAAGGTGCAAGCCCTTTACGGGTTCTTTATCTGAAAAATAGATGTTTACGATAACGTTAGCATCAACCGGTTGGTTGTTGGTAATCATCATCGCTTCGTGACCGGGAAGGTTGGGGTCATCGCCATTTCCGGGAAGGTCGCCGTCGATAAACATATAATGCTTGTAGCCGATTTTTTCACTCATTGTAGTTTTCTCCTTGTTTTAGATATTAAAGGTCTTTCATAAAGTAGTCGTCCATCTTCTTAGAAAGAGGTCTGCAACCGGTTTCGGTAATTACGTAACCAGTTTCGATACGTCCACCGTGAAGGTCGGGGTGGCCGAAGAAACTTACGTCAACCATTACGCACATACCGGGAACGAGAACGAAGTCACCGTTAGGTCCAAAGAAGGGCGCTTCTGCTTCCATAAGACCGATTGAGTGAGCAAACGGACAAACGAGATAATCTTTAAGTCCGTGTTTTTCATAGTAAAGTCTACCAGGAACGTCGATTTCTCTACCAGTCATACCAGGCTTCAACATTGCCTTGGTAAGACGCATTGTTTCTCTCATATGGTTCAAAAGGTCTTTTTGCTTTTGGGTATATACACCGTTTACGGGGATAGTGTCACCAAAAGTACCTGCATAGCCGTTAAATCTAGGTGCGATACCAATCATAACGAGTTCGCCATCAAGCATAGCCTTGTTGGTAGCGGTGGGAACAACTGCTTTTGCTCTTTCACCTGAACCAACGATAGTAGAATATGCAAAACTTGTTGCACCGTTTGCACGGCAGATTGCTTCACCAGCAGCGGCAACTTCAAATTCGTATGCGTTGGGTTTGATTGCTGCAACCATTTTGTCATAAGCCATATCGCAAAGAACGGTTGCTTGTTGGATTTGGTCTACTTCCCAAATGCTCTTATAAGCACGGAGTTTTTCGTATTCATCGGTGATATCAACCATTTCAACACCTTCAAAGCCAGCAACGAAGTCGTTGTAAACTTGGTGGGGAATAGTCGCAGTACCAACAAAGCCGATTCTCTTTAACACGGTGCCTTCTTTTTTAAGTTCTTCATCGAGTTGCTTGAAGTTAATGATGGTAGCGTTGGGATATTCTTCATCGGGTACCATAAATACGGGGAAGCAACGAACTTTTGTGATTGCTGAGTTCATCTTTGCAAAGGGTTCTGATTCAGGTCCACCGAGAAGAACGGGTTCGCCTTCAACAGGGATTAAAACTGAGCCTTTTTCAAATTGACCGCACCAACCGGTGAGATACCAGCCGTTTGCCACATTGAGTTCATCAAAATAAATGAGTGCTGCGTCAAGACCTTTCGCTCTCAAAATTTCTTTGACTTGTTTGATTCTTTTTTCTGTTTCTTGCATGTTGTAGTAAGCCATAATTAAGCCTCCTTCAAAAAATTTTTTCTTTTTATCTAAAATTGTCGTCTAACGGGAACATTGGACGGCGAATTTTTTTCATATTCATATCTTCAAGTCTTTCGGTTGAACTGCCGGGGGTAAATGCTAAAATTGCGCGCTTTGCCACCTTTGCAAGTTCGGGGAAAAGGTAACCGAGTTTTACAACCACTATCTTAAACGGTGTAAAGTCAAGGTCGATAGATTCAAAAATATCGGGGCGACACATTGACGCGCGGTTTTTGGTGATAACCACAGTCATATCACCGCAATCGAGTGTTGCTGATGGGCCAGCATCTCCACCAGTATAAGACAAAATATTGCCCCTGTGGATAAGTTTGCCCGTAATTGTTGCACTTTCACTGTTTTTATCAAGGCTTCCACCAACCTTTAAGGTCAAAGTATCGCCAATGTTTGCATTATAACACTCTTCGCAAGCATCTTTATCGGCAATGCCCGCAATCAAAACGTTCTTTGCGCCCGCTTTTATAATGCGGTTAAGCATAAACGCGTTGTCGCCTGCCGCACCCGCGGTTGTGTTGTCGCCAGAGTCGGATAAGAAAACTTGTTCGCCCTTATCTTCCATAGCGCGCTTAATTGCTTCTTCGGGGGAAAGGGCTTCAACCAAAAACTTAAAGTCGTGGCGGATTTCATAATACTTGTCCGCAAGTGCTTTTGCAATGTTTTTTGCAATTTCTTGGTCGCTTTCGTGGGTAACTACGAAGTTTGGTCCCATATAAGGCTCATCAATCCACGGCTGACCGTTGAAAACTTGAACACCCAAAACACCTTCGGTGTTCTTTTCTAATTCTTCCGCCATAAGCATAACGCTCTTTAAGGGTTCTAAATCGGTTTGAACGGCATCACCGCAAATAACAACGTTTGCCCTTTCGATAACGGGGGTGGGCATAATGCCTTTTCTTAAACAATATACTAATTTTTCAGCAGCGCGGAGTTGGGTTGCAGTATGGTCGCGGTGGGGCGCTGTTCTAAAACCTGTGATAAAGTTTACCATTGACACCAACTTGTCCGTGTTGTTTGCGTGGAAGTCAAGCGCCAAGGATATGGGGATATCTTTGCCAACCTTTTCTCTCACCATTTGAACAAGGTATTCATCGCCTGAGCCAATTTTTTCTACGTACATTGAGCCGTGAAGATATAACCACACACCGTCAACGTCATTAGGGATAGCATCAACGAGTTCATTTGCGAGCGACATAAAGTCGTCAAACGCAACCGCACCACCAGGGAGCGCATGCGCATAGATAGTGGGCGCAATCTCAACACCTTCACTGATAAGATAATCACTAACTTTGATTTTAGTATACATATCCACGCCTTTTGCGTAGTCAAAGTCTTCTCTTAAGGTGGGGATTGGGGTTAAACTGTTGCCTTCACACTGCATTGAGCCAATAGCAATTTTCATAAGGAATCTCCTACATTGCAAACGATTGCAAAAATTTCAAAATATTAAACCAAAACAATTTTTATTTTGGTTTAGGGGTGTTAAATTAGTTGCTTTATACTGTCACCCTCTTGAATAAATGGAGAGAGCGCAATTTTTTCTTTTTTATAAGGCGCATCTTTAACCAAAGCAGAAACTAAAAGGTTGCCGACCTTTGCGCCAATTTGTTGTTCGGGTTGTCTAACCGAAGAAAGGTTTAATGTTCTGCCGAAGTCATTATCGTGCACATCAAATCCCAAAACGGAAATATCCTCGGGGATTTTTAGTCCGCTATCGCGGATTGCCTTGACAGCACCATAGGTCATCTTTTCCGATGCGATATACACAGCGGTAAAGGGGTTGGTTTGGCGGGTTTTTAATAGTTCAAGCATTTTTTCGTAGCCTGAAGTAAATTTATAGTCACCAAAGAGCACAAGGTTTTTATCGACCGAAAGTCCGTTTTCGTTCATACCGTCTAAAAAACCTTTTAGGCGGAGAGAACCTGAGATTTCGCTTTGAAGACCCATAATGGTTGCAATTTGGGTGTGACCTTTTTTATATAAATGTTCCACACCGAGTTTTCCCGCAAGGAAGTTATCCACGGTAACCGCGCTAGAATCGGTATTTTCTGGCACATTGTCGATATACACAACGGGGATAGAGTTTTGTTCAAAAGATTGGGCGTGCTTTTCTTCGTTATCAACGGTCGCAAGCACCAACGCGTCAACGCGGTGTTTATGTAATGAAAGAAGGTGGTTCCTTTCGGTGTTTTTATCTTCGTTTGTGTCTGCTAAAAGAAGCATATATCCGTGTTCGGATAAAATTTTGCTTATCTCCTTAACTATTCTTCCAAAAAACACTTCGGAAATATCGGGCAAAACAACGGCAATCGTTCTCGATGAAGATTTTTGTAAAGAACGTGCTATTTCGTTGGGTACATAAGAATATTTTTCAGCAAGTTCAAGCACCTTTTTGCGCGTTTTTTCGTTAACAATACTCTTATTATTTAGCGCCCTTGAAATGGTGGACACCGACACGCCAAGTTCGTTGGCTATTGATTTAAGTGTTGTTTCGTTCTTCATAAAAACCGTCCTTGCAATCGTTTGCATTAACTAAATTATAACAACGGCAAAAATCTTTGTCAACACTTATTCAAAAATTTATAAAACTTTTTTACACTTTTTGGGCGCGCGAATTAACCCTTTTAATAAACTCATCGTGAGAGTTCATTGTGGATAACATTTTTGCGTTTAACGGGGGGAGAATTTTCTTTTCTTCCGCTTGTACTTTAGGTTGTGGCGAAGTGGTATTTTTTGTTTGTAAAAGGGAAGAAATTAAGGTAGAGAGTGCGTCTTTTTTGCCGTCGTTTTCCACAAGCGGTTTATCCACGTTGGTATTGTTTTGGTTTAATAGCGAGCCGAGAAGATTAAAAATCCCGAATTTATCCATTTTTATTGCCTCCAACAACACAAAAAACTATAAAAATACAAAAAAAATCATTGCAAAACTTTTAATAATGATATATAATATAAAAGATTATTGTTTATTTAAAAGAACAAAGATTTTTATAATTGCTTAACTAATTATATTCCGCAAAATAAAAAAAGTTTCGCGGAGTAAACGGAGATTTTATGAAGAAATTGTTTACTAAAATTATTGGCTGCACACTTGCTTTGGGTGTTCTATTTACAGGCCTTGTTGGCTGTAAGGGTGGAGAAGACGAGTGGGGTGGCACTAGTTTTACCAATTGGGGCGAAACTGAATCGGTAGGCGGTTTTGTTGCCACAACAAAAAATTACGTTTATTATATCAACGGTATTGCAGATACCACTTCGAATAACAAGTTTGGCGAGCCTGTAAAGGGCACGCTCATGGCGTTTGACAAAAAGGACATGTCAAAAACGGAAATTGTTGTTCCGCAAATGTTTACCGCAACCGACTATAACGCAGGTGTTTTTATTGACGATGGTTACGTTTATTACGGAACGTCTAATACCGAAAAGCAATCGGATGGTACTATTGCTTCAAACGAACTCGTGTTTATGAAAGCAAGTCTTAAAGGTGATAAGCCTGAACAACTTTTTATCGCGGGAGATCTTTCAACCGAATATAGAATAGTTAAGGCTGGCGAAACAGTTTATATTGTTTACTACGATAGTGACGATAGCGCGATTAAGAGTTTTAACACTGCTACCAAAGAAGAAGTCGTGGTTGCAAAACAAGATGAAAAAACTGACAAAAATCACTCACTTGGCGATTACAAATTTGTAGAAGAAGCAAACGGCTCTGTTGCGGTTGTGTTCTCAGTAACTGTTTATGCTGAACCCTATATTGAAGAAAAGGCTGAAAAGGAAGATTATCAAAGAATAACCGAAAGTTACAATCTACTTTATGCTTATTCCGCTGGCGATGCAGTGGATAGCCAAACGGGAATTGCGGGTAAAGTTGTTTATGACGGAAAGGACAAGGTTGAAACTGTTGCAACCACCACACCGATGGATGAATACGTGTTCTTTACCGCAACCGATGCAAACAGCAAAACCACTTATTACGGCGCAAAGGCAACCGACCTTTATGCAGGTGTTAACGTAAAGGAAGTTAAAAACAATTCTTACATTTCAGGCGATGCAATTATCGAATCTCTTGAAAAAGTTTACTATTTTGCTGATTCAAAGATCTATAGAGTATCACTTACCGAAAAAGATCAAACCACCAAGCAAGTTGTTGCTATGGTAGACGACGTTTCAACTCTCTATCAAGTAATCGGTAACGATATCTACTACAGAACTACCGATACAGAAGTTGCAAGAATTGAAATGAATAACCAAGACGCTAAAAAGGTTTTAGTGACTGGCGACCTTATTGCAACCAGTTGGTATGAACCCGAATTTATTACCATAGAAGGAACAACCTATCTTTTCTATAACGATAGTTCAACCTTTGGCGCAGGATATACTAAATATATTGATATCAATGCGGAAGTTACCGGTGAAGATACCGATGACGACGGCGAAAAAGATAAATGGTCACTTCCCGAAAGCACATTTGTTGGCAAATATTCAGCAACCGATAGGATCGCGCTTGCAACTGCGAGAGTGGCTGTTATCGAAAATTCTGTGACCGTTGGTGTGTTGCCGATGGAAAAAGACAAGACCGGCAAACTTTATAATCAAGAAGTTCTCGATGCGAGAGCCGCATACGAAAACCTTTCAAAAGAAGATAAAGAAAACTACACAGAAGAAACGCTTGAACAACTTGAAAAGTATGAAAAGGCTATCGAAATGGCAAACCTTTACATCCAACTTGAAGGTATGTATGGTTATGAAAATAGAGACGCTAATGAAAAGACCGAGATTAGAACAATTTATAATCAAGTGAAAGACCAAATTATCGCGTTCATTGAAAGTGATGAGTATGAAGAAATCGCTGCTTATATCGACAATAACTACAAGTGGTATTTCTACGAAGCGTATAATGAGTTTAAATAAAAACTAAATAGATAAACGGGCAACTTTTGGTTGCCCGTTTTTTGTTGTTTAAAAGAAAATAAAAAAACCATAATTTTGAACAAAATACAATTTTAATATAAATTCAAAATGTCGAATTTTGTTTATATGTATCGAAAATTATCAATTAAACACTAAAGAAAAATAATTTTGAAAAATATTATAAATATATTTAGATTTCCCCGTTAAAAATACTTGGAAAGTGCTTAATAAAGTAGTAAAATGTAGATAAATGAATTTTAAGGAGTTATCTATGTATAAACGAACGGTATTTTTATTGCAAGGCACGAAAGAGGCAGGCGAAAATCTCGCAACGCAATTTAAGGAGCAAACCGATTTCGAAGTTGTTGGTATGACCACCGATGGTATTTCCGCAATATCCACGGTTGCCGATAAAAAGCCAAGTATATTGATTACCGATTTGGTTGTTTCGGGGTATGACGGACTTTCAGTTGTTAGAAAAATAAAAGAAATGAAGTTGGGCACGAAGGTTATAATGCTAACCGCATTTTGTAGTGATGAAATACTCTCAAAGTCGGTCAGTGCTGGTGCGGACTATTTCCTTGCAAAGCCGATAGAGTTTTCAGTTCTTAAAGAAAGGATTGAAGAAATTTTAGAAGACAAGGCGGAAGCGCAAACAAACCCCGCCTCAAACAACTTTCACCAAGTTTCTTTAGAAGAAAAGATAAGCAAAATATTTATTAACGTTGGTATCCCACCACATATCAAAGGCTATTCCTTTTTAAGAGAAGGAGTTAAAATGGCGGTCGATGATCCCGAGATTATAAACAACATTACCAAGCGCCTTTATCCGTCTATCGGTGAAAAGTATAACACCACGGCATCAAAGGTAGAGCGTGCAATTCGCCACGCGATTGAAGTTGCGTGGAATAGGGGCAGAATAGAAACAATAAATAGTATACTAGGCGTGCGCGCGTACGTAGGCGCGGAAAAACCAACTAACGGCGAGTTTATAGCACTCGTTGCCGATAAAATGTTATTAGAACGAACGTAAAATTAAAGCGGATACAACAGTATCCGTTTTTTATTTTTAAATTTTAGAAAAAGGCTTGATTTTTTCTCTTTCATAACTTAAAATGTGGGGGAACGAAAAAGGAGACAATATGAAAGTTCACGTTAACGATTTACTTATAAGAGACCCCTTTGTATTTGTGGAAAATGGCGAGTATAATTTGCTTGGAACAACCTATAACGCCAACCTTTCTGCCGACTATAATAAATGTGTTCACGCGGGGAGCGATTTTATGCTTTATAAAAGCAAAGATTTAACAGAGTTTTCTCCCGTGTGCTGTATGGTGGAAAAGCAAACGCTTTCAGGTTTTAGTGAGTTTTGGGCGCCCGAACTTCATAAGGTTAACGGAAAATATTATTTAATAGTTTCAGTTTATAGTGCCGATTGGGGTAGAGGAAGCATAATTTTAACCGCGAATAAAATAGACGAGCCGTTTACACTTTTAACTGGCGAATATATAACGCCAAAGGGTTGGAGTTGTTTAGATGCAACGCTATTTACTAAAGACGGCAAAAACTATTTATATTTTTCTGACGAGTGGAGATTTGCGGTAAGTAAAGACGGCGACGGCGGAATTTTTGTTGTTGAACTTAGCGATGACTTAAAGAAAACTATTGGTCAACCAAAAAAAGTTATAAGCGGGAAAGGTTGTGGCTTTGCACGAGAGATTGCAGATGTTTTTACAAGTGAGAAAGGTTATGTTGCCGAAGGCCCGTTTGTAAAGGAAAGAGAGGGAAAGATTGAACTTTACTGGTCAACCTTTTCTAATCAAGGATATTGTGTTGTTAAGAGCGTGGCGGACAGCGTTTTTGGCGAGTATAAGTTTAGCGAGTTCGTTGTGGAAAAGAACGGTGGGCACGCAATGATATTTAACGATATAAGTGGAAAGGAATATATAACCTTTCACCAACCTAACAACCCACCAACCGAAAGAATGAATAAAATGCAAATAAAATAAATAAAGCGGACACAAAAAAGTGTCCGCTTTTTAGTTGTTTTAATATTAATACTCGGTGGTATAGTTATCGAAGTAACCTTGAATCCAAATGATAGGAGTACCTTTGTCGCCAGAGCCTGAAGTAAGGTCGCAAAGTGAACCGATAAGGTCGGTTAAACGGCGGGGGGTTGTTCCCATTTGACCAACAACGGTAGAATCCTTTTTAGAGATTTCTTTTTTGATTGCTTCTTTTAAGGCATCGCCTTTAAGGTCCTTAAAGTCGTTATCAGCAAGGTATTTAAGTTTAAGTTCGTTTGGTGTTCCTTCTAAACCACTTGTATAAGCGGGTGAAACAACGGGGTCAGCAAGTTCCCAAATCTTTCCAACGGGGTCCTTAAACGCGCCGTCACCATACACCATAACTTCAACCTTTTTGCCAGTTGCCTTATAAAGGTTTTCTTGAATAGCATCAACCAAGGGTTGGCAATTTCTCGGGAAAAGTTTAACGGTGTCTTCAGTAGACTTGTTAGAGCCTAAAAGACCGTATTCTTCGTTATAACCGCTTCCGTTAACGGGTGCGTTCAAAATTTCATCTAAACCGCAAACATTAGCACCTGCACTCTTAAGCAAACGCTTTGTTCTCGCTCTTGTGTGGATATCACAGCAAAGAACGTTGTTGGTGTAGGGAAGAATTGCTTTTGGGTTGTTTGCAAAAATAATTTCGCATTCTGCGCCTTCGCCAGTAACTAGCTCGGTGTAGTATTCTACGTAGTCAACGCCAGTAAAGGTGTGTTTAGCATAGCCAAAGAGTTCTCTATATTTTTCTTCAGTTAAAACGTCGGTATAGGGGTTAACGCCCTTTTCGTCAAGCGCGTCAAGGCTAACTAAATGGTTGCCTACTTCGTCCGACGGATAAGAAAGCATAATAACTACTTTCTTAGCACCCCTTGCAATACCCTTTAGGCAAACTGAAAAACGGTTGCGAGAAAGAATTGGGAATATAACGCCAACCGTTTCTCCACCAAATTTATTTTTAATATCGCACGCAACGTCATCAATAGTACCGTAGTTGCCTTGTGCCCTTGCAACGATAGCTTCGGTCATAGCCACAACGTCTTTATCGTGAAATTTAACGCCTTCAACTTTGCTTGCTTCTAAAACGCTATCGGTAACTACCTTAACGATATCGTCTCCTTGTTTAATGATGGGTGCGCGAACACCACGTGAAATTGTTCCGAATAAACGGCTCATAATAATCTCCTTAAGATTAATTTTTTTACGAGTATAATGT
>JAZRIO010000024.1:0-31635 GCA_045645305.1 Christensenellaceae bacterium
AATGTCCGAAACAATAATTTTTTTCATTTTTATTTCTCCTAAAAATTTACTAATAAAAAAATCCCCGACAAACTGTCAGGGACGATTTTGACCGTGGTACCACCCAAATTACTGCAAAATTTGCAGTCACTTATTAGCCACTAACGGGGCAACCCGAAAACCACTACTTTCGTTTTTCGTTGGGTCAAAACCTTGCTTCCCTAAACGCATTAATATATAATTATATAATAATATATTAATTATATATTGTAACCGTTTAGTTGTCAAGTAAATAAGTGAAATTATCATAGGTTTCCGCTATATAAACAAAAAATCCCCGACTAAAAAGTCAGGGACGATTATTACCGCGGTACCACCCGTGAATTATTGCATAAATGCAATCACTTACTTACCTTTAACGGAGTTACCCGAAAACAACTACTACTATTTCGCAGTTCCCGCTCCGGAATGAGTAACGCTTGTTTCCGCATTGACTTGCACCACCCGTCAACTCTCTAAATTGTATCTAAGCGTCTGTTTCCTTCACAGCGTTTTATAAAATTTGTTGTATTATACACCCGAAAAAATCAAATTGTCAAGTAAAACACTATGATTTTAGGTGATTTTTAAAAATTTTTTTAAGTTCAAAGAAAGTATCTTTTCTCTTTGCTCATCGGTTAAATCTATCGCCATAAAACGCTCTAATTCCTTTGTCGCATCCCACATAGGAAAGTCGGTTGCGAAAAAGAATCTTTCCACACCGAGCATATCGATAAGTTCTTTGGCTTTTTCAGGCGAAATAAAGGCAAGTGATGAGCAAGTGTCAAAATAGACATTTGTTAAATCTTTATATAAATATGCATCATCCCAACAGCGATAACCTCCAAAATGCGCGCCGATAAAACGCACGTTTGGATATTTTTTTGCCATATTAACAAGGCGAATTGGCTTAGAAAAATCATACCTATCATCACCGGTATGGAAAAGAATAGGAAGCCTATCCCCAATCACCCTATAAAATTTTTCCGCATCTTCACCGTCGATATAAAATTTTTGAAAATCGGGGTGCAACTTTACACCCTTAAATCCGTTTTCAATACACCATTTAACTTCTTCTTCAATTTCTTGTTCGGTTAAGTCTTGGTGCAAGGTCATAAACCCAATAAATTCGGGATGCATATCAATTTCTTTTTTAATAAATTCGTTTATTGCGCGAACTTGGTGTGCGGTGGTTGCAACAGAGTGAACCACATATCTAGTCACCCCAGCCTTTTTGCCTTCTTCTAAAAGTTGTTCTGCAGTGCCCGCTGGCATATCCATTTTAATATCGTAAAAATTGCCAATCGCAACCGTTGCTTTTTCGGCAATCTTATTAGGATATATGTGCGCGTGTGCATCAATTATTTCCATTTTAGTCTTCCTTTATTAGTCGTTTATGTATCTTTTTAGGTAAGTTAAATCCAACTTCCACTCACTAATTTGGTTGCGCCTTTTATGGTCTTCATTTGCCTTTCCAAGCGCTTTTCTATACTCGGCATAAGAACAGTTGTTTACCGCAATAAAATGCTTTTCCGCCCGTTCTTCATCACCTTTGAGTTGAGTTCTGCCAATGTGAATAACACTGTGGCAATCGTGACAAATAGAAATGACGTCTTCAAGTTTTTGAGTGCAAGTTTTTTCATCATAACTCCACTTTTCGTGCGCTTCTAACCTTGCGGTTTTTTTGCCACAAATCATACACTTGCCACCCGATCTTTCCTTTGCTTCAGCCTTGATAAAATCCCACTGCGCTTTTGATAAAATGGTGCGCAAGTTGGAATACCAACAAGAATCGGGCACAAGTTCAAAATTAAGTTTAAACTCCATTATTTTGCCTCTCTACTTTGATGACAAACAAGATAAATTATTTGATATTCTTTTGATAATTTCTTTATAAGGTCAAGTGCTAACTCAAGTTTTTTCTCATCTAAATTATAGAAAGAATCATCAATGATTATAAAGGGTTTTTCACCAGTAAATAAGATGTCGATAAGTGCAAATCTCTTGCAAATTTCAAAAAGATTTTGATAACCTTTGCTAAAAAATTCCGTTTCCTTATCTCCGCCCTTTTCGTTAACGGTAACGTTTAAATCTACGTCAATATTAACCGAGTATTTTCCGTCGGTCATAATAGAAACGTATTTATTAAGGCTATCTTGCAAGGGTTGTCTATACCTAACTTTTAAGTTTTCATCGGCTTTTTTAAGGTATTCGGCAACTAAATTATAGGTTTCAAGTTCCTTTTCGTACCTATCTATTTTCTCTAAAATATCCGCCTTTTTATCTTCCAATTCGGTATAAGTGCTTGCAAGATTTTCGTATGAAGTAATGGTAGAGCGCTTATAAGCGAGTTCGTTAGATTTTGTGGTGTATTGGGTTTGCAAAAGCCTTAGTTTTGCATTTAATTCGTTAAGGCTAATTTGCGCGCCACCCTCTAACGAAAACTCCGCCTTAAACGGCTCTAACTCGTTAAGTTCAGCCGTGATTTTAGCAAGTTTTTGTTCGGAATCGAGCCTTTTTTCAGTTGCCCTATAAATCAATCTAACGGCTTCGCCAGCGCTTATATTTTCAGGCAAGTTAAACAAAGCAAGAAATTGCAAAATTTCACCTTTAATTTGGTCGATTTTTTCTTGATTTGCTAAAAATTGCACTCTTTTTTGCGCGCAAATATTAATTATCGGGTCGCTAACTTCTTGCGCTCTATTAGGCTTATTTTTAACTATAAAAATTGATAAAACCGATAAAAGCGCAACTAAGATAAATGCCCAAGCAAGCACCGATTGTACGCCTAAAATAAAGAGCATTGCACCGCCAACAGCACCAAGTAAAACTGCCATAAATATTAAAATTATCGGCAAAATTGATTGCTTGCTTTCTTTTGCGTTTCCCGTTTGCTTTTCAAGTTCGCTAATCTCATTCTTTAAAGTTTTTTGCTGTTCGATTAAACTTTCAAGTGCAAAAAGTTTGCGTTCTTTTTCCTCAATTTGCTCTTTAATAATGGCTTTCTCTTTTAAGATTTCATTTGCACTATTTAACTGTTCTTTCACAAAATTTTGTTCTTCACAAAGTTTAAGATAGCGAACTCTTTTAATCGTATTTGCTTCAGCCTTTCCAACTATTGAAACTTGCGAAGTCAACTCTTCAGTTTGCGCGCGAAGTGATACAACCTCACCTTCCAACTGCTTTTCCTCACCTTTAAGCACGGCGATTGTGTTGGTTGCGCGGTTAACCTTTTCCATTTGCTCGTTTAGCGCAAAAAGTTCTCTCTTAGCATCGGGAATAAATCCCCTATCACCGCTATATTTATACTTTTTCACCTTGTCGGTAACCGATGAAAGCGCCTTGTCGAACGATGCTGAATCATCTATTTGAGCATTTTTATTAAACTTCTCGGTTAAACTCGTATTACTCTTACTCTCTAAATCTTTTTGAGCAAAATAAGTTGTGAGCGAAAAACCTTCGGCATCAATTTCAAAAATTCGCTTACCTAAGTTTTCGGTATTAGCAAAATTTTTGCCAGTTTTAACGTCAGTTAAAGTTATCGTGTCATCAGACTCTTTTTTGCCAAAATATCTTTGGAGTTTATATTCAACGCCACCGCGTATAAACTGAACGTATCCACCAAACATTTCGGTAGAGTTCCACGGTCTATATTTCTTGCGCTCGTTTTCGGTTAAAGACTTTTTACCGTTTCCATCAAGCCCGTAAAACATAACCTTAATAAAGGTCGCAAGTGTGGTTTTACCCCAGCCATTATCTTGCTTTATAGTGTTTAATCCTTCGTTAAAATCATAAGTAAAATCTTGAAGATTTCCAAAAGAGGAAACGTAACATTTAACAAGTTTCATACTAGATTTCCTCCCCTTTCAACGCGTTTAGACCGCACAAAATAACCTTCCTTTTTTGCTCACTATCAAGGTCGCTCTCCCACACCGCGCGAACAAACTCACCACGCACGGTTTTATCCAATAAGTAGTCTTCAATTTGAATTTTTAGTTCGGTTTTATCGTATACTTTTGCAAAGAAAAACTTTTCGTTTAATAGTGTGCTAAGCCCTTCTTTGTCAAGGTCAAAATCGGTAGAACACTCACCCGTTAAAACAACCTTGATTAAACTCTCAAAAGAGTATGATTTTAACTCTTTCATAAGTTCTGCTCTCGCTTCAATAAAGGTAGAATAATCACTCACATTAAAAGCATGCTCATACAACCTTCTTGAAGAAAAGTCCACAAATTTATACTCTGCATCTTTGCCGTTAACTTCAATTAAAACAAAACCTTTATCTCCAGTTTCATCAAAGCCACGACCGTCGAGAGTACCTGAATAAGCATACTTGCCCCTTTGGTCAATAGCGCCCGTTTGGTGATAGTGAATATGTCCTAAAGCCATATAGTCAATATTTTTATCCTTAAATGCAGGGATAGATATTATTTCCGCCATTTCTTTAGAGTTATATCCTGCAACTTGACCGTGAAGGGTTACAATATTAAAATCATTTTCATTTAGCGATAATGAATCGGCAACAAACTGCGCGTTGATGGACGAAAGTTTTACACCGCTAATCGTAACGTTGCAGTAAGAAAATTTAGTCCACTCATCAGCAAAAACTTTTAGGTTTTCGGGTAAACTTTCTATTTGGGAAATAAAGTTATCATCATCGTGATTGCCTGATAGATACAAAAAGTCCACTTCACTTGCCGATGCAATTGCAGATATCACTCTATCGCGAGTTTTACTTGCCACGCGTGAGGTGTCAAACATATCGCCAGCAATAATCACGGCACTAACTTGGTTATCTTTTGCAAAGGAACAAAGCCTTTCAAAAGAACGCAAGATCTCCCCCCTTCTAATCTTTGATTTTTCCGAAGAGAGTTGGTCGATTTTTGAATCTAAATGCAAATCTGAACAGTGGATAAACTTCATTTTAACCCCAAAATATTTAATATATATTTTATTATAAACTAAAACTTTAAGATTGTAAAGGCATAAAAAAAGGTTTAAGCATAATTTTATGCTTAAACCTTAAATATTTTTAGTTCATCGTGATGTCTTTTAATTTTTGATATTTTTTAATTGCAACCTTTTTAATTTCTTCAAGCGGATAACCGTTTTCAAAGGCTTCATCACTTATCTTTTTTGCAAGGAAAATAGAGTCGGTACTGTATGATAGCGAGCCCAAATCACTCATAAACTTTCCGCTTTGTTTATCGCCCATAAAATCCCCCGCACCGCGCAATTTATAGTCGTGTTCAGAAATCTTAAAGCCATCCGAATTATCTTTCAAAATTCTAAGGCGTTCTAACCCCAAGCCTTCCTTTAAGCCGGTAAGCAAAAAGCAATAACTTTTTTTATCCGAGCGCCCCACTCTACCGCGGAGTTGGTGGAGTTGCGAAAGCCCAAATCTTTCAGCATTATATATAACCATAACCGAAGCATCGGGCACATCAACACCTACTTCAATAACGGTTGTTGAAACAAGAAAATCTATCTGCTTATCCTTAAAACTTTGCATAATAGAATTTTTGTCTTTATCCTTCATTTTGCCGTGCAAAAGTCCCACTCTAATATTGGGCATTTTGCCTTTTAATTCCTCATAAAGTTCAGTTGCACTTATGATAGAACCTTCTTCATCTCCATCGATTTTAGGGCACACAAAATATGCTTGTCTTCCGCCCAAAATTTCGCGCTCTATAAAGGCCAACATATCGTTATACTTTTCGGTCGGAACAATGTTAGTTTGTATCTCAATTCTCTCTTTAGGTTTGTCTTTAATAGTGGTTATATCAAGGTCACCATAAAAAATCAAAGATAGCGTTCTTGGAATAGGTGTTGCGCTCATAACCAACACATCGGGCGCAATTCCTTTATTTAAGAGCGCGCTTCTTTGCGCTACGCCAAAACGCTGTTGTTCATCACACACACAAAGTGCTAACTTTTTGAACTCAACATCATCTTCTAAAAGTGCGTGCGTTCCAACTAAAATATTTATATATCCGTCTTTTAATGCATTTTTTACATCTTTTTTCTCTTTTGCGGTCATAGAACCCGTCAAAATATCCACATTGTAGTCGGGAAAAGTCTTCTTTAATGCATAGTAATTTTGGCGAGCCAAAACTTCAGTTGGTGCAAGCATAACCGCTTGATAACCACTCTTTACCGCGATAAAAATGGCACAAGTTCCAACGGCAGTTTTACCACTACCAACATCACCTTGCATAAGCCTATTCATAACTTTCTTGCCACTCATATCAGCAAAAATTTCGTTAACCGCACTCTTTTGCCCGTCAGTAAATTCAAATGGGAATCTATTTTTAATAAACTCTAAAAGTTCTTTAGCCGAACAATCATAGTCGTTAATTCTTACTTGTTCTCTACCGCCTTTAATAAATTTAAAAGCGGAAATTAGTGCAAAATATTCTTCAACAGCAATGCGCTCTGCACCCTTTCTTTGTGCTTCAAACGAAGTAGGATTGTGCACTTCTCTATACGCAAAACACAAATTTTCAAGCCCGTATTTTGCCAGTAAATCTCTAGGGATTATGCTTTGCGGTTTTTCTATATCAACCGATAACCTAACTGCGTCGCGCACGATTTTTTGGCTTAACAAACTCTTGATTGAATATTGCGGAACAATGCCCTTTAGCCTAAAGGCTTTTTCCAAAAGTTCAAAGGAAGGATTGACCAAACTCAACTCGCTAAACTTATTTTGAACGCGACCATAAAAGAGATATTCTTCCCCCACTTTTAGTTTGCTTGCAACATACGGCTGGTTAAACCATACAATAGAAAAAATAAGCCCTTCTTGTTCGCAAACTACCTTAACCATACCACCACGGCGGTAATACCTTGTGGTTGGAATTGATAAAATTTTACCAGCAGTTAAGATTATATCGTTGTGGTAAGCATATTTTAAGAGTTGTTTTTCCCTTAAATCAAGATATGCACGCGGAAAAAACCGCACAAAATCTGCGGTGTCAAAAATACCGAGTTTATTAAGTTCCATCTCGCGTTTTTCGTTAATTCCGCGTATCTTTGTTAGTTCCATAATTGCTATTAAAAAAGGGAAAGAAAATTCTTTCCCATATTTTTATTCTAATGCGATATAGTAGTAATATATCGGTTGTCCGCCATAATGCACTTCAACATCACAATCGGGATATTTTTCCATAATTGCTTGTTGAACTTGCATTGCTTCTTCTTCCTTAACGTCTTGTCCGTAGTAAAGTGTGATAATCTCTTCACCATTGCGGAGTTTTTCGATAAGGCTTAAGGTAACTTCGCTAACATCTTTGCCTTTAGCAAGAATTTTCTTGTTGTCAAGGCCCATAATGTCGCCAACTTTAACGTCGAAACCATAAAGTTTGGTGTTTCTTACCGCATAAGTAACTTGTCCAACAGTAACAGCGTCGAGCGCGTGAATCATATTCGCTTTATTTTCGTTGACTGAAAGTTCGGGATTGAACGCAAGAGCAGCAGAAAAACCTTGCGGGATACTTGTTGTTGGAATAACGTGGATAGTTTTCTTTTCAACAAGCGCTTTTGCCTGTTCAGCAGCCAAAATAATGTTTTTATTATTTGGGAAAACAAAAATATTGTCTGCATTTATTCTTGCAATAGCATTTGCAATGTCGTTTGCTGACGGGTTCATAGACTGACCGCCTTCAATAACAGCATCTACCATTATATCCTTGAAAATACTTGAAATTCCGTCACCAGCAGAGATTGCAAGCATACCCATTTCTTTCTTTTCGGCTTCATACTTTTTAATAAGTTCACGATTTTGTTCTAACATATTCTCGATTTTAAGTTTATCGAGTTCACCGAGTTCAAGCGCTTCGGTAAGTGCTTTGCCCGGTTTATTGGTATGAACGTGAACTTTAACAAACTCAAGGTCACCAATAACGATAACCGAATCGCCAATAGTCATCAACTTTTCACGAAGTCTTTCAATATCGGCAAGAGTTGTCTTTTTCTTTAGGTTTATAATAAAGAATTCGGTACAATATGCGAATTCAATATCGCCAAGATTCATAATTTCAGCGTGTTCCATCGGTGATTCTTGACCTTTAACTTCGGCAATAACACTTTCCGGACCAACACTTTCACCATTCAAGGCTTTGAGCATACCTTCATAAAGGAACATAAGTCCTTTACCGCCTGCGTCTACAACGCCTGCTTTTTTAAGAACGGGAAGCAAACTCGGTGTGAGTTCAACCGCCCTATTACCCGCCTCGATAAGTTCGGGAAGGAAGGTTTCAAATTCTTTATGTTTACTACGCACGGATTTTGCGTGTTCAGCAACCATTCTTGCAACGGTTAAAATCGTACCTTCTTTGGGTTTTGACACCGCGCCATAAGCAACTTCGGCACCAGAAATTAATGCTTGCGCAAATGCCTTTGTATCAATTTCACTAGCGGTTTTTAATGAGTTGCAAATACCTTTTAATATTTGCGACAAGATAACGCCAGAGTTACCACGCGCACCGCGGAGCGCACCTTTTGAAACAGCCTCTGCAATATCAGCAACATTGTTGCTTTGGCAAGCAACGAGTTCTTTAATAGCAGATTGGAAGGTAAGTGACATATTAGTTCCCGTGTCTCCATCAGGCACAGGGAAAACGTTGAGTGCGTCAATTTGCACTCTATTTATTTCAAGCAACTTTGCCGCGGTCAAAAACATAGACCGAAGCATTGCACCATTTATTGTTTTTTGCATATAATTTTACTCCTAATTTAAGGAAACAAATCCGAATTTTGCTTTAAGCCTTAACGCCCACAACTTTCACATTTATGGTATCAACAACCATACCTGTAAACCGCTCTACCTTATATTTGATAGATTCTTTAAGCGATTCAACAACAGCTTTTATGGACATACCATACTTAACAACAACGCAAGCATCGATAAAAATTCTATCACCTGAAGAACGAACTTTTACACCGCGAGTTTTAGTACGGAATCTAATAAAACTAACAAGCGAATCCATTAAGTTTTTATTAGCAAAACCAACAATACCATAACAGTCCGTAGCGACGTGCGAAACGAACTTTTCAATAGTTTTATTGGAAATTACTATTTTGCCGTATATGTTATTAGTTTTAACAGACATAATGACCTCACTATAAGCACTGTATATATTTTACAATATTTATTGCATTTTTGCAACCCTTTAAGGCAAATAAATTGATTTTTTTGAATATAACAAAATTTTAATTGCAAAATTTTAATAAATCACGCGTTATTTTGTTGCTTTTTGGTCAATAATGTGGTAGAGTATTACGTGTTAAAAAATAAATTTATTCCAAATAGCGGAGGATAATAATATGAGTAGAGTATGTAGTGTTTGCGGTAAAGGTAAACTTTCAGGTAATTTGGTAAGCCACTCAAATCGTAAAACGCCCAAATTGTATGAAGCAAATCTTCAAAAAGTAAGCGTTAAGAGTGAAAACGGCACCGTTTCTAAGCAATACGTTTGCACCAGATGCTTAAAGAGCGGAAAAGTTGAAAGAGCATAATTAATTTAAAAATTGAAAGCCACCTTGTAGGTGGCTTTTCTTTTTTTGTTTTCTAAAATAATTCAGTAGATAAATATCTTTCCCCTGTATCGGGCATAAGCGCGACTATAATCTTATCGCGATACTCTTCCATTTTAGCAAGTTCAATTGCAACTGCAAGACTTGCGCCTGATGAAATTCCAAGCAAAAGTCCTTCCTTTTTAGCAATCATTTTTGCATAGAAAAAAGCATTTTCATCACTAACGGTTTTAATATCGTCACACACATCTCTAATAAAGTTTTCGGGCACAAAGTTTGCGCCAATTCCTTGTATTTTATGCGCGCCCGCAACACCCTTTGTAAGAAGTGGTGAACTTTCAGGCTCAACGGCAATCACCTTGACGTTGGGGTTTTTTTCTTTTAAATATTTACCCGTTCCGCTAACAGTTCCACCCGTGCCAACACAAGCAACAAACACGTCAACTTTTCCGTCGGTATCGCTATAGATTTCAGGCCCTGTTGTATAGTAATGCGCGTCTATATTTGCCTTGTTTGAAAACTGGTCGGGAATAAACGCACCATCAATTTCTTGTTGCAATTCTTTTGCCTTTTCAACCGCGCCGTTCATACCCTTTTTGCCGTCGGTTAAAACCAATTCAGCACCAAGAGCGGATAAGAGTTTTCTCCTTTCTAAACTCATAGTTTCAGGCATAGTCAAAATAAGCCTATATCCTTTAGGAACGGCAATGCTTGCAAGACCTATTCCCGTGTTTCCACTAGTAGGCTCGATAATAGTTCCGCCCTTTTTAAGTTTTCCACTTTTTTCCGCTTGATCTATCATTGAAAGCGCAACTCTATCTTTTGCACTGCCAGCGGGATTAAAACTCTCTAGTTTTACTAAAACCCTTGCCAAAAGTTTTTCTTCCGCTTCAATGTTTTTAATCTCTAAAAGTGGGGTTTTTCCCACAAGTTCATCAATTTTTTGATAAATTTTCATCTTTTCTCCTAATTTAAGGGAACGATTTTTGTTGTAAGTTTTCCGTTATAAAACACCGCATAGCAATATGATTTTTCGCTTGAAATTGTCATTGCCCCTGGGTTTATAAACTCAATACCATCAATATTTTCAATGCTTTGTTGGTGAGTGTGTCCGTAAAAAACCGCACTTACACCAAGTTCTTTTGCGCGAAGCAAAAGTTTATAAAGCGACTGTTTTACACCGTATAAATTGCCGTGAGTGATTAAAATTTTAACACCTTCAATGGTTAAAACTTGTTCTTCACTCCCCCCGTCACAGTTGCCTTTTACCGAGATAATTTTGTCTTTTAATTCCTTTTTATAGCACAAAATATCGGCATCATGGTCGCCCAAATGTATAACAAAATTAGCCTCGCTCATTATGGGTAAAAGTTTATCAATTGCCGAAAAATTACCGTGTGTATCGGATAAAATTACAGCAGTTTTCACCTTAATTTTTCCCTTAATTTTTCTAGTGCGCGGAAGCGGTGACTAACGGTATTTTTCTCTTCATCGGTTGCAATTCCTAGGCATTTATTTAGGTCGTCACTAAAAAATATAGGGTCGTAACCAAAGCCGTTATTTCCTTGTGGCTCAAATAAAATTCTGCCACTCGTTTCGCCCGTTGCGGTGATAATTTCCCCGTTGGGTTTATAAAAAACTAAACAACAAACGTACTTTGCGCTTCTATCTTCTTTATCAGCAAGATTTTTAAGCAACAACTCATTATTATGCTCATCATTTCCATCGCCAGCATACCTTGCGCTATAAATACCTGGCTCGCCGTTAAGGGCGGTGGCACATATACCACTATCATCACTCAACGCTGGTAAATTCAAGGCTTCAGCAACCGCTTTTGCCTTGCAAAGTGCATTTTCATAAAAGGTGCTTCCGTTTTCTTCAATTTCAAACTCATAGCCCAAATCTTTATAGCCAACAACATCAAATTCGGGAAGCATTTGTGCTATTTCTTTAACCTTGTGCTTATTTCCACTAGCAAGCACAATCCTTTGTTTTTCACTCATTATTATATCCCTTCTTTACTAATGACTTGCGATAAAACAACAAACTGTTCAGCCGACAAACTCTCACCCCTTTCGGTAAGAGAAATCTCGGCTTTTTCAAGTATTTCATTTGCCTTTTCTCGTGGAATTTTATATCCGTTCATAAGGTTATTAACAAGCATTTTTCTTCTACTTGAAAAGGCAATTCTAACAACTTCTCTAACCTTAGAAAAATCAATTCCGTTGAACTTATTTTCATCAATAGTAATTTTTATTACTGCAGAATCAACATTGGGTGCGGGAGTAAATTTTTCTCTAGGAACTCTAATTATTATCTCCGCACTTCCCCTTAAATTTATACCAACCGTAATCGCACCGTAATCAGCGTGACCTGCGGGCGAAGCAAAACGGAGTGCAACTTCTTCTTGCACCATAATCACCATTGCTTTAAGATTTTTTGCTTGTTCGATAAACTTCATAACGATAGGCGTTGTTATATAATACGGAAGGTTTGCCACCATAACGTATTTACCGCCAAGTTTATTTTCAACTTGCTCTATCGGGCATTTCATAATGTCGGAAAAGATAATTTCCACATTGTCTTGACCGCTTAAAACATCTTCTAAAACGGGCTTAAGTTTGGTGTCTATTTCATAGCAAACAACCTTTTTAGCGCGTTTTGCGATATGCCTTGTAAGCGCGCCTGCACCTGGGCCAATTTCTAAAACAGTATCTTCACTTGTGATGCCTGCTTTATCCACAATTTCGGCTAAAAGATTGTCATCTGTTAAGAAGTTTTGACCAAATGCTTTCTTGAAAGAAAAGCCATGTTCGGCAAGTAGTGTCTTTAATGATTTTTCCATTATTTTCCTTAATTTTCGCGCATAGATAACGCGTTTTTACCCATAATACTAATGTAAAGAGAACTTCTTTACTAATATATCGTTTTTATACAAATGACGATTGAGAAAATTCAAAATAAAGCCGACAACTCGGCTTTATTTTGTTTTTAAATTATTTCAGTTTATAAAACAATCGCTTTGCGTTTTCCATAACCCTTTCCGCCATATATTCAACACTCACTCCCTTAAATTCAGCAAGTTTTGCAGTAACGAGCGAAACGTGTTTTGGAGAATTGAGTTTGCCCCTAAATGGGTGCGGTGTCAAATACGGACAGTCAGTTTCGGTAAGGCACCTATCTTCAGGCACAATCTTTGCCACTTCAACAAGGTTAGATGCGTTCTTAAAAGTGAGCGGACCTGCAAAGGATATGTAAAGCCCTAATTTAAGAACATCCATAGCCGTTTCCTTGCTTCCTGAAAAGCAGTGCATAACCGCGCCATATTCTAATTTAGACTTGTTATCTTTAAGTATTTTCAAGGTATCCGCCGTCGCATCGCGACTGTGAATACATATCGGGAGTTTTGATTGGTGCGCAAGTTCAATTTGCTCTAAAAAAACCCTTTGTTGAACGGCTTTATCATAAGGCTCCCAATAATAGTCAAGCCCTATCTCTCCAACCGCAACACACTTATCGTGCGAAGTGAGTTTTTTTATGCGTTCAAACTCTTTCTCGTCAAATCCGTTAGAATCGCTTGGATGACAACCTGTCATAAAATATACCGACGGATATTTTTCCGCAAGGTCGCGCCCCATTTCTGAAGTTAAGGCACAACACCCTGCGTTTATAACGATATCAACACCATCGCGCAAATATTCCCCTACATGAAGGTCGGTATCGACAAGTTTTTGGTCGTGCAAGTGACAATGTGTGTCAATAAACATTAGAACACCATACTTCCATCGGGCATATCCTTTTCGGGTGAGAGATATGCAATATTTCCGTTGTCATCTTCAGCACAAACTATCATGCCTTCACTAACGATTCCGCAAAGTTTTGCAGGCTTAAGGTTAGTAACCATAGTAAGTTTTTTGCCAATCAATTCTTCTGGTGTATAATACCCAGCAATACCACTAACAACCGTTCTCGTTTCTTCGCCAAGTTTTACGGTGAGTTTTAAGAGTTTTTTACTCTTTTCCACCTTTTCACAAGCAGTAACGAGAGCAACCCTTAATTCGATTTTTGAAAATTCTTCAAAGTCAATGGGTGCTTTTGCAGTATGGTCGTGTGTTTTTGCTTCAACTTTCTTTTCTTCTTTCTTTTCTTCCACTTTTACTTCCGCCTTTTCTCTTCTCTCTTCAATCATTGCGTTAACCTTTTCCATAATCTTTGCACTGTCAAGTCTTGCAAACAAGATTTCGGGTGCTTCAGTTACCTTTGCCGTTTTAATCAAGCCAAACTTATCGGCTTCGTCAAAGGTTCTAATGGGAAGGTTAAGCATTGCGCTAACTTTATCCGCAGTATCGGTAAGGAAAGGTCTAAGAAGCGAAGTTCCAATAATGATACTTTCAGTCAAGTTATAAAGAACGGTTTTTAATCTATCTTGCTTTTCGCTATCTTTTGCAAGCGCCCAAGGCATAGTTTCATCAATGTACTTATTTGCCCTTCTAAACACACTCATAATTTCAAAAATAGCATCGGCAATCTTATATTCGTTCATCTTTGCTTTTACTTTGTCTCTTGCGGACATAACAACTTGCTTTAAGTCGTTATCAACGTCTTCGCAAACGTTGGCATTTTCAACAACACCGCCAAAGTATTTATTGCTCATAGCGATAGTTCTGCTTACCAAGTTGCCGTATACGTTTGCAAGGTCGCTATTTATAGTTTCAATAACGCTTTCCCAAGAAATAAGACCGTCGTTATCTTGTGGCATTGCAGTTAAAACGTAATATCTAACGGCATCTTTGCCAAAATAGCCAACCAAGTCATCAGCATAGATAACATTACCTTTAGACTTGCTCATTTTTCCGCCTTCTTGCAAAAGCCAACCGTGGCCGTATACCTTTTTGGGCAACGGAATATCGAGCGCCATTAAGAATATGGGCCAATAAATGGTGTGGAAACGGATGATATCTTTACCGATAACGTGCACGTCTGCCGGCCAGAGTTTATTATACAACTCTTGGTTGTTTCCGTCAGCATCGTAACCGATACCAGTGATATAGTTGGTTAATGCATCAAGCCAAACGTAAACAACGTGCTTACTATCAAAATCAACGGGAATACCCCACTTAAAGGTGCTCCTTGAAACACAAAGGTCTTGAAGCCCCGGTTTTAAGAAGTTGTTTACCATTTCGTTCTTTCTTGAAACGGGAAGAATAAATTCTGGGTGGTCGTTATAATATTGCATCAATCTATCGGCATACTTGCTCATCTTAAAGAAATATGCTTCTTCTTGAGATTTTTTAACTTCTCTACCACAGTCGGGACACTTGCCGTCTACGAGTTGGCTTTCCGTCCAGAAAGATTCACAAGGCGTGCAATACCAACCTTCGTAAGAGCCTTTATAAATATCCCCTTGTTCGTATAATTTTTTGAAGATTTTTTGAACTTGCTTTTCGTGGTATTCATCGGTAGTTCTAATAAACTTATCGTAAGAAACGCCAACCAAGTCCCAAATTTGTTGTATTTCTTTTGCAACGCCATCAACAAACTCCTTGGGGGTTTTGCCTGCGGCTGCTGCCTTTTCTTCTATTTTTTGACCGTGTTCGTCAGTACCAGTTTGCATAAACACGTCGTAACCTTCAAAGCGCTTAAATCTTGCGATAGAGTCAGCAAGAATTGCTTCGTAAGTGTTGCCGATGTGCGGTTTACCTGAAGTGTATGCTATTGCGGTGGTGATGTAAAATTTTTCCTTCATTGTTTGCTCCAAAAATTTTATTGCCTTATAAAGGCAAGTATTTTTATCCTATCTATTTTAACACATTTTTTTCTCATATTCAAGGATAATTAGGCATAAAATTTACTATGAACGCAAT
This sequence comes from Christensenellaceae bacterium, assembly GCA_045645305.1. GTDB lineage: Bacteria > Bacillota > Clostridia > Christensenellales > Borkfalkiaceae > UBA1259. Next base: position 15,417 of record JAZRIO010000024.1, read on the forward strand.
TTTTGGGTTAGTTTTAACAATTTCTATGGCAATGCTTTGCTTTTCTTCCCCTGAAAAAGCATTATCAAGTATGCTTTTAGGTGGAGAAAAGGCACTTTCACTAACCTTAAAAATGGTTGTTATTTACGCTGTTTGGATGGGCGTTTTTTCTCTTATGGAAAAAAGCGGTATTTCAAACAAGTTTGCAAAACTTCTTAAACCTATAAATCGATTACTTTTTGGCAAAGTGCCAGACAAGGCAAACGACTATATGTCCTTAAATATTTCGGCAAACATTTTGGGTATGAGCGGTGCAACAACACCTATGGGAATCAAGGCGATTGGCGAACTTGAAAAACACAAAAACACTGAGTATGCAATCGCTATGTTTTTTGTTATAAATGCAACCAGTATTCAACTTATACCGTCATCGGTGATGGCGCTTAGAACTTCGCTCAATTCATCTTCCCCCGCCGATATAATTTTGCCCACAGTTTTAGCAACACTTTTATCAACGATAATCGGTGTTTTGCTTGTAAAAATCTTTATTAAAAAGCCAAACCGCAAATGTCAAAATACTTAATTCCCGTATTGTTTTTTTTAATATTTGTTTTTGCTATAATTAAAAAGGTCAAGCCGTACGATGCGTTTACTTTAGGTGCAAAGTCCGCCATACCTTTTGCCGTTAGCATCTTCCCCTATTTAGTTAGCATTTTCGTTCTAACAGAACTGTTTGAAGCGAGCGGATTATCAGGGGTGATAACAAGGTTTTTAAGCCCCGTTTTTTCACTTTTTGGGATACCAAAAGAACTTACAAAATTGGTCTTAATAAAGCCTTTTTCGGGTAGCGGTTCACTTGCCGTTTTAGCGGATATTTACCAAACTTATGGTGTGGATAGTTATCTTGCCCGTTCAGCATCAGTAATCTACGGCAGTAGCGAAACGGTATTTTACGTTGCAGCCGTTTACTTTGCGGGCGCAAAAACAAAAAAACTAACATTGCCCATTATAATATCGCTGATTGCAAGTTTTTTCTCTTGCGCTTTTGCTTGTTTTATATGTAAAATAATATAAAAAACCGCCAAAACTGGCGGTTTTTTGGGGTTTAATCTTGTTTTATGCCTTTCTACTTCTATCTTCATCAACGAGTTTTTTGATGATTGCATCGATACTCATAGCACCGAGTTTACCTTCTTTTCTGCTTGAAACTGAAACGGTTTTTTCTTCAAACTCTTTATCGCCAACAACCAATTGATACGGCACTTTTTCAAGTGTTGCTTCTCTAATCTTATAGCCGATAGTTTCGTTTCTATTATCCGCTTCTGCCCTAATGCCGTATTTAGCAAGTTCTGCTACGATTTCGTTAGCATAGTCAGCCGTTCTATTGGTAAGACTTAACACCTTAACTTGTACGGGACAAATCCAAAGCGGGAAAGCGCCGGCATACTTTTCAATAAGCATTGCAAGAGTTCTTTCATAGCAACCGATAGAACTTCTATGAATAATGAACGGATATTGTTTTTCACCGTTTTCATCAATATAAGTCATATCAAAACTGCGACCTGCAGCAAAGTCTAATTGAATTGTGATAATGGTATCTTCTTTTCCGTAAACGTTTCTTGCTTGAACGTCAAGTTTAGGTCCGTAGAAAGCCGCTTCATCATCAGCCTCAACGTAGTCGATTTTAAGACCGTCAAGAATTTGTTTCATAAGCGCTTCAGTTTCGTTCCAAGCCTTATCGTTGTCGATATATTTTGACTTATTTAAAGCACCGCGTTTACTAAATCTAAAGGTTACATCTTCTCTCATACCCAAGCAATCAAGGAAATAATAACTGAGTTCTAAACAACGCTTAAATTCTTCTTCAATTTGGTCGGGAGTACAAACGATGTGTCCGTCAGACAAAGTGAATTGGCGAACGCGGATAAGACCGTGCATTTCACCACTTGCTTCCTTTCTAAACAAGGTTGCAGTTTCACTATAACGGCAAGGAAGATCACGATAACTCTTAAGTCCGTTCTTATAGATTTGGTATTGGAAAGGACAAGTCATCGGGCGGAGCGCCATTGCTTCGGGTGAATTTTCATCGCCCAAAATAAACATTTTATCTCTATAGTGATCCCAGTGTCCTGAAATACGGTAAAGGTCATGCTTTGCCATATACGGAGTTTTGGTAATCATAAAACCACGCTTTTCTTCTTCATCTTCAACAAATCTTTGCAAAATTTGCATAATCTTTGCGCCCTTAGGTGCAAGAATAGGAAGGCCTTGACCAACAACTTCTTCAGTTAAGAAAATACCAAGTTCTCTACCGAGTTTATTGTGGTCGCGTTTCTTTGCTTCTTCTAAAGCGGTCAAATACTCATCAAGGTCGCTCTTTTTTGGGAAAGCCGTGCCGTAAATTCTAGTGAGCATCTTGTTCTTTTCATCACCGCGCCAATAAGCACCTGTAACTGAAGTCAACTTGAATGCCTTAATTCTTCCAGTTGAAGGAAGGTGCGGTCCACGGCAAAGGTCCATAAAGTCACCTTGCTTATAGCAAGAGATAATGCTCTTGCCGGGCAAATCGTTGATGAGTTCTACTTTATAAGGCTCTGAAAAATCTTTGAACAATTTAACCGCGTCTTTTTTGCTATAAACGATGCGCTCAATAGGAAGGTCACTCTTAATAATATCCTTCATTTCGCTTTCAATTTTTGCTAAATCTTGTTGAGTAACGGGTGTTTTGAACTCAATATCATAATAAAAACCGTTTTCAATAGTAGGTCCGATAGCAAGTTTACTTGTCGGGTAAATATTTTTAACCGCTTGCGCCAAAACGTGTGAAACGGTGTGACGGTAAACGTCAAGTCCTTCTTTATCTTTAAGTGTTACAATTTGCAATTCCACATCTTTATCGATAACGGTTGAAAGGTCAACAAGTTCCCCGTCAATCTTTGCGCAAACTGCATTTCTCCACAATCCTTCTGAAATAGTTTTTGCAACATCCGATGCTGAAATCGGTGCATCAAACTCTAAAAAAGAACCGTCTTTAAGTGTAATTTTCATAAGTTCCTCCAATAAAAAAACGCCCTTAAACAACTGTTTAAGGACGAAATAATTTCCGCGTTTCCACCTTAATTGCCGTAAAAAATTTTTACGACCTCTCTTTGCGGATAAAGGTCCGCTAACCTTTGCCAAAACGGTGGTTTCATATTCTTTTGCAGTTATGGAATTCACAGCACCATCCACTCTCTAAAAACCGCGACAAAGATACTACTTGTCCGCTCTTAACGGCTTATTCTACATATATAATATACCATATTTTAATCTTTGTCAACCTTTTAGTGTATATATTTTTCGCCCTTTTCGCGCATTGGCAAAAAGGTTATTTTATCCGAATAAAATTCTCTTAAATACCGCTCGTCATCTTCGGGCACATTTCCGCAAAGATCAATTTTCCCACAGTTGCTAAGTAGCACTTCGCGCAAAACTTCAACCCCTTCACCGCCCAAAAGTGAACATCTTTTTAGCCGTCTAAAATGCGAATCGTATACCCTTCCGCCCTCAATATACACCCTTTTTTTCTTGTTTTCAAGCAAAAATTTAACAAACTCGCTTAACTGACTTGTCATAAAACAAGTAGGAATATAAGAGCAAACGTCTTGCCACTTTTTCTTTAATGGTTTAAGCCTAAAATTATACACTCCGTCTATCGCAAAATCTGAATAATCAATCAGTTTTGAAAAGGAATATTTTTTATCATCGTCAAGGTCTGCAGCAATTAAACTTGTAAACAAAATCTCTTTTTCAATACTCTTTAAACCGCTAACCGATATTTCCTGCTTAAAAAAATCGTATTTATATTTAATGGCAATAATTTCGGCTATTTTATCAGCAATTTCCGAGTGGATTATATCTTTATAGCACTCGGAAAAAGTGATAGTTAAAACCGCCCTATCGCCCACATTTTTTAGTCTTGCCGAACAGTCTGCGCACTCGCAAAAATCACTGATTGCCGACTGAACGTATAATAAATTGCTTTCATTTACAGCATTTTCTGAAATGTTTATTTGGTTATTCATATGAGTTTAGTTTACGCTCCGCCAAAAAATTTATTTACTAACTTTTTCTTCTTATAATGATTTTTTGTGTTTTGGCAAAATTATTTTGCGATTTTTGTCGAATAGGCGTCTAAATACAACCTTTCCGAATTCAGAGAAAACCAATACCGATGATGCGGTTATGACAACTTTTATCCAAGTTAAAAAACACATCGGACTTATCGAAAAAACTTTATTTGCAACTTGAACTATAAACACGTGAAGAACAAACACGGTCAAAAAGGTCCACACCATAACCTTATTCTTACCTACACTACTAAATATTGAGCGCGCGCCAAGTTCTCTACAATTAAAGGCATTGAAGAGTTGAAAGAGAATAAACAAGGTAAATATTGCCCCACTACTCTCTTTATACGGCACCTTTAAGAAGTTGAATAAATGTTGAAACAAAATAACCCCGCCTATAAATACACCGCCGATAATTATTCTAATAAGCATTTTTATTCCAACTATACTTTTGTTTCGGCTAATAGGCTTAAGATCCATTAAATTATCACTCGCGCGTTCAAGCCCTAAAGTTAACGCGGGCGGTCCGTCCATAATAACATTTATCCAGAGTAATTGGAAGGTGTTAAAAGGCGCATCTAAACCAAGCACTGCGCATACCGTTATAAAAAGCAAAGCGGATAGGTTTACAGTCAATTGAAAAAGTATAAACCTTTGCAAATTTCTATACACGTTCCTACCGAACGACACGGCTTTCATAACGGTTGCAAAACTGTCATCAAGAAGCACAACATCCGCCGTTTCTTTGGTGATTTCGCTTCCGCTTATGCCCATTGCAATGCCCACATCCGCGTGCTTGATTGCGGGCGCATCATTTATCCCATCACCCGTAACGGCAACGACTTCGCCCATTTCTTTTAGTGCTTTAACAATGCGGAGTTTGGTCATTGGCGTGCTTCTTGCAACAACACTAACCTTTTTTAGCGCGATAGATAACTGTTTGTCATCTAATTTATCTATTTGTTCGGCAAGCATAATCTCGTTTTCGTTCGTTGCAATCTTTAATTTTTTTGCTATTGCAAAGGCAGTAACAATATTGTCGCCCGTGAGCATTTTTATCTTTATTCCCGCCCTTTTTGCATCTAAAACGGCTTTATAAACTTCTTTTCTAATGGGGTCTTCAATAACCGCAAAACCATCGTAAATGAACAAAAACTCACTTGCATCGTTAGCGATATTATCAGCGTGGGCAAAACAAATCACGCGCTTTGCTTCGCGTTGGTGTTTTTCTATATTATCAATGATTGAACTTTTTTGCGAGTGGTTAAGCGCGCATTTAGAAAGAACAACTTCGGGCGCGCCTTTAAGTAAAATCCTTCTTCCATTTTCCGCATAAATGGTGGTTGTCATATACTTCTTGTCGCTTGAAAAAGGCTCTCTATCAAGCACTTTATAACTCTTTCTAAAAGATAGATAATCTTGATTGTTTTCCGCCCTTAAAAAGGCATCTAACAATGCGCACTCGGTAGCATTGCCCTTATTTATTTTTCTTTTGCCGTTAAACTCTAAATCGGCAGTGGAATTAAGCACAAAGTTTTGTTTTAACACTTGGGTTAGTTTGCCCTCAACTTCCCCACAAGAAACACCGTCACACACTAAAGTAATTTTCATTTTGTTCTCGGTAATAGTGCCCGTTTTATCCGAACAAATAACGCTAATTGCACCTGTCGTTTCGGTTGCAGTCATCTTTTTAATAAGCGCGTTTTCTCGTGCAAGTTTTATCATATTTAACGCGAGCGACACGGCAACTATTGTCGGTAAACCTTCGGGAACTGCTGCAACAATTAAAATTATACACGACAAAAATAAGTCTTGAATTCCATCAAAATTTAATTCCCCTAGAAAATACAGTTTCAACGCGGAAACAGTAAACACAAAAATAGCAGTGATTATGCCGATAATTGATATTGTTTTGCCCAGTTTATTTAGTTTTTGTTGAAGGGGCGAAAATGTTTCCTTTCCACCATCAAGTTCGCCCGCAATCTTGCCTATTTCGGTACTATCGCCAATTGCGGTAACAAGCATTTTTCCGCTTCCAGCCGTAACAAAAGTTCCCGAATACACACAATTTGTCCGCTCGGCAAGGGGCACACTTTCTCTATCTATAATCTCCGCGTTCTTTTCCACCGCAAGGCTCTCACCCGTAAGAGCAGATTCATCTACGCGAAGTGAAGAGCACTCAATTATTCTTCCATCAGCAACGATTTTGTCGCCCGTTTCAAGCAAGACAATATCGCCATTTACAATATCGGTTTGGCGCGCCACGATAATTTTCCCATCGCGAATTACCTTGACTAAAACATTATCGTAAATACTGCTTAAAGCCTTAAAGGCTTTGCGAGAACTCCCCTCCATAAAAAGAGTGATAGAAACGGATAAAATTATAGCGAAAAGAATACCAAAACACTCAAAAAAGTCAGCATCTTTAGACTTAAGATACTTGCCTAAATTAGTTCCAAAAGCAATGATAAAACCAAAGAGCAAAATTAAAAGCATTGGCTCACGAAGGGCGGAAAAAATTCTTGAAAATATCCCTTCTTGCTTTTTTTCGGTTAATTTATTGCGCCCGTATTTATTTAAGTTAATATTTAGGGCGGAAAAAGACAGCCCTTTTTCAATATCCGAATTAAATTGTTGCGCTAAACTGCTTGCTGAAAGATTATGAACGGCCATAGTCACCTCCGCTTTTCTTTTTAAATTATGTTTTAGGTTTTTATTTTATGTTTTTATTGGACAAATTGATTTTACTGTGCTAAAATGTAAATATACTTACTTAAAGAAGGTGTATTATGAGCAAATTTCATACTGTAGACATTTGTGGATACAAAGCAGATTTACCAGTTCTAAAACTCCCCAGCGGAATTTCCATCGCGTTTTTTAACTTACACGGCGATACCGCACTTACTGAACATTGCGGAAAAGAACTTGCCAAATTAGTTAAAAATGCAGAAGTTTTAATCACTGCCGAATCAAAAGGGCTTCAACTCACACATGTTGTTGCAAGAGAACTTAATATGCCCTATTACGCAGTTGCTAGAAAATCTAAAAAACTTTATATGCAAGATGGTGTGCACATTGCTTACGGCGAATCTATAACAACAGGTAAGCCACAAGAACTTTATCTTTCCGCACACGACGTTGACCTTATCCGTGGCAAAAAAGTTGCTATCGTTGATGACGTTATCTCTACAGGTGAAAGCCTTAAAGGTTTAGAAAACCTTGTTAAAGAATCGGGCGGAATAGTTGTTCAAAAACTTTTCGTTCTCGCTGAAGGTGATTCTAAAGATAAACCCGACGTAGAATACCTTGCTACAATCCCCTTATTATAAAAACAAAAACACCCTTTTGGGTGTTTTTTTGTTTGTTTTGTTTAGCGCATACTTGAAAAATATGCACTTAAATAAAACGCGACGATTTTCACAGTATTTTGATAACTATTATAATCAAGGCTTTGGAGCGAAAGATAATTAATTAGCGAAGCGGTTTGACGAGCAAAATACAAGAAAGGCGCGCGTTCTTGTGAGGACGCATACTTGTAAAGTATGCAACTGAACAAAACGCGAGGAATTTCACAGTATTTTGCCGTCAAAAATTAATTAGATTGAGCGAAAAAGCCATTTAAAAAGGTAAAACGCCGAGTTTATCGACGTAATACCCCAGGAAAAAGTTTATTGAGAGTGTGGACTGAATTTATCCGTAAAGAGTTTTCGCTCTTTACGCCTAAAGTTTAACAAAGAAAACTTGAATTTATATTGAAAATTTTTAAGATTTATAAAAAAGTTGAATTTTTTTATTAAAATTTTTTAAGTAAATTTCAACTATTATATGTTATAATAAAATTATGAAGATATTAGTTGTTGATGATGAGCGCCAATTAACCGATGCGCTCGAAAAGATTTTAGAACAAAATAATTATTCTGTAGACTGCGCCCTAAATGGAGAAGATGGTCTTCACCTTGCCCTAACTGGTATTTATGATTTTATTATTCTAGATGTTATGATGCCGGAAATGGATGGCTTTACACTACTTAAAACTTTGCGCGCCAATAAGATTGATGTGCCTGTGCTTTTCCTTACCGCAAAATCGGAAATAGCAGATAAAATTGAAGGGCTTAATCTCGGTGCTGATGATTACCTTACCAAGCCTTTCCACACCGATGAATTGCTTGCGAGAATTCGCGCGCTTTTAAGAAGAAAAAATACCTTTTTAGGCGATGTTTTAACCTATAATGACATCACCCTAAACCGCGATACTTTAGAACTTTCTAAAGGCGAAAGAACAATTTTATTAGGTAAAAAAGAGTTCCAAATTTTGGAAATGCTTTTCTTATCGGACGGAAAAATTATCAACAAAGAAAAATTCATTGAAAAAATTTGGGGATACGATAGCGAGGCCGAATATAACACTATTGAAGTTTATGTTTCCTTTTTAAGAAAAAAACTGCTTGCCGTTGGCTCATCAACCGAAATTAAATCGGTGCGCAGTATAGGTTATGTTATTGGAGAAAAGAAATGATTAAGAGAGCGCAAACAGTTTTTATTGCCATAACAATGTCCGTTCTTCTTCTCGTTTTTGCCCTAATCAGCGGTGCAACTTACATTTTGGCACATAGCATACACGAATATAATGTTGACACTCTTTTAACCGATACCACCAAAGATTTTGCAACAAAAGGCGAAAAAAACATTAACCCTGACACATTTATCGTACTTATCGTTCACCACAAACAAACCGGTGCTACAAATTATGAGTTTTGGCACGACGGCGATACTTTTACCGAAGAGAAAATAAATTCTATCATTGAAACGGCAATCGCTAAGCCTTATAACTCTGGCAAAGTTGGAAAAGTTAGATACAAAATCACCCCTATCGACAGTGTTGGACAAAAATATTTATTAGTAGCCTGCGATACTGCTGATAGTTTAACGGCAGTTCACCAAAGAACTAACTCAGTTTTTTTGTTCTTGCTAATCGTATACGGTGTCTTGTTCTATGTTGTTTACCGCGTATCTTTTAAGGTTTTTGACCCGATAAAACAAACGCTTAAAAAACAAAAACAGTTTATATCTAACGCTAGCCACGAACTTAAAACTCCACTTGCGATAATATCTGCTAATGCCGATGTTCTAAAAGATGATGAAAATAACCAGTGGATTAAAAATATTCAGTCGCAAACGGACAGAATGAATTTACTTATTGGCGATATGCTAACTCTTGCTAAAATGGATGAAGGCAACCTTAACCTATCTAAAATGGAGTTTGACCTTTCAAGTGAAATAATAAACTCAGTTCTCCCCTTTGATGCAATCGCTTTTGAAAAGGGAAAAATTATCGAACTTGACGTAATAGAAAATGTCAAACTTTTAGGTGACTTGAAAAGCGCAAAAACCATTGTTAATATTCTCATCGACAATGCAATAAAACACTCTGATGAAAATAGCACAATTTTCGTTAAGTTAAAAAAAGAAAACGGAAAAATTGTTTTCTTGGTGGAAAATTCAGGAAGCAGTGTTCCTGACAAAGATTCAAACAAAGTATTTGAAAGATTTTACCGCGGTGACAACTCCCGCTCACGCGATTCGGGTGGTAGCGGACTTGGTCTTTCAATAGCAAAGAGTATTGCCGATGCAAACAAATGGAAAATTTCGGCTATCTCTCGCCTTGATGAATCAATGACTGTTAAAGTTGTATTCTAGTTAAAAAATTAATCGGTAACGCTTTTATAAGCGCTACCGATTTTTTTAGTTTTGTTCTTTAATTTTGCAAGACGCACACTTTGAACAGTCGCAACCGCAACCACAATTGTGCTTCCCTTTCTTTTTATTGATAATGGCGCTAACAATAACACCGCCAACTATCAAGGAGCAAGAAACTATTACCGCAATTTCAACAAAGCCCATAATTACACCTTCCTTTCACCTTTTTTGTTTATGAGTGCAATGATAAGAGCAACCAAAACCGCTACTGCAAGGTAGATAAACAAAGTCCACCACCAAGTTCCAATAAAATATATTGCAGATGACACTATAAAGGATGTTGCAATCCAAAACACAAGTGTCCACTTGAATTTTTTCTTATCGGGCATTTCGCCTTTTGCCGCTGATACAGCAGCAAAGCAAGGAATAGTTGTCATATTAAATGCAATGAAAGAAAGTAGCGCGGGTGTTGATATTGCCGTTGATAAGAAAAGTCCGTCTATGCCTAAGAATCCAAGACCAACCGCAAGCGAACCGAGTGTTGCAACAACGTTTTCTTTGGCGATAAGTCCTGTAAGTGCAGCAAGAGCAAACACCCAACCGTAAGAAGATAATTGACTACCAAATCCTAACGGTGTAAACAAGGGTTGAATAAGTCCGCTAAGCCCTGCTAAAATACTTTGGCTCATTTGATCTTCTTCTAAGAATTGCCAAGTAAAACTAAAGTGACTTGCAACCCAAACTACTATGGTCGATGCTAAAATTATGGTAAATGCTTTATGGAAAAAGTGCTTTGCCTTTTCCCAAAGTAGCACTATTAAATTTCTTAATTGTGGTGCGTGATATGATGGAAGTTCCATAATAAAAGGTGGAGTTTCACCTTTTTGAGTAGTCTTTCTCATCAAAATTACAGCAATTAATGCAGTAACTATACCAACTAAATACATACTGTAAGTAATAATATCAGCATAGCCAGCCGTAAGATTTCCCTTTGTGATAATCGCGCCTGCAACCGCCGTTAAAATAGGCAATTTTGCACCGCAACTGAAGAAAGGTATTACCCTAATCGTTGCAAGTTTTTCCTTTTCATCGGCAAGTGTTCTAGTGTTAATCATTGCGGGAACTGAACATCCAAAGCCCATTACCATAGGCAAAAACGCTCTGCCTGAAAGACCGAATTTACGGAGTAATCTATCAAGTATAAAGGCAATTCTCGCCATATAACCACTGTCTTCTAAAATTGAGAAGAACAAGAAAAGCACTAAAATTTGCGGTAAAAAACTTAAAACGGCAAATATTCCGCCCAAAATTCCGTCACAAATAAGTCCAGCAACCCACGGCGCACTGTTTGATAACCACCCTGCAACAATGCCCGATATCGTATCAGTTAATAGCCCCACAAGGTTCATTAACGATACACCTGGGGAGTTTATACCACCCTCACCAAAAACACCAGCAAACGCAGTGCCTTCAAGTGCAACGAAGTCATCGCCCAAAAGTCCGCCTAAAAAGAGCAAGTTTTCCGAAAAGGTCAAGTGGAAAATGGTGAAAAGTATAAGTAAAAATATAGGTAATCCCCAAATCTTATGCGTTAAAACTTTATCGGCTTTATCGCTTGGGGTAACTATGAATTTTTCCTTACTCTTTCTCTTTAATGCGGGTGAAAAATATTTGGTTATATATTTATATCTACTGTCCGCAACAAGTGCTTCAAAATCATCGCCAAAAGTATCGTCTAAATTGCTTTTCTTAAACGCATCTACCATTGAAACGGTGTCTTTGTGCATAAGCACTTCCAAATCATCAAGTTCGGCAAGTTTTACCGCGTGGAACACAGGGTTATCAACCCCTTGGCCAGAAAGTGCAATTGTTAGGTCGCTGACAAGGTGCTTTAATGGTGTTTCATCTAAAACCGTTCTGCCATTTCTTTGCTTTTTGCACTCTTTATAAGCGATTTCCATAAGTTCATCAAGCCCTTCACTTTTGAGTGCGCAAATTTGCACTACGGGAAGCCCCAATCGCTTTTCCAACTCTTTTACATCTATTTTATCCCCCCGTTTTTCAACCGCATCCATCATGTTTAGCGCCAAAACGATAGGAACATCAATTTCCATGATTTGGGTGGTTAAATATAGGTTTCTTTCTAAGTTTGTCGCATCGATAATGTTGATAACACAATCGGGTTTCTCATCAAGAATATAATTTCTTGCAATAACTTCTTCTTGTGTATATGGGGACAAGGAATATATCCCCGGAAGGTCAACAACAGCAATAGGTTCCTCGCCTTTTCTATAAACACCCTCTCTTTTATCAACGGTAACCCCCGGCCAGTTACCAACGTGCGCTGTTGAGCCCGTAAGCCCGTTAAAAAGGGTGGTTTTTCCGCAGTTGGGATTGCCTGCTAATGCACACTTAAACATGGTGCACCTCCAAACTAACAAGTTGTGCTTCACTCTTTCTTAAAGAAAGTTCATAACTCCTAACAGTAACTTCAATCGGGTCGCCAAGTGGTGCTTTTTTTCTTAAATATATCTCCGCGCCGTTGGTAATACCCATATCGTAAAGTCTTCTCTTTATCTTTCGCTCGCCAGTCACGGCAACAACTGTTCCGCTCTCGCCGATTGCGAATTTATCTAAAGTTTTTATCATTATTTTGCTCCAAATATGAAACTTATTTCAGTTTTACGATTATATATTAACATTTATATTCATTAATGTCAAACAAAATGTGAAAAGTTTTTCAACTTTTATGGTAAATTGTGAAATTTTTTTCGCATTTGAATTGACATCTTTTTGCTTTTATTATATAATGAATACACTATGAAAAATTTGGTTAGAGAACCGCAACAATCGCGGTCGATTGAAAAGAAAAACAAGATTATTGAAGCGGGATATGCCCTATTTTCCGAAGTGGGTTATTACGGCACAAACACCGCTGAAATTGCAAAGCGCGCAGGTGTTTCTACGGGTATTGTTTATGGATATTTTCAAGACAAGCGCGATATTTTAATTTGCGTTTTGGAAGTTTATATCAACAAGGTTTTCGATCCCTTCTTAAAACTTATCGATAAACTTTCCGCCCCCGTTGATTATGGTGCGGTTATCCCAAAAATGATTGACCAAGCGATAAAAACGCACAAGAACAACAGGAAAATTCACGAGGCATTACACTCCCTTGCTAGTGCTGATGAAGCGGTTGGAGCACAGTTTATCGCGTTAGAAGATAATATCACCCTTCAAATTGGCGAAAAACTAAAACACCTTGGCGAAAAAATTGATAATCCGCTTGAAAAAATACACTTAGCGATGGATATTATTCAGTCTTTTTCTCACGAATATGTGTTCGACAAGCACGAGTATATCGACTATTTTGCAATGAGAGAAATGGTTACAAAAACTCTTGTCGGTTTGTTTGAAAATTAGCAATAAAAAAGGCGTAGCGAATTTAATCGCTACGCCTTTTCTTTTTTTATTTTAGTCTATAAGTGCCGCTGCACCGATTATACCCGCATCATTGCCGAGTGTCGCGGTGATGATTTTTGTTTTTGGAGAGTTGGGATATCCATATTCAAATCTTTCGCAATATTCGGTCAATCTATCAGTAAGATATTTCCCTTGCGCGCTAACACCACCACCCAAAACAAAGGCTTCGGGGCGGAAAATATTAAGCATATTCATAATGCTTTCAGCAAGGTCTTTTATATACCCATCAACAACTTCATTTGCCGTTTTATCGCCATTTTTAGCGCACTCGAAAGCAACTCTGCCGTCAACTTTTGTTATATCTCCGTTAACAAAATCCCACATTGCACTATTTTTGTCATTTTGCATCGCGCGGGCAGTCCTTTCCATAAGCGCAGTTGCCGAAACATATCTTTCGATACAACCTTTTCTTCCGCAAGTGCATTCTTCCCCGTCAGCATAAAGGGTTGCATGCCCCAACTCTGCCCCGCGTGACCAACCGCCTTCAAAAAGTTTTTTGTCGATAACAATTCCACCGCCAACACCTGTGCCAAGCGTGAACATAATAACTGTATCAAACTCTTTTGCTGAGCCGAACTTAACTTCGGCAAGGGTTGCAACATTTGCATCGTTAGAGAGTTTAATGGGGAGATTAAATTTTTCAGTGAGAGTTTTGCTTATTGCAATACTTTCCCAACCAAGATTTGGCAAAACATCAATTATCCCTTCTTTTGAATCAACTGCGCCGGGGCAACCGATACCGATTCCGCGGATTTGTTCTATCTGTGCGCCCGATTCCTTAATTACAGCATTTATACCCTCGATAATAACATCCACGCCTTCAGTAGCCGTTTTAGGGGTTTTAATTACGTGCTTTTGCACAATTTCCCCTTGTTCGTTAACCAAGCCAAACTTTATACTCATACCACCGATGTCAATTCCAATAGCAAACATTTTTTTCTCCAAATTAGTAATGTTTATTTTTCTTATCATATTATATAATGAATAAACTTTACAGTCAACCGTTAATAGTAGCATTTTATATAAAAAGAACATATAATATCAAAGATTTTAATAACTAAACTCTAACTTTTCCCCCGCCAAATAAATAAAAGAAAAAAATTTTAAAAAAATTTAAAAAACAGCATAAAAACACTTGCCTTTTGTTTTTAAATTTGGTATATTATATCAGCAATGGCGAGCAAATGGGAGCATAGCTCAGCTGGGAGAGCATCTGCCTTACAAGCAGAGGGTCATAGGTTCGAGCCCTATTGTTCCCACCAATATATTCGCCATTGCAATTTGCGGGAATGGCTCAGTGGTAGAGCGTCGCCTTGCCAAGGCGAATGTCGCGAGTTCGAATCTCGTTTCCCGCTCCATTTTTTTATTATGAGGTTTTTTCCTCATAAGCAGTGGCGCCATAGCCAAGCGGTAAGGCACGGGCCTGCAAAGCCTTGACCCCCAGTTCAAATCTGGGTGGCGCCTCCAAAAAAGACTCTGCGCGTTATTGCTCAGAGTTTTTATTTTTTCGCCGCTGTGGTGGAATAGGCAGACGCAAGGGACTTAAAATCCCTCGGAGTAACATCCGTGCCGGTTCAAGTCCGGCCAGCGGCACCACGAAAATCGTTAGGTTTTACCTAGCGATTTTCTTTTTACCACTAGTTTTTTATAAAGGCTTTTTGAGTTATAAAATTTTTTGGGAAATAGCCAAATTTGGCTAAAACCATCTATTTTTATGTGTTTTTGGGGTTAAAAACGCCCGTTTTTTCCCTAAAAAATGCCATTTGGGAAACAATTGGGGGAAAAACTCGTTGGTTCCCAAATACATTTTTCGTTAGGAATTTCCTAATGATTTAGGCATTTTTATAGCTCATATCTTACTTTAGAAGCCTCTCTAAATAGATATTCGTCTGAATAAGTCGTATAACCCCTATCAACTCTACTCGTTTTAACGTCGTTATCAAATTCGTGTCCAGACCATATCATAACCACTTCCGGATTAACTCCGCACTCTTTGGCTCTCGTTATAAATGTATAACGAAACTCGTGAACGTGCCTATCTGGAAAAATTCTCTTTAATAAATCACGAACGCTATAAGGACTTACATTTTTTGCCTTTTCAAAGTCAATTAAATCAATAACTTTTTTAAGCATAGGCGTAAACGGAATTTTCCTTACAACTTCATCGTGACCACGACGAGTTTTTTCAGTAATACAAGTTAGATAATTACTATAAACTTTTATTGACGGAAGTTCACCAACTCTCATACCCGTATAAATTAAAGTTAACACGGCAGATACACCGGCAAGGTAAGGGTTCTTTTTACAATACTCTATGATTTGATGCTCTTCATCTTTTGTAAACGCCCTACCCTTTTTAACTTTATAGTGTGAAAGCACTACTTTTTCTACTGGGTTTCGTAAGTCGTAGTCGTCGGCAATCATAACGAACATATTTGACATAAGTTGTTTTATCTTATGCGCTGTTCTATTTTTGCCTTGGTCAACTAGTCCGAATAAAAAGTCTTGAATTTCTTTTCTCGTAATTTCGTTTAAGAACATTTTTCCAAATCGTGGAAGAATATGTGCAAACACGAGATTCTCATACGAATTGTAAGTTGATTCTTTTACCGTTTGTTTCTTAATTTTAAGCCATTCTTCAACAAACTCTCTAAATTTTGGATATTTAGTCGATTGTTTTTCTGTTAGCGCTCGGTAAAACTTCTCTATGAATTTCCTCTTCATTTGCTCGAAGTCTTTACACATGACTTCAACGTTTAACCCGTCACGGCGATATCTGGCTTGATAATATTTCCCGCGAACAAAACGGTATGTAATAACTTTTTCATCAAAAACAAATAATCTTTGAATAATTTCTGGCATAGATTCTATCTCCTTTTTTGTAAATTTGATAAATCCTTGCCCTTCTTCTTTTTTCTTTTCTTCTTCCCTAAAAGAAGATATTTTTTTAA